>CAXPPN010000056.1:0-19068 GCA_964219345.1 Aeromicrobium sp. | reverse complement strand
AGCTCTGACTGTAACTAAACCATAGGCATATCTTCTTCCTTCAATTCTACTTTTTCTAATCCTCTTAAATAGGTAAAACTTAAATTTTTTTAATTTGAAATATAACACAATTCAATTATGAAAAAACTACTTTTACTCTCCGCTTTATTTATCTTCGCTTGTAGCAGTGATATTAAGGTTATAAATGCTTCTAGTTTACAAGAAAAAGATGGAAAGACAACATACTTGGGTGAGGTTTTCAGTGGCTATGCCGCATATAAAGGGATGACTACAAAATGGGTAAAAGGTTACAAAAATTTAAAAAAAGGAAATATTTGTCAACTTTTACTAGAATATAAAAATGGGAAGGCCGTAGGGATGAATCAATTTTATGACACCCCAACCGAAATCATTACAATTGAAAATATTGAATACCAAATTGGAACAAAACTAAAGGCGAAAGCCGATGAAAATCAATTAATTACTTATTTTGAAGACGGCACAACACGAAGCAAAATTCAAATTAAATGGGATGGATTATGGCCAGTGCCAAATGGAGATGGAATTCAATATAATAGCGATGGAACAGTAAAAAGAAAGGCTGTTTTTAAAGATGGGAAAATAATTAAAAAATGAAAAAACTACTTTTAATCTTAACTTTTTTTGTTCTTAGTTGTGACGACGATCAAAATTGTTTCACCATAATACAAAAAACAATTACAAATGGGGAGTTTGTATTGGTAGGCGATTTTGACACTTCAAATAACGACAATGACGGGCCGCCAAACGGCTATGCTGACGTTAATTTGGAAGTGAGTCAGGAGGTTTATAATTTATACAATGTTGGTGATGAATATTGTTATGAATAATATTTGAAGATGAAAATTTTTAGACCTTTCCGCCAAGATTCAAGTAATAATTTTAGTTATTTAAAATACGCAATAGGCGAGATCTTTCTTGTTGCTGTTGGGATTTTAATTGCATTGCAAGTCAATAATTTGAATCAATCTCGTATTGAGGAAAAAGCAATGAATGATTATTTCCAGAAAATAATAGTCAATATTCAAGAGGACATCAAAGAATCCAATAGATTATTAAAGTTTAGACAACAGCACATACTTAGTTGTAACGAAGCTTCAAGAGCATTGATTGAAAATGATTTTTCTGACCAATTAAAAATTCAAAAAGCGATTTTTGAAATGATTATTGAAGTTCAATTAAATTATAATAAAGATGCTTTTGAATCTCTAAAAAGTTCGGGCTATTTGAGATATTTAGACAACAAAGCTCTAGAAGAATTATTGTATGATTATTATAATCAAATCGATCAAATTGAAATGTTTGAAATTGATCAAAGGGATTGGGCCAATGCACTTGAATTGGAATTAGATAAGAACGGCTTTTTCTATATTTATACGGAACTAGATGAAATTGTCCATACAGACTTGTTTACTTTAATGGGTAATTATAACAAGGACTTAAAAAATCATCAGGGACACAAAATCATAATGCGACTTCTTTTTCGCGGTGGCACAAATAACTCATTCTTGACAGGGTTTTATGAAAATCATATCCAAACGGGCCAGCAATTAATTGAAATTCTTGAACAAGAACTTTAATAAAAACACTTCTCGATTTTCTATTTTTTATATTAACGTTCAAAGTAATTAATACAATACTCTTCATCAAAAAGCGGATAATTTAGAGGCTGTACCAATTGCATATAGGCCTTAAGTTTTGCCTTATTTTGCTTAGAATTATGGTAGTCCAAAATACTAATAAATATATCAATAAAGTCTCTGTGACTGTTTCTAAACAACGTATTTTGCTTTAAATTAACAAGTTCTTTATTGATGGTTTTGCCAGAATCCACTTTCAAAATAGCATCTCTAAGTTCAAACAGGCTGTAATGGTATTCTTGATAATAGGGTTTAGAAATTTTGTAGTGCGCAGTTGTTTGTACAATAAACTTCATGAGGTCAATTTCCCCTGCCAGTATACAAGAAAACAAAAACTCATAGAGGTAGTCAATTTTATTTTTTCTATTAGCAATTCTACTAAGATACTTTTGTGTGTGTTTTACCTTTTTTGGGTTGTTCTGAATTAAAACATCAATACTCATTATCCGTCCATATAAAATAGGATGAATGTTCCTTATTGTTAAAGCCGTCTTTACAGGTTTTACGGTTTTTTTATTCAAATAGTTTCGCAATTCTAAAATACAGCTGCTAAAAAGTAGGTGTTCTATGTTGGATGTAGTTTTATTTAATTCTTCGGTGTATTCCCCATAATTTCCATTAAGGTTAGAAATATCAATAAATGAGCTATAAATGGTTGATGAAAAAAACTTTGTTTCTTGAAGTTGACAAATGTCAGTTTTCATTTGTTTTAACATTGGGCCAACACAATTTCCAAAATATAAAAGTTCAGAATAACTAAATCGACGTGCGTCTAAAAGAGGAGAATTAAACACATTTTTAAGAGCATCTAAATTGTTCGTAACTGTAAGTCCGCCCGTAATTGTGATTAATAATTCTATATATTCTTCAGGATTTTGGAATTCTATTTCCATTAACCTTAATGCAAAATTTGGGTCAACAACAATGCTATTAAATACTTTTTGATAAATATCCCAATTCTTCTTTTGAGGATATGCTGCACAAAATTCAATATAATTTTTGTAACCTACATATTTGGAAAGTGTATCGAGAGTGCTTTTGGATGGGCTTGTGCTCTTTACTATACCATAAAATCGCCTTAAAGTATTGTAACTCAGATCAATATTGGTTTCAACAAGAATAAGCCTTGATAATCTAACACAATCACCTCGATTTCTAATATAAAACCCACATTTTTTGGAAACTTTATTTTTTAGTTGATATAGCATTTGGTTCTTTTAAGTAGACTTAGCATTCATCAAATTTAGCATAAAAAATAAAGTATCAGCAAATCTATTTTAAGTTTTTATACCCATTTTAAATTTCAATTAAATCAAATAAACCAAAGCATTAGGGTTTAGCTTACATTTTCATCTGATCAGGGACTAGAGGGTTTATAATTTTAAACCATAGTGGCGGGATAAAACTCAACAAAAGTGAAGCTGGATATCCCAAAGGTAATGTTGGACTTTCTTTGTAACTATTTAAAATTTGATATTTTTTTGAAGCTTTATAATGATGATCGCTATGTCTAGTGAGCTCATATAAAACAATGCGTCCAATATTAAAATTTGAATTCCAAGAATGATGAGGTTGAACACGTTCATAACGTCCAGAGGGAGTTTTAAAACGTTTCAAACCATAGTGTTCAATATAGTTTATACTTTCCAAAAACAGAAAAGAAATGATACCAATAGCAAACGCAAATATTACCACCTCAAACGAAAAGTAATAATATACTGTAAGCAGGTATAAAGGTTGAATAAAATGGTACCAAAACATATCATTTTTAATAGAAAAAAATGAATAATTATTTACTTTTAAGAGATGTATTTGGCGTTTCCAAGCACCTACATATTGTTTTGATACAGAAGTTATCCAAAATGAATATACCGTTTGATTATATTTTGCTGTAGCCCCATCTTCTGGTGTAGCAACATGTAAATGATGCCCAAAATTATGTTCTATATAAAAATGCATATACAAGCATGGCATATATAATAATTTACTCAAAAAGCGTTCAAAATAGGGTTTTCTGTGACCGAGCTCATGTGCTACATTAATTGCATTGGTAGCCAATAAAATTCCAGCTGAAAGCCCCATTCCAATTAATTCGTATATGGCATAATCATTTGTATGAATTTTTGAGAATGCTAAAAATAAAAGACCAAAAACAATAGGAACATTTAAATATAACATCATATCAAAAATCCATTTGTTTTTTTTATTCAATGCCTCGTCTTTAGATAAGTTTTCAGAACCTTGACCAGTTAAAATATCCAAAAAAGGCAATACAACAAAAGCATAAATTACTGCAGAGTACGTACCAATTCCGAAAGAAACAAAAGATATATAGGCCGAAATAGGGACAGTATATGCAAACAAATATTTTAAATCTTTCATAATATAATTACATTTAATGCTTAACATACAAATATTTCAATCTACAAAATTTACTATATTTGAGTAGTTAACTGACTAATAATGAACAAATTAATAATTATTTTTTTGTTTCTACTTTTTTCTTGTAGCAAAAATGAAACAACCACCACTCCGCCTGCTGTTGTTTACAGCGAATTTTGCACCTCAGATGCACGTTTTACAGATGTTGAATTTTTTAATGAAAATCAAATAGATTCTGAAAAAGATATACTCTATGCCACAGCAGAAAATTGGTTTGGTATTATACAAGACTTGGAACTTGATATTTATCAACCCAATCAAAACATAGATTCTATGGAAAAAAGACCATTGGTTGTTTTGATTCATGGGGGTGGTTTTATAGGGGGGGGGAAACTTTTTTTAGAGGACCTTTGTATTGAATTTTCAAAAAGAGGATTCGTTTGTGCTTCTATTGAATATAGACTTGGTCGTTTTGAATTACCCGAAAGCACACAAAAAGCAATATACAGAGCGCAACAAGATGCCAACGCAGCTTTACGGTTTTTAGCCAATAAAGCGGAGGAATATAGAATTGACACAGATCATGTTTTTGTTGGTGGGCAAAGTGCTGGAGCCGTTACGGCTTTATATGTGAATTATGCTAGCGAAGAAGAATGGGGATTTATTAATTCAACCTTAGAATCCGAACTTGGCGCATTACATCAAAATGGCAATAATTATTCTGACAATGTTACAATTCTTGGGCTGTTTAATAATTGGGGAAGCGTACCAAATTTGATTTTTAGTGCAGAGGAAATGATTCCTAAAATTGCCTTTCATGGTGCGTTGGATATTGTTGTTCCAATTGACAATTACGATCAACTTGGATTTAGTTTGTTGGGGTCAAGAAGTATTCACAATGCTATGGAATCAGCAGGCGGCTGTAGTGATTTAACTGTTGAGCCACAAGGTGGACATGGGATATACACAGACACTGAAGGGATTAAGTTTAGAGCAAGTCGTGCCAGTTGTTTTTTTAAAAGTGTTATGTGTGATCAGTGTCAAACGGTTTCATTTGAAGGTCAAGAACCTCCAATTTGCTTTTTTGATAACAACTAATCAATAACAACTTCACTTTTTTTATAATCGTATTCTATTTTTCATATTAAATTGAAATAAAATTAAATTTTGTTTTGCAAGTTATATTCAGTATTTTCGTTAGACAACCAATTTAATTTTAATATGAAAAAAATACTTATTCTGTTAGTGGCATTAGCATTCTACGCATGCCAAAAACCTTATGCAAAACTTACCACAAATGATAAAAAATCAGAGGCCATTAAAACTTTATTTGAAAAAGTTGGAGAGGAAAATATTGATTATTTAAAAGAAATTTTTTCTGATAGTATGCAATTTGTAGATCCAGTGGGGAACAAACTGGACAAATCAGGCTTTATTGCAGCAGTAGAAAATCTTTATGATTTATTTGATGACATTTCTGTAGAGGAAATGAACGGAGACGCTCTTGGATCTGAAGTAGAAACGGTAACCTACAGTAATGGTGTAGTATGGACTAACATTTGGAATACATTTTCTGCCAAAGGGAAGTATACGGGTCAAAAAGTAACTTTTCCATTTCACTTATCATATCAATGGGAAGACGATAAAATTATCAAAGAAGTACAGTTTTTTGATACCTCAGTATTTGCAATAGAAATGAATGCCAAAGCTGCAGCAAACAACACTTCACCAAAGGTGGTAATTACTATTGATATGTCTGTAAATTCAGGGTATTCAAAAGAGGATGTAAAAGCATTTATAAAAAAGCTAAATCAATTTATAAGAGACAACGAGCCAAACACATACGATTATAGTTATTTCATTTCCGAAGATGGAAAAAGAGTAACACTTATTGAGAAATTTAGAACCTCAGAAGATTTTATATTCCATGCCGATAAATTTGAAAATGGGCCCAATATTGAAACATTTATGAAAATGTTCTCATTTAAGTCACTTATTGTAGGAGGGAATGTTTCTGAAGCACTAAAAGAACGTATAAAGGCCTATCCTGCAGAATACAGAGGAAATGTAGGGGGCTGGATTTATTAATCAAAAACCAAAAAAAATGAGTAATTCAGAAAGAGATATCATAAAAGTAAGAGTCCATGATGGAATTGTTGGAATTTTAAATATAGCATCTATACTTTTAGCAAGTCAGTTTGGATTGAACTGGATTTATGTTGCCGTTGGCGTTGCTATTTTGCAAATTCTAAGTCCGTTTACAAAATTCTGTCCTGTGTATACGATTTTAAATAAAATTATGCCAGACACTACCCCAATGCAAAACGGGAAATAAATAATTATTAATCATAAGAAACATTAAAAATGAAAAAAATCAATTTAATTTTAGCTGTTTGTTTTCTAATGACAGCATTCGTACAAGCTCAAGAGCCGATTTCAGATGCAGACTACAAAGCGTTGTTAGAAAAAAGCCCTTTCAATAGTATCTATCCAAGAAATTTTACAAAAGCCTCAGATGCGTATTTTGAGTCATCAATGAAAATTTATTCCGATGGACCTATCAAAGAAAAAGAAGCTCATTTGGCAGCTCTGGCTACAGCTGCAGCAACTAAATGCCAGTACTGTGTTCCTTTTCATATTGCTCAAGCAAAACGATTAGGTGCGTCCGAAGATGAACTCAAAGCCGCTGTTCAAATTGCTGCTGATGTAATGCGAATGAGTACCATGTTCTATGGAAATGAATTTGATTTGGAAGCCTTCAAAGCAATGTTGAAAAATTAATAACTCTAAAAAATTTAACAATGAAAAAATTACAATTATTACTAGGACTACTTTTAATGACAACGGTTTCACTAAACGCCCAAGGTGAAGACCGTTTTGTATATGAGCTACATTTTGAAGTAGCCCAAACAGCATCTGTTTTAGATGCTGAAAAGATGTTTTTTGTCTTTTATGACGGATTTAAACAAAGTGAAAAGTGCACAAGTGTTCGTGCACTACAACATCATACTGGCGCTGGATTTCAATATAAAATTTTAGCTTACGCTAATAGTTGGGATGATCTAGATGACATGACTGTTGAAGCGCAAACTTATTTTGCATCTAAATATCCAGAAATGATGACTTCGGCATGGCCTATGGTTCATACAGGTGATGCTGTTTATGCTGTTAGAACATCTTTTGAGCAAGGATTTGTATCACAATAACCAAATAACTAATAATTTAATAAAAAAATGAAAAATTTAATTACACTATTTTGCCTCTTTATTGGGGTTTCACATTTTGCACAAGTTGCAAATATTACTTACGTAACCGTTCCTAGAGAAGAAGCAGATCAATTTTTAGCCCTTCACGAAAAATTTTCAAATCTTTCAATTTCAGACGAAAGAACACTTCAAGGTGGGGGACTATTTGCACATGCTTTTGCAGGAGATTATAGCTTTGCTCTTTACGATTTTTATGCCTCTGCAGAAGATTTAGTAAAAGATTCAGATTTTGCCAACAAGGCGCTACAGGCTAATATAAAAGCAATGGCTCTTGACGAAGAAGCTCAGCAGCAAATGACTTCTGACTATAGAACTTATACACGGATGTATGCCGATAACCATTCCGATCAAGTGCGTATTAGTGAGGGTCTTGAAGATTTAGTTTATGAGTCAGAAGCATTAGATTGGTCTACAAAAAAAGTTGTTGTTGTTAGTAAATATGAAGTAAAGTGGGGGCAAAACAGAGACTTTTTTGAAGGTATTGTAAATGGAAGTTTAAAAAATCTAAAAGAAAACGGTCATGCTGTAGCACATTATGCAAGTCGTCACCTTTATGGATCTGGCGCAGATTGGCATACCTATCAATTTTTTGATACTTGGGCCGATTTTGCTGCTTTTGAACAGGCCAATATTAGTGTAGAAATGGATGAGGCTGGGAAAAAATTCTGGTCTGCTATTGAAGGACATGACGATGAAATACTAGTGCTTATTGGAGGACATGATCCAGAAACAAAGAAATTTGGACTGGCTAAATAGTAGCATCTAATTTAAAAAAAAAGCTTCAACAATTGTTGAGGCTTTTTTTATTTTTGAATAAAATTAGTATGCTATGAAATTGTTAAAAGAATTTAAAGACTTTGCTGTAAAAGGCAATATGTTGGATATGGCTATTGGAATCATTATTGGAGCGTCTTTTAATGCGATTGTCAATGTTTTGGTAAAGAATATAATGCTTCCACCTTTATCCTTACTTTCTGATGGGGTTAATTTTGGCGAGAAGAAAATTATCTTAAGAGAAGCAACCAAAGAGGCAACCCAAGTATCTATTGATTACGGGTTGCTTATTGAAACTGTAATAGATTTCTTAATTGTTGGATTTACTATTTTTATTGTCGTAAAATTCATTAATAAGTTGAGAAACCAAGCTAATAATGTCGAAGATACCACCGTTCCAACACCTGCAGATATTGAGTTATTATCAAAAATTAAGGACTTGCTAGAAGAACAAAATGAAGCACTAATTAAGAAAGAGAAGTCTTAGTATGTAGTCTAGAAACATATTTTCCAATCACGTCAAACTCTAAATTAACAACAGTGCCTTCTTCAAAAGTGTGAAAATTTGTATGCTCATAAGTGTAAGGAATAATAGCAACACTAAAACCATTATCCTTTGAGTTGACAACAGTTAGACTCACACCATTTACGGTGACAGACCCTTTCTCAATAGTAATATTTCCTAACTTGGGGTTATATTCGAATGTGTAAATCCAACTCCCATTTTGAGCTTCAACATTTATACAAGTTCCTACTTGATCTACATGGCCTTGAACCATATGACCATCCAAACGATCTCCAAGTTTTAAACCACGCTCTAAGTTTACACGATCTCCTACTTTTAAACTATTGAGGCTTGTTTTATCTAAGGTTTCTTTTATTGCAGTAACAGTATAGCTAGACGCAGTAAGGTCTATGACTGTAAGGCATACACCATTGTGAGAAACACTCTGGTCAATTTTTAGTTCTGAAGCTAATTTACTCTTTATGGTAAGGTGTAAATTTGTATTCTCTTGTTCTAATGCTTCAACAATTCCTAAATCTTCAATTATGCCTGTAAACATGCTTTTTATTCGTTAAATTTGTAATGTAAAATTACAAACATTAGACTTCATTTTTGATGAGAAAAGAAAAAAAAATAAAAATTGGTATTTCAATAGGAGATTTGAATGGCATTGGTGGTGAGTTGATTGTAAAAACATTTTCAGATAACAGACTTTTAGAGTTTTGCACTCCAATAGTGTTCGCATCAACCAAAACAATGTCTTTTTTAAAGAAACATTTTCAAAGTTCTATTTCTTTTCATGGGATTCACGATGCTAGTCATGCTGTTGATGGGAAACTAAATATTGTAAATGTTTGGAAACAAGACGTAAATATTGAATTTGGCAAAGAAACACTAGAGGCAGGGCAGTACGCTCTTGAATCTCTAAAATCAGCAGTTGCAAGTATTAAAGCAAATGAAGTAGATGTGCTAGTAACAGCACCAATCAATAAACACAATATTCAATCTGAAGACTTTAAATTTCCAGGACACACCGATTTTTTAAATCAAGAATTACAAGGAGATAGCTTGATGTTTATGGTCTCAGACACTCTTCGAGTGGGGCTTCTAACAGATCATGTACCAGTTGGAGACGTTCCTCAACATTTAAACGAGGCTCTAATTTCAAAAAAAATAAATCTCATTCATCACTCTCTGAAACAGGATTTTGCCATAAGAGCTCCAAAAATTGCTGTGCTTGGTGTCAACCCTCATACAGGGGATAATGGTGTAATTGGCTCAGAAGATGATACTATTTTACGTCCAGCAATAGAAAAAATAAAAGCCTCTGGAAAGCTCATCTATGGCCCTTATGCTGCTGATAGTTTTTTTGGATCAAACAACTATCAAAATTTTGACGCTATTTTAGCAACATATCATGATCAAGGTCTTATCCCCTTTAAAACTCTCACTTTTGGTAATGGTGTAAATTATACAGCAGGACTGAATAAAGTACGCACTTCACCAGATCATGGGACTGCATATGATATTGCTGGGAAAGGAATTTCCAATATTGATTCATTTAAAGAAGCGATTTTTGTGGGGATAGAAATTTACAGGAATAGAAACATGGATACTAAGCTCAAACAAAACCCTCTTCGGGAACAAGCTAAAACACGAAAATAAAAATAGTCTGAGTTTACACAAAAGCTAAAAAAAATGTATATATTTGCACGCTCAAATATGCATAATAATGAAGCCATTAAAAGCATTTGAAGTACAATTTGTAGGATTAAAGCTTGGCGAACATATATTTGAGTACGATATTGATAATACGTTCTTTGAACATTTTGAATATGACGAGTTTAATGATGTCCAATTAAAAGTTACACTAACACTCCAAAAAAAAACAACTCTATTAGAGTTAGATTTTGAAGTTGATGGTGTTATAAACCTTAATTGCGACTTAACAAACGAACCCTTTAATCAGCCAATTAGCTCCAAATTTAGTTTAATTGTAAAATTTGGTTCTGAATATAATGATGATAACGAAGAAATATTGATAATTCCTCACGGGGAATATAAAATAAATGTTGCACATCATATATACGAGCTTATTGTGCTTTCTGTTCCACAAAAACGATTGCACCCAGGTATTGAAGACGGGACATTAAATTCTGAAATACTCAAAAAACTAGAATACTTAAGCCCAAAAAGCTTAGAAAATAAAAATTCTAACAACGATATTGATCCGCGTTGGAATTCATTAAAAAAATTATTAACGGATAAATAATATAAAAAATGGCACATCCTAAAAGAAAAATCTCCAAAACAAGAAGAGATAAAAGGCGTACCCATTACAAAGCATCTACACCACAGATTGCTACTTGCCCAACTACTGGTGAAGCACACCTTTACCATAGAGCGCACTGGCATGATGGTAAGCTATATTACAGAGGTCAAGTCCTAATTGATAATACAGCTGCAGAAGAAAATGTAGCTTAAACTACAATTGCATATATTAAAAAAACGCTCATTGAGCGTTTTTTTTTAATTTAAAATTTACAATTTTTGCTCATTTTTGAACAAAAAACAGTATTTTTGGTGCGTTTTTTAATGTTTTTTGATGATTTTTCATCAAAATCAATGACTTTAATAAAATACATATGAGTAAAATCTCAGCAGCAATAACCGCTGTAGGCGCATACGTCCCAGAATTTATTCTTACCAATGCCATGTTGGAAAAAATGGTAGAAACAAATGATGAGTGGATTACCACCAGAACGGGGATAAAAGAGCGAAGAATATTAAAGGCAGAAGGCAAAGGAACATCTTTTCTAGCCATCGAAGCTGCAAAAGATTTGATTCAAAAAACAAATCTAGACCCCACCACCATAGACTTAGTTATTGTAGCCACGGCCACCCCTGATATGAAAGCTGCTTCTACAGCTTCCTATACGGCAACTGAAATTGGTGCCACCAACGCATTTTCTTATGATATGGACGCTGCTTGTTCGAGCTTTCTTTTTGGAATGTCAACAGCTTCAAGTTATATAGAATCAGGGCGTTACAAAAAAATACTTCTTATAGGTGCAGATAAAATGTCTTCCATTATTAATTATAAAGATCGTGCAACCTGTATAATTTTTGGTGATGGAGCAGGCGCTGTTTTGTTTGAACCTAATAATGAAAACCTAGGTCTACAAGACGAATATTTGCGAACAGATGGATCAGGTAGAGAATTTTTACAAGCAACATATGGGGGATCATCACATTCAATTACACACGAGGTTTTAGATAATGGTGGGCATTATGCATTTCAAGAAGGAAGAACAGTTTTTAAAAATGCAGTATCCAACATGGCAGATGCTGCTGTTAAAATATTAGAACGAAATAATCTAACAAAAGACGATGTTCAGTGGCTTGCTGCACATCAGGCCAATAAAAGAATTATAGATGCTACGGCACAAAGAATGAACTTGGAGGATTACAAGGTTATGATGAATATTGAAAAATATGGCAATACAACCTCTGCAACCCTTCCACTACTCATCAACGATTATGAAGATCAACTTAAAAAAGGGGATAATGTTATTTTTGCCGCTTTTGGAGGAGGATTCAGTTGGGGAGCAATACACCTAAAATGGGCATATACTAAAAATAAAACTAACTTAAACTAAATACATTAATTATGGATTTAAAAGAAATTCAAAATTTAATCAAATTTGTCGCTAAATCTGGCGCAAGCGAAGTAAAGCTTGAAATGGATGATGTAAAAATCACTATTCGAACAGGAAATGAAGGCGATAAACAACAAGTGCAACAAGTAACAGTTCCTGTTCAAATGCCATCAGCACCAGTAGTACAGGCTCCATCTGCAGCAGCACCAGTAGCACCTGCAACGCCAAAAGCTGAAGCACTATCAGAAGACTCAAAATACATAACCGTAAAATCTCCTATAATTGGAACATTCTATAGAAGACCTTCACCAGACAAGCCAATCTTTGCTGAAGTTGGTCAATCTATTGCAGAAGGTGATGTTTTATGTATTATTGAAGCCATGAAACTTTTCAATGAAATAGAGTCTGAGGTTTCAGGGAAAATTGTAAAAATCCTAGTTGATGACGCTTCACCTGTGGAATTTGATCAGCCTTTATTTTTGGTTGACCCTTCTTAAAATAAATTCTAGAAGCATTTAATTATTGCTTTAGAAAAGGAAATTAACATTTTAAATTAACAATGATGTTTAAAAAAATATTAGTTGCTAACAGAGGGGAAATTGCATTAAGAGTCATTAGAACTTGTAAAGAAATGGGGATTCAGACTGTTGCAGTTTATTCTACAGCTGATGCCGAAAGTTTACATGTAAAATTTGCCGACGAGGCCGTATGTATTGGTCCAGCACTAAGTAGTGAATCTTACTTGAAAATTGCCAATATCATTGCTGCAGCAGAAATTACAAATGCAGATGCTATTCATCCAGGCTATGGATTTTTATCTGAAAACGCTCGCTTTTCCAAAATATGCGAAGAACATGGCATAAAATTTATTGGCGCTTCTCCAGAAATGATTGATCGTATGGGCGACAAAGCCAATGCCAAAGCAACCATGAAAGCTGCGGGTGTACCTTGTGTTCCTGGAAGTGATGGCGTAATCCAAACTTTTGAAGAATGTAAAAAAACGGCCAAAAAAACCGGTTATCCTGTAATGTTAAAAGCTTCTGCTGGAGGAGGAGGAAAAGGAATGCGTGCCGTTTGGAAAGAAGAAGATTTGAAAGGTGCATGGGATTCTGCAAGACAAGAATCTAAAGCTGCATTTGGCAATGACGATATGTATATGGAAAAGCTCATTGAAGAGCCAAGACATATTGAAATTCAAATTGTTGGTGATTCCAATGGGAAAGCATGTCATTTGTCCGAAAGAGATTGTTCTGTTCAAAGACGTCATCAAAAACTTACTGAGGAAGTTCCATCTCCATTTATGACAGACGCCTTACGTAAAAAAATGGGTGCTGCCGCTGTAAAAGCTGCAGAATTTATCAAGTATGAAGGCGCTGGAACAGTAGAGTTTTTGGTAGATAAACATCGAAATTTTTATTTCATGGAAATGAACACTAGAATACAAGTTGAGCACCCAATAACAGAGCAAGTTATTGATTTTGATCTCATTAGAGAGCAAATTTTAGTCGCTTCTGGTGTTGCAATTTCTGGGAAAAACTATTTTCCAAACTTGCATTCTATTGAGTGTAGAATAAATGCAGAAGATCCATTTAATGATTTTAGGCCATCACCAGGAAAAATTACAACTCTACATTCGCCTGGGGGGCATGGTGTTCGATTAGATACGCATGTTTATGCTGGATATGTAATTCCACCAAATTATGACTCTATGATTGCCAAACTTATCACAACCGCCCAAACTCGTGAAGAGGCCATTAATAAAATGAAAAGAGCACTTGATGAATTTGTGATTGAAGGAATAAAAACAACAATTCCTTTCCATAGACAACTTATGGAGCATCCAGATTATGTTGCTGGTAATTATACCACAAAATTCATGGAAGATTTTGTAATAGAAACATCAAATTAATTTATAATATAAACTCCGGAATATTTTTCGGAGTTTTTTTTTGAAAAACCATTAACTTTAGGCAATGAATTTATCCTATTGGGAACAAAAAGAATGGTTACAAAACATTGATTTTACCATTGTTGGCAGTGGTATTGTTGGGCTCAGTACGGCTGTATTTCTTAAAAAGCGTTTTCCAAAGTCCAAAATTTTAGTTCTGGAAAAAGGAATTCTTCCGCAAGGTGCAAGCACCAAAAATGCAGGCTTTGCTTGCTTTGGGAGCTTAAGTGAAATTCTAGAGGATTTAAAATCACATTCTGTAGATGAGCTTTTATCATTACTAAAGAGTAGAGTTGATGGATTACAACTATTGCGTCAAATGCTTGGCGATGAGGCACTGGATTATAAGTCTTATGGCGGATATGAATTGTTTTTACAAAAAAATCAAAAATTATTTAATACTTGTGTTGAAAGATTTCATGACATCAATGTGATGCTTTCACCTGTTTTTAAAGGCGATATTTTTTCTGTAGTTTCAAATAAGTTTCATTTTGAAGGGATTCAATCTCAATATATTTTTAATCAATTTGAAGCTCAAATAGATACAGGAAAAATGATGCATGCCTTAATTCAAAAAACTCAAAACCTTGGGATTACTATTATGAATTCAACTTCTGTTGATTCGTTTTCAGAAAATCCAAATTCTGTTCAGGTAAAAACGAATCATTTTGAATTTAATTCCTCTAAATTAATCATAACAACAAACGGATTTACAAATCAATTAATACCCCAGAACCTTAAACCAGCACGCGCACAAGTGCTTATTACAAAACCAATCCAAGATTTACACATTAAAGGGACATTTCATATGGATTGTGGTTATTATTATTTTAGAAATATAGATAATAGAATTCTTTTTGGTGGCGGAAGGAATTTAGATTTTGCCAATGAAACGACCACAGAAATGAAAACGACTTCAAAAATTCAAACTCAATTAGAGCATCTTCTTCGTAGTGTAATTTTACCAAATAAAAATGTTGAAATTGACCATAGATGGACAGGTATTATGGGGGTTGGACCACAAAAATCACCAATCATTAAACAATATTCAAATCATGTATTTTTGGGTGTTCGTATGGGCGGCATGGGAGTAGCACTTGGTGCAAGTGTTGGTAAAAAAATTGTCGATTTAATTTCATAAAAAAACCACCTCTACAAAGGTGGTTTTTTGACTTTTTTAAATATTAGTTGACTTCAAAAGTGATTTTTAGATTTACACGAAATTCATCAACATCATCTCCATTAACTGTTGCGCTTTGATCTTGTACATATAAAGATCGAATATTTTTTACAGTTTTTGAGGCATGTTTAACGGCTTTTCTAGTGGCATCTTCCCAACTTTTGTTGGAATTAGACAGCACTTCAATAACTTTTAGTACTCCCATGGTATTTTAGATTTTAGGGTTAATAAATAATTTAGGTCTACTATATAAAAATATTTAAAACTATCCATTAACGGCTTCAACCCTTTCAATTTTGGGGCCCATCATTTCTTTTAAAATCGTTTCAATTCCATTTTTTAGGGTAAATGTAGATGATGGACATCCACTACATGCGCCTTGAAGAATGACTTTTACAACTTTATTTTCTTTGTTATAAGACTCAAACATTATATTTCCACCATCACTAGCAACGGCAGGTTTTACATGTTGTTCCAATATATTTATGATTTCCTTTGATGTATCATCTAGCTTATCATATGCCTTATCTAACTGCTCTGTTGTTTTTTCTAATTCTACAGCAGCTGTAGAACTAACCATTTCTTTTCCATCTTCAATATATGTTTTGATAAAAGTCCGAAGTTCAAGAGTGATTTCTTCCCATTCAACAACATCAAATTTTGTTATGGAAACATAGTTTTTTTCTAAAAAAACAAACTTTATAAATGGAAATTGAAATAAAGCTGTAGCAAAAGGAGAGAGTTTTGCATCTTCAATTGAAGTAAATTCAAAAGTAGATGTCACTAGATTTTTATTTGCAACAAATTTTAAAACAGTTGGATTTGGCGTGCTTTCCGCATAAATGGTAATAGGATTCTTTTTTGTTTTTTCTTCAATTACAACCAAACCACCACTATTTAAATAATCTTGAATTTGTTCAGCAACTTCGTTTTGCACATCACTCCACGAAACAATATCATAGCGTTCTATGGCTACAAAATTTCCAGAGATATAAACTTTTTTAACAAAGGGTAGATAGAATAGTTGTTGTGCCAAAGGTGAGTTTTTGGCCTCATCTATGTTAGCATATTCAAAACTGTTGTATTGAACAAGAAATGAGCTCGCTTCAAATTTTAAAATTTTTGGATTGCTTGTCTCTTGTGGGGTAATTTGAATGTTACTCATATTTTTTTTGCAAAGATACTAAAGAAATTTCTCCAAAGAAGCATTGCCAGACATTCAAAAGCTTTAAATTTTAATTTAAATCATCAATTAATATTAAAAATTAATATATTTGAGATATAACCACTTTTAACTTGAAGCATTTTCTAAATACTTTTTTTCTGGTATTTTCATCTGTGTTTTTTTTGTATGCCCAAGATGTTTCCATCAATAATGAAAACAATGGTCAAACAATCAGCCAGTGTAGCGGGACTTTATATGACTCTGGGGGTGCTACTAATTCTTATCAAAATGGTGAGAATTTAACACTGACGATTTGTGCAGAAAACGCTGGCGATGCTGTTCAATTAGCATTTACATTTTTTGACACTCAACAAGATGAGGACCTTTTGAAAATTTATGATGGTATGGATACCTCTGCAACAGTTATTGGGACATATTCTGGGACTGTAAGTCCTGGAGATGTTCTCGCTACAAATGCTTCAGGGTGTTTAACGATTGAATTTATAAGTAATGGTTTTATGCAACGCCCTGGATTTGCTGCTACAATTAGTTGCGCGACTCCATGTCAAGATATAGATGCTTTAATTTCTAATACAATTCCAGAACCGGGGGTTAACGGAAATATTTCTATAGGACAAGGAGATTCGGTAGATTTTACAGGTGGAGCAATATTCTCAATAGATGGGACAGGTGCCACATACCAATGGGATTTTGGTGATGGCTCTGAAGCATTTGGAGAAAATGTGTCTCATACGTTTTCTACAATTGGGACATTTACGGTCACCCTTACTGTAACAGATACTAATCCAACAGGATGTTCAGATTCAACCACAATTGTGGTTCAAGTACTTGGGCCGTATTTAAATATTGACCAAAATACTTATACTGTGGAAGAATTAATTGTGGATGTATTAATCAATAGTTCATGCGCTGAGGTTTCAAACATAACGTCACTAACAGGGACAGACTTTGGTTCAACCAATGGCATTGGGTATTTTACTGGGAATGGGCAATCATTTCCATTTACAGAAGGGATTATTTTAACCACTGGTGATGCAAGTCGTGCAGGTGGTCCAGAAACAACTATTTTAAGTGATGGTTCTTCAATATGGCCTGGAGATTTGGATTTGGAGAATACAATTCCAGATTTAAATCCTGGAGACACAAATAATGCAACTTATATTCAGTTTGATTTTATTCCATTAGCTGATATCATTTCATTTAATTTTGTTTTCGCCTCTGAAGAATATGGTACATATCAATGTTCATTTACAGATGCATTTGCATTTTTATTAACCGATAATACATCTGGTCAAACAGTAAATCTGGCATTAGTACCTGAAACCACAGATCCAATTTCTGTTTTAACGGTTCGAGATGATACTTACAATAATTTGTGCCCCTCACAAAACGAAGAGTTTTTTGCTGCTTTTTATGGCACTAATGGACTTCCTGAGGTGGATAGCCCTACTGAATTTAAAGGCCATACAGTGAACTTATCTGCACAAAATACAGTCATCCCAAATAATAGCTATACAATAAAACTTGTTATAGCAGATTATTTTGACACTCAATATGATGCTGCTGTATTTCTTGAGGCAGGCAGTTTTGATTTAGGTGGAAACCTTGGGGATGATGTAACTATTGAAGCTGGAAATGCACTTTGTTTAGGTGGAACAATCACATTAGATTCACAACTTCCAGGAGCTAATCATACATGGTATTTAAATGATGAGGTTATTGAAGGAGAATCATTATCAACTATTGAAATTAGTGAAGCAGGAGTTTATTCTGTTGATATCGTTTTTAGTGAAGAATGCTCAACCTCAGATTCCATTTTGATTGAATATAAACCCTCTCCAGTAATTGAAGCATCATCAGATTTATTAAAGTGTAATGCCGGTAGTCCTTCTTTTGATTTGACTGAAAATGATTCGCTAATATTTGGTTCTCAAGATACTGATGAGTTTAATTTAACATATCATACTTCGATAGATGATGCTGAAAATGATATCAATCCAATTACTTCAAACCTTACAAACTATACTATTTCATCTGATGTTGTTACTATTTTTATCAGAATTGAGGATGCCCTCACAGAAACTTGTTTTGTTACTGGTAGTTTCAATCTAATTTTAACTGGGGCACCTCCTATTTCTAATACATCTGATCTTACATTATGTGACGATTTGTCTAATGATGATATTGCAGAATTTAATTTAGAATTACAAAACTCTAATATACTTGGAGGACTTAATCCTGACAATTATAATATTTCTTATTACATTACTTATGCTGATGCTAATTCGTCAATAAATGCATTACCTTTAAATTATCAATCAACGACAAACATTTTACCAATCTTTGTTAGAATTGATAGTGTTGATGATCCTGCATGCTACAATGTCTCTCCCACTCCATTATTCAATTTAATAGTCAATAACAAAGCGACTGCCACCGCGCCAATTGATTTAACAGATTGTGACACGAGCGCTACTGGGGCAGTAACTTCAACATTTGATTTAGAGCAG
>CAXPPN010000055.1:0-9246 GCA_964219345.1 Aeromicrobium sp. | reverse complement strand
AGCTTATTTTGGTTAGAAATTACACCTTGCTAAATCAAATATTTAACGCACCCAGAATGGCATTCAACGAATTTGATTTTGATGATGTGGCGTATTTTGGAAATTGCATAGGGCCTATTATTAAAACTATTGATATTAAATCTTTGGAGGCTCAATCTCTTATCGTAAATGATAATTTTATTGATTTGGTTCTTTCCATATATGTAGATTATAATAATTTGAGTGGTCATTACGGAGAGTGTTTAAAGTTTATTAAAAATCAAAGTAAAAGAAAAGATGTTATGCAGTTTTCTAGAGCTGTTTTAAACTTAGATTTCTACTTAACTGATAAAATTAACAAACTCTATGAGTTAAATTTTTATAGTAAATATCACCCTATTTTACAGAGTAGGATTGTGGCTCAATCGCTGTTTTCTGAACCTTCAGGTTGCATCTCAATTTTGGAGACATATGATCGTAATCTCAAGCAAAGCGATAAAATGAATATTGATTATTATTTTGAAATTATTACCAATACTTTGGTGACTCAAAATTTTGAAGTTATGACTTGGATTTCTAAGCGATTTGAATCTAAAACCGATTACAATAATTTTTACAAATTTGAGCATCATGAGCACTACACACTCATGCTAATAATGTTGTTAAAATATCAAAATGACACAAAACAACTGAATCTTTGGTTAAAATCTGTATCGTTTGATAATTTTTATCGTCCTTATTCTATATTATTGATGCAATATGTTCACATACTAAAATATCATATAACCGAAACTAACAAAGGCATTCACAAAACAAAGTACATGGAAGTAGCGGAAGGCTTTTATCCAAAATTTTTCACAGAGGATTATTTATTAAATTATTTCAAACCATGATCACAGCTATATTGGGGGTAATGTGTTTTGGGATTGCAGATGCTTTGTGGCGCCCAAACATTCTCAAGCACGGACATTTACAGGTGTTGTTACACCGTACATTACTAACAACAGTTTTATTATCCTGCTTCTTTTTTATAAATCATAACAATCAACATTATGATTTCTCCATGGTATGTATTGCTATTTTAAGTGGGGGAATTGCAGGTGCTGGTCTTTATTTTTTAGTGAAGGCCTTCCAAACAGAATCAACAGCAAATATACTTTTTTTGAATATCATCACATTACTCGTATCTCAACTCTCGGCATTACTGTTATTTGATGATTCTCTGGATTGGCCTTTATATTTGACTCAACTATCACTTTCGATGTTGGCTGTTTTGTGTTTTAATCAATTTAAATTAAGAATTAGAAAAGGATTACAATTTGGTGTATTGGCCAGCATTTGTTTTGGAGTTGCTTACCCACTTGCAGGAGTACCGATTCAAAGTATAGGCCATAGTGTAACGATTTTTTGTCAGGAATTAGTTATCCTTTTCGGGTTTCTAATATTGAGTTATTTTAAAAAAACTCTGGTTATAGATTTCAAAATATATTCAGATATTAAAATTATTACTTTGAGTATTTTATCTACAATTGCTGTAATTTTATTTTTTTATAGCTACACTTTAATAGAGGTCTACAAGGTGAATTTAATATCCAACTTTCATCCCATTGGTGGACTACTAGTTTCAATGGTGTTTTTTAGAGAGAAATTGTCATTTTTTCAATGGGGTGGGGTGGTTATTTCTTTGCTCACTTGTATTTTAATTTCTGGCTATAACTTCTGAAAAATTCATTAAAAATTACTGTTAAAAAATTATTCCCTAAAATAAATATTTATTTTAGGGAATAATGCCGTGGAGTCAAAGGGAGTCAAGTCGAACTATTTTTACGGGGATTTGATAATTTTTAATAAAATAGTTTGTTATTTAATTTTAATACTTACTTGCCATTCAATGCTATAACTTTGACCTGGTGATAATTTTTTTAGTCCAATTTTGTTATTAAAACTATCTGAAACACCTGTCATTGGTTCAATGGCAATAGCATTAGTATTCATTGGTGTATATAATTGCAAAAAACTCTCTTTTTCAGAAGACTTTAAAACTAAGTCATATTCTGGTGTAAAAAATTTAACGTCTGGATTTTCCAAAACAAAAGCATCATCAAATCTTCTTTTTCTCAAACTTAATGGCATTTTTGAGTTAAATGGTTCAAAACCTAAAGCTATATTGTTTTTATTACATTTAATTTTTTTTATACAGTCAAACTGAATCTTACTCTTGTCTAAATCTACACTTTTAAAATAGGGGTGCCATCCAACTGTAAATGGAAGTTTTTTATCATCCAAGTTGATGACGTTAATTTTAAAATATAAAAACTCATTTGTGAGTTTGTATGTCAATTCTACACGAAACTTAAATGGATAGCCAGTGGGCGGATTTAGTTCCTCATAATAAAGTTTAATTTCTGCATGATTTTCGAATTTTTTCAATTCGTCCACCAGAAAAGCTTTATTGTAAACTAATCCGTGAATAGCATTATTTAGTTGTTTTTCATTACACTGTAAGTTGTAATTTGATCCGTTAAAATTGAATTGTCCATCATTAATTCTATTTGCAAATGGAAATAAAATTGAACTGGGATACGTTTTTTTATAGTCTAAAGGGTAAAGATTTGTAATAACTTTGATGTTTCTTATAATGAGTTCATCAAGACTAGCACCATAGCTTAACTGAATTTTTGCTTTTGTTCCAGAAACAGAGTTTGTAATTTCAATTACTTTGTTGTCTTTACTATGTATTTTTTTGATTGTAAACACTATTTCTGGATGTTAGATTCAAAAAATTACTGACAATACAGTTCTAAAACCAAGATGTTCTAAAGACGTGTGAGGATCAGTTGCCATTCTAGAAGAAACTCTATAACTAGCGCAATAGGAAGCGTTACACAAAAAAGACCCCCCGCGTATGACTTTTTCTTGGATGTATGGATTATTTGGGTTGAAAGCTTTTTTTGCTCCTTGTGGATTATTTATAACCCCATTTTTTAAACAATCTCGATAGTAATTTATATTATACCAATCACTTGTCCACTCCCAAACATTTCCTGAAATTTCGTAAAGTCCATAATCGTTTGGAGGATAGGTTTTTACAGGTGCACTTTTTTCAAAACCATCAGCTTTTGTATTAGTTACTGGAAACTCACCCTCCCAACTGTTTACATATTTTGATAATGAGTTTGTTAGATTTCCCCAAGAATAAATTTTATTCTTTTTTCCTCCACGAGCAGCAAACTCCCATTCTGCCTCAGTAGGTAATCGCTTACCAGACCATTGGCAATAAGCCATAGCATCTTCATAAGAAACATGTACAACAGGGTAATTTTCTTTACCAATAATACTACTTCCTTTACCTTCAGGCTCTTTCCAATTTGCTCCAATACTCCATTTCCACCATTGTGAAAAATCATATAAGTTAGGAACAGACTCGAGTGTTTTTTTAAACAATAATGAACCTGGTTTTAATACTGAATCATGTGGTTTTGGAGTACCTACTGGAAGTTGTTGTTTTATCAAATCCCAATTCACGGGCCGTTCTGCAGTGGTGATATAATTTGTAGCTTCAACAAATTTTGAAAATTGAGCATTCGTAACCTCAGTGACATCCATAAAAAAACCATCAATTAGGACAGTGTGTTTGGGTTTTTCATGAGGTAATGCCATGACATCATCGGCGGAGGCACCCATCTCAAAAAGCCCCCCTGGGATCCAAACCATTCCCTCTATTTCAGGTTGTAATATTAAATATTTTTTTGCTTTTTTATTTTCACACGATTGTGATAAAAAAAATAAAATTAATGTTACTTTAATTAATGGGTTGATTGTCATTAGATTAAATTTTATCAATAAAAATACAATTTTAGTACAGAACTAAATAGCAATTAACACTAACATCTTCATTTATCATAGTTTTTGCATCATAATTTTTATAACGTAATTTTTTAGAAACACTAAATTTGAATATATATAAAACATTATGAACAAAATATTAAACCTCATTTCATTATTGTTATTTTTCTTTGGTATCATTCATGCTCAAGATTCTCAAACTGCCCCAAATATTCTGTTTATTGCGGTTGATGATTTAAAACCAACCATTGGAGCTTTTGGAGATGATTTGGCACATACTCCAAATATTGACTTATTAGCAGAAAAGGCTACAGTTTTCCTAAATAATCATACCCAGCAAGCTGTTTGTGGTCCATCACGTGCTAGTTTAATGACTGGTAAACGTCCTGACTACACAAAGGTTAGAGATTTAAAAACAAAAATGCGTGATATGGTTCCAGAAATTGTAACGATACCACAATATTTCAAAAATCAGGGGTATAAGACTATCGGTTTAGGTAAAATTTTTGATCCACGCTGTGTAGATGAATTTAGAGATAAACCGTCCTGGTCGGTACCCTTCATGCCAGAACACAAATTTGAATACCCTAACGATTTTGGACCTCCCGCTATGGGCTTTTATCAAGATCCAAAAATTAAGCTGTACATTCAAAAATTAAGAAACGAAGCCAAAGCAAATGGTATCAAAAATTTAGGAAAATATTTAAGAGATACATTTAAACCCCCATTTGAAAAGACTGATGCCCCAGACGACGCTTATGTCGATGGTGCTCTTGCAATGTATGCCAATAAATTTCTTGATGAATATAAACCAGAATCCAATGAACCATTCTTTTTAGCAGTTGGATTTAAACGCCCTCATTTACCTTTTACTGCACCAAAAAAGTATTGGGACATGTACAATCCATCAAAATTTGAAATCGCTAAATTCCAACAAAATTCAAAAAATGGTCCAAGCATTGCCTATCACAGTTCCGGAGAACTGAGATCTTATATTACCCCTGAAATTTCTTATGAGATTTCAAAAAACAATCGAGTGAAACTTTCTGAGGAATTCCAAAAAGACCTTATTCATGGTTACTATGCCAGTACTAGTTTTATTGATGCCCAAATTGGTAAAATAGTAGATAAGCTAAAAGAAACAGGCCTTCATAAAAATACGATTATCGTCATTTGGGGAGACCATGGTTGGCATTTGGGCGATCATGGCTTGTGGAACAAACACTCAAATTTTGAACAAGCTACACGTTCACCACTTATTATTTTTGATGCACGAGTTAAAAAGCGAATACAAATCAAATCGCCAACAGAATTTATAGATATTTTCCCAACCCTGTGTGCTGCTACTGGTTTGCAAATTCCAGAGAATTTGGATGGAAAAAACTTAATGCCATTAATTAAAGGTGAGCAAATTTCCATCAAACCTTTTGCTGTAAGTCAATGGACTAGTGCTAAAAAAACAGGTTACAGCTTCAGAACAGACCGCTATCGCTACACGGTGTGGCTCAATGGTAAGAAAAGCACAGATCCCGTTTTTGAAGAGGATATTTTCGCAGAAGAACTCTATGATTATAGAACTGATCCAGCTGAGACCATCAATCTTGCTGGAGAAAAACAATCTGTTAACTTAATTAAGAGATTTCAAAAATTAGCGGCTAATTTTTTTAATTCTCAGAGTGCTATACCAATGAAGGTGTTGGTCAATACTTCGAGAGATAAATTATCCATAGGAGCAACACTAAACCATCACGAGTTGGGAGGTAAAAAAGAAGAACTTTTTTTAAAAGATTTCAATTTTTTAACCCCTGCAAATGCCGCAAAACAACAACGTATATATCCAAGCCCAGGTGTTTGGCAATGGGATCGTATTGAAGAATTTTTGGAGTTCTCCAAAAGCCATAATTTAACGCTTCGCGTACATGGACCTATCAGTCCACAAGCTTCTAAATGGGCCAAGGAAGATCATAGAACAGCTCAAGAGCTAGAAGAGGTTATGGTTGAATTTATGACAGCTTCAGCATTACGTTACAATGAAGAACCAACTGTAAAGTATATGGATGTTGTTAACGAAACTATTTTACCTGATGGCAGTTGGTTTGGTCCTAAATCAGGAACAAATAGTTGGGAAAATCCATGGCTAACCATAGGTCTTGATGAAAATGGTTTTCCAAACTATATTGTTAAAGCTTTTGAAATTGCAACGAAATATGCGCCAAACGTTAAGCTAGTTTATAATCAGAACGCTGGAATGCAAAAACCTATGTGGAACAAGGTCAAAGAAACAATTCTCTATCTTAGAAGTAAAGGTCTCAGAGTCGATGGAATTGGTTGGCAGGGGCATTTAAAGTTGAGTAGAACCACGGGAGATTTTATTGAAAAGACAGATGAAGCTTTAATTGAGTTGTCAAACCTAATTGATTGGGCACATGCAAATGATTTGGACTTTCATGTTACTGAATTAGATTATAAAGTGATTGATAAGTCGAAATTAGAGGATGAGTTTCAGACCCAAGCTATTCTGTATCAAAAAATAGTTAATGTGTTGCAATCTAAAACCAGTACTGGTGTAGTGACTTTGAACTTATGGGATATGGGGGAACGTTTCAAAAAACCAAATATTTATTTTCAATCCATATATGACAAAGAATACAACCCAACACCTGCTTATAACGTCATCAAAAATGCACTTATATATAATGACTAAGAATATATTCTATAGAATCAATATTACTGTACTAATACTCATAAGTAGTATTTTTATTGCAAATGCTCAAACTCCTTTATACCTAGATTCGTCGCTTTCTACTGAAGAACGTGTGGAAGACCTTATGTCCCACATGACTTTGGAAGAAAAAGTCTACCAAATGAACCAATTTGTAGGATTGGATCATATGCGGCAAGCTGAGAAAAATTTAACCGAGGAAGAATTACATTCTAATGATGCACAAGGATTTTATAAGGGAATTTTTAGTGATGAAATTTAACTCCATTAGATCGATATGCTTCAACCGTTGATGACTTGAGTCGAAAATTAAAAACATTTAAAAAATCCTTTAAATAACATCGTTTATTATGAAAAAATTTAAAATTTTATTTTGTCTAATCATGGTCGCCCATTATTTAGCACAGGCACAAAAGAGCTCTGATTTGACTTCAAGTAGTCGCCCAAATATTGTTTTTATAATGTCAGATGATCATGCGGCAAGTGCAATAAGTGCCTACAAGGACTGGCTTTCAGAATTGGCGCCAACCCCTAATATAGACCGAATTGCTGAGAATGGTATGCTAATGACTAGGACATTTAATACCAATTCCATCTGTGGCCCAAGCAGAGCTTCGATTTTGACCGGTAAGTACAGTCACGTTAATGGCTTTTTTAAAAATGAAAAAGGAGGAGATTTTGATGGTAGTCAAATGACATTTCCTAAGCTATTTCAACAAGCAGGATATGAAACCGCTGTGATTGGAAAATGGCATTTGGGAACAAATCCAACCGGTTTTGATTATTCCAAAGTCATGATTAATTGGGGTGGACAAGGGACCTATTTCAATCCTGTTTTTTTAGAAAATGGAAGAGATACAATTGTTGAACGTAAACGCCATTCAACAGCACAAGTGGCACACGATGCATTGAAGTGGTTAGATAAAGAGCGTGACAAAGAAAAACCCTTTATGTTAATGTATCAGTTTAAGGCACCGCATAGACCTTGGGAACCCGCAGAAGAATTTCAGACGCTTTTTACTGATGAAGATTTTCCTCATCCTTCCAATTTTAATGATGATTATCAAGGAAGAATAGCAGCGCAGCAACAATGGATGGAGATTGAAAACCACATGAATCGTCGAGATTTAAAAATTCCTCCACCAGCCGGATTAAATAAACGCGAATTAAATGATTATTACAGTTATGGTAATCAAGGCCAATTTTGGACCCCATCAGATACGCTAGAGGGGGCTGCCCTGAAAAACTGGAAATATCAAACATACATTAAAGATTATTTACGTTGTGTAGCTGGAGTTGATAAGGCCGTTGGACAAATGCTTGATTATTTGAAAGATAGTGGATTGGCTGAAAATACCATTGTCATTTACACCTCAGATCAAGGATTTTATTTAGGCGAGCACGGATGGTTTGACAAGCGTTGGATGTATGAAGAGTCTTTTCGAATGCCTTTTATGATTTCATACCCAAAACGCATTGAACCGAGAACAGTTAATTCTAATTTATTATTGAATATTGATTTCGCACCCACTATGCTGGAATTAGCTGGAATTTCTATACCAGAGGATATGCAAGGAACAAGTTTTGTTTCACAACTAGATATGGACCCTAACGATGTTAGAGATGCGGTGTATTATCATTATTATGAATATCCAAAGTGGCATAAGGTTCAACCACATTATGGGATTCGAACTAATCGCTTTAAACTGATTCATTTTTACTATTCTATGGATGAGTGGGAATTATACGACCTGGATAAAGACCCCAATGAAATGAATAATTTATATGCTAATCCTAAATATAAAAAGCTAATTAAGCAGTTGAAGAAAAAATTAAAAGCGCTTCAAGTTGAGTATAAGGACGATATAAGTTTAGATGAAATGCGTAGAATGACAGACATTGTCATTGAGCGTGTTTATAATGAAGAAAATTTGAATCGCCGTTAACTTTCTGAAACACTAAAATATTATAATTGCTTCATTTTTATAAGTTTTTGCTCCAAATCTTCTAACTACAACGTTTTCATAACTGTAAATTTGTAATATGAACGTTTTAAAAATAATATTATCATTTTTTCTTGTTTCAGGATTGTCTTATGCAAACCCAGAAGTAACAGCGTCAAATGCGGTTATTTATAAAACCATTGGAGATGTATCTTTGAATCTTCATGTTTATAATCCCAAAAACTTTGATGAAAAGAAAATACATAATGCTATTATTTTCTTTCATGGAGGGGGTTGGAATAATGGTAGTCATAAAGCGTTTAAACGTCAATCGATGTATTTTGCATCAAGGGGCATGGTCGCCATTTCGGCAGAATACCGCCTAAAAAATACTCATGGCACTACACCGTATGATGCTGTCGAAGATGCTAAATCTGCTATAAGATTTGTCAGAAAACATGCCAAAGAACTGAAGATTAATCCAAATACAATAACAGCAGGAGGAGGTTCTGCAGGGGGGCATTTGGCTGCAAGTTGTGGCTTATTAAAAATGTGGGATAACTCTAGCGAGGAGCTTAGTATAAGTTCAAAACCTAATGCATTGGTGTTGTTAAATCCTGTATTGGATTTAGGACCAGATCGTTTCGCACATAAACGTTTTGGTAATGATTATAAATCACTTTCACCCATACACAATATTTCAAAAAATGCACCTCCAACCATTATCCTTGTTGGGACAGAAGATAGAATCTTACC
>CAXPPN010000054.1:0-4521 GCA_964219345.1 Aeromicrobium sp. | reverse complement strand
CAGCCGCATTATGGTATAAGAAACCAAAGGTATAAGTTAATTCATTTTTATTATGATGTCGATATTTGGGAGTTTTATGATCTTCAAAAAGATCCATCGGAAATGAATAATTTAATAAATAATAAGTCATATTATACGTTGATAGAACATTTAAAAAAAGAACTCTATGATCTAAAAAAAGGCTATGGTAACACGCTTACATTAGAAGAGTTAAGGATTATCTCTGATTCTGATTTTGGGGGTTTAGAATCCTCTAAAAAAAAATAAAATGAAACATTTCGAAGAAAGAGAATTATTTAATAAAATCACAAAACAGATTAAAATTAACAGCAGCAAAATGATCCAAGATGTTAATTTAAAGTGTCAAAAAGACTCTAATGAAGCGAAAAAGAAGGGAGAATAATTCTTACCGATTTTGTTAATATAAATCCAATAAATAATAAATGAATCAGAATATTTTAATTCTCAAAAATTTAATCTATACATTATATGTTTGTCCTCAAATTTTACATTGTTTTACCCAATTGTTTTATTTAATTTCAATCTGCCAAACTACATTTGTGATATCAATAATGAACAAAAAAGATGTCATTATTTAGCAGTTTTATAAAACAACGAAGTAATTTTTTTAATCACATTTATTTAATTGTGATGTTTTCACCCCACTTTTTACATGCTCAAGATTATTACTGGACTGGTAGTGAAGGAGATCATGATTTTTTTAATGAATTAAACTGGTATAATGCTGGTTTAGGGCAATCTCCTCAAAGCGGTACTATAGATCCTAATCAACCCATTGCTTACGACCTTTTATTGTCCTGTGACGCAAGTGCGCTTTCGTCTCCTATTGATGGTATAGTTTTTGAGACTAATAAAACATTATACATCTCAAGTGGTGTCCTTAATGCAAATAGTTTTTCTGGGGGTACATTAGTTATAAATGAAGATTCCTATGTGCATCTACACGCTTATGAACCGCTAATTAACAATGCTATTGTTCACTTCAATTCCCCATCGAGCTGGTTGCGTTTACAAAATGTCACCCCTAATCTTGCTTATGATGTTTATTTATCATCTTTTTTCATTAATGATGAAAGTGCTCAATACCAAATAAATTTACGAATGGACAATTATTATGACACTGGCACTGTTGTTAGATCATACAACTCGGATTTTTCACCGTTAACCATTTATTCTGATAAAAATATCATAGGCTTATCAGCTAATATTAAAGTTGGTCAAATATATAATGGTTCTTCTATTCCAAATCAATTGAACAATAATATTCAATCTTTTTATTTAAAGAGAGGATACATGCTTACCTTGGCGGTTAATGAGGACGGAACAGGAAAGAGTAAAGTTTTTATTGCTTCAGAAACAGACTTAGAAATTCATATTTTACCTAATTTTCTTCAACAAGATGGTGTTTCTTTTTTAAGAGTCGTTCCATGGAACTGGGTGTCAAAAAAAGGTACAGCAGGAGACATATCAGGTTTAAATAACACTTGGTTTTATAGATGGAATAATCAAGGTTTTTCTGATTTACAACGCGAATACACGCCTATGGCTTGGGGTTACGGCGCTGCCAACGATGATAGTGATATAGAATTATACATCTCAAAATATAAAAGTACCCATGTTTTAGGTTTCAATGAGCCCGACGATTGTGACGGGCAATCCGGACAGTACAACGATTTATGCGATGTGTCTGTTGCTATTTCAGTCTATGAAAACTTAATGAAAACAGGATTTCGTTTAGCTTCTCCAGCTTGTAGACAAGGCGCAGTGTTCAATTGGCTAAATAATTTCTATCAAGCTGCTGTTGAAAATGATATCAGAATCGATGTTATCGCTGTTCATTGGTATGATTGGGGGTCAAATCCTCAAAGCACACCCAATGCTAACCCAAATACTATTTTCAACCGTTTTAAGACCTATTTAGATGACGTTTATGACCTTTATGGCTTACCGGTATGGATTACAGAATTTAATGGTAATAAATACAGATCTACGGAAACAAATCGGCAATTTATGGAGCTCGCAGTTCCCTATCTTGAGAGTGTTAGCTTTGTAGAACGCTATGCATGGTTTGAACCACAAAATACCATCATAGCTGAGGATCCTGGAAATGCAGAGTTTTTTGATGAAGACATGAACCTAACAGACCTTGGAGTATATTATAAAAATTACCCGTCAACAGCATCTGTTCCATTACCTTATTACACTGGAGTTAATAATTTAACTGCTCAAGAGGATGTAAATCATTATAGTCCTATTTGTATACCTGCTAACTCATTGTCAATTGAAAATGAAGCCCAAGCTAAAAATCCAACTTTAAAAGTTTTTCCTAACCCAGCAACCGATAAATTGAAAATCCTTTTTTCAGAGACTATAAAATCGATCAAATTATATACTGTTAATGGGATATTCATTAAAAAAAAGGTCGTAAATGGCTACATTGACATTTCTGATTTAGCAAAAGGGCTATATTTTTTATCTTTAAACCAACGTATTATAAAATTTTTAAAACATTAAAATGAATATTCTAAAGAACAAACTCACTCAAACCAATATTATAAAAATGTTCGTTTTAAGTGCCGTACTGATGCTGTTTTTTTCTTTTAAAACCGCTAATGATGAATATCCTATATACTTAGATCCTTCTAAGTCAGTAGAAGCTCGTGTAGCTGATTTAATGAGCAGAATGACTTTAGAAGACAAGGTATATCAAATGAACCAATTTGTCGGATTGGAACATATGAAAAAAGGAAATCCAGACGATGACAAAGAAAATAATGACGCACAGGGCTTTTATAAAACACTTTCTGTAAATGATGTTTCCAAGATGTGCGAAGAAGGAAAAATAGGTTCTTTTTTACATGTTTTAACAGCTAAAGAAGCTAATTACTTGCAAGAATTAGCATTAAAATCACCGCTAAAAATTCCTGTATTAATTGGAATTGATGCCATACACGGAAATGCTTTGGTTTCAGGCACATCGGTATACCCATCACCAATAGGATTAGCATCGACTTGGAGTGATGATTTTTTATATACCATTGGAAAACAAACTGCTAAAGAAATGCGTGCTACAGGTAGTCATTGGACTTTTACCCCAAACATAGATATACTTAGAGATCCGCGGTGGGGACGTGTTGGAGAAACATTTGGAGAAGACCCATTTATGGTTGGTAATATGGGGGCAGCTATGATTCAAGGATTTCAGCAAGATGATTTTACTGGAACAGAAAAAGTAATCGCTTGTGCAAAACATATGATTGGTGGGGGAGAATCAATTAATGGGTTAAATGCAGCCCCAGCCGATATCTCCGTTCGTACTTTAAGAGAAGTGCATTTACCACCCTATAAAAAAGCCATTGATGCTGGTGTATATTCCATTATGGCAGCTCATAATGAGATTAATGGTGTTCCATCTCACATGAGTAAGTGGTTAATGACCGATGTTTTACGTAATGAATGGCAGTTTCAAGGTTTTTATGTAAGTGATTGGCTAGATATTGAACGAATTAACACATTGCACCATACTGCAAATGATATGAAACAAGCCTCTTTTTTATCCGTTGATGCTGGTATGGATATGCACATGCATGGGCCATTCTTTACAGATGCAGTTATAGCTTCGGTAAAAGAAGGAAAACTTTCAATAAATCGTGTAAATGATGCATGTCGTAAAATTTTGACAGCGAAATTTAAATTAGGGTTATTTGAAAATCGATTTGTAGATCTAGAGAAAAAAGGAGAATTACTTTTCACAGATGAACATAAAGCGACTGCATTAGAATCTGCAAGAAAAGGGATCGTATTGCTAAAAAACAATGGAATATTACCTTTGCAAAAAACAACTTCAAAAAAGAAAATATTTGTAACAGGACCCAATGCAAACAACCAATCTATTTTGGGTGATTGGCATGCAGTTCAACCTGACGAAAACGTTATTACTATATATGAAGGGGTTAAAACCTTAGGAGAATCCAAAGGCTATGATGTAAGCTTTTTTAATTCAGGAGAAAATATTAGAAATATTAAAAGCTCTAAAATTAAAGAAGCCTCAGAAATAGCAAAGAATGCTGATTATGCAATTGTTGTTGTAGGAGATAATTCTATGCGCTACAAATGGAAAGATAAAACGGCAGGCGAAAATATGGCCAGAGCATCTTTGAATTTATTTGGTAAGCAATTAGATTTAGTAAAAGCTATTAGAGAAACAGGCACTCCCGTTATTGTTGTATTGGTAAATGGTAAACCTATTTCTGAACCTTGGCTTCAAAAAAATATTCCTGCTCTTTTAGAATCATGGGAACCCGGAAATTTAGGAGGTCAAGCGGTGGCTGAAATTTTATTTGGAGATGTGAATCCAAGTGGAAAATTGCCTTTAACTGTAGCAAGGAGTGTTGGACAGTTAAGAATGATATACAACCACAAACCCTCTGCTTATTTTCATAAATATGCAGACGAGAAAAACACGCCTTTATATCCTTTTGGATTTGGTTTAAGTTATAC
>CAXPPN010000053.1:0-25189 GCA_964219345.1 Aeromicrobium sp. | reverse complement strand
TATACCTCTAATGCTAAAAAAATTCGAGGTAAAGGACTATCTGAGGATGAAAAAAAGGCGGTCTACAGAGCAGCTGCCAAAGAAACTCGTCAGAAACTAATGTCCAAATTTAATAGAGAAGAGGTTCAAAAAATTATCGATTTAGAACGTGAAAGTTTTAAAAAATAACATAACAACTTAATTTAATTTGTAGAGGAGGCCTGGCCTCCTCTTTATTTTTATGAAAATAAATAAAACAACATATTTTTTGTTTTTGTTCAATGTGTCAATTGTATTTGCACAATCTTCTGTATGGGATCATGTGGAACAAATGGGTAGAGGGATCAATCTTGGCAATACTTTGAGTGCTCCAGTAGAAGGGAATTGGGCATCTGTAGTGTTTGAGCAATATTTTATGGATGTTGCTGATGCAGGTTTTTCAAACGTTAGAATTCCAATGGATTTTTTTGGATCTCGAACAACAGGTGATGACACCTCACTTTGGTCAACAAATGCTAATACTTTCGATGAATATGATGGAAACGTTACAGATTTTGTAGTCAGTGAAACTTATTTGGATCGTGTTGAAACCGTTGTAAACTGGTCACTCGGGCAGGGTTTATACACCGTTATTGATTTTCATGGCGCTGAGTTGAAAGCTGAATTTTTAGAGACGTTTAATATTGAAAGCAATAATTATTCTCACCCAACATCAGCAAAGCGAGCAGCAGATTTAATGAAATTTAAATCTATTTGGCTTCAAATCGCAAATCGTTTTGTAAATGCTCCTTATACTTTAATCTTTGAAGTCGTTAATGAACCTTATTTTGAAGTTAGTGCTCAAGAAATGAACGAAATTAATTTGATGATTATAGAGGCCATTAGATCTACTGGTGGAAATAATAGTACACGTCCAATAATAATTACTGGCGGTACATTAAATTCCTATCAAGCACCAACCACTATTGGAGCTGCAGTTCTAAACAGTGACGCAAACTTGATTGCTTCATTTCACTATTATATTCCTTTTAATTTTACGAGCTCGTCAACGCCAAATAATAATGATTTTAATTGGGGGACAACTAGTGATAAATCAACAGTTATCTCTCATTTTGACACAGTTAAAACTTGGTCTGAAAACAATAGTATTCCTATAACACTTGGGGAATTTGGTGCGGATAATGAAGGGGGCTATAATTATCAAACAGGAGTTTATGGCGACAATGGTGGCCCCTTAAATTCTGATCGAGTTGAGTATCATCGCTACATTGCAGAACAGGCAATAAACAGAGGATTTTCTTTTTCAGCGTGGTGTGCTGGAAATAAATCTAACAAAACAATTCATTTAAGGACTGATAATCCCTCCACTTCAAATGCTTATACAGGAGTTTGGGTTGAGGATGTTAAGGAAGCTTTGTTGGCAGACGGAACCTGGCCAGAATGTTATGGCCCCACTTCAGATTACATCATTATAAACCCTGATTTTGAATGTGGTGTAACTTCAAATTGGACTTTCAATACATTGGGTAGTGCAGTAGCCACAATTTCAGAACATTCTGATACCGTTTTTTCTGGAAGCTCTGCCGCTAAAATTGAGGTCACAACTTCAGAGATCTACAATAAAGTCATTTTGAGTAACATTGATTATCAACAAGACTTAACGAATAAAAAAATTACAATCGGCTGTTATGCAAAATCGCCAACTTTAGGAATATCATTTAAACTTAGAATAAAATCTGAGGATAACATGGCAAATACCTATTTCACTTCTTCCTCAGCTTTTTCTTTGTCCACTTCTTATGAATATTGTTCATTTGAATATGTAGTTCCTCAAAACACGACTAGTGTACAGGTTCAAGTCTTGATGGGTGAGGATGTTGGTATTTATTATTTGGACACTTTCGATGTATCAGTTGAGGATTATACGCTAGGTGTAAATTTTAACATATTAACTTCAGAATTATCAATATCTCCAAATCCAGTTGAAGAAAAATTAAATTTAAAAACCAATAATAAAATATTATGGGTTAACATATACGATATGTTAGGCCATGTAATATTATCCAAAAAACGAACACATTTGATTGATGTTAGTCATCTTTCCAAGGGGGTTTATTTAGCAAAGATTAAATTAGAAAATGGAGCGACTCAAACAAAGAAATTTGTAAAAAATTAATCTATTTCTGAAATCTAACATCTTTCGGTATTATGCCAAATTGATTTTTGAAACACTTTGTAAAATAGGATGGCGAAGAAAACCCAACTTTATATCCAATTTCACTTACTGTCAAATCTGTTTTTTCTAATAATTCATTAGCTTTTTCTAACCTAATCTTTCTAATAAATTCAGTTGCTGTATCTCCTGTTAATGCCTTTATTTTTCTGTAGAGCTTACTTCTACTAACCAATAGCTCATCTGCAAGATGTTCTACACTCAATTTAGAATCACTAATATTATTATTTATGTATTCTAATATTTTGGTAATAAATTCTTTATCAACAGATGTTGTTTTGGATAAGTCTTCATTTTTAATACCGTTAAAATATTTTTCAAAAAGAATTTGACGACTTGTTATAAGTTGTTTTATATGAGATTTCATCACACTCATATTAAATGGTTTTGTGATATAAACATCTGCCCCGGAGTCAATCCCTTTTATTTTGTCAATTTGCATGCCTTTTGCGGTCATCATCATTAATGGTATGTGACTAATTCTAATGTCATTTTTAACTTTTTCACAAAATTCAAATCCATCCATAATAGGCATCATTATATCTGTAATAATGATATCTGGCATAAATTTTAGTGCTTTTTCTAGCCCTTCCTGCCCGTTTTCTGCTGTTTTAATTTTATAAATAGTCTTAAGTTCATTTCGCAAATAATTTTTGAGTTCAGGATTGTCTTCGACGATAAGAATTGTTTTTTTCGTTTCTATTTTTTTAATATTCTTTAAATCAATTTGATCTAGACTATCATCTATTTGTTCAAAATTTGAATGATTTGAGTTTGATTTCAGCGCGGATAACTTTTTGTTAAAATGCTGATTTCCTTTTGGAAAATAGATTTTAAATTGAGTACCAATGTTATTTTGACTTTTTACATCAATTTTTCCTTTGTGTAAGTCAACAAAACTTTTTACAACTTCTAAGCCGATTCCAGTGCCCCCATAATATTGTTTATCTAATTCCTTTACTTGATAGAATCGAGAAAATATATTATTTAATTCATCTTCTTTTATTCCAATTCCACTATCTGAAATTGATATACAGATTCCCGAACATAATTTGTTGTCTTTAATCAACGGAAAGTACATTTCTTTTTTTGTTTCATATATTTTCAAAGAAACTCTACCACTGTTTTTTGTAGCTTTAAATGCATTTGATAATAAGTTAAATATTATTTTTTCAAGCATTGATGGATCTGCCCAAATATCTATAGTGTCTACTTTATTTTCAACTTCTAAATGAATATTTCGTTGCATAGCTTCCTCTTCAAAATGACTTGTAACTTCATTGACAAAAGGAATTAAATTAAATTTAGATACATTAACCTCCATTTTATTAAACTGAAGCTTCCTAAAATCCATTAATTCATTTATTAAACGTGAAAGTCGTTTTGAATTTTTGTGTATTATTTTATGTTTTTCTTTAATATTTTCAGGAAGTTTTAAATTTTTATCAGCAATAATGTCTTCTAGTGGATTCAATATTAATGTCAAAGGTGTTCTAAACTCGTGAGATATATTCGTAAAGAATTGTATTTTTTTTGCATTTAGTCCTTCTAATTGTTTTCGTTCTTCTCTTTCTGTTTTTATTTCAAGTCGTTCTTTAATGCGAATATTTATAAACTTGTATATATTATAAATCACAATTAAAAAAACAAATAAGAACAAAAAAGAGGCTAAATTTGTTTCCCACCACGGCGGTAGAATTTTTATATTTAATGTGGTTGGACTATCGCTCCAAACTCCATCTGAATTTGAGGCTTTAACCTTGAAGTTATAATTGCCAGGAGGGATGTTTGTATACGTTGCATTTCGTGTTTTTCCAACGTAATTCCAATCAGAATCAACCCCCTCAAGATAGTAGGCATATTCTAAATTTTTTGAATGTGTGTAACTTAATCCATAATAATCTATTGTAAAAAAACTTTGATTATGTTTTAATTCAATAGTATTGGATTCTTTTATAACTTTTTTTAAAGGAGAATTTTCTTCGTTTGGTCTTACACTTTTATTTGAAAGTTTAAAATCTGAAAGATAAACCTTTGGTGTATCAAAATTTATTGTAATGTCCTCAGGATTGAAAAAATTTATTCCCTTATGACATCCAAAATAAAGTATTCCTTCTTTTGATCGAAAAACTGAATTTTTGTTGAAATTATTTGCCAATATTCCATCTTCAGTATTGTAATTGGTAAAACTATTTTTTTTGAGATTGAATTTTGTCATTCCATTATTCCCCGTAAACCAAAAAATTCCGGGCTCAGTTTCGACAATAGAGGTGATAGATTGATGAATAAAATTTTTAGAAGTATTGTACCATTTTGTGGTGTTGTTTTTTGTGTTTAATTGGCAAAGTCCATAGCCTTCTGTACCAATCCATATATTCTTCTTTTTATCTTCGTATAATGTTGTTATTATATTGAATTTTGTGGTTGTAATTAAATCTTTACTAATTAGCGCATTGTAGGATTCAACTTTAGGTTGAGTTTTAATATTAGACACTTTAAACAATCCAGTCCTAGTACCAAGCCAGATGTTATCCTTGTAATCCACCAAAACTTTCCGAATATTTTTAGAATCAATATATTGCTCTCTAAGTGCCTTTTCTTGATGATGCACAAAATCCCCAGTATAGGGATTAAAAGAATATAAGCCACTCAAAAAACTTCCAATCCAAATAGTACCTTCAGAATCTTCAGCAAAAGACATAATTCTACTTGACTTAAAAATACCATTACTGTTTTCAGGCTGTATATTTTTAAATCTCTTTTTTCCTTTTTCCAAAAAGAAAATCCCAGAATTCCAAGTTCCTACCCATACATTTCCTTTCGAATCTATAAATACACTAACAATATCGCTGCTAGTAAGACCTTTTGCAATCGGGTTGTTTTGATCAATAAGATGAGTAAACTCTTGAGTTTTTGAATTGTAGACATCTACGCCTCCATCCGCAATTCCAAACCAAAAACGGTCTTCATTATCCATGGTAATAGCAGTAACAGATTTTGAGTAAAGAGATTGATCTTTGTTTGGAATACTTTCGATAGATTTAAAGCGTTCTTTTTCCTCATCATAAATATCAACACCCTGATTAAAGTACCCAAGCCAGATTCTATTATTTTCATCAATAAACACAGACCATATAGAGTTGGATTTAATTCCTTTTGGTTCTGATTTATTATATTTTAATGAAATAAATTTTTTGTCACCTCCGAAAACAAAAAGACCATCGTTTTCAGTACCACAAAAAATAGTACCACTTCGATCAGTTTCTAATGCCAGAACTCTTTTATTGGTTATTGGGTGAAATTTAAATTCATAATAATTTGTAGGTGTTGTTAAAATTTCAATGAGCCCAACATTTACGGTTCCAATCCAAATCACATCATCGTTTTCAGTTAAAATAGTTTGTATATGATTTTTAATAATTTCTGTCCCCTTAAGTGTTGTGAATTGAGCATAATCTATGCTTTGGGTTGCAGTTTTATATCTAAGCAATCCAATATTTGACCCTATCAATACAGCGCCTCTTTCTGTTGTTTCTATGCTATTAACTTGAAAACTATTAATGTTTTTTGAAACGTTTATCAAGACATTTGTACTCAAATGAGTTTCTATATCAACTTTGAAAACACCAAAACCATGTGTTCCAACTAAAATAGTGTTGTCATTAGTTTCATTTATTGCTTTTACTTGAATTTTTGAGTCTAATTCATTTAATGGTATATGTATAAATTCGTCTAAATCTCTATTGTAGAGGTTTAATCCTTCTTCAGTTCCAACCCAAATATTATTTTGTTTATCTATAAAAATAACATTGATAACAGAATTGTTAATTGTCTTTTTGTCATTCCATTTGTGCTTGTAGTTTTTAATTTCGTATCCATTAAATGAACTCAAGCCATTACCTTGAGTGCCAATCCATATTATACCTTTATGATCTTTTACAATACAAGAAATAGCCCTTGTTCCAACATTTGTTTCTAGTGGCTCAAAATTTAAGGTTTCATAATTTCTTTGAGAAAAAACCAAGTTTAAACTAAATATGAAAAAAACAAGAAGGAAGAATATTTTTATTATTCGCATGGATTAAATTTTCTAGGAAAATCAATGGAAGAGAAGTAGGGCTAAATAAAAATTAAAAATATGAAATGAATTGAATGTTTATGAAATATTTTTACTCAAGCTTCAAAGTTTATATGAAATTGCACATTTGTGTTATTTGTTTTGAAGTGATTTGAATAAGTTTGATATGATTTAATTAGGAATTAAATATAAATAAAATTATTTACCAACCAATTTATCACTAATGAAAAATAAAATTAAAATTTCTATTGCAATTTTGCTATTTCCATTAGCAATTTTAGCTCAAACAAAAACTGTTACCGGAGTGATTAATGATGACCAAAGTTTACCATTACCTGGTGTTACTGTTCAAGTAAAAGGGACTCAAAACTTAGGAGCTATCACAAACTTTGATGGTGAGTTTACAATCAATGTGGACTCAAATACCAAGCAAGTCCTTGTTTTTTCTTATGTAGGATTTCAAACAGTTGAATTAGATGTTACCAACACAACAGTCGTTAACTTATCCATGGAAGTTGATACAGCCGAATTGGATGAGGTTGTAGTCATTGGATATGGATCTGTACTTAAAAAAGATGTAACAGGATCCATAAGTACTGTTAAAGTTGAGGACAATATTGCAAACCAGACCACAGGGATTGATCAGCTTCTACAAGGTAGAGCGGCTGGTGTTCAAGTGCAGCAAAATTCGAGTGCTTTAGGTTCTGGCGTCAGTGTACGTATAAGGGGGTCAAACAGTTTAAGAGGTAATAATGAACCCCTTTATGTAGTTGATGGAATTATTATTGCCTCGGCTGGAGAAGACGTTTTGCCAGCTGGTGGGGTTGGAAATTCTGGTCAAGAGGCTCAAAATGGATTGACTGGTATCAACCCAAGAGATATTGAAAGTATTGAAATTCTTAAAGATGCCTCTGCAACTGCTATTTATGGATCCAGAGGTGCAAATGGCGTTGTATTAATTACAACCAAAAAAGGTGAGAAAGGTAAAGTTAAAATAAATACATTTTATAACACTTCAGTCCGTAGCATTCGAAAAAAGTATGATATGCTTGATGGTGTTGGTTATGCGATGTATCAAAATGAATCCTGGCCAATTAATAATTCTAATAGTAATAGTAACCCTCAAGTTGAAGACAGAGTACCTTACTTTATCGACGGTAATCAAGTGTATCCAGTACAATATACTACAGTTGGAGGAGGTACAAATGCTAATCCAACATTAACTGATACTCAAACAATTGGGGATACCCCACTAGAGTCATTTGATTGGCAAGATATAGTTTATCAAGAATCTACAAGCCATAGATTTGGAATATCAGCATCAGGCGGAGGGGACAATGGAAATTATTATATTTCTGGTGGTATTGCTGATGAACGCGGTATTGTTGCAAATTCTAGTGTTAAATCAGGAGATTTTAGAATTAACTTAAACCAAGATTTAAATAAAAATTTAAAACTACAAGCAAGGGCAACTGCTTTCTTTACTGAAACAGATTTTGCAGAATCTGGTGATTTAATTGGAAGTTCAAATCAAAGTTTTGTACGTAGCGCTATTGTTTTTAGACCTCTTGTATCATCTGGTGTAGACGATTTTGTTGAAGATTTAGGAACTTCTAATCCATATTCGTGGATCAATGATTTTTCTGATATTTCTAAAGAAAAACGTTTTATTGGTTCATTGGCATTGACTTACACCCTTCCAGTAAAAGGATTAAGTTACCAATTTCGAGCAGGAGGAAATGTTAGAGTCAAAGATAGAATAAGATACTATGGATTGACCACCTTTCAAGGTCGTAATGCCAATGGTGCAATGCAAATCTCAGAGTTAGATTCCAAAACATATCAGATTAATAATCTACTTAAGTATAATCGAACTTTCAGTCGAAAGCATAGAATCAACGCAACATTTGGAATTACTTACGACGTAAGAGATAATCATAATAGTGTGTATGCAGTTGAAAATTTTGTATCTCATGATTTGACTGTTGAACAACCATATCTTGGGTCAATTGTTACTGTACCACTAACATATTTACCGTCAAAGCAACAGGTCTTTTCTATACTAGGTCGATTGAATTATTCATTTGCTAATCGTTATGTTTTTACAGCTTCCTTTAGACGGGATGGTGTTTCTAAGTTTTCAAGAGACAATCGCTACAGCTTTTTCCCATCTTTCGCACTTGCTTGGAACATCAGCAATGAAAGTTTTATGAAAAATGTAGATTTTATTAATAATTTGAAATTAAGAGCAGGATGGGGACAAATTGGAAATCATGGAATTCGTCCTTATGGTACAATTTCAAATTATGGAATTAGTTCGGGCGTACAATATGGTACACCTGGTAATGGTCTCAGTATTCCTATTTTACTTAATAATATTGCCAATCCTAATTTAACATGGGAAACTACTGAGCAACTTAACTTTGGATTAGATTTTTCAGTTTTGGATGAAAGAATATCAGGAACCATTGATTTATATGATAAAACAACAAAAGACCTACTACAAAATATTCCAATTCCAAATTCAACTGGATACAGTGATTTTTTAATTAATAAAGGGACTATTAACAATAAAGGAGTTGAATTAGGTTTAAATTTTGATTTAATTTCTAGCGACGATATTGAGCTTTCTCTTGGAGGTAATATTGCGTTCAACAGAACTAAGTTAGAGTCTCTGGGTGTTCCTCCCTCAGATTTTTATATAAATGGGGTCGCAAATGAGAGATCTTTCTTCTTCGGTAATCAAGTTAGTAGAGGTCAAATTTTTCAATCATCACCAAATGTATTTGTTGAAGGTGAGGAGTCAAGTTTATTTTATGGCTTTGAAACGAATGGAATTTATCAAACAGATGATACAGACATCCCAAGTGGTGCTGAACCTGGTGATGTTAGAATTGTTGATCAAAATGGTGATGGAATAATTGATGCTGATGACAGGACTTTTATTGGAAACCCCAATCCAGATTATATTTATGGAATAAACTTAAACTTTAGATACAAGAGATTCAATGCAAGCATTCTACTAAACGGAGTAAGTGGAAATGACATTGCTAATGGAAATTTATTAACAATTGGTAATGCTTCTGGTCAGTTTCAAAACATAACAAAGGATGCTTATTATAATGCTTGGCGTCCAGACGCAACATCCAACACGCATCCGAGAATTGGTTATGATACAGTTGGTGATTTAGCAATTACAGATCGTATCATCGAGGATGGTAGCTTTCTTCGTCTCAATAACATAACAATTGGTTATGATTTACCTGTAGAAAACAGTAAGTTATTTGAACGCTTTAATATTTTTGTTACAGCGCAAAACTTGCATGTTTGGACTAACTATAGTGGGTATAACCCAGAAATTTCAAGCTTCTCATATGATGGGTTGCGAAATGGAGTCGACTGGAATGGTTCTCCTGATGCCAAAAATATTTCTTTTGGTGTAAATATTAACTTTTAAAATAATTTATGATGAAAGATTTAAAAATATTATTTGTTTTTGCCCTAGCTATTTTTTCCTCTTGTGATTTAGATGAAGATCCACCATATTTGGATAAAGCTGCCTTTAACAACCCTCAATCAGTATTGGGTACTCTTGATGGTATTTATGCTGGACTAGCTTCTTACGATGGCCAGGAAAGAAGATTATTTGTACTTAATGGATTTTCTGGTTTTTTTAATACAAGAAGACAAGGAGGTAATATTAATAACCCTAACAATACATATTTATTTTCACTAAAGCCTAATGAAAACGATAATGATGCTACACAACTATGGTTGGGATATTATCGGACTATAGCAAGGGCCAATACCTTGATTGCTAATGTTGAATTAAACTCTGATTCAGATGATTTAGATTCACAACTTTTTGAAGACGTAGTTGGTCAAGCTCATTTTGTAAGGGCTTGGTGTTATTTTTCATTAACTCGTCTTTTCGGAGATGTTCCTCTTTTACTAGATTTACCAAATAACGAAAATTTAATGAATGAATTAACTCCATCTAAAATAATTTACGCGTCAATTATTCAAGATGCTGAAAAAGCTATAAATATGATTAATGGAGTTTCTGGAAGTCATTATCCAAAAAAATATGCAGCTAATATGTTGCTTGCCAAAGTTTATATGACTATGGCAAGTGTTGATTATTCAACTGCATATGATATCATTCCTGATACGATTATAGGTTCAAATTTTTGGCAAATGGCTTATGATCAAGCCATTCAGGTTTATGGTCAAAACTCATTAGTGTCAGATTACTCATCACTCTTTACAATGGAGGGTGAAAATAGCGATGAATCAATTTTTGAATTACAAATAAGCCAATCAGCTTCTAATTCTCAAATGGGAAGAAATTATACCCCAAATAATTATAAAGATGGACAGTCATTTGGATGGCTTTCAGTGAACAAAGATATTTATGATGATCACGCTTCAGCCTATCCAAACGATTCGAGAATTGAAGGAGATTTTCTTCCAAATCAAGTATGTGGAGGAAATGCTCCACCGAGAGAAGGAGCAACTTATATGAGTTATTATTGGAATAATAATACGCAATCAAATGGTTACTTACCAAATGGATTAAGACCAGATGGTAGTTGCGCAAATTGGGGTGTTAGGGTTTATCCCAAAAATCAAAGCAGAAATAATTACAGAAATGCACATCCTTACTTTTTTAAATATGCCAATAAAGATGTAACTAGTAGTAATCAATACGATGATAAAAATATCATCATTTATAGATATGCAGATTTACTTTTGATGCTTTCGGAAATATCAAATGAGCTAAGCAATGGAGAGCAACTTGGTTATGTTACTGAAGTTTTAAATAGAGCAGGCGTTGACAGCTCTGGATATGCTGGTATTAGTCAAACAGAGTTTCGTGATAAAATAATGAAAGAGTATCGATATGAACTTTTGGGAGAAGGTGAAGATGCGCATAACAACCGCCGCAGAGGTTTTGACTATTTTTTAAATAATGTCATTATTCCTCATAACACGAATACAAGTTTGAATTTCAACAGTTTAGACTTAACTTTAAGTACCGATCCATCACAAGTGATGTTTTTACCAATTCCTATTAGAGAAATTAATACTAACGATTTAATTGATTAATAAGATTAAATTCTTTTAAGTTGAAAAAACTTTTACTAGTAGTTTACATGTTTTGGGCATTCATTATGAATGCCCAAAATCAACTACCAATTGCCAATAGTGCATTGGAAAGCATTGACTCACAAACAAATACTTTTAATTTTTGGTCCAATTTACAAACCAATGGTGGTCAGGTAAACTACTCCATTGAAACCGAAAATTTAATCCCTGGAAGTACAAAAGCACAAAAAAGTCAAATTATTTCATTAGGGACTAATGGATGGCATGTTAAAACCCAAAGTGATTACTTGTTTCAAGTAGAGGCGGGACAGACCTACACGATTCGTTTTTGGGCCAAAGTTAGTGGAGCTAGTTCAGCTACAATGAAAGTTGTTTTTCAGTCTGAAATTCAAAACAGTTATCAAGGCAATGATAAAATTGTTACTCAAGAGTGGCAGCAATTTAATCATAGTTTTACAGTTCAAGAGGCTGCTGATTCAAATCGTTTGAGTTTTTGGTATTTGGATTCTGGAGTTACTTTTTATTTGGATCAAGTTGAAGTTGTTAGAGGAAATACAATTTCATTTTTGAAAGATATGACTTATCAAACTGTCGATGGTTTTGGTGCAGGTATTAAGAGAAGAACAGAGCATTTATTTGCTTTGGAAGACAGTATGCGTGAACAAATCGAAACTTATGCTTTTCAAGACTTAGAACCGAATATGATTCGATTTTTTGTGTATCATGATTTGGAAGATCCAAATGATAATAACGACCCTTTTAATTTAAATTTTTCATCATTGAATTGGACGCGATACGATAGTAATTCGAACTTAAATGCAACACGATACGTTGGTGAAGCACTTAATAATGCTTTTAATCTCAGTGCAAATGGATTTGATCATGTCATTGGAAATTGTAATAGTGCCCCTGCATGGTTAAAAACTAATGGCGCACATAACAATGGGGGAACTCTAATTTCAGGAGGAGAAGATGAATTTAGTGAATTCTTGGTTGCATTTATAAATGGCATGCAATCTCGTTATGGAATTAATGTAACAGCAATTTCACCAACCAATGAACCTGATTATGATGTAACCTATGAGTCAATGAATACAACACCTTCGGAACTATCATCAATCATTTCAAATCTTGATTCAAGATTAGATTTTGAAAATTTAAGTGATATAACAATCATATCCCCAGAAACCTTTAGAGTCACTTCAAACGATGCAACAAAGTCAACAACTAATTACATCAACAGTATGTTTGGAAACCCAAGTGTAGTTGCTGCAACCGATATTGTTGCCACACATACTTATCAAAATCCTATAAATCCAACAGATTGGTCTTCTCTTAAAACAGCTGCTCTAGAAAAGCCTATTTGGGTAACAGAAGCAGGAAATTTACACAGTCCAAATTGGGATATGGAGGATGCAAGTTATCACATAAATCGTATTATGGATGGGTTCAATTATGGTGGTCTAACAGCATATATGTTACACCTGTTTTATGAAAAACATGATTATCAAAATGAAGTAAATATTGGCCAGAATTACGGCTCATCGGCTTTGGTTTTGTGGGATTCTAATATGAATATAATTTTGCCAAAACGTTATTATGTTTTCAAACATTTTACAAATTTGGTCAAAAATGGTTATCAAAGAATTCATGTAGGAAGTTTTGACTTAGGACCAAAAGCAGTTGCTTTTAAATCCCTAGATGAAACAAAAATTATTCTGCAATTGTTCTCAGACAATGATGTAGGTAATTTTGAAATCGAAATTCCCCAGGGAACAACTTCAATAGAACATTATATAACATCTGATGTTGAGAACTATAACTTTAGATTGATGACAAATGAAACCTATGACTTGAATGAAAATTATATTAGCTCAAATATTTCTGCCATGTCTATGCATAGTTATGTATTTACAATAGACATATCACTCAGTTCACAAGATGAATATGACTCCTTAGAAGAATCTCAAGTCTTGGTATTTCCCAATCCAGCAAAAGCTCAATTGGAGTTGTACTTTCCAAGGCTTCAGAATCGTGAAATTATAGTCTATCAATTAAATGGTACTCAAGTTTTTAATAAAAAATATCAAGCTACAAAACATATTACAATAGATGTAAAATCATTATCCGATGGGATGTACCTTATTAAATCAATTACAAACAGTGGACAACAAATCACTAAATTTTTAATCGAAAACTAATGAAAACAAGTCAGTATTATTTATATCTAATCGTATTGTTCTCTTTTTTTTGGTTACAAGCTCAAGATAGTTCTACTTCTCCAAACTTTATTTTTTATTTGGCAGACGATCAGGATTTGTTAGACTATGGAATATATGGAAATCCAAAAGTACATACACCTGCAGTCGACGCACTTGCAAAAGAGGGGATGCGCTTCACAAATTTTTATACTTCACAAGCCATTTGTGCGCCAAGTCGCTCTCAAATTTTTACAGGAATGTATCCACTTAAAAATGGCTGCATGGCCAATCATCTGCCTGTTAAGCCAAATTTAAAAACAGTTATTGATTATATGAAAGCTGAAGGCTATGAGGTTGTTTTAGCGGGGAAAGGACATGTCAAACCAAATTCAGTTTTTCAATGGTCAAAATATTTTAAATCTGTAGATAATCGTTATTTACCACTTGATAAACTTGAAAATTATTTAGAAAATATCAAAAAACCGTTCTGTGTTTTTGTCACTTCAGACTTTCCTCATGGACCTTATCCAAAAATATCAGAGTATACCAACGAGGACATTTATCGATTGCCATATGATAGAGGGAATTTTAGAAAATTAAAAACTGGTTATTATCAAAATATTCGTGATGATAATGCTCAACTAGAACGAGTTTTAGAAATAGTTGAAACCAATGGTCTTGTTGATAATTCAATTTTTATCTATGCATCAGATCACGGAATCTCTGGAAAATGGGGTGTTTCAGAGCAAGGTTTGAAAGTGCCATTCATTGTGAGATGGCCCGGCGTTGTGGAAGCCAATAGTGTTTCAGAAACCATGTTAAATTTTGTAGATATTCTTCCTACTTTTTTAGATATAATTGGAGCAGACATTCCACAAGATCTAGATGGTAATAGTTTTCAACCGACGCTCAAAGGCAATACTGATCCTATTCATGATTATATTTTTTCCCTTTCCACCAAGCAAAATATTCAAAAATGTAAAGTATTTCCAAGTAGAGCAATTCGAGGAAAACGTTTCAAATTCATTAGAAACTACAATTCAATTGAAGTAGTGGAATCTAATTATGGTTCAAATTCTGTGATCAATGCATTTATTAGAAAAGGTGCAGAATCTTTTCCTAACGTCCCTTTCGAAGAACTTTATGATTTAGAATTAGATCCTTATCAAGAACAAAATTTGATAAATAATCCTGAATATTTGGAGCAAAAAAATCGTCTTTCATCGGCATTAGAAAATTGGATGATAACTCAAAATGATTTTTTAATTCATCAAAAAATGCCTTTGATTAAACCAACACTTCATCCATTAGATCGAAATTCCAAATGGAACAAGGTTGATGAAGATTTAGTTGGAAAAATAGATGAAAGTAGCTATATAATTTTACATTATTAATTTGTTGATTTTGAGATATTTAAATAAAATAAAATATTTGATCTTTACACTCAGCTTTATCCATGTAGTAAATGGTCAAAATACCAACATAAAACCTCCGAATATTGTTTGGATTAGTGTGGAGGACATGGGACCTGTTTTAAGTATTTATGGAAATGAGGCTTTAAATACTCCTAATATTGATCGCCTGGCAAAAGAGGGTATAAAATATACCAATGCTTATGCTACAGTTGGGGTATGTGCTCCAAGTCGCTTTTCAATCATAACGGGTATGTATCCTACACGATTAGGGGCACACAACATGCGTACTGGTGATCACAATAACTTTAAGTGGCCAGAGGATGTAAAATTTAGGCAAGAGAAAGGGGTTATAGACAAATCTGGCGTGAATATTCCTGACTATGAGGTTGTTACTCCAAGCTATGTCAAGCCTTTTACAGAGTATCTTAGAGCAGAGGGTTATTATTGTGTTAATGACAACAAGTGTGATTACCAATTCAATGCCCCATTCACAGCATGGGACGATGTGTTTGGAGGAGGATCCTACAATAATGCTCCATATGGTGCACCTTTTTTCTACGTTAAAAATTATTACACTACTCATGAATCACGGATTTGGATGCGAAAGGACAAACCTATAACAGTCAATCCAGATGATATTCCTGTCCCTGATTATTATCCAGATATTCCAATGGTAAGAAATGATATTGCTAGGAAATATTCAAATATTGAAGCTCTAGACAAAGAGGTTGGACAACTTCTTGAGCAATTAGAAGCCGATGGTGTTTTGGAAAATTCTGTAATATTTTTTTGGAGTGATCATGGTGGAAATCTTTTACGTCAAAAAAGAGCAGTAGGGGACAGTGGTCTTCATGTTCCGCTAATTATACGTTACCCAGATGGGTATCGCGCTGGTGAAATTGAAAATCGAATGGTTTCTTTGATGGATTTGGGCCCCACAGTGATGTCTTTAGCCGGGATTCAACCACCAGATCATATGGACGGTAAGGCTTTTGAAGGCGTTTTTGAGCAATCCCCAAGAAAATACATTTTTGGTTCAGCAGATCGCTTTGATGAATGTACTGATATGCAACGCTCTGTATTGGATGGCCGATTTGTATACATCAAAAATTTTATGCCTGAACGCCCATTAATTTATAGAAATAAATATCGAGAACAAATTCCAATGAATAAGCATTTGATAGAACTTGATTCGCTGGACATGCTTAAAGGAGATGCCGCTTATATTTTCATGAAATCAAAGCCAATAGAAGAGTTGTACGATCTTGAAAGTGACCCTTATGAAGTTCACAATTTATCAACGGACTCAATATACAGTCAAAAATTAAAAGAGTTAAGAGTTCAGTTGAAAAAATGGCAAACTTCTATTGGCGATAAAGGGTTTGTTCCAGAACACAAATTGATCGAGACCTTCTGGCCAAACATGAAACAACCAAAAACAGATGATGTTCTAATAATTACTAATGAGCAAAATTTAATACTCAGCTGTAAAACAGAAGGAGCTTCCATAGGCTTTCAACTTGGAGATGATATTGGTTCTAAATATTGGCAACTATATACAAAACCTGTTGAAATTAAACCCAATGAAAAAATAAGAGCTAGAGCTATAAGAATTGGCTACAAAGCTTCAAATATATCAAACAATTAAATTTTTAAAAAAATGAAATGCATTAATACCTTAACAATTGTTCTTTTTGGATTGTTTTTGTCGTCCCAATTTATAACAGCTCAAACAGGGACAAAAAAACACAATATTTTATTTATTTCCGTTGATGATTTTAGACCTAAAATTAATTCTTATGGGGAGTCAAACATGATTACCCCGAATATTGATAAACTGGCATCTGAGGGGCTTCAATTTAATAATGCTTTTACTAACATTGCTGTTTGTGGGGCTAGTCGCGCGAGTATTATGACAGGGATACGTCCAAGTCAAGATCGCTTTAATGATTACACCTCTCGTGCTTCAGTTGATATTCCAGAAGCAATTACACTAAATCAACTTTTTATGGAAAATGGTTATGAAACTGTTTCCTATGGGAAAATATATCATTTTCCAGATGATACTAAAGAGTATTGGTCTGAAAACGACGGAGGAGCTCACCAAGCCGACTATCAAGACCCCATCGCACAAGAGCGAAAACGCAACGGCGAGAAGGGGTCACATGGTCCTAAAGGACCTGCATTTGAATATCCAGATGTAGATGATTATGCCTATAACGATGGCAAGGTTACAAAAAGAGCCTTACAAAAAATGAAAGAAATGAAAGATGCTGACAAACCATTTTTTATGGCTGTTGGTTACGTCTCTCCACATCTTCCTTTCATACAACCCAAAAAGTACTGGGATATGTATGCTCATGATTCAGTAGAACTTGCGGATAATACTTATCAACCCCAAAATTCCCCTTTCATTGCAATGCATGCACAACACGATTCCGCTGAGTTAAGAAATATGTATTTAGATATTCCAAGTGAAGGATTATTAAGTGACGAAATGTCAAGAAATTTGATTCATGGTTATTATGCAAGTGTTAGTTATATGGATGTTCTAATTGGTGATTTAATTCAAGGATTAGATGATTTAGGACTGAGAGATAATACAACCATAATTTTGTGGAGTGATCATGGCTTCTTTTTAGGAGAGCATGGTTTTTGGTGTAAACACAGCACCTTTTATGAAGCCATAAAAATACCATTTATTATTTCTTCCCCAGGATATGCTAAAGGTCAAATTACATCTTCATTCACAGAACTAATAGATGTCTATCCCACACTTTGCGAATTAACAGGTATTGAGCCACCTAGTTATATTCACGGAAAAAGTTTGACTCCTGTAATGAAAGACCCATCTTTTCAATTAAAAGATGAAATATATACAAGATACAAAGAAGGGGAGGCTGTAGTGGATGAAAATTTTTCCTATACAGAATTCTATCAAGGAGAGAAATATTTGGGAAATATGCTGTACAACTTAAAAGAAGATTTAAAGCAAAACATTGATATATCAAAACGAGTAGAAAATGCCGAATTGGTTAAGAAGTATAGCGAAAAACTTAAAGTTATGAGAGATTTTGTAAATCAAGATCCAATAAATAATAAATGAATTAGAACATATTAAATCTCTAAATTTTGTTCATAGCGGTATATTTTTATCCTCAAATGTTACATTGATATACCCAAATGTTTCAATTAATTTAAATCTACCAAACTACATTTATGATATCAAAATTGAATAATAAGATGTACTTATTTAGCAGTTGTAAAATACAATCAAGTAATTTTTATACGCACATATTTTTTATTGTAATACTGTTATCCACGTCTTTACATGCGCAGGATTATTATGTTTCTCATGAATTAGGTTCTGATGGAAATAATGGTTTAGAAACATCTCCTTTTCAAACTATAAACAGAGCGATATCAGAAGTTGAAGCTGGTGGAACGGTATATGTTATGGAAGGTACTTATAGAAACCAGAATTATGGTACAGTTGATCCCTCAACTAACACCAACATGAGTAACCCACATGTTGTTACCATTAACAAGTCAGGTTTAGAAAATAATTATATTACCCTCAAAAATTATCCTGGCCATTCGCCTGTAATCGAATTTGATGGAAAAGGCGGAATTCAAATCGCTAATGATATGAACTACATTATTGTTGAAGGGTTTGAGGTCATCGGGCCATCACAGGCCATTAATTATGATATGGCAATGGACAATAGAGCTTATAAAGTTGCAGTCGCTGAAGATGGGGATAGTTCTACTAATTACAATCACAGTTATTTTTCTGGAAAGGGTATTTGGGGTGGATATGGTGCACATCACCATATTATAATTCGAAACAATATTGTTCATGATACACCTGGGTCTGGAATTCGATTTAATGACAGTGACCACATTACCATTGAAAATAATACAGTTTACAACACTACGTGGTGGACTTCTTCGGCCTCAAGTGCCGTTGTATTTGCAGAGACTATTGCTTCCTCGGAAGCTGATAATGGAACAAATATAAAAATGATCATACGCGGTAATTTGGTGTATAATAATTGGAACAGAATCCCATTTTATGTAACCCAATTACCCGATAATTCAGGAAATGAAAACCCAAATTATGGAACAGCTGATTACAACAGTATAGTGGATGGTCAGGGTTTATATGTTACAAGAAGCGACCCTAGTTATAATGGCAGCTTTTTGTTTGAAAATAATATATGTGTTAACAATGGTAAGAATGGGATTAATTTTGATAATTCTTTAGCTGCATCAGCAATTATTAGAAATAATACGCTTTATTTTAATGGTGTTCATGAATACATTCAAGACCTTTCCGTTGCTGAGGGTAATCCTTCACATAGAGGCCAGAATGTTGCTGGTATTAAATCCAATAAAGTTTTAAATTCAACAGTTGTAAATAATATTGTGATTACAAGGCCACTAGAAGATGCACCATCTTACTACGAAAATGGATTTACAGCACTTCAATTGAACCAGGTTTCGGGGAGTAGGATTGCAAATAATAACCTTTTTTTGAATGGGACTTATGCCTGGCCAGCAACTTCAGAAAATAATATTATTGATCAAGACCCTCTTTTTATTTCTGCACCGGCAGTTGTAAATGGTCTAATTGATATTTCAGCTACTGATTTTTCAATCACTACAAACTCTCCTGCCATTGATGCAGGTGATCCAAGCTATACTCCCGAAAATGATTTTTTGGGCAACTCAAGGCCAGCTGCAAATGCTATTTCATCCTCTAGTTTTGAAAACTCAGTGGATGGGTGGTCTACTTTTGGTCCTGCCACAATTCAAACCATCGGAAATACATCACAAACTGGAAACAGTAGTTTGTTAACAACTGAAAGAAGTGAATCTTGGCACAGTCCAAAATTGGTATTAGATAACTTATTAACTGTGGGCGAAACCTACACATTTTATGTTTGGGTAAGACTAGCTCAAGGCGTTTCTGGAACTTCACAGTTGACCATAAAAAACTCTACATTAAATACTTTCACCAATCTCACTTCGGTCACTGATTCTTCGGATCAAGAATGGACACTACTAACGGGCGATTATACCTATGGCTCTGCTGATAATTTATTTGTTTATGTCAAAGGACCAACAATGGATGATGGAGGTGGGGATTATTTTATTGACGATTTTTCATTGATGCCACAAGGAAGTCCAGCAGTAGATTTTTCTAATGTTGATGATATTGTAGACATTGGAGCATATGAGTTTATTGGAAACTCACTAAGTGCTATAAGTCCTGTTGATTCAAATTCCAATTTTATTTTGTACCCCAATCCAGCATCAGATCGATTACAAATTTCAAATCTTTTGAAGAAAGACATAGTTTTAGTTTATGATCTTTTTGGGAAAACATATAAATTATCCCAAACCCACCATCAACAAACGCGTACAATTGAGGTTTCAAATCTAAGTACAGGACTTTATATTTTAAAAATTATAAATCCGTCAAAAAATAAAACACAAACCTTACGCTTTATTAAGCATTAATTATTAGCTATACAATAATGATTTTAAGATGAAAAGAATAAAAAAAATAAGTTACATAAGCATTGTTAGTGCGATAATATGTACGATTAGCTGTGCCCATACGGTATTAGTTCCAAAAACTAACAATTCAACTCTTGCAACCCACTTCAAAGGACTATTTCATTTAGGTGCAGCTATAAATGAAGAAATTATATTAGGAAATGATCAAAAATCTGAAAATATTGTAACTTCTGAGTTTAACTCCATAACCCCTGAGAATTCATTGAAATGGATGTTTATTCATCCAAAACCAAATACATTTGATTTTAATACTGCAGATCGTTATGTAGAGCTTGGACTAAAAAACGACATGTATATTGTAGGTCATGCATTAGTTTGGCATAGTCAATTGGCTGATTTTATGCAAAACATTGATAATGCAGTTGAAATGCAAGAATATGTAACAAATCATGTTAATACTGTAGTTTCAAGATATCGAGGAAAAATAGATGCTTGGGATGTTGTTAATGAAGCTTTTAATGAGGATGGAACATTACGTAAATCTGTTTTTTTTCATAATTTGGGTGAAAATTACATAAGCGATGTTTTTAAACTTGCTGAAAAAGCTGACCCAGAGGCCGACTTAATTTACAATGATTATAATTTTTATAAACAAGAAAAAAGGGCAGGTATTTTAAATATGGTTAAAAAACTCAAATCAAGTGGAGTTAAGATTGATGGTGTTGGAGTTCAGGCACATTGGGACTTAGCATCACCTAGTTTAGACCAAATTGAACAGATTATTTTGGATGTTCATGCCGCTGGGGTCCCTGTGTCTTTTACAGAGCTCGATATATCTGTTCTACCGAATCCATGGGAAATGGTTGGTGCTGAGGTGACTCAAAATTTTTCTCAGTTCGAGGGCGACTCAAAAATGAGTCCTTATCCAAACAAACTCCCAAAGAAAGTTCAAAAACAATTAGCAAAACGCTATCACGATATTTTCCAACTTTTTGTCAAGCATAGTGATAAAATAAAAAGAGTCACCTTCTGGGGCGTGATGGACAAACATTCTTGGCTCAATGATTGGCCTATTAAAGGGCGTACAAATTATCCATTATTGTTTGATAGAAATTACAACCCAAAGCTCGCCTATCAAAGCGTCTTAGAGGTAGAAACCAAACAACAAAACTAAAAATGTTTGTATGAAATCCATTTCAGAAAAATTATCAATTACAGAAAAAATAGGTTATGGTCTAGGAGATCTAGCTGCTAATCTTGTTTTTCAAACCCTAATGACTTATTTAGCCTATTTCTATACCGATATTTATGGTTTACAAGCCGATGATGCCACTGCTCTTATGTTTATTGTGGGAACCATAGCCGCATTTGGTTTTAATCCCATTGTGGGCGCTATTGCTGACCGTACCAAATCCAAATGGGGTAAATTTCGACCTTGGATTTTGTGGACTGCCGTACCCCTTGGAGTGATTTCAGTTTTAGCATTTACTACACCCGATTTTAGTTACAAGGGTAAAGTTGTTTATGCCGTTGTCACCTATACACTTTTATTACTGCTCTATGCCTCAAGTAATTTGCCTTATTCCGCATTAAGTGGCGTAATCACTGGTAATATGAAAGAACGCAACAGTATTTCATCATTTCGTTTTGTAGCAGTTATGTTTGCTCAATTTTTTGTCCAGGTCTTTATGCTTCCAATTATAATTTATGCAGGTGAAGGCGACAAAGCTGTTGGAATTGAAATAGTAATGACTTGGTTGGCCATCATTGGTACTATTTTATTGCTCATTACTTTTTTCACAACTAAAGAACGTGTTATTCCGAAAAAAGAACAAGAATCAACACTTAGGGAAGATTTTGCAGACTTGATTTCTAATAAACCCTGGGTAATAATGTTGATTCTAACCACCCTGACTTTCATATCTTTAGCCATGAAAGGGGGTAGCTATGTGTATTACTTTGAAAACTTTATTGATGTTTCATATCTAACCAATTTTATTAGTCCAATTTTAGAATTTCTATCGAGTGTAGGGATCAATTTCTTTGGAAACGATCCAGTATCTGCTGGATTTGGTTTATTTAATGCTGGTGGTATTATTTTTATGATTATTGGAATTGGTTTTTCGAAACCTTTGGCAGACAAGTATGGAAAACGAAATGTTTTTGGATGGTTTTTATTTATCTCAACCCTATTTATTCTTCTTTTTTACTTCCTTAAACCCACTTCAATTGCATTTATTTTTGGAGCTCAAATTTTACATGGTTTTTTCTATGGAATCACCATTCCGTTGTTATGGGCTATGATTGCTGATGTGGCAGATTTTTCAGAGTGGAAAAATAACCGCAGAGCAACTGCTATAATATTTTCTGCCATGATGGTTGGACTTAAACTTGGACTCACTGTCGGAAGTTCATTGGTAACTCAAATACTTTCATCTTATGGCTATGTTGCAAACAGTGAATTGGGACAATCTTCTGAGGCAGTATTAGGCACTAAACTTCTTGTTAGTGTTTATCCCTCAATACCATTTTTGATGGGTGTAGCTCTTTTATTTTTCTACGAAATAAATAAAATTATGGAAACTCAAATTGAATTAGACTTAAAACAAAGACGAAATAACTAACAATTATGCCTGAAGACAATATCGATCATATAGATTTTGATGCATTAAATAAAAAGGCACTGTCTGCACCTTTAGTAAATCATATATACACAGCAGACCCCTCTGCTCATTATTTTAATGGTAAAATATATATATACCCTTCTCATGACATTGATACAGGTGAGGCATTTGATGATTTAGGTAGTCACTTTGCAATGGAAGATTATCACGTGATTTCTATGGATTCAATTGATAGCGAAGCTATTGATCATGGAGTAGCATTACATGTTGACGATGTACCTTGGGCAAAACAGCAAATGTGGGCTCCAGATGCTAACGAAAAAGATGGAAAATTTTACCTTTTCTTCCCAGCAAAGGATTATGATGATATTTTCCGAATTGGAGTTGCCGTAAGTGATAAGCCTACTGGCCCTTTTATTGCACAACCCAATGCCATTAAGGGTAGCTTTTCAATTGATCCAGCAGTTTATAAGGACGACGATGGCACCTATTATATGTACTTTGGTGGGCTATGGGGAGGACAATTACAACGATGGCAAAAAGGTAAATTTAATGCTGAACAATCTGACAGTCCAACAGCTTTTATTCCTGCAAAAAATGAACCAGCATTGCTTCCATTTGTAGTAAAAATGTCAGAGGATTTACTTGAGTTTAGTGAAGAACCTAAAGCACTTCAAATTCTTGATAAAAATGGTAATTTACTTCTTTCAGGAGATCACGAACGCCGTTTTTTTGAGGCAGCATGGATGCATAAACATAACGATACATATTACTTTTCGTATTCTACTGGGGATACGCATTATATATGTTATGCTACTGGAAATAACCCTTATGGCCCTTTCACATATAGAGGTAGAGTTTTGAACCCTGTTGTAGGGTGGACTTCTCATCATTCTATTTGTAAAATTGAAGATAAAACATATTTATTTTATCACGATTCATCTCTATCAAAAGGCATTACGCATTTGCGTTGCATAAAAGTGGCTGAAATTAAGTATCGAGAGGACGGTTCAATTATTACTCTGAATCCATATGGCAATGTTTAAATCAAATTTGAATATATTTAAATTAAAGAAAAATGGGTCGTAAATATTATATAGGATTTGACTTAGGAAGTTCATCCGTTAAAGTGGCTTTAGTAGATGCAGCTACAAGTGAAAATATATTGAGTCTTCACGAACCCCAACACGAAATGTCTATTATTTCAGAGAAAAGCGATTGGGCGGAACAAGACCCTAACGATTGGTGGACTTATTTATCTCAAGCTACAAAACGAATTTTACAAGAATCAAAAATCGATCCTTCATCCATTCAAGCCGTTGGAATTTCTTATCAAATGCACGGTTTGGTGCTTGTTGATCGTGAGGGCGAACCACTGCGGAATTCCATTATTTGGTGCGACAGTCGCGCTGTAGATATTGGTAAACAAGCTTTTGAAGATTTAACCAAAGAACGCTGTGTTTCCAATCTTTTAAACTCCCCCGCAAATTTTACAGCCTCTAAGCTCAAATGGGTGAAAGAAAACGAACCTGAGTTGTATAAAAAAATTCATAAGTTCATGTTACCCGGTGATTATATTGCATTTAAACTAACAGATGAAATTTCAACCACAAAAAATGGTCTTTCAGAAGGTATATTTTGGGACTATAAATTGAATAATATAGCGGATTGGTTATTGGATTACTTTGGTTTTAATTCTGACTTAGTTCCAAACATTGTAGAAAATTTTAGTCCACAAGGATACATTACAAAAAGAGCTTCTGACGAGACCGGTTTACCTGAAGGTATACCAGTAACATATAGAGCAGGAGATCAGCCAAACAACGCTCTTTCGCTAAACGTATTCAACAGTGGAGAAGTTGCTGCCACTGGTGGTACGTCAGGAGTTATATATGCGGTGACTGACAGTAAAAATTCTATTGAAGCGAGTCGAATCAATCATTTTGCTCACGTAAATTATTCATCTGAAAAGCCAACAATTGGAAAATTGTTATGTATCAACGGTGCTGGGATTATGTACCGCT
>CAXPPN010000052.1:0-2229 GCA_964219345.1 Aeromicrobium sp. | reverse complement strand
ATTTTATAACTTCCAAATCTTTCTTTTCCAAGCCGTTTATAACAGGGATTCCTAGTTTTTTTAGAGCCTCAGCATTGCACTGTTGCTCATATTGATTTTTCATTGGAATAACCAATAGTTTCTTATTCAAATATAGTGCTTCAGCTGGTGTTTCAAATCCAGCCCCACAAAGTACCCCCCTGCAGTTTATTAATTTCTTATTGAATTTTTTTGTTGAAATTGGCTTTACACTAATGTTACCATGGCTATATTTTTCCTTACAATGTTTTGAAAACACAACCCAGTTGGTTTTATTAAATTTTGAAAGTGCTTTGATGATTTTTTGATCGTCATATGCGGGTAGGTACACCACAAAGTAATTTTTTTTAATAGGGCTAACGGATTTTATCTCACTTTTAATTATTGGTAAAAAAACAGAGGAGTTGTAGGATTTAAAATGAAATCCATAACCTAAAGTTGACGGAGCATAATACTTTAGAATAAAATTTGAAAATTTAGCCCTCTTTCGGGGTTTTGGCACATTATTCAAAAGCAGACTGTATTGATGACTCAAGGCAATACAATGGGTGTTGGTAAATACACAAGCCCATGCAGAAACAGGTTCAAAATCATTAATTATAAATTCATATTCATCAAGAGGAAGGCGTTTTATGTCTTTAAGGAATTGCCAGAAATTCATACTTAAAATAGTTTTCCAAATATCTATCCCTCCATTTTTTCCAAAGACAAAACTAAGTCCTTTAAAACGATAACGTACTGGAAGCCCCAATTCAATATCTGCTGAAGTCCCACTCAATAAAACATCAACTTCAACATGTTTTTGTAGTAATGGAATGAGCTCTTTTGCTCTGGAAATATGACCATTCCCTGTGGCTTGTATAGCGTACAAAAGTTTCATAAATTTTAAGTTGTGATGGTAATGTCCTCAACTAAATCTGAAAAAAGAGTTTTGATATCTTTATAGTCATGATCTTCAACATTATTTTGGAACAGTTCAGAATTATAATTAAAAATTGACCATTTCTTATTATTGTATTCCAATGCTGTCATATTTTCAATCCAATCTCCAGAATTTAGATAAATAACATTTTTAGATTTTGACTTGACCTTCTTTATGACAGGTTGGTGGATATGACCACAAATCACAAAATCGAAATTGTTTCTCATGGCAATTTCAACTACAGTCGTCTCAAAGCTATTAATATAAGACACCGCTGCTTTAACTTTATTCTTTATGGTTTTTGAAAAGGATAATTTCTCACGTCCAAAAAAAGTTAAAATCTGATTAACTACTGAGTTCAAAAAGATTAATAAATCGTACCCAAATCCACCCAAGCGCGTTAGCCACCGAGAATGCTTCATGGTAACATCAAACACATCTCCATGAAAAAACCATGCTTTTTTCCCATCTAAATTCATCGATAATTTATTACTGATTTTAAATCCCTCGATTTCAAAATTTAGAAATCGCCTAAGAGCTTCGTCATGGTTACCAGCAATATAGTGGACTTTAACTCCATCAGAAATAAATTTAAGAATCTGTTTAATAACTTTGGTGTGGTACTTATTCCAATGGCGTTTGCTAAATTGCCATAAATCCACGATATCTCCGTTCAAAACAATTGTTTCAGGCTGAATGCTTTTGAGATATTGATGCAATTCTTTGGCTCTAGACCCGATAGTTCCCAAATGAGTGTCGGAGATAACAACAAGTTTTACATTTCGTCTTTTAGTCATATTGCTAACGAAGTTAAAAATAAACCACCCTATCAATCTTAAATTAGCACTAATAATTAATCAATAAAATGTTATTTAATTGATTAAAATATTAAAGAAAGTTAAATCAATATTAAATATTCCTTAAGTTGAGAATACCAAACAGAATTTCTAGTTGATTTTTTTAGAATTATTCTTCGAGGTTTTTTTAGAACATCTGTATGTTTAAAGATCTTAATCTTTTTTTATCGCCTGAGTAATGGTTGAGCAAATCACTAAAAAAGAAAATGCAACTAATTAAAAATCAATTAGTTGCATTTTATAAATGTACTCAAGGTGGGAATCGAACCCACACTTCCGAAGAAACTGGATTTTGAATCCAGCGCGTCTACCAATTCCGCCACTTGAGCTAAAATTTGGATTGCAAATCTATAAAATTTATTCGTTATACAAATACAAAATAGTTGGTTTTATGCTTTTACAGTTCAAATAAATTCATAAATTTGCCACTCG
>CAXPPN010000051.1:0-7557 GCA_964219345.1 Aeromicrobium sp. | reverse complement strand
CTAATAAAACTGTAGTCAAACTTTATTTGTGAAATTTCATTTACTGCTCCGATGCTTATGCTCATGTGTGAGTCATGAGAAATTTTACCCCCAATAAAAATTAAATTGATATTTTGTTTTTTAACTAACTCTATTGCTATGGGAAGACTCAATGTAAAGCAAGTAATTTTCTTTCTTACAGGTATCATCTTTGCCAATTCCATACAAGTCGTTCCTCCATCTATAAAGATAACGGCATCATCTGAAATTAGGGGTAAGGCCTTGTTTGCAATTAATCTTTTTTCTTCAAGATCATAAACTTCTACCGATCCATTATTTGTTATGAAACCCAACGAAATCGCCCCACCATGAACCTTTTTGAGCATTTGCTTCTTGTCCAACTCTTTTACATCACGTCGTATGGTATCTGCAGAAACGTTCAGTTGTTCTGCCATATCTGTTAATAAAATCCTATTCCTTAAATAAACCTCGTTTAAAATTTTTTGTTGCCGCTCTGCCTTTAACATCATATCAATTTTGATTTCAAATTAATAAATATCAATAAGAAATTTAAGAATTTTGAATAAAATTTTTAAATAAGCACAAAATTACATAATATTGCAATAAATTGCAAATAATTATCAATATGTCGCTAGTTTCATCACCACAATCCAGTAGAACCACCAGTCATGAACGCCTACCTGTTCAAATTTATGAAGATTCAGACCGTGCTTGTCAAGTCATTGCGGAGGATATTATCATTGGAGCCCAGCAAGCCACCCAAAACAACCCTTTAGTTTTAGGTTTGGCAACAGGCTCAACCCCGATTAAGGTCTATCAGCAGTTGATTAAAGCCTATGAATCGGGGCGTGTCAGTTTTACTCATGTTGTAACATTCAATCTCGATGAGTACTATCCAATGCCCGCCAACTCTATTCATTCCTATGTTGAGTTTATGAATAAGAACTTGTTTGACTACATTGACATTCCTAAACAAAATATCCATATACCGGATGGTACGATTTGCGCTAATCAAGTGGATGAGTTTTGTTTGGCTTATGAACAAGCCATAGAAGACTATGGTGGTATTGACATTCAACTATTGGGAATTGGCCGTACTGGTCATATTGGATTCAATGAACCAGGATCGACAAAAAAATCTAAAACACGTTTGGTATGGCTCGACCCAGTTACAAGAAAAGATGCCGCCAGTAGTTTCTTTGGCGAGCAGTTTGTGCCAAGACAGGCCATGACCATGGGTATACAGGCTATAATGAATGCAAAAAAAGTATATTTAATGGCTTGGGGAGAGGGCAAATCTCACATCATTTGTAGGGCAGTAGAGGGCTCCATAACAGATCAAATACCCGCCACTTTTTTACAAGAACATCCAAATTGTGTAATCGTATTAGATCCAGCCAGTGCTTCAGAACTCACTAAGGAAAAGACCCCTTGGTTAGTGGGGGCCTGCTCATGGAATGAAGCATTAATAAAAAAGGCTGTTGTTTGGTTGGCTAGCCAATGTCAGAAATCAATTCTAAAATTAACCAAAACCGATTATGAAATGAACCACTTGCAATCGCTTTTGCTACGGTTTGATTATGCAGTTTGCGATTTGAATCGATATGTCTACGAAGCGCTGTTGAACACTTTTGAAGTTTGGCGACAAAAGAGAACTACTGAAGCAAATCTTTTGCCTAAGGCTTTAATATTTAGTCCTCACCCAGATGATGACGTGATCTCAATGGGGGGCACATTAATTCAATTAGCCGACAACGGATATGAAGTTCATGTGGCTTACCAGACTTCAGGAAATATTGCTGTATTTGATGATGAAGTAATACGATTCATGCAATTTTGTCTGGATTTTTCACCCCAAAACACTGCCATGGTCTCCACTTATGAACAAATCAAAAAATTTCTGAAGGGTAAAAAGACTGGAGATATTGATACCAAACTCATTCAGCAAATCAAGGGTGATATTCGCAAGGGTGAGGCACTTGCAGCTTGTCGATTATGTGGGGTAAATGAACAAAACGCCCATTTTATGAACCTACCTTTTTACGAAACAGGTGCAGTTAAGAAAAATCCGCATTCTCAAACTGATATTAATCAAACAATTACTTTACTGAACAAAGTACAACCCTCTGTCATATTTGCAGCTGGTGATTTGTCAGATCCTCATGGCACTCACCAAGTTTGTTTACAAATTTTATTTGATGCAATCGCAGAATTAAAACGCGATCAGTCGTCATGGATTTACACAACCGAAATTTGGCTTTATCGTGGTGCTTGGCAAGAGTGGGGGGTAGAAGAAATAGAGATGGCGGTACCGCTTAACCCTGAAATTGTTGCCAAAAAAAGACAAGCAATTTTTAAACATCAATCCCAAAAAGACCGTGCTATGTTTCCAGGACCAGATGCTCGGGAATTTTGGCAGCGGGCCGAACAACGGAATCAGCAAACCGCCAAAAAATTTAACCAACTTGGGCTTTCTGAGCACCAAGCTGTTGAAGGATTTGTGCGCTACAAATAAATGAGTTCAAAATTATTTATTAATTTGTGAAAATCGTTTGAACAAAATATATGAAATTAATCTGTTGCTTTACGGCTAAATGTTTATGTTTAATAACATTGATCTGTTGCTCTTTATCTTGTGTTTCAGACGCTCCCCAGGGGATTCGATTTGATTACACGATTAATGCCTTTGATGTCGAAAAGGATCAAATGAAAATCACGATCAAGTTATCGAACTTCACAAAATTTAATTTAACCGAGAAAAACTGGTCGTTACATTGGAATCAAATACTAGGGACGCCTATTGAAGAGACTTTACCTGATGGGATTGACTTTAAATGGGTAAATGGTAACTCCTATTTTATTCTAAACTTCGGGGAGGATTGGAGCTTAGCTTCAGGAGAGAGTCTTAGTTTTTCCCTTATTACAAATGGTGTGATGAGCCGTTTGGATTATGGACCCAATGGCACTTTTATTGTATCAGATGGAAGAATAATAGCAGCTACAACCTATATCGATTGGCAAAATGCAAAAGGTCTAGAAAGTTTAAATTTGCCCACTGCTCAAAGTCGTTTTGAGAAATTAGAAAATAACACAACACTTCTCCGCGAAGGAATCGATTGGATTATACCCAGCCCCAAGTCAGTGGTCAGGTCAGCTGGATTTTCTAAAAGATTGGAAAACTGGAAAATATTCCACAAAGGTGAAAGTATTTTATCAAAATCGCATATTGTACAGATGGTCAAGGAATGTTTTCCATATGTGACCATTGAATGGACAAATAATGTTGATAAAAGCAATGTTATTATTGAAAATCAAACCCTGCCACAGGACGCATATCAGCTCCATATTAATAGAAAGGGGATTTTAATCCAGTACAGTTCTTACGGTGGATTATTGTATGCTTTTCAATCTCTGTATCAAATTGATCAAATCTCATGGTTGGAAAATTCCAACTGGCCAAATGTGGAGATTAGAGATGAACCCCGCTTTGGGTATCGCGGATTTATGCTGGATATTTCTCGCCATTTTTTTGGTTTGGAACAAATGAAATCGATAATAGATATCATGGCATTGTTTAAATTAAATCAATTTGACTTGAAGCTTACAGATGATGAGGGTTGGCGTTTGGAAATTCCAGGCCTTCCTGAGTTGACAAATATTGGTGCATATCGTGGCTATACCAAAGATGAAAGAGATCGTTTAATACCCATGTACGGGTCCGGAGGTGAAGGTTTGAATGGCGGGAATGGATTTTTGTCAAAAGAGGATTTTGTACAACTCATTCAGTATGCCGCTTCCAAAAATATTAATGTGATTCCTAATATCAGTTTTTCTTCTCATGCGCGAGCGGCAATTGTAGCAATGGAAGCTAGAAGAGATCATTTTATATCGCTTGGTAAAATTGATGAGGCCAATGCGTATGCCTTGAAAGATCTTCAAGATAACAGTCGATACGCCTCAGCACAATTATATGATGACAATATAATAAATATCTGCCTAGAAAGCACCCTAGCATTTTATGAAAAAGTGATTGATGAAGTGGCCTTGATGTACGATAGTGCTCAAGTGACTCTCCAGCAGATTAATATTGGAGCCGATGAATTGCCCTATGGCGTTTGGTCAGGGTCTGCTGTCTGTGACACCCTTATTCAGGAGGGACACCGGGGCTCATCTTTAAAAGAAATCTATGACCAAACCTTGACGGTCATAAAAGATAAGATTGAGTCCTATAACGCCACCATGGGTGGTTGGGAAGATTTTTTATTGATCCATTCCAATAACAGTCAGAGCGAGACCCGAATTAAAGATGAAAAGTTCAATTATACCGTGATCCCATACTCTTGGAATAATGTTTGGGGAGGGGGTCGAGAGGATATGGTATACAAGTTTGCCAATGCTGGATTTAAAACAGTAATGAGTAATTCTTCAGCATTTTATTTCGATATGGCCAATGATAATGACATGGATTCTGGAGGACTTAATTGGTCTGGATATGTGGATTATTTGGATATGTGGGCCATTGATCCTCAAGATATTTTTGCCAATAATTATCTTAATAATAAACATAATATTAGTCCTGATTATGTATCTCAAACGACAAAATTAAAAACTGATAAACGCCATAATTTAATCGGAATCCAAAGTCAGTTGTGGACAGAAACAGTCACCAATCCGCAAAAATTGGATCAAATGTTACTGCCAAATCTTATTATTTTTTCCGAAAAGGCATGGGCACAAAAGCCAAGCTGGTTGTCAATTACAGATAATCTTCAAGAGGAATTAATGCGAGAAGATTGGAACAAATTTATCAATCTTTTGGGCCAGCGTACCTTGCCGCTTATGGATTCCAACTTCCCCGAAATTCAATACGATTTACCCAAACCTGGAGCTATTATTCTAGCCGACACACTCTATGTACGTACAGAATTTCCGGGCTTAAAAGTACGCTACACTATGGATGGCACGCTGCCAACTCAACAATCTAAAGCATACACCAAACCTATCTTTATTGAACCTGATGCAATTATACATCTAAGTACTTTTGACACGAATTCAAGAGGAGGGAAAGCGATTAAGTTAATTTCGAATTAATGAATTAATCTACAATTGATTGATACACTAATGTCTTTAATTTTTGATGATCATCTAAAGTTATGGGTACAACTTGGGTGAAATACACTACGATCAGTTTTTCTTTGGGATTAACAAAATAATTTGAATGATAAGCCCCACCCCAGCCGTATTCACCAACATTTCCAAGAACGCCGCGGTCTCCAAAATTATTGGTGATAGAAAATCCCAATCCAAACCCTGTTCCAAAATCCCATGGGAAAGCCACGTCTTTATAATAATCGCCACCCAAATGATTGCTGGTCATTAGTTCTACCGATTTTCTAGATAAAATCCTTTTTCCATTAAATGTTCCATCATTGAGAAGCATTTGAAGAAAAATAGCATAATCTGTAGAGGTACTCAGTAGTCCGGCCCCACCAGAAAGACTTTTTCGGGGTCCTTTTAAGTAATGACCTTGAGAAAACTCTTCACCATTCTCTGGGGCACGAACCAGCCCATTTTCTTTTTGGTTGTAAACTACTGATAGTCTAGAGGCTTTATCATTTGGCAAATAAAAACTAGTGTCGTGCATGCCAAGCGGATCCAAAATTCTCTCTTTTAAAAATACATCAAGAGGTTGTCCAGAAACTACCTCAATCAAGGCGCCAAGAATATCAGTGTTATAGCCATATACAAAGGCCTCTCCAGGATGCTTTTCCATTGGAAGTTTGGCCATTTTTTTAACACTTTCAAGAATTGGCTCGTTTTTATTAGCAAAATACCACCCTTGTAAATCTTTATTTTCCCACAGTTCAGCAGCTAATCCGTATCCATAACCAATTCCCGCGGTATGGGTCAAAAGGTCTCTGATTGTAATCGCGCGTTTCGCTTGAACTATTTTGTAGGATAAATCACCATTTCTGTTACCACGTTCTGAAACGGGTTCAGCAACAGTAGATTTTTCAAATTCTGGAAGATAAGCCGATAGGGAATCAGAAAGTAACAATTTCCCCTCCTCTTGAAGCATCATAATGCCCACACTTACAATCGCCTTTGTCTGTGAGGCAATACGAAAGATTTTGTCATTGGTCATTGGAACACGTTTTTCTAAGTCACTCATTCCAAATGATTTATGATAAGTTATTTTTCCATTTCTTAGAATTATGATTACAGCACCAGGTAATTTCTTATTATTTATATAACCCGAAAAAACACTATCAATATTTGAAAGTCTGAGAGAAGACATACCGTTGTTTTCGGGAAGATCGGATTTAAGGTCTTGACAGTATGCTTTGCCCCATAATAGTGTAAAACATAAAAAGATGACAAATCTTTTGTTTAAAAAGTTCTTCTGAAAATATAAGAAAGGATTCATGCTGTTAATGTAATAGAGCTTATTATATATAGTTTATCAAAGTTAAATTTTTAATCAAGCCGAATTAATTAATCTCCGCTGCATTTTGACTGCAATTAAATAAAAATTACATTTTTTATAGCACAATTAGAATAATCCAATAATTATATATTATTTTTCTGAGTAAAGGATTTAAATTATTAGATTTTCCTAAAACTATTAATTAATCGAATGCTTTGTTTCGAAAACAACTCAATTGGGTGTACAGTCAAACTCGCAACCTAGTTTGCGGGTTTTGTTTTTTCAATTAGATTCTAAAAGTTTGTTTAAAAAACAGAGGTTTTTTTTCGAAAATAGCTCAATGGGGAGTACAAAACCCGCAATGATTATTGCGGGTTTTTCTATTCAAATAAATATATAGATTGGTTTTTTAATTTGAAACATCACAATACATCAAAGTTCCTGTATAGTTGCCAGTAATTACTTCGCCGAACGCTCCAGTTAGATTCCATGAAATAGTGTAATTATTTCCTGATTTTTGAACATCAACAGATCCTGATGAAATTATTGTCCAATTATTTTCCTGTAAATCACTATCATAATTGAGAATGTAATCTGATGTAGTAATATTACCAATTTCTAGAAATTCTTCGTCAACTATTGAATATGTCATAGAGTCTAAAAAGTCAGGTTCTGAGGTCCACATTTCAAAATAAATATTTTGTCCTTGACCGATAGCAGAGTTCTCAGTACAATCTGAAACAACAATTCCAGGGGATTGAATATCCAAATCAATGTTATATATACCTCCTTCACTACCGTAATTTAATAACGTTCCAGATTCCAATGGATACTCTACACCATCTACAATTAATTTATTAATTGAATTTGAATTATTGTCATCACCTCCGCTGCATGAGTAGATTGTTATAACAGCGACTAATAAGATTATTTTTTTCATTTTTTTAATATTTATTTATTAATTCAAATATAAAAGTATAGATTTAAACATATTGTTTTTTTATTTTTATTACATTACACTAAATATCCTGTATTTGTGAGTTTTATTTTAACCCTTTTTTTTAGCTTAACGATTAACTCAAATCCTGAGCTTGTCAAGGATCAATATTTTACATTTTACCATGAAGATA
>CAXPPN010000050.1:0-6595 GCA_964219345.1 Aeromicrobium sp. | reverse complement strand
AATGATACGGCGACCACCGAGATCTACACGATCCGTGACACTCTTTCCCTACACGACGCTCTTCCGATCTTAGCGAATCTGACTTATTTCAGTACTATGTTGGCTATTCTTACTGTTCTGGAGTTCTAATACCTCATGAGCCTATTTCGATAGCAGATATAAATGACAACGACAACTTTCACCAACTTTGTTTTTCTACAAGTGAGGAAATTGTTAAAATTTCAATGGGGGCTAATAAGGTCGAAGATCCAAACCAAGACCCAAATTTATACAGCGAAATTGAGGTTAGTTCCTGCAGTCAGTAAAATATGGGTATCTACAATAGATTAGATCAAATCAAATCATTACTTCATAAATAAAAAAAACGGTCAAGTATATAATAGTATAACCGTTTTATTGTTTTAGTAGTCTAAACCGGACTCGACCCAACTTAAATATTAAAAAGTGTAACAGCAGTTACACTTTTTGATGGTACACAGAGGTGTACCACAAATTGAATTATATGGTACACATTGTGTACCACCTTTTTTGTTAAAGTGTTGATATAGAATAAGTTATACCTGTGGTTATAGTACAGGTGGGACCACCAATAAAAACCGTAATAGTCTATTTTACAGATTGTTGCGGTTTTTTCTTTGACGTTTTGGCAACATATTGGCAACAAATCCTATGTTTTTTCTTTAAAAAGTAAAAGCTAAAACTTCTCAGGCAATCCTATCCCAAACACAGGGGGATGGATTTTAGAAAATGGTTTTTTTATTGGAAAAGGTCTTGAGATTTGATATGTAATCAATCCTTTCTATATTGGAGTCATGAAAAAACTCTTCTTTTTTACTTGGTCATTCTTAGCTTTTGCTGTATTTTTTTTGGGTTGCCAATCTGATCGTACACAATGGCAAGCAATTACAATAGACGAAAATTTATCCGGTTGGCACATTTTTCAAGATGATGGATCTAAATCAGGCTGGAAAGTTGTTGATGCTGTTTTGATTTTTGACAAAGTTTCGGGATTAGAATCAGGAGATGCGGATTCAAGCTTACTTTCAGATAAACAATATACCAATTTTGAAATTTCATTTGATTGGAAGATTGAAAAAGGAGGTAATAGTGGATTTATGTGGGGAGTAAATGAAGATAAGTCCTACAAATTCCCATATCAAACAGGGCCTGAGATTCAGATAATAGATATTGATGCTTATAATACTCCAGAGGAAATATTAGGGGGTGAAATTGAATTGAATAATATTTTAACTGATTTGGATGAAAAAAAACATTATCTAGGTGCTTTATATGATTTATTTCCACCCAATGATCAAATTCAAGTCAATCCAGCAAATGAGTGGAATAATTATCAGATAAAAATTGACTATAGAAGTAATCTTGGCAGTGTGAAATTAAATAATATCTTGATTAATGAATTTCCATTATATGGACCAATATGGGAGGAGAAAATAGTATCTAGTAAATTTTCTAACTCAGATGACTATCCATATCTAGGAGCAAAAAGGTGGTATGATTTTGGGAAATTTAAAACCGGTTCAATTTGTTTCCAAGATCATCCAGGTAGGGCTTATTTTAGAAATATTAAGATTAGAGAGCTTGAGTAAGCCGCCCTTACTGTTTTTTATTATTTTTTGTCTTTGAATAGGAAGAATAATAAGTACTCTTAAAGTTGTCCCCCAATCCAATTTTCTATTTTTTCTTCTAATAGAATCAAAGGCAGACTTCCAGAGTTCAGAATTTGATTATGAAAGGCTCTAATATCAAAGTTTTCTCCTAGTTCCTGTTCTGCTTTAGCTCTCAATTCTCTTATTTTAATTTGTCCCATTTTATAAGATAATGCCTGGCCTGGGGTAGCCATATAGCGTTCAATTTCTGTAATAATTGATTCCTCAGAAGCGGCTTCATTTTCTAAAGAATACTGTATGGCTTGTTCTCTGGTCCATCCTTTACTGTGTATTCCTGTATCAACAACCAATCTAATTGCTCTATGCATCTCCATACTCAACATTCCAAAATACTGAATTGGATCTTCATAAAGCCCTAATTCTTTTCCTAAAGACTCGGCATATAAAGCCCACCCCTCAACAAATACACCCATACTTTCAGGATGTAAAAATGCTGGCAGCTCTTTATTTTCTTGTTGTAATGAAAGCTGGTAGTGATGACCTGGAATCGCTTCGTGAAGAAAAAGTGCCTCATCTGAAAATTTATTGTATTTAGAAATTTCGGGTATCGGAATATAAAATATCCCGGGTCTTTTGGCATCTTTAGTTCCCGGTACATATTCTGCACTGGCAGCGGCTTCTCTAAAGGCCTCTGTTCTTCTTACAATAAAATTAGCTTTAGGAGATAACTCAAAAACTTCATTCAATTTCCCGTTTATTTTTTCTTTAATTGAGTTAAAGTTATCTATGACCTCTTCTGGCTTTTTAAAAGGCATCTGTTCTGGGCTGTTTCGGATATACTCAAAAAAAGCTTTTATATCTCCCTTAAAACCAATTTTATTTTTGGCCGCTTCCATCTCTCTCAAAATTCGTTTTACTTCATTTTTTCCTAGCTCGTGAATCTGATTTGCTGACAAGTTTAAAGTAGTGTGTAATCTTATGAGATACTCATAAGTTTCTTTTCCATGAGGAAGGTCTACAAAGCCAGATGTTGATCGAGAATTGGGTAAATATTCTTCAACTAAAAACTTTTTAAGCTCTTTATATTTAGGTCTGAGCTTTTTCGAGATCATCTCCTTATACTTTTCAGCTAGCCGATCACGCTGGACTGGAGAAATTTCATCAGGCAGAGATATAATGGGTTTGTAAAAAAGATGTTCAGTGGTAGGCTTGACTATAAACTCCTCCAATTGATCTATTGTTTTTTGCGTTAAGACGGCAGGAAGTACAATCTTTTTCGATATCCCTTCTTTCATCATTGCGATTGAAGTATCCAAAAAATCCAAATAGTCCTCTATTCTCTCTAACCAATCTTCATAATCTTTTACTGAAGTAAAGGGATGAACACTACCGCCAGCTCCTAATTGGGCTACATATAGATGCAAAGATTGAATTTGAGTCAGGGGTGTCAACTCAAAACTGGGTAAATTATACATGGGGGAAGTAATCACTACCAATGGTTTTTGTAGACCTTCTAATTTGATCTCACAATCCCATTTCATCACTTTCAAGCTTAGTTGGTCAGCCCATGTTAACTCCGATAAATTAATTTCATTTAACCGGTTTAAAAAATTTTGGTATTCTGCTTTTAGTTCGTTTTGATAGGCATCAGAGATATAGTTAGCTATGGTATTGTTGTATTCAAAATTACCTGCTTTAGTAGCTTCTATCGGATTGATGCGCTCCTTAAATTTGTAATAATCCTCAAAAATTATCGAAATTGTACTTGTCTCAGAATTTTTATCTGTTGATTTTTGTGTACAGCTACTTGAAAACAATACAAATAGGAATAGTAACAGTATGTGTCTCATCTTTTAAAATTAGTGATCTACAACTAGAAATCAAATAATTTATTTATTAAAACTGAATGAGTATTCGATTAAATTTTTCTATTGGAACAGGGAGTTGGGATTTGATATGTAACCTAATCTCCCTAACTTAGAGGTATTATTAACCATAAATCAATTAAAATGAATGTTATTCTAAAAATATCAATGGCTAACTATGACGAATGGAAAGAAGCATTTGATAATCATACTGAACGGTCAACAGTTTGTGATGAATCCAGAACCACTGTAGGAAAAGTTGACGATACGAATTGTATAGTTATGCTTTACGATGTTGATATGCAGGGGATGCAGGAGATTATGGGTTCAGAGTTTATGATTACATTATCAAAGGAAATGCAGATTGTCAATGAAGAGATGCATTCTTTTTCGCCTCTTCAACTATAACTTAGTTAGTCAACCAATTTATTCAAGGTTTTTCATTTACACCAATGGATACAATCCAAATCCCCTCTTATCCTATGTAAACCATATCTTTACAGGAGATTTCACAATCCTGTTTTAGGTAGTGGTTGTGTGGGGTTTGTGTGGATACGTGATTGGGACTGTATCTGTCCCATCCCTAAGGATTGGGACATTGGGACACGTAAAAAGCTAAAACTTTTCTTCCTGCCTTAATGCTTGGAGGTGGGGTGGGTTTTGTAGAATGGTTTTTTCCTAGAGTTAATTGGGTGTATATTTAGATATAAGCAAATCTTTTCTTATTTAAGAATCAAATCTAAAGTAGTATCAAATATGTTTAGTTATTTTTAAATCAAAATAATTAACATTAATGCATGAATCATCTCAATCAATTGATTTAAAAAACAGAATTCATACTCTAGACTTGCTTCGTGGGTTTGCTGTTTTGGGAATTCTATTAATGAATATAACGTCTTTTTCTCAAATCAGTATTGCTTATATGAACCCAAAAATTGGTGGTGGGTTAGAAGGCTATAACCAATATTTTCATGCCTTCAACTACATTTTTGCTGATACTCGATTTATGTCTATTTTCTCAATACTTTTCGGAGCAGGGGTGGTTTTATTCACGCAAAGAATAGAATTGAAAGGCGAACGAGTTTATGTATTGCATTACAAAAGAATGTTTTGGCTGTTGGTATTTGGTTTAATTCATGCCTATTTCATATGGGCTGGAGATATACTAGTAGCTTATGCAATTTGTGGAAGTTTGGTTTTCTTTTTCAGAAAAAAGTCAATTCGGAAACTTTTTATGTTAGCAATTATCATGTTTTTAGTTCCTATAAGTTTAAATTTTATGACTTATTATGGAATGCCATCAGCCGAGCTAGATAGTACTTTTGCTTTCTTTTACCCATCCTCAGAGGAGATAGCATTCCAAACCCAAGCAATGCGTGGCTCCTATGATAAACAAATGCCACTTAGAGTAGACGATGCAATACAAATTCAGACTATTGTCTTCGTCATTGAAATGTTTTGGCGTTCATGTGCCATGATGTTTTTAGGGATGATTTTATATAGAAAGGGCATTCTGTCAGCTGAAAAACCCACAGAATACTATAAAAGGTTAATGTGGTTAGGATTTATACCAGGATTGATACTTTCTGTAATTGGTTTAAACCAAGCATATGCCTCCGAATGGAATGCTGCTTATGTAATGAATATTGGTGCGAATTACAAATTTGTATCTGGTCTTTTCATGGCATTAGGCTATATTGGATTGGCTATTTGGTGTTATAAAAAAGGAATATTTAAAAAAATTCAAAATCGATTACAAGCCGTTGGACGGATGGCATTTACTAACTATATAGGTATGTCTGTAATTTGCACACTCATTTTTAATGGTCATGGATTAGGACTTTTCGGAATGTTTGACAGATTACAGGAGTTTCTAATTGTAATATCTGTCTGGGTTTTAATTTTGATACTTTCTCCTTTAGTTTTAAAAAATTATAGATTTGGTCCATTAGAATGGTTATGGAGAAAATTGACTTATTTTTCATTGAGAAATTGAATGAGTGATAATATGAATTTGCACCAGTGGGGTGGGTTTTGTAGAACAGTTTTTCCTAGAGTAAATAGGTTGTATATTTAGATATAACCCAAATTCAAAAAGGGTCAAAAAACAGCTAAAAATGGCCAAAAATGCCTAAAAAAGACTCGAAATCGATAAAAAATGACCAAAAAGTGACAAAAAATGCTCTTTTTTCATTTTAGCGGTTGATGTAATTTTCTTCACTTAGTTTATCGATACGATAGTGTTTATGAATTACTTACGATTTACTTTTTTCTGAAAGTGATTTTGTGGGGAATAGATGATTTAGAGGGTTTTTATTTTTTACATTTCTTATTCCGAACCAAAATCCGAACCAAAATCATTAATTTGTAGTATGATTTATGATTTTGATTCTCTTATTGATAAGTTGAATTATCTTGATGAAGAGACATCCCCTAAATGGGGAAAAATGAATTCATTTCAAATGATTAATCATTGTAACAATTTTATTGAAGTCTCATTAGGAAACCAAAAAATTAGTCTTCGGACAAGATTATTTGGGAGACTTTTTGGAAAAGTATTTTTGAAATATTTAAAGTCATTGGATTTTGATATAAACAAGTATCCAAAAAATTCAAAAACCCTAAAAGAGTTTAAGTCTTTTAGTTCAGAAGAATCATTTTTAAATAAAAAAAACAGACTTACTGAAAACATTAAAATAGTTAAGGAGTTAAAGTCTCATTATACTATTCACAACATATATGGTAATATTGAAACTAGTTTATTTAAGAAACTAGTTCATTTCCACACCTCATATCACTTTAATCAATTTGGGATTTTATAATTGGTCCTTTTAAAACCTGAACCGAACCTAAATCCAAAACAAATAAATTATTTTTGAAAGTTGATGAACAGAAAATATTTTTATTATCTAGTTTTTGGAGTTACATTTTTAACATTTGGATTGGTTCAAGATTACATCAGACCAAACTATGAAGGAGGAAATGACGTTATAATTTATTTTCTTGGAGTAATTCCCAACTTCCTTCCAGGTATTGGTCTTCCAAGTATGTTTTATGTAACCATTCCAGAGATTTTTAAACCTAATACATCTATTTACAGAA
>CAXPPN010000049.1:0-121006 GCA_964219345.1 Aeromicrobium sp. | reverse complement strand
TAATTTCTGTATTGGCAAGTAAGTTATTTTTTAACTTTAATTATATTGCAATAGAATTCAATTAACCAATTATGAAAGCATTCTATTTTAGGCGTTTAAACCACTTGTTTTTGTGTATAATTGCCTTAAGTTTTGTCTATTGCAGTAGCGACGGGGATTCTGGTTCATCATCAACACCACCACCTCCACAACCAAAAATAAATGTTAATACATCGAGCATTAGTTTTGGAGAATCCTATTTACTTAACAATTCAACAGCACAAACTGTAACTGTTGATGGAAGTAATCTTGATGAGGGTATTGATATTACTGCCTCTGGAGATTTTGAGGTATCGTTGGACAATACCAATTTTTCCAATAACTTACAAATTCCATCATCTGAGGCCAACAATGCCACCACAGTTTATGTGCGTTTTAGACCTACTGTTGTGGGGCAGCAAACAGGTGAAATCCTTTTAGAAAGTGGCAATACACAAGAAGATGTTATTCTTTCGGGTATGGGCACCCGCATCACTCATAGTTATACAACCTTTAATCAACAGCCATTGGGCTTTGGTGGTGGATTTAATCAAGCGGCTAGTCAAACCTTTACACTTCATGACGATCTAAGTACAATACAACAAATCAAGATGTACTTGGAAATTGACTGTCCTGTAACAGGATGTGATGATTGGGATCGCTTTGCGAACATTAAAATTAAAGACCCTACAACCAATAATTGGTTAGAAATTGGTCGTTATATTACGCCCTACTGGGTTGGGACTCAGCTGCTCGATCGTGGTTTAGAATTTGATGTCACCGACTTTAAATCGTTGCTTTCAGGTTCAGTAGAACTCCGAATCTATATTGAAAACTGGACTGCAAAAGCCGATATTGTAACGCTAACTTTTGATTTTATTGAAGAAACTCAAGGTCTTCCTGCATATGAAATTGATTATCCACATTATGCGGTTTCTGAAGTTTTAAATTTCCACGCTAATTCGATTAGTGGCGTTCCTTATGGTGTAAGTCATAGTTTGGATTTGGATAAATCTATCGAATTGCCATCCAACACTGAAAGCGCCCATTTGAGAACCTTAATTTCTGGTTGGGGCCATGCAACGCCGTATGATCCAGGCGGACGACCATGTGCAGAATGGTGCTATAGAACACATCATATAAAAATTAATGGTACAAATACCTTTCAACACTATATGGGGCCTATTGGTTGTGCTTCCAATCCAATAAATAACCAATCGCCTGGAAATTGGACCCCAGACCGTGCAGGGTGGTGCCCAGGAATGATTGTTCCGGTTAGAACCAACGCTTTAGATAATGCACTATCGTCATTTAATTTTGAATATGATTTTGAGGATTGGACAAATGATGGCGCCAATGGAGATGCTTATTATGCCACATCAACCTATGTGGTTGTAAAGAGTAATACCCCTATTTTAGCAGCTGTGGTTACGGATTAATTATTTTTGACGAAGAACAATTAGTTTTGCTTTATAACCTGTGGTCAATAGCCATTTTCCAGAGCCAATAATGTTACCGTTTTCGTCAATGACTTTAAGTTCTGCAGTATTTGGACTTGATGAACCTTCGTTTAGGGCGTAAAACTGTATGGTGTTTAGACCTTCTTCTAAGTCAATATCAATGATATAGGGTGAATTTCGAAGTAAAATATTGGGGTGGATCGTAACCTTATTAAGCATCAACTTTATGCGGTCGCCATCTTCAAATTCGTGATCTCTACAGATTAAACGGATATATTTTGTTTTCGTTTTGATATCGCCCAAATAAAAATCCTTAGCATATTTAGTCACATCCTTTTGGTTTTCAACAAATTTTTGTTTGATGTCCCATGTAGGATCAACCACATCTTTGGTGGTGGTTATTCCACGTTCTTCTTTTCTAAAACCATCGATAGGAGGAATACCCATTGTAATTTTGACATCTTTGTTGGTCAAACCACGAACAGGAGAAAGATTAAATAACTGCGATGAATTTTGATTTTCTTTGGCTAAATCTTTAGCTTTTATACGCAATGTTTCTTGTGCTGTTTCCAGCTGCGCATAACTCATCTGAAGTCCTATAAAAAGAATGATAAAAGCCGAAAACCGTTGCAACATTAAATTGTAATTAATTTTGTGTAAAGATATAAACTTGAATCAAAAAACATACCAAGCTAATAATTTCCATTTTAAAGATTTAAAATCTTCAAATTTTATATCTTTAATTTTTTTAAATTTTATAAGAAATAGCGCACATTTCTATTGACAATGACACAAGACTACAATAGTATTATTCAGAACTTTAGCACCATTGTAGGTAAAAAATATGTGCTTACAGTACAATGGGATAAACAAGCTTATTCTAAAGGGTGGCGTTATGGAGAAGGTGAAGCGTTAGCCGTAGTAAAACCAGGGACACTACTAGAAATCTGGGACGTATTGCAGGTTTGTGTAGCAGCAGATCTCATTGTCATTATGCAAGCCGCTAATACAGGTCTTACAGGGGGTTCCACACCTTTTGGAAACGACTATGACCGACCTATAGTTATCATTAATACCATGCGCATCAATGCGATTCATGTGATTAATGAGGGCCAACAAATTATTGGACTTTCTGGAAGTACACTTTTTGGATTAGAAAACAAATTGGAATCCTACGGTAGAGAACCACACTCTGTAATTGGTTCGTCATGTATTGGTGCTTCTATTGTAGGCGGGGTTTGTAACAATTCTGGGGGTGCATTGGTCAAACGAGGGCCTGCCTATACTGAATTGTCATTATTTGCAAAAATTGAAAGCGATGGACATCTTGTTTTAGTCAACGATTTAGGAGTTGATTTGGGACAAACTCCAGATGAAATATTAACCAATCTGCAAAACAAAAATTACACAGAAAAAGATATAAAATTCCCCAATAAATTAGCTTCAGATAATGAATACCAAGAACGTGTAAGAGATGTAGAGGCTAGTACTCCAGCACGTTTTAATGCCGATGGCAGACGCCTACACACCGCGTCGGGATGTGCCGGAAAAATTGCTGTTTTTGCTGTTCGATTGGATACTTATGTATCGCCAAAACGCACCCAAGTGTTTTATATAGGGTCTAATGCATCGGATACCTTTATGCAAATTCGAAGAACGATATTATCAACTTTTAAAAATCTTCCAACTTCGGGAGAATATTTGCATAGAGATTGTTATGATGCTGCAAAAAAATACAGTAAAGATACATTTGTGGTCATCGACAAATTAGGACCTAATTTTATTCCGAAGTTGTTTAATTTGAAACGTAAAATGGATTTGTTAGGTGATAAATTTAGCCTTTTGCCATCGAAGTTTTCCGATAAGTTGATGCAATTTTTAAGTTATTTTTGGCCCAATCATTTGCCCAAACGAATGGAACAATTTAGAAATAAATTTGAGCACCATTGGATCATTGAAATGTCAGATGATGGTATTGAAGAAGCACAGCAGTATTTTGATGCCTTTTTTAAAAATAGCGACGGAGATTACTTTGTTTGTACCCCAAAAGAAGCCAAAAAAGCGCTATTACATCGTTTTGTAGCGGCTAGCGCCATTGGACGTTATCATGCGTTAAATGCAAAAGATTTAGGCGAAATGATGTCGATGGATATTGCCTTACCAAGAAATGAAAAAAACTGGTTTGAACAGCTCCCTCCAGAACTTGATGAATTGTTTGAAATGAAATTGTATTACGGTCATTTATTTTGCCATGTGTTACATCAAAATTATATCCTAAAAAAAGGAGTAGATGCCAAAGCATTAAAAGAAAAATTATTACAAACTTATGATGCAAGAGGCGCAGAATACCCCGCTGAGCACAATGTGGGTCACGAATATTCAGCCAAACCAACCTTATCTAATTTCTATAAAGATTTAGACCCTACTAATGGATTTAATCCCGGAATAGGAAAAACAAGTAAATTAAAGTTTTGGAAATAAGTATTATTTTAATTTTGGAACACGGTTCGACCAAATGATTAGAATAACAACACCTAAAACTATAATTACAGAAATAATATTGACTTGAATTTTTTTTGAGACCTCAAAGAAGTACATGATAATACTAGCGTCAATGACTGCAGCGCCCATGAGCACAAATACATTTCTTGCGATAGTGCTTACTTTTTCAATATCAATTTCCTTTTTCTTTTCTTCAGACATGGTATTATAACCCGCCAGTAGATTGGGGTAGTGTTTAACCAGAAGTCCAACAACAATCAATATAAACCCCGTAAAAATAAACCCAAGCAACATTTTATAGCTTTATTTCAAATTTAAGAAATCTAAAACATTTATTAGACGCTAATTTTTTACTTTTGGAAAAATTATACTAAATGAACAACGATTTAGGAAATTATAGAAAATCTTACGACAAAGGCAGTTTGTTGGAAACGGATATTTCAGAAAACCCATTAGAACTATTTCAAAAGTGGTTTTTTGAAGTAGACCAACATTTTCCACAAGACGAAACCAACGCGATGACGTTATCAACTTTGGGAGAAGATGGTTTTCCAAAAGGACGTGTTGTACTTTTAAAAAAATACACTCACGAAGGGTTTATTTTTTATACCAATTACGAAAGTGAAAAAGGAAAAGCTATTGTTGCGCATCCAAAAGTGAGTTTGTCTTTTCATTGGGCAGGAGCAGAGCGGCAAGTCATCATAAAAGGAAATGCCGAAAAAATTGCAACAAATCTTAGTGACGGATACTTTGAGTCACGTCCAAGAGGCAGTCAATTAGGGGCTCATGCTTCTCTGCAAAGTACTGTTGTTTCGAGCAGAGAGGTTTTAGAAAATCAACTTAAAACGTTAGAAAAAAAATTTCAAAATAAATCCATACCACGTCCAGAATTTTGGGGTGGTTTTATAGTTAAACCTATTGAAATTGAATTTTGGCAAGGTCGTGCCAATAGATTACACGATCGTATTCGTTATCAACTTCAAAGTGATTTGAATTGGAAAATTGAACGCTTATCCCCATAAAAAATGCCTATTAATCTTAAAAAATATGCAGCCGTAGATATTGGTTCAAATGCGGTGCGTTTATTTATTGCTGATGTCATTGAGCATGATGGGCCAACACAATTTAAAAAAAGTGAATTGGTTCGAGTTCCAATACGTTTGGGTGCGGATGTATTTTTAAATCATGAAATTTCAGAAAAGAATATAAAACGTTTAATTGATGCCATGAAAGCCTTTCGATTATTGATGAATGTCAATGGCGTAACTGCGTACAAAGCCTGTGCTACTTCAGCCATGCGTGAAGCTAAAAATGCCAAAACTGTAGTACAGCATGTTTTGGATGAAGCAGAACTTCAAATTGATATTATTAATGGTCAGACAGAAGCTAAAATTATTGCAGCAACAGATTTGAATGAAATTTTAGATCCAAAAAAAACATACTTATATGTTGATGTAGGAGGAGGGAGCACAGAATTTTCAATATTGGAGGGTATGAACAAAGTTGTAAGTAAATCATTTAAAATTGGAACGGTTCGACTTATAAACAATCAAGTTAATGAGGAAACTTGGGATGCGTTAAAATCATGGATAAAAAAGAATACAAAATCTTATAAAACATTAACATTATTGGGTTCTGGAGGAAACATCAATAAGTTATTCAAAATGTCCAACAAAAAACCTTTGAGTGTTTTAAAACTCTCATATTTAGAACAAAAACTACAAGAATTTTCTGATTTATCTTACGAAGAACGTATTTTGAAATTGGGATTAAAACCAGATCGTGCAGATGTAATTTTACCAGCAACACACTTATTTTTGAAAGCGATGAAATGGAGTAATGCACAAGCGTTGCTCGTGCCAAAAATAGGGTTGTCGGATGGTATTGTAAAATGTATTTATGCCAAAACTATTGAGGCACACATCTTAAAATAGTGTTAGCCATGAATAGTTTCGGAAGTTCCAAGATTTTTCATAATTTTTGCTTCAAAAATCAATAAGTCTTCCCATTTTTGATCAACTTCATCTCGATTACCGTATTGTCGTGCAAATTTGAGAAACATCGTATAATGGTGTGCTTCGCTTATCATTAGTTTTTTATAAAATTTGGCTAATTTTTTATCTGTTAAATGTTCTGAAAGCAGTCTAAAACGCTCACAACTTCTGGCTTCTATTAGTGCCGCATAAAGCAATCGATGTATAAGTTGTGTTGTACGACTCCCCCCTTTAGGAAAAAACTTCAAAAGTTGAATCACATAGTGGTCTTTTCGATCTCGACCTAGACTAAAACCATAGTCCAAAATTAAATTGTGAACCATCTTAAAATGGCTCATTTCTTCTTCAACTAATGCGGTCATTTCTTGTACTAAATCTGTATATTCTGGAAAGCTAACAATTAGTGAAATGGCTGTGCTTGCTGCTTTTTGCTCACAAAACGCATGATCGGTTAGAATTTCTTCGAGATTCATCTCTGCAATGTTTACCCAGCGTGGGTCTGTAGGAAGTTTTAGGCCTAGCATAATCTATAAATCTAAATTAAACGTTTGTTTTAGGGTGTCTAATGCAGGGTTTTTTTCGATCAATTTTTTGTATTTATCTTCTGCGGTATAAGCATATTTTTTTTCCAGGGTTTCATTAACCGAAATATCCAAAGAGATTTCATAATTATTTAAGGATTTACGCAAAAATTGTAAAATGTCAAATTGTTGACGTTCAACTTCAATTTTATTTGTTGAATTAGGAAACTCAAGTTTAATGGTATAGTTTTTAGCTAATTTTGGAGTGTCAATTTTAAGGATTGCCGCTAGATTGTATTTCCCTTTATTTTCAAGCATTTCAACATAAGTGTTCCAAAATGCTAGCATTTGTTCTTCATTAAAAGAATCTGAAGGCAAATCTTCTTCTTTGATTTGAACGTCCATTTGCTTGATTTGGTGTTCTTTTTTCTTTTGTATGCTTTTTAGGGATAGCCCAGATGACTCTCTTTTGACACCACTCAATACAGACGGTGCAATTGGTTTTGAAGGATATTCAGATTTAGGTTCTTCAACAATTTCTGGTAAAGGATTATTATCAGAACTTGATATTTGTTCTGGCTTTTGCTCAGGGTTTTGATCAATTATTTCGGGAATATTTTTGTTTTTAAAGAATGCTGCAGGAATTATGAATCCGCTAGTCTTTTTTTTTTCTCCATCAAAGTTGATAGAGGCAAGTTTCATGAGGCAAAGCTCTACAAGCAACCGTTGGTTTCGGCTTGTTTTGTATTTTAAATCACAATCATTAGCCAAATAAATAGCTTCTTTTAGAAATGCTGTTGTTGTTTTTTCGGATTGCTCTTTGTACTTCTCTTTTGTATCGTCTCCAACTTCCAACAGTTCTAGAGTTTGGGTGGATTTAGCAACAAAAAGATCTCTAAAATGTGAGGCAAGTCCAGCAATAAAATGTTGTCCCTCAAATCCTCTCGATAAAATAGCATTAAATTGAAGTAGTAGTGCAGGAATTTCGTTATTTAAAATAAGGTCTGTAACCTGAAAAAAAGTGTCATAATCAAGGACATTTAAATTTTCTGAAACAGCTTGTCGCGTTAGGTTTTTCCCTGAAAAACTAACAACTCTATCAAATATTGAAAGCGCATCCCGCATCGCGCCATCGGCTTTTTGGGCGATAATATGCAATGCATCATCTTCGGCCTCTATGCCTTGCTCTTGTGCAATTAGTTTTAAATAATTTTTTGCATCATTAACTGTAATTCGCTTAAAATCAAATATTTGACAACGCGATAGAATTGTTGGGATAATTTTATGTTTTTCTGTTGTTGCTAATATAAAAATACAATGCTTTGGCGGTTCTTCTAAAGTCTTTAAAAAAGCATTAAAAGCATTTGAGGATAGCATATGGACTTCATCAATGATATAGACTTTATATGCGCCAACTTGAGGCGGAATACGAACTTGATCGGTAAGGTTTCTAATGTCATCTACAGAATTATTAGATGCCGCATCGAGCTCAAAAATATTAAAGGCATAGTCTTCATTTTCATTGGCATCGTCGTTGCTATTAATCATTTTAGCAAGAATACGTGCACAAGAGGTTTTACCAACACCGCGTGGGCCTGTAAAAAGTAGGGCTTGGGCTAAATGGTTTTCTTTTATGGCATTTTCTAGAGTTGTTGTAATTGCAGACTGCCCAACAACATCTTTAAATGTTTTTGGTCTATATTTTAATGCAGATACAACAAACTTTTCCATATGTAACAAATTTAAAAATTCGGAGCGAAACACAAAGATGAATACCAGAGAAAAAAACGAGTACTTATTAACAATTTGTGTACTTTTGCACGAAAGCAGATCGCCTTATCGCTATTCGTTTTTCGAATAGAGGAAAGTCCGAACACCATAGTGCAGCATAGTGGCTAACAGCCATCGACCGTGAGGTTAGGAATAGTGCAACAGAAAGAATGTACAGGTTAAGCTGTAGTGAAATCATGTAAACTCTATGCGGTGCAATGCCATGTAAATCAGTGTTTGAGTGCGGCACGTACAATACTGAAGGGTAGGCAGCTAAAGTTTTCTGGTAACAGTAAACGCAGATAAATGATAGGGGCTCTTTTTTGAGTACAGAATTCGGCTTATAGATCTGCTTTTTTTATTTAAAAAAACTAAAACAATTTCCACCATAGGTTTTTAATTCATCAAAATTTTCGAGGTTTGATAAATTTGTATGCTTTGAGTGTTCAATAATGAGTAAACCATTCGAGTTTAATAGTTTCCTTTTAAATATAAGTTGAACAATTGATGCAAATTCATCCGTTGGCATGGCATAGGGTGGGTCAGCAAAAATAATATCAAATGTTATTGGTGTGCGTTCCAGAAATGAAAACACATCGCTTTTAATAGCGTCGATTGGCATTTCAAATTCTGATGCCGTTTGTTCTATAAATTTCACACAACGAAATTCTTTGTCTACTGCGACTATATTTTTTGCGCCTCTAGAACTAAATTCATAAGCGATATTTCCCGTTCCAGAACATAAGTCTAAGATTGAAAGGTTATGAAAATCATAGCGATGAATAAGAATATTGAAAAGTGCCTCTTTGGCCATATCTGTTGTAGGGCGCACAGGTAATTTTTTTGGAACATTTAATCGCCTACCTTTGTATTTCCCCGAAATTATTCGCATTAAAAGCTATTTAAGATGGTGAAATTTTTGGTAGAGTTGTTATGACTATAAAGCATTTTGTCTTCGGACAATAGAGATACATGTCTAATGTATTTATAGACGATAGAGTAGAGTTCATCGTCTTTTTTTATTGCGCCCATAAGCACGCACTCAAATTCCTCTGTATTAAGCCTTAACTGTTCTGACACAAACAATACATAGTAGATAAAATCTTCTTTTGTTTGATATTCAAACCTATTGTATAGCTGTAGTGCATTTTTTTTTGTAACCACTAAATCGAAGTAGGTTTCCGCGATATTGATATACATGGATTCTTTGGCATTATTTTTTTGAATTTCTAAAATTCTATCCAACGCAACAGTAGTACTGTGTTTATATTCAAAACTTCCAAAGCGTTCAAAAATGTAATTATTTATATTTACAAAAGGCACATATACAATCATGATATCATCATTTTTAATAACATCATAAGTGATAAAATCTGTTTTAAAGATTTTTGTATTGTATTTCAAATAATCTGATAAATATTCTTCTTCAAACAATGGCGATGGCACGAGTGTAACCATTTCATTATCATGAATAAGTGTTGTTTTAGAAAAGGATTTTTGCAGAACTTCATGGGTATTAAAATGATGTACCAACTGATCTAAAAGTTCTTGGGGTGTATGTGTTTTTTCAAATGGTGTATGAATCAAATCTATAACTTGATTCTTGTCGCCATCCAAAACAAAAAAAGAAAGTCCATTCAAGCTTACTTGAATGGACAATACAATTCCTTTTTCAGGGTTTTTATTGTTCTTTTGAATAATTTTTTGGCCAGTTACCATTTGTATTTACTTCTTCCAAAGAACCAACTTTTAGTGTTGGTCCGTTTACACCTTCAACAGAAACAACTTCTTCTTCTTTTTTAACCAAGTTTTTATCTTGATCAAAAAGAATGACACTTTTTGCAACTGAAGCTTCAAAAACAGGAATATTGATTTTATTTTGTTCAACCATTCCAGTTTCTAACTTAAATTTTTCACCTTTTTTTCCAACAGGGACATTCATCATTGTCTTATAACGTGGGTCTGCGCCAAAAAGCGAATCTTTTACAGGTACATATCCAAGAGTATCAACAATAACAATATCTTTAGTTGTATCCACACCATAGCGCCTTGTGAGAACTTTATCAATAACAGTAGAATCTCTGCGTTGTGTGATAGTGAATTTTTCATTTTCTATAAATGATACAAGCTTATCCCAATCCCCTTGAAATTGTCCTGTAACAGTTTTATGGGCCAATTGGGCGTCGCGTATATCTTTTAAGTTTTCAATGACTACTTTATAGCGTTTTTCTTTCAATTGATTAAATTGAATTTCACCATAAACAGACATAAATGTAATATAGCCTAAAAAGATGATAATGGCCCAAAGACCAAGTAGAATAAGGGATTTAAATTTTTTGGGGATAAATTTGTCGATTGCCCAAACAATAAAGATTGTCAAAAGGATGACTGCAACAATTGAAATAATAACCATGGTTTTGTTAAATTAAATTCAGAATAAGCAAATCTACAATTTTTTTTTATTCAATAAAGTGAAAGCACGCAAAAATCATTCTTATATTTGAACAGAACTATGTTGACCCGATTTTATGACCGCATCAGAATTTTATAAACTACTTAAATTGGGTTTTCCTTTTGAACCAACACTAAAGCAAGATGCTGGTTTACAACAACTTGCAAGTTTTATTACTTCCCCGTCAAAACAAAATATTTTTTTGCTGAAAGGATATGCAGGTACTGGAAAAACAACAATTATTGGTACGATTGTAAAAAATATTTGGAAAGCCAAAAAAAGTGCCATGCTTCTTGCACCAACAGGTAGAGCAGCAAAAGTCATCACTGGGTACGCCTCAACACAGGCCTACACAATTCATAAAAAAATATACATGCCTAGAACTGCAAAAAATGGAAAAATATCCTTTGTTTTGGCACCCAATAAACACAAAAACACGCTATTCATTGTTGATGAAGCCTCAATGATTTCCGACCATTCCAACCAAGGCGGCCTATTTGGAAGTGGAGCTTTACTAGACGATTTGATTCAATTTGTATGTTCTGGTCATCAATGTAAACTTCTTTTGATGGGTGATACAGCTCAGTTGCCACCTGTAAGTCTAGATATTAGTCCGGCTTTGGATGCAAGTAGGCTAGAACTAAATTATGACAAACTTGCTCAAGAAATAGAGCTTGATGAAGTTGTGCGACAAGCTCAAGACTCAGGCATATTATTCAACGCTACAATGCTTCGTGAATCTATTTCAAATCAATTTTTTGAACATTTTAAGTTTAATATAGATGGTTTTAAGGATATTATTCGTCTTCAAGACGGTAATGATATTCAAAATGCATTAAGTGAATCTTATGCTTCTAGAGGTACTGAGGATACTGCTTTTATTGTTCGCTCGAACAAACGTGCAAACGCTTATAATCAACAGATAAGATCTAGGATTCTTTTTAATGAACATGAACTCACTCCTGGAGATTTTTTAATGATTGTTCGTAACAATTATTTTTGGTTAAAGCCCACAAGTGAAGCGGGATTTATTGCCAATGGTGATATTATTGAAGTGTTAGAGTTGTTTAGCATTAAAGAATTATATGGTTTTAGATTTGCTGAAGTTAAAATACGACTCGTAGATTATCCAAATATGAAACCATTTGAAACGGTTCTTATGTTAGATACCATTAATTTGGAAACCCCATCTTTACCCTACGAACAAGCTAATGATTTATATCAGGAAGTGCTCAAAGATTATGAAAATGAATCCTCGGGTTACAAAAAGTTTTTGGCAGTAAAAAAGAATAAATATCTCAATGCGCTTCAAGTGAAATTCTCTTATGCTATTACCTGTCATAAATCTCAAGGAGGGCAATGGAATACCGTTTTTGTTGAGCAACCTTACTTGCCCAATGGTATAGATATGGATTATTTACGATGGTTGTATACCGCACTTACAAGGGCCAAAGAAACCTTGTTTTTAATAGGATTTAACGATGATTTTTTTGAATCTTAAACTATTAACTATTCTTTAAATATTACTTATAAAAAAAACTGTAATTTTACTCCGCTTTATTATGACAAAGACAAAGATTATTGCAATGATTCCTGCACGCTATGGTGCAAGTCGTTTTCCTGCCAAGCTTATGCAAAATTTAGGTGGAGAAACCGTGATTTACAGAACTTATCAAGCCACTGTAAATACCGGTCTTTTCGATAGCGTTTATGTTGTAACCGACAGTCAAATTATTTTTGATGAAATTAAAAACAAAGGTGGGGAAGTACTGATGAGTGTTAATGCACATGAATCGGGGAGTGACCGCATTGCAGAAGCAGTAGCTTCAATAGATTGTGATATTGTTGTTAATGTTCAAGGTGATGAGCCTTTTACAGAAAAAGACAGTTTATCAAAATTATTGAATGTTTTTAAGGAGGATATCAACAAAGACATTGACCTTGCTTCATTGATGGTAAAGATTAAAGATCAAGATGAAATAAATAACCCAAATTGTGTCAAAGTTATTACGGACAAGGATAATTTTGCACTATACTTTTCTAGAAGTCCAATTCCTTTTCACAGGGATTCTACAGTTGAAACACAATACTTTAAACACAAAGGAGTTTATGCTTTTCGAAAGGCTCCATTATTAGAATTTACCAAACTATCTATTCAACAGCTCGAAGCTTCTGAAAAAATCGAATGCATTCGTTTTTTGGAGCATGGTAAAAAAATTAAAATGGTGGAAACAACAATACAAGGCATAGAAATTGATACTCCAGAAGATTTAGCTAAAGCAAAAGCCTTATGGCTTGATCATAATTCACCCCAAATCTAATAAATATGAGTTTTAAGAATTTTCCAATGGTATCTAAAGTGGTATTCGGCCGCGGTAGTTTTAATCAATTAAATGAAATTGTTGAACCAAAGCGTCAAAACGAACGTGCACCCTTTATTTATTTTATAGATGATGTTTTTGAAAATAATCCAAATCTCATTTCAAGAATTTCTCTACTATATGATGATTATATTATTTTTATTTCATCAGCAGAAGAGCCCAAAACAACGCAAGTTGATGTGTTAGTTGAAGATATTATTTTAAAAACAAAAGCACTTCCATCTGGAATCATAGGGATTGGTGGTGGTAGTGTTATGGATTTAGCAAAGGCTGTTTCAGTAATGCTTACCAACAACGGTTCGAGTGAGGAATATCAAGGTTGGGATCTCTTAAAAACCCCTGGTGTATATCATGTAGGAATACCAACGATTTCAGGAACAGGCGCAGAAGTATCAAGAACAGCAATTTTGTGTGGATCAAAATTAAAATTAGGTTTAAATAGTGATTTTACTCCTTTTGATCAAGTAATTTTAGATCCTGAATTAACAGATGGCGTTGAAAAGAATCAATGGTTTTATACAGGAATGGATTGTTTTATTCATTGTGTAGAATCCTTAAATGGAAACTTCATCAATACATTCAGTAAATCTTATGGAGAAATGGCATACGAGTTATGTCATGAGGTATTTTTGGGAAATGATAGCTTTGAGGAAATGCAAGATAAACTCATGATGGCCTCTTGGCACGGAGGAATGAGTATTGCTTATTCACAAGTTGGAGTTGCTCATGCGATGAGTTATGGGTTGTCTTTTGTTTTAGGGATTAAACACGGCGTTGGAAACTGTATTGTTTTTCATCATTTAGAGGAGTTTTATCCAAAGGATGTTGCAATTTTTAAGTCCATGATGAAAAAGCAGAATATTACTCTTCCTAAAGATGTATGCAAATCATTGACTCAAAAACAAATGGATGCTATGATCGATGTTGCGCTGAGTCTTACTCCGCTTTGGGAAAATGCAATTGGTAATCATTGGAAATCAGTAATAACTAGATCCAAGCTAGAGAAGCTTTACTCAAAAATGTAATGATAAAATATATTTCTAAATTTATTTATCAAAAAATTTTAGGTTGGAAGGCAACAGGATTTAACGACTTCGATAGTGTAAAAAAAGCGGTTATAATTGCCGTACCACACACCAGTTGGCATGATTTTTATGTCGGTTTACTTCTTAGGGGTGTTTTGGGAATTCATGCAAATTTTATTGGAAAAAAGGCACTTTTCAATCCCTTGACAGGTTGGCTTTTCAGAAGTCTTGGTGGTGCCCCAGTAGTCCGAAAAGCTAATGAAAAGCAGGTTGATGCTATAGCGAGACTTTTTAATGAAAAAAAAGAATTTCGAATGGCAATTGCACCAGAAGGTACAAGAAAAAAAGTAGACGCTTGGAAAACAGGCTTTTATTATATCGCCAAAAAAGCAAACGTTCCAATTTTAATGTTTACTCTTGACTTTAAAAATAAAGAAAATAAATTTTCAGAACCTTTTTACCCAACAGATGATGTTGAAGCCGATTTTAAGTTTATGCGAGCTTTTTATGATGGGGTAGAAGGTAAAATTCCTGAATATTCCTAAGAAATATCCATTGTATGATAGACGTTTTGAACGTCATCATCTTCTTCAAGTTTTTCTAATAATTTTTCAACATCAGCAATTTGATCTGTACTGAGTGGTTTTGTAACTTGAGGAATTCGCTCAAACCCAGAAGAAAGTATTTCAATATTTCTAGATTCTAATTCAGACTGAATAGCCCCAAAACATTCAAAAGGAGCATAAATTAAAATCCCATCTTCGTCAGAAAATACCTCTTCTGCACCATAATCTATAAAATCAAGTTCAATTTCTTCTGCATCCAAACCCTCTGAATTAATTCTAAAATTACAAGTATGATCGAACATAAATACAACAGAACCCGAAGTCCCTAAATTGCCATCACATTTATTGAAATAACTTCTTACATTGGCCACCGTTCGAGTGTTATTATCTGTTGCAGTTTCTACTAAAATTGCAATGCCATGTGGCGCATAGCCTTCAAATAGTACTTCTTTATAATCGCCTTGATTTTTATCACTCGCGCGTTTTATGGCACGTTCAATATTGTCTTTTGGCATATTGACCGATTTCGCATTTTGAATTACTGCTCGCAATCTAGAATTACTGTCAGGATCTGGACCACCTTCTTTGACTGCCATCACAATATCCTTACCGATTCGTGTAAAGGCCTTACTCATCGCAGACCAACGCTTCATTTTTCTAGCTTTACGAAATTCAAATGCTCTTCCCATAAATATTAAAAATTAATTATTTAACAAAAATATGAATGCTTATCATATATACAAATAATGTGTATCTAAAACGTTTTAATAATATCAGAAAAAACGGATGTGCTCTCAAACAAAAGATGTTTAGGAAGTTTATTATACTTGGGTAAAACCGCCAAATAACGTTCTTCATTAGTGGTATACACATATTTGAATTTAGGTTGATTCAATCCTAATTGGCGAACTAAATCTTTGATAAAATCATCGTGATGTACTAAATCATTGCTTCCACAATGAAACACACCATTTTTGCTTCGGTTGATGATATAATGCAACTGTTGGACCACTCTATTATCGGTGCTTACATTCATAATTAAATTAGGGAAAAGTTCTATGGGTTCATTGACTTGGTGTAGTAATTTAATTTCGTTCACACGTGGAGATTGTGTCCCAAAAACCATAGGCAATCTAATAATTGCTACCTGACGTTTATGCAACTTTAAAAGCTGTTGTTCTACACGAATTTTGAAATGGCCATAAACACTATTGCTTAGGGTAGTATCAGTTTCATAGCTAGGGTATTTGCTGTATGCATCAAAAACATTGGCAGATGATAAAAATATGATTTTACTATTTTCTTGTTGTTTTAAGTACTGATATATATGTCTGTGCGCCAATAATTGCGAAGGAAATGTTCCTCTCAAAGCCGAAATAATAATTGTAGGTTTTAAAGCAGAAAGTAACTCAACAATATCATCTTCTTCAAAGTTATATTCAAAAAAATGATGGTTGTTTTCAAATTCAGTTTTTGGAGTGTGATATGTTCCAAACGTTTTGAAGTAAGAAGATAATTCTTTGTAAATGGAATTTCCTAAAAAGCCACTCGCACCTAAAATCAATATACGATGCTTTTGCTGTGTCATTTTAAAATATTAAAAAATTAGCCTTTATAAAATGGAAGTTTCACTACTGTTGCAGGAATGGTTTTTTTTCTAATTTGAATAAAAATTTCACTTCCAACTTTTGAAAATGCAATGGATACATAACCCATTCCTATACCTTTGCCAACAGACGGCGCCATTGTTCCAGAGGTTACTGTTCCAATAGCATTTCCATTTGCATCTAAAATTGGGTAATCCTTTCGAGGAATACCACGCTCATTAAGCTCAAAACCAACCAATTTTCTTTCCACACCATGTTCTTTTTGCTTTAGAAGGGCTTCATGATTTGTAAACACTTTATTGAATTTTGTAATCCAGCCCAATCCTGCTTCAATAGGCGATGTGGTGTCATCAATATCATTGCCATATAAACAATAGCCCATTTCTAAACGAAGAGTATCTCTTGCTGCTAATCCTATGGGTTTAATTCCAAAATTTTTTCTAGCTTCAAAGACTTTATTCCATATATGTTCTACTTCAGAATTTTTACAATAAATTTCAAATCCTCCACTACCTGTATACCCTGTTGCTGAGATAATGACATGGTCGATTCCTGCAAAATCTGCAATCTCAAAATTGTAAAATTTAATGGATGATAAATCTACGCTACTCAATGACTGCATAGCTTCTACAGCTTTTGGACCTTGAATTGCCAAAAGCGAATAATCATCACTAATATTTTTCATTATTGCGCCCATATGATTTTTTGAGTTGATCCAATTCCAGTCTTTTTCAATGTTACTGGCATTAACCACCAAAAGATAAGTTTCTTCTTTTATACGATAAATAATGAGGTCGTCTACAATTCCTCCTACTGCATTTGGTATACAACTGTATTGTGCTTTTCCAATAGTGAGTACAGAGGCGTCATTTGAACATACAGATTGTATTAAATCCAAAGCATTTGGTCCTTCAATCAAAAATTCTCCCATATGTGAGACATCAAAGACTCCAACACCTTTTCGAACAGTTTCGTGCTCGATATTTACACCTTCGTATTGTACAGGCATGTTGTATCCTGCAAAAGGGATCATTTTTGCACCCAAAGTTTGGTGTATGTGTGAAAGTGCAACTTGTTTCATGGTCTACATCATTTAGACCACAAATTTACACAAATTTTGTACTTAATTCGTGTTAAAATTTCAACATAAAAGATTTAAATTCCTCATAATTTTTGACAAAAGTTGCATGCTTTTGTTGGTCAATTACAGCTTGAATTTGTGGAGGAAGTTCTACTTTTTCAGAAATCACTTCTTCAACAACGTCTAAAAATTTTGTTGGATGTGCAGTTTCTAAAAATACAACTTGTGAATTTGAATGGTTTGTTAAATGGGCTTTTGCACCTAAATATCCAACTGCACCATGAGGGTCTGCAATATATCCAGAATTTGAATAAATCGTTTCTAAAGCGGTTTTAGTTTCATCATCAGTAAAGCTATAAGATGATAAATTGGATTTCAATTTATTGATATCATTATCATGCAGCGCTTGAATTCGAATAAAATTACTTGGATTCCCAACATCCATAGCATTACTAATGGTCTGAATTGATGGTTTAGGATTATATGTATTCGTCTCTAAAAACCTTGTTACAACATTGTTGGCGTTATTAGAGGCAATAAAATGTTCAATTGGAAATCCAAGTTTTTGTGCGACCATTCCAGCACAAATATTTCCAAAGTTACCACTTGGAACAGAAAATACAATAGGTTTATCTAATGCTTTTAATTGCTTGTAGGCAAACATAAAATAAAACATTTGTGGTAACCAACGTGCCACATTAATTGAATTGGCTGATGTTAACTCTAATTGCGAGGTCAAATCGACATCCAAAAAGGCCTTTTTTACCATATCTTGGCAATCATCAAAAGTACCATCAACCTCTAAGGAGGTTATGTTTTGTCCTAATGTCGTCAGTTGTTTTTCTTGAACATCACTCACTTTTCCACTAGGGTAAAGGATAACCACGCGAACGCCTTTGACACCAAGAAAACCACTAGCAACAGCTCCTCCAGTATCACCAGAAGTAGCTACTAAAACAGTAACTTCAGCATCATTGTTTCTATTAAAATATCCTAAACAACGCGCCATAAAACGTGCCCCAACATCTTTGAATGCCATTGTTGGTCCATGAAACAATTCAAGAGTAGAAATACCTTCTTCAATATCTACAATAGGGAAATCGAAATTTAATGTATCTTCTATTATTTGCCTCAAATTGTCACTTGGAATTTCTTCTCCAATAAATTGTTGAATCGCTTTAAAGGCAATTTCTGAATTAGATAATTCATCAAGTTTTTCAAAGAAATCTTCATTTAAAGGTATTATATGCTCAGGAAAATAAAGTCCTCTATCTGGTGCCAATCCTTTTCGTACAGCATTTTCAAAACTTGAATCGGGTGCTTGCTTATTTAAGCTATAATATTTCATAGATTTATTGGGTTAAAATTCTAATGCCTTGAGTATTTATTTTAGAAACATAAATTTCGAATGGAATTTGTGTAGATTTTAATAACTGTTTTTGTGTATTTTTAACCTGAAGAGCCACACTTTCACCTTTACATAAACTAAATACTGAAGGACCTGAGCCTGAAATAGATGTTCCTAAGGCATTGGCATCTAATGCACTGTTTTTTAACGCTTTAAAATTTGGAATTAATTTACTTCTATGTGGCTCAACCACAACATCTTTTAATGAACTTCCAATAAGTGAATAATCGTTTGTATGTAATGCATGAATTAAACTTCCCAAATTTGACCACTGTACTATAGCGTCTGAAAGAAGGATTTCTTTCGGCAAAATAGATCTGGCTTCAGAAGTTTTAATTTCTATTTGTTGATGAGCAATAACGGCATATAATTCTTTAGGAGTAGGAATTTGCAATACTTCCAAAGGTTGATTACTTTTTACAAGGGTAAAACCTCCAAAAAGGGCAGGAGCGATGTTATCGGCATGCTCGGATTTACTTGCAATGGCTTCTCCTTTCATTGCAAAAGTTGTGAGTTCTTCGTTAGTGTATGGATTTCCAAGAAGATAGTTTATCCCAAAAACACTTCCTGCAGCACTTGCAGCACTACTCCCAATTCCACTACCAGGTTTTATATTTTTAAAAATTTCAATTTCAAAGCCAAAGTCCGGTTGAGCATCTTGATAAAGCGCAAGTGCTGAAACACCTGCTACATTTTCATTTACATCGAAAGGAAGGTCATAACCACCTTCAATTTTTGTTATATACACCCCTTTGTTTGGCGTTTTTCTAATAATCATTTCATCACCAATTGCATCTAAACAAAAGCCCAAAACATCAAAACCACAGCCTACATTGGCGACTGTTCCTGGCGAGAAAATTTTTACTTCTTTCATTACCTTAAATATTTGATGCTCTTATAATATCTGCAAAAAGCCCCGAGGCTGTCACTTCAGACCCTGCTCCAGCACCTTTAATAATAAGTGGTTGGTCACTGTAACGTTCTGTGTAAAACATCACAATATTATCCTTTCCTTCTAAATTATAAAATGGATGACCTGCTGGAATTTCTTGAAGACCAACATTTGCTTTTCCATCTATAAACGAGGCAACATATTTCAATTTTGCATTATTGTTATTTGCTGAATTAAGTAGCCTTTTGAACGCTTCATCTTTAGATTTTATTAATGTATAAAAATCATCAACAGAAGAAGCTTCTAATGCGCCCTCCGGTAAAAATCCATCATTAAAAATATCAGACATATTCAATTTATAACCAGATTCTCTGGCTAATATAAGAAGTTTTCGAGCCACATCTGTACCACTTAAATCAATTCTAGGATCAGGTTCTGTATAGCCTTCTTTTTGGGCTTGTTTTACAACTTTATGAAATGTTGTTGAATCATTGAAGTTATTGAAGATAAAATTTAGACTCCCCGACAAGACAGCATGAATAGAACGAATACGATCTCCAGATGCAATTAAATGATTTAGAGTATCAATCACAGGAAGTCCTGCACCAACATTGGTTTCAAAAAGGAATGGTGCTTTATATTTGCGCGACAAATCCTTTAGATTTTGATATTGTTCGTAGTTTGCAGAGCATGCAATTTTATTACACGCTATTACTGCAATACTCTCTTTCAAATAATGCTCATATGTCCCTGCAACAGCTGCATTTGCAGTAATATCAACAAATATTGAGTTTCTTAAATTAAGAGCTTTTGCTTTTTCAAAAAACTCTATTGGATCTGTTTTTTCTCCATTTGATAGGGTTTCTTGCCATTGACTTAAATCTATTCCTGAGTCATTAAAAACCATGATCTTGGAATTTGAAAGCCCAACAATATTAATCTTTAGTTTTAATGTATTTTGAATGTAAGACGCTTGTTTTTCGATTTGACTTAAAAGAGTACTTCCTACATTTCCTACACCCATTACAAACAAATTGAGTTGTTTTGTTTCAACCTCAAAAAAGGATTCATGTAAACAATTAAGTGCTTTTTTTACATCTTTATCTGCGATAACAGCAGTGATATTTCTCTCTGAAGCACCTTGTGCAATAGCACGAATATTGACATTGTTTTTACCCAAAGTGCTAAACATATTTCCACTAACACCCTGATGATTTTTCATTCGATCGCCAATGACCGCAACAATCGATAGATGTTGTTCAAGTACTAAAGGATCAATTTTTAAAAGTGAAATTTCATTTTCAAATTCTTTATCTAATACCAATTTGGCAAGTTTTGCGTCTTTGTCTGCAACACCAACACAAATGGAATGCTCAGAAGAAGCCTGAGTTGTAATAATGACATTTATTTTTTCGTGTGCTAAGGTTTCAAACAATCGCTTAGAAAAACCAGGAATTCCAACCATACCGTTCCCTTGTAGTGTTAATAAAGAAATCCCATTAACATTACTAATTCCCTTAATAGGGTTAGAATTACCATTTTCTACGTCTTTGGTAATAAGAGTACCATTCTCATCTGGTGCCATTGTGTTTTTGATGAGAATTGGAATATTTTTGGACAGTACAGGCAACACTGTTGGAGGATATAAAACTTTTGCTCCAAAGTGTGATAATTCTATGGCCTCAAAGTAAGATAATTTATGAATTGGTTTTGCTTGCTTAACAAGTTTTGGATTGGTGGTATACATACCGCTTACATCAGTCCAAATTTCTAAAAATTTGGCATCCAATGCAGAAGCAACAATTGCTGCTGTATAATCTGATCCGCCACGTCCCAAAGTCGTAATTTCACCGTCTTCAGATTTTGAAATAAAACCTGGTAAAATCGTTATTAATTTGTCATTGTGCTCAAAATAAGTAGTTATATTCGCATTGGTTTCCTCAAATTGAACGGCTGCATTTGTGAAATTTGAATCCGTAACAATTAGATTTTGACTATTTTTCAATTGGACATTTAACCCTTTTTGCTGCATGGCTTCAAAAATAATAAGAGAAGACATTAGCTCTCCAAAGCTCAATAACTTATCTGTTGTTTGAGGCGATAATTCATTGATTAAATAAATTCCATCCAGAAGTTTTTCTAGTTCTAATAGCTTCTCTAAAATGATATCTTTGGTGCTTTCCAAGGAATCCCCACTCAAAAGCCCCTCTATAATATCGATATGTTGTTTTTTGAGTTTATTAAAATCGCTTTTGTAATCCAAATCTTTTGAAATGGCTTTGCTTGATGCATTCATCAACTTGTCTGTAATTCCACCAACTGCTGACACTACAACCACAACAGATTGATTCTCAGATGCATGACTGACAATTTGAATAACTTTATTGATATTTTCTGAAGAACCTACTGAAGTTCCTCCAAATTTTAAAACTTTCATTTAGTATTTGATTTAATTGAAATTGATGTTGTAAAAACAACTTGAAACATGACGAATATTTATATAAAAATGTACCCCAAGGGGGTAATAATCGTCATAGCAATAATAGAAGTAAGGGGGCAAAATGCCCAAACAGCTAATGAATCATTTTTGAAAGTAATATTTTGAAATGAATACATAATGTCTCAATTACAATTCAAAATTATTATTTTTAGATAACTTAAAAAACTTATACTTAAGTTTTATGAATTATTGATTTTTAAGGGATTATTTTTTTTATTCAAACAAAAAAACCATTGAATACTGAGATATATTCAATGGTTTTTAAAATACTAAAAAAAATGATTTAAATTGAGGGAAGTAACTTTGTTTTAACTTCTCCAAATCCAATTCTTAAGCCATTTTTTTCTGAATGTCCTCGAAGAATTACAGTATCATTATCATTAATAAATTTTCGTTTCAAACCATCAGATAAAAGAAGTGGTTTTTCACCTTTCCAGGATAACTCTAACATTGATCCATAAGAATCTGGGGTTGGACCAGAAATCGTACCGCTTCCCATCATATCTCCAGCATTAACAGGACAACCATTTACAGTATGATGTGCCAACTGTTGGGCCATATTCCAGTACATGTATTTAAAATTTGAACGTGATACTACCGTTTCTTTATTATTTTCTGGTTTTATAGCCACCTCTAAGCTAATATCAAAACTTTTTTTACCTTGATATTGCAAATAATCAAGTGGAGTAGGGTTTTGTGTTGGCGATTCCACTCGAAAAGGTTCAAGGGCATCTAATGTAACTATCCATGGCGATATTGAAGAGGCGAAATTCTTGCCCAAAAATGGTCCTAATGGCACGTATTCCCAGCGTTGAATATCACGAGCACTCCAATCGTTAAATAAAACAAGTCCAAAAATATAATCTTCAGCATCTTCAATTGGAATAGGATCGCCTAAATCATTGGCATCAGTAGTGATAAAAGCCATTTCTAACTCAAAATCAACGGCTTTACTAGGGCCAAAAATAGGAGATTCTGCACCAACAGGGAGGGTTTGTCCTTTCGGGCGACGAACAGGAATGTCTGTAGTAATAATTGAGGAACTCCGCCCATGATACCCCACTGGTAGGTGTAACCAATTGGGCATTAGTGCGTTTTCTTTACCACGAAACATGATGCCTACATTGGTCGCATGCTCTTTACTGGAATAGAAGTCGGTGTAATCGCCAACCTGAACTGGTAATTGCATTTCAATTTCATCAAGTCTAAAAAGTACAATTTCTTTGTGTTTTATATTGCTTTTTAAAGTTGAATTATTGTCATCAAATAGTTCTGCAATACGATTTCTAACAGCTCGCCAAGTTTTTCGTCCATCGGCAATAAAATCATTAAGATTGTCTTGTAAAAATATATCGTCTGTTAGTGGAATTCCTTTAAAATAACCGAGCTGATGAAGTGCTCCTAAATCAATAGCAGTGTCTCCAATTCTTGTACCAATTGTTATTATATCATCTCGAGTAAGAAACACACCAAAAGGAATATTCTGGATTGGAAAATCTGAGTGTGTATCTACATGTAGCCAAGATGATCGATCTGGGTTGTTTGCAAAATTTGGCATATTCAAAAAATGTTAATTAATTTTTAATAAATTTTACATCAAATATATGTTTTTTAACGGATATAACTAATGTTATTATTACTTTTGCACTTCTAAACGTTTATACACCAAAAATATGCAACGAGACGCACAAATTTTCGAACTTATTGAAGCTGAAAAACAACGCCAATTAAATGGTATAGAACTTATTGCTTCTGAGAACTTTACGAGTAATCAAGTTATGGAAGCCACCGGATCTGTTTTGACAAATAAATATGCGGAAGGATACCCAGGCAAGCGTTATTATGGAGGATGTGAAGTAGTAGATGAAGTTGAGCAAATTGCTATTGACCGCGCCAAAACACTTTTTGGTGCAGAATGGGCCAATGTTCAACCACACTCTGGAAGTCAAGCCAATACTGCTGTTTTTCATGCCTGTCTTAAGGTTGGCGATAAAATTTTAGGATTTGATCTTGCCCATGGAGGACATTTGACACATGGATCACCTGTAAACTTTTCTGGACGTCTTTATAATCCTGTTTTTTATGGTGTTGAAAAAGAAACAGGGACGCTTAATTATGATAAAATTCAGGAAATTGCAACCAAAGAACAACCAAAACTTATTATTGCAGGAGCATCCGCATATTCTAGAGATATAGATTATAAACGATTTAGAGAAATTGCCGATAGCGTTGGTGCCATTTTACTTGGAGATATATCACACCCATCAGGGCTCATTGCAAAAGGTGTTTTATCAGATCCTCTACCACATTGTCATATTGTAACTACAACCACACATAAAACCCTTCGTGGACCACGTGGAGGTTTGATTATGATGGGAAAAGATTTTGAAAATCCATTTGGTTTAACATTCAAATCTGGTAAGCCAAAAATGATGTCATCGCTTTTGGATTCAGCTATTTTTCCTGGAAATCAAGGAGGGCCTCTAGAACATGTTATTGCAGGAAAAGCTATCGCTTTTGGTGAAGCATTATCAGACGAATTTATGCATTATATTTTGCAAGTAAAAAAGAATGCTGACGCTATGGCAAAAGCATTTGTTAAGCGTGGATATGACTTAATATCTGGCGGAACCGATAACCACATGATGTTGATTGATTTAAGGAACAAAAACATTACTGGAAAAGACGCTGAAAATGCGCTTGTTAAAGCGGATATTACAGTGAATAAAAACATGGTACCGTTTGATACACAAAGCCCTTTTGTAACTTCAGGAATTAGAGTTGGCACACCAGCCATCACAACAAGAGGACTTGTTGAAAGTGATATGGAAGCAGTTGTAGATTTAATTGATGAAGTGATTAGCAATTATGAAGACGAAGCAGTTTTAGAATCAGTTGCAAGTCGTGTTAATGCATTGATGAGTCATCGACCACTTTTTGTTTAAAAAAAATTATTTTAAATACAAAGTCAGCACTTTGTGCTGACTTTTTTAATTCTCAAAATCTATAGCATTATAGGCCCCCAAATCACTAGGTGAGGAGCGTGGTGCTCCGGTAATATCAGTATTTAATCCTCCAATAGGAGTTCCTGTAGATGCTGCTGGAGAATTTAATGGAATTTGAAGTTTATTTTGTTGTGGATCTAAAAATTCAGGGTTCATATTGAAAAACATATTTTCATAAAAATTTAAATCCTCAAAATTATAATATGGCCCTGAAAAATTGTTATTGGGGTCATTAAAATATACCAAACAGTTTTTAAATTTAAAATCAAAACCAGCATCTGTAATAGGATCCAAAAGTAACTCAGGATTGTCATTGCCATAAATAATACAGTTTGTGAAATTTGCTGAAATTAAGGCATTAGGAATAAAATTTTGATCCAAATCAACACTAAAATTATTGAGCAAAAGCGCAGGGAATTGACGAAAACTATTCGTCCAATAATTTGCTATGGTCGAATGAACAACATTGTAATTACCTCCAAATGTTGCAGCAAATGACGATTGCCCACTTTTATTTATAACTAAATTTTCGGCGCTAATGCTAGTTGCGCGTCCCAATACACCAAAATTACTTGAATTGTATATCTGTGTATTTGTAATTTCTAGTTTTGAGGAATCATCTTGATTTCCATCCACTAAAAGACCTACAGCACTATTTTTAATTGTAGTATGATTAAATTTATTATTTGTACTTCCATTAAACAGCCATATCGTTTGCCATTGCCCAGGCACTTCAGCAAAACCTGGTTCAAGACGATCGCCTTCAAAAATGATTTCATTTTCCATAAGTTCTGAATCTAAACTTACATCACCATTGGCATGAATAGAGGCATTATTGGTCACCAATAAACCAGAATTGGCATGAAAATGAACACGTGCGCCAGCTTCAATAGTTAAGGTTTTTCCCTCATCAACAGCAGCATAACCATAAATCACATAAGGTTTTTCGTTGGTAAACGTCAATTCATTATCATCTAAAAAACGACCTTGTATATTTGTTTCATCATAGGTACCATCACCATCAACATCAAAACTTAGAGTTTCTATTGCTGTTGAACCATCGGGGTTTGTTATTTGTTGTGGATATATAAATACAGCATCTTTAACAAGTGTAACGAGCTCTACTTTTTGAACGTTTATTGTGCCAAATTCTATGGCATCTGTATATAAAAACTGTGTTTCATTTGTTACTAACGATTGAATATCTATCGTTGTTTCAATGAAAATATACATGCTGTCTTTGGCTAATATTTCTACATTTGAAAACTCTTTTCCAGAAAGTTGAAGATCTCCGGTCATACCATCAACATTGAGACGATAATTGGAATTTAGCCCATTTCTAAGTTTTATTTTTGGAATAGAAATATTTTCGTCTGTAGTATTATATACCTTTAAAGTATATGTGCTTGAACCAATATTACTAAAAACAGTATCAAGATAAACAGTGTCTTTTGAAAACCTCAAATTGCCATTGCTAGGAGTAAAGTTAAAATCTTTTCGACAAGAACTCCAAAGCAATAAAAAACAAAATGAGACCAGAAAATAAAAATAACGTTTCATACAAGTTAGGACTGTTTTGTAAAAATATAACTTTTAAAGGAAATTATACCTATTCATCAAAAATGGTTTGAATTGCTTCAGAAATTCGTTTTGGGCGTTGAGTTTTAGGATCTGTCATGCACCATTTTGTTTTACTTTTTACTAGAAGTTTTTCTGTTTTAGCATTATAAATTTCAACCACACGTATACTTGTAACGCCTTCACATTCAGTTACATATGTTTTTAAATGTATTTGATCTCCTAAAAAAGCTGAAGCCTTGTAATCAATTTCATGACGTAAAACAACCCAAACATTCTCCTGACGTTGTTTTTCAGAGGTTAGCGATGTCCAATGTGCGCGTGCCATTGCTTGAATCCATTCCAAATAACGAATATTATTGACATGATTCAAATGGTCGATATCATCTGAAACAACGGTTCGAAATTGTTCAAATACTTGCATTATTGAGCAGGTATTATTTTGACTTCAAAAATTTTGTCCCAACGTTTTCCAGTTACAAACAAAGTTTTTGTCTCAGGATTATAAGCCATTCCATTTAGTACATCTAATCCTGGGTGATTTGTGACTTTCTTTTTTAAATCTTTAAAATCGATGACAGCCTCAATAGCTCCATTTACTGGATTGATAATAGCTACTCCATTTTTTTGATAGCGGTTGGCATATATTTTTCCTTCCACCCATTCAAGCTCATTCAAATTTGCTAATTTTCCTTTATTGGTATATGCCTGAACAAATCGTTCTTCTTCAAGTGTGCTAGAGTTTAAAATCCAAATATTTTCTGACCCATCTGTTTTGTACAGTTTTTGACCATCATTACATAAACCCCATCCTTCTTTACTTTGTCCATAATTGAAGCTACCAATAGCTTCAAATTTATTAACATCATATATCAAGCCACGACCTTCGCGCCATGTTAATTGATAAATTTTATCGTTCAAAACCGTTAAACCTTCGCCAAAGTATGAGGATAATAAATTAATGTTTTTGAGAACTTTACCTTTTTTATAATCTAGTGCTCTAAGTTTAGACTCTCCATATTGCCCAGTGCTTTCATATAGTATTCCATTATGAAACTCCAAGCCTTGAGTGTATGAAGTAATATCATGTGGATAGGTGTTTATCAATTCGTAAGAATAGAGTTTTGGGGATTCACTATTAACAACAATTACTTTCTTTAAGGCAACTTCTTTTTTACCTTCAAAAAAGACAGTAGCCTTTATCATTTTTTCTCCTAAACCAATGGTTTTTAAATTGAATTGTTTCGAAATCAAGGATTTGTTCAAGGTAAATTGAACAGAATCAATGACCTTATTATTTGGGTTTAATATACTTAATTCTAGGATTTCGGCGTTAGAAATGATGTTCTTCTTAGCATTGGATTGGATCGTGAAGTTGGATTTAATTGCTTTTGAAGAATTTCCACAAGATGAAACAATAAACGTAATAATTATGATTTTCAATACTTTAGACAGGTGCATAGACTCAGATATTTTTTGGCAATTTATTTATTTATATTCAGTAAAAAAAATATTAAAACATCGTATATTTGCCACGGGCAAGTCCTACACAACCAGCTCCTGTAGAATCCTCCAGGGCGGGAACGCAGCAAAGGTATACGGTTGTAGCGGTGTGATGTAGATCGCTTGCCTTTTTTTGTACACGATATTTTCCTAAATCTTTCTATATTTAACTTATAAATTACCACAAGAGTATGTCAAAAACTGTGCTTATTACTGGCGGATCATCAGGAATTGGAAAATCTATAGGCGAATATCTTACCCAAAAAGGGTACCGAGTGTATGGAACTAGTCGTTTTCCTGAAAAATACAATAACTCAAAATTTCCCATTATAAAATTAGACGTTACAAACCCCAGTTCTATTTTGAATTGTGTCAAAGAACTATTGGACAAAGTCACTAAAATTGATGTACTCATCAATAATGCAGGAGTTGGAATTACTGGCCCAATGGAAGAAATTCCGATAGCCGAAATGAAAACCAATTTTGAAACTAATTTATTTGGCCCAATTGGAATGATTAATGCTGTTTTGCCAAATATGCGTTCGAATAAATCGGGGCTAATTATTAATATTACCTCTATAGCAGGATATATGGGGTTGCCTTTTCGTGGAATATATAGTGCAAGCAAAGGCGCTTTTGAACTTATTACTGAGGCCTATCGAATGGAGCTAAAAACATTTGGTGTTTGCATGACCAACGTCGCACCAGGTGATTTTTCAACTAATATTGCCGCTGGTCGATACCATGCGCCATTACTTGAAAATTCACCTTATAAAGAAACTTATGGTACAACTTTAGAGTTACTTAACGCCCATGTAGACGATGGAGAAGACCCTATGATATTAGCTAAAGTTGTACATAAAATTATAGAAACAAAACACCCAAAAATTCATTATAAAGTAGGTGCATTTTTACAAAAATTTTCTATTATTCTAAAGCGTATTCTTCCAGACAAAGTTTTTGAACGCCTTTTGATGTCTTTTTATAAACTTTAATGTTTAAAACTCTTTAATCTTGTTAATATATTTTTGTTCGTCTACTTTGGTGTAGTGAGCTAATATTTTATTTTTACAAATCAACTATAAAATAAAAACAAATGAAATTTTTTATCGATACCGCAAATTTAGATCAAATTAAAGACGCTCAAGATCTTGGTGTTCTTGATGGTGTAACCACCAATCCATCATTGATGGCTAAGGAAGGAATTACAGGTGCCGATAATATTTTAAACCACTATAAAGCCATTTGTGAAATTGTGGATGGTGATGTTTCTGCAGAAGTTATTGCAACTGATTTTGATGGTATGGTAAAAGAAGGGGAGGCTCTTGCTGCATTACACCCACAGATTGTTGTCAAACTACCAATGATAAAAGCAGGGGTAAAGGCCTGTAAATATTTTAGTGACAAAGGCATAAAGACTAATGTAACATTGGTATTTTCACCTGGCCAAGCCATTTTAGCTGCTAAGGCAGGAGCTACCTACGTTTCGCCATTTATTGGACGTCTAGATGATATTTCTACAGATGGTCTCAATCTTATTGCCGAAATTCGTCATATCTATGACAACTACGGATTTGAAACTGAAATCTTGGCTGCTTCTGTTCGCCATACCATGCACGTCATTGATTGTGCAAAAATTGGTGCAGACGTTATGACTGGACCATTAAGTTCTATTGATGGACTTCTAAAGCACCCATTGACTGACATAGGGTTGGCAAAATTTTTAGCTGATTATAAAAAGGGAAATTAGAGCAAAAAAGAGTTTTTCTTTTTTTAACAGAGGAATTGAATATAAACAAGGAATTCCTATCTTTGAACCATATTTAAAACCAACACAAAGCAAATGAAATTATTAGAAGGGAAAACAGCAATTGTTACTGGTGCCAGTAGAGGTATTGGAAAGGGGATTGCTACTGTTTTTGCACAACATGGCGCAAATGTGGCTTTTACATATAGTTCTTCTTCAGAGGCAGCCATAGCCCTCGAAAATGAACTTCAAGCCCATGGGGTAAAAGTTAAAGCTTACCAAAGTAACGCAGCCAATTTTGAAGCAGCACAACAACTTGTGGCCGACGTTCTTGAAGATTTTGGAGCCATTGACGTTTTAGTGAACAATGCTGGAATTACAAAAGATAACCTTTTGATGCGTATGGGAGAAGAAGACTTCGATAAAGTTATTGAAGTTAATCTTAAATCGGTATTCAATATGACTAAAGCAGTACAGCGTACAATGCTTAAACAACGTCAAGGGTCAATCATCAATATGAGTTCTGTTGTAGGTGTAAAAGGAAATGCTGGACAAACCAACTATGCAGCGTCAAAAGCAGGAATTATTGGATTTTCAAAATCGGTTGCACTCGAATTAGGTTCTCGAAACATTCGAAGCAATGTTATTGCACCCGGATTTATAGAAACCGAAATGACTGCTAAATTAGATGAAGCCACAGTAGAACAATGGCGTGCTGGTATTCCACTAAAACGTGGTGGATCTCCAGATGATATTGCTAATGCTTGTGTTTTCTTAGCTAGCGATCTTTCGGCATATATTACAGGGCAAACCCTCCATGTTGATGGTGGTATGCTTACCTAATTTTTGAGGTTGCCATATGACAACATCAATAGTTTTATTTGGCATTTTGGCAATCGTTATAGCGTTTATATTGGCGCTTTTTCAATACAAACCTTGGATTTCAGAAAAGATATATTGGGTACTCACCGCGGCTAGAACGCTCACATTGAGTGCCCTTTTTTTATTGCTAATAAATCCAGAAACTAATATTAAATCTGCAGAAATCATTAAACCAAAACTAGGCGTTTTGGTTGATAATTCGCAGTCGATTAAATTTTTAAAAAAAGACAGTATTTCTCGAGTACTTTTAAATCAAATAAAAACAAATAGCACTCTTTCTGATAAATTTGATCTTCACTATTTTACATTTGACAACGAGCTCCACAGCGATGATTCTTTAAGCTTTGATGAACCACAAACCAATATTGGAAAATCTCTTATTCAAACCCACGAGATTTTTAAAGATGAAGTAGCTCCAATACTACTTTTGAGTGATGGAAATCAAACATTAGGTACTTCGTATGGACACGTAGATAAACAATTTAGTAGTCCTATTTACCCCTTGGTTTTGGGGGATACAATGCAATATATTGACTTGAAAATCAAACAAATAAACCTTAACCCCTATACATTTTTGGGAAATACTTTTCCTGTTGAAATTTTCATCAACTACAATGGAAGTGATACTAAAAGTTCAGTTTTAGAAATTTTTCAAGATAAAACATTAGTATATAAAGAAAAACTGCAATTCTCAGCTTTAGACAATTCAAAAGTAATCACACCAAAACTCAAAGCATCAAAGGTTGGACTTCAGCATTTTAGCGCAAAATTACATCCTTTGACATATGAAAAAGTGGTTTCAAATAACAGTAAAAAATTTGCTATTGAAGTTATCGATCAGAAACTTAATATTGCATTGATTTCAAAAAAAACGCATCCAGACATAGGGGTATTTAACTCTGTTATTTCTAGTCAAAAGAACTTTACATTTAAGCGTTATACTCCTGAAGAGTTTTTGAAAATTTCTGAGGAATTTACTTTTGTTATTTTGTATCAGCCAGATTATAATTTTGAGTCTATTTTAGAACAAACAAAAACAAAAATAATAAATACATTTATTATTGGAGGAACATCTACAGAATGGTCGTTTTTGAATGCCAATCAACCTTATTTTAAGCAAGAGGTTACAAAACAAAAAGAAGCCTATCAAGCTGCTTTCAATACCGATTTTGATGCGTTTTCGATTATTCCATTATCTTTTGAAGATTATCCACCCTTACAATCCGAATTTGGAACTACTGAAGTTAGCGTTCCTCACCAAATTTTGTTGTATAAATCTATTAATGGGCGGTCTAGTCAAATGCCATTAATGTTATCTTATTCCGATGAGGGAGTTAGAAACATTGTATTACTAGCGGAAAATATATGGAAATGGCGTTTAAAATCATTTCAATTAAATGATAATTTTGAAAAATTTGATGCTTTTTTTAGTACCATTTTTCAATATTTGAGTACTCAAAAGACATCAAAACGACTTGTGGCTTATCACAGTCCAGTTTTTGACGGTTCTGTTGCTACAGAAATTTTCGCTCAATTTTATGATGAAAATTTTCAATTCAATCCAAATGCAAGTTTAGATATTGAGATCAGTGCGCCTCAAATTAAAACTTCTATAAATTACCCACTCGTAGTTGTTGGTAACATGTACAAAGTTGATTTAAGTGGTTTAAAGTCAGGGAAATACACTTACAAGATAAAGACAAGAGATCAACAGTTTTCAACTTCGGGTCAGTTTGAAATTTTAGAGTTTAATGTTGAAGCACAATTTTTTAATTCTGATTATCAACAGCTCTTGCAATTGGCTACAAAAACTAGGGGACATTTGTTTTTAGAAAATGAATTTGATAATTTATTGGATGAATTATTAAATAATCCTAACTATAAATCAGTCCAAAGAATCAACAAAAAAACTGTACCTTTGATAAATTATAAATTATTGCTCTTGCTAATTATTTTGAGCTTAGCATTGGAATGGTTTATTAGAAAATACAAAGGATTAATTTAATAACTAAATTTATACAAAATGCAAAATTTACCCAAAATAGGCCTGCCTATAATTTTTACAATAGCCGTACTAGTCATTCTTATTTCAAAAGCAGCCGTCACCATTGGACCTGGAGAAGGAGGTGTTTTGTTTGAGCGTTTTGGAGATGGAATAAATACAGAAAAAACATATGGTGAAGGATTTCATATAGTTGCACCATGGAACTCAATGTTGGTTTTTAAAGTACGTCAACAGTCAATCTCAGACGAAATGAATGTTCTTTCTGTTAATGGATTGGAAGTTCGTGTAAATGGCACAATTTGGTACGAGCCAGAATATGAAAACTTAGGAAAACTCATCAAAACAAAAGGTCAAGATTACGTTATTGAACTTCTTAATCCTGCTGTAAATGCCGCTGCAAGAAGTGTTGTTGGACGTTATACACCTGAACAATTATATTCAAGTAAACGAGATGTTATTGAACAAGAAATTTTAGATGAAGTTGTTACCCTTATGAAAGGACAATACTTAAATGTTAAACGTGTTTTGGTTGAAGATGTAAAACTTCCAGAAACCATTAAAAATGCAATTGAAGGAAAACTGAAGCAAGAGCAACAATCTTTAGAATATGAATTTAGGTTGGTTACTGCCGATAAAGAAGCGCAAAAACAACGTATTGAGGCACAAGGTAAAGCCGATGCTAACCGCATTTTAAGTGCGTCTTTGAATGATAAGATTTTACAAGATAAAGGCATTGAAGCTACCGTTAAATTGGCAGAATCTCCAAACAGTAAAGTTATTGTTATTGGTTCTGGTGATTCTGGAATGCCAATTATTTTGGGTAACCAATAAAAATTTTCAAAAAAAGTTAGGAAATAAAAAAATATTTTTTGAATCTTTGATAAATAATTTAATACAATGAAAAACAACAATTTACACCATCATCATATTCATACTGGCCCACAGGCGAGTTGTATGTGTATGGAGTAAATTTATTTTATAAAATGACATTAACCCGTTTGAAATTCAAGCGGGTTTTTTTATTCAAAATTTCTAATAATGAAAACACTGAAGGTAGCTGTTCAAAAATCAGGACGATTAAAAGACGATTCTTTAAAATTATTAAAGGATATTGGAATTTCTGTAGATAACGGGAAAGAACAACTTAAGGCGCGTGCAACTAACTTTCCTATCGAGGTTTTTTATCTGCGTAATGGAGATATTCCTCAATATCTTAAAGATGGTGTTGTGGATATTGCTATTATTGGTAGTAATATATTAGTTGAAAAAGGAGAGGGGATAACAACAGCGTTGGAGCTAGGTTTTTCACGTTGCCGTGTGTCTTTAGCAGTTCCTAAATCAATGGATTATAATAACTTAAATGATTTGAAAGGAAAAAAAATTGCAACCTCTTATCCAAATACTGTTGAAACATTTTTAAAAGAAAAAGGAGTCGATGCCGAATTGCACATTATTAATGGATCTGTAGAGATTGCACCTAATATTGGTCTCGCAGATGCTATTGTAGATATCGTTTCTACAGGGGGCACATTGTTTAAAAATAATCTTGAAGAAAAAGAAGTTTTGCTTACTTCTGAAGCAGTACTTGCTGTGTCACCTAAAATCGAAACTACACAAACTGAGTTACTAGAGAAAATAAAATTTAGAATACAATCTGTACTTAAGGGAAGATCATCAAAATATGTTTTACTAAACGCACCAAATAATAGTTTAGAAAATATCATAAAGATTCTTCCAGGTATGAAAAGCCCTACAGTTTTACCATTAGCAAAATCAGGGTGGAGTTCTGTACATAGTGTTATAAATCAGCACCAGTTTTGGGATATCATTGATGATTTAAAACGCAATGGTGCAGAGGGTATTCTTATTTGTCCAATTGAAAAAATGGTACTTTAATGGAAATCATAAAAAATCCAAAACCTGAAGAATGGGATGTTATTTTAAGGCGTCCAACACAAAATAGCGATGCTCTTAATGAAGTTGTCAATGATGTTTTTGAGACTGTTCAAAACAAAGGCGATAATGCTCTAAAACACTACACAAAAACGTTTGATAAAGTAGATATTTATGATCTAAAAGTTTCAAAATCTGAGATTGAATCGGCTGAAAAAGCCATTTCACCAGAACTCAAAAAGGCAATCAAAAAAGCAAAATCAAACATTGAAACTTTTCATAAAGCCCAAAAAACCAATCGTGTTGATGTTCAAACTCAAATTGGAGTCCGTTGTTGGCAAGAAAAACGTCCAATTGAATCTGTTGGGTTGTATATTCCTGGAGGAACAGCGCCATTGTTTTCAACAGTTTTGATGTTGGCTATTCCAGCTCAAATTGCAGAATGTAGCTCCATTGTTTTATGCACTCCTCCTAATACATCTGGAGTTATTGCCAATGAAATACTATATACTGCTTCCCTTTGTGGAATTAAAAAAATATATAAAGTTGGTGGCATACAAGCTGTTGCAGGAATGACCTTTGGAACAGATACAATTCCCAAGGTGAATAAATTATTTGGACCTGGAAATCAATATGTTACTGCTGCAAAACAAACTGCTACCAAATTTGGTGTAGCCATTGATATGCCAGCTGGTCCAAGTGAATTGTTGGTCATGGCCGATGCATCTGCAACACCTTCTTTTGTAGCATCAGATTTATTAAGTCAAGCGGAGCATGGTATTGACAGTCAAGTGGTTTTAGTGTCGACAGATCTTGATCTTTTGGAAGCTGTTTTATTTGAAGTTCAAGAGCAAACGCAATCATTAAGTAGAAAAAACATTATTGAAAAAGCCCTTAAAAATATGAAGCTAATTTATTGTTCAAATAAAGAAACAGCAGCAGATCTCATTAATTTTTATGGCCCAGAACACTATATTATTTCAACTTCCGATAATGCGTATTTTATTAATCAAGTTAAAAATGCAGGGTCTGTATTTATTGGCGATTACACTCCCGAAAGTGCTGGAGATTATGCTTCAGGCACTAATCATACGTTGCCAACAAATGGGTATGCTAAAGCATATTCTGGTGTCAATCTAGATAGTTTTTTAAAAAGCATAACTTTTCAGGAAATTACAAAAGAAGGACTTTTAGACTTAGGACCAACAATTGAGTTGATGGCTAATGCTGAGGGTCTTTCGGCACACAAAAATGCAGTTTCTATTCGTTTAAAAACACTTAAAAATGAATCTTAAAGCGTTAATTAGACCAAGTATAGCAGCGATGAAACCCTATTCATCAGCACGTGACGAGTTTCAAAGCCAAGACAACAACCTTGTATTTTTGGATGCTAATGAAAGTCCATTTCAAAATGATTTAAATCGCTATCCTGATCCACAGCAAATTCTTTTAAAAACTAAACTTGCAGCATTAAAACAAGTATTGCCAAATCAAATTTTGTTGGGTAATGGAAGTGACGAAGTGTTGGATTTATTATTTAGAGCTTTTTGTGAACCTAACCAAGATGCAGTGTTGACGCTTACACCAACCTATGGAATGTATGGGGTTTTAGCAAATTTAAATGCAATTGAAAATCAATCAGTTACACTAAATTCAATGTTTCAAATCAAAATTAATGATGTTCTAAAAGCAATTCAACCAAATACGAAGATGATTTTTATTTGTTCGCCAAACAATCCCTCAGGAAATCTTTTGGATACAAAAGCCATAGAGGTTATTTTAAAAGCTTTTGGTAGTCTGGTCGTAATTGATGAAGCCTATATTGATTTTACAGATGCTAAGAGCTGGATTGAGCGTTTACCGGAGTTTCCTAACTTGGTGGTGACTCAAACTTTGTCAAAAGCATATGGTCTTGCGGGTATTCGTCTTGGAATTTGTTATGCTTCTACAGAAATTATTTCTATTTTAAATAAAATTAAACCGCCTTACAATATCAATTTATTAACTCAAAATGCAGCTTTTGAAGGGATTTTAAACCAAGAAAACACAAAAAAGCAAATTGATATTATATTATCTGAACGTGAAAAATTGATTCAAAACCTTAACAATTTATCTTTCGTAAAAACAATTTTCCCATCAGATTCCAATTTTATTTTAATGCGTGTTGATGATGCCAATATGCGATATACCCAATTAATAGCAAAAGGTATAATTGTCAGAAATCGTCATGGACAACCACTGTGTGATGATTGCTTAAGAATTACGGTAGGAACACCAGATGAAAATTTAAAATTAATCCAAGCCTTACAAACCATTTAATTATGAAAAAAGTACTTTTTATAGATAGAGACGGCACCTTAATCAAAGAACCAGAAGATTATCAAATTGATGCTTTTGAAAAGCTAGAGTTTTATCCTAATGTGTTTTATTATTTAAAAAAAATTGCTGATGAATTAGACTTTGAATTGGTAATGATTACGAATCAAGATGGTTTGGGGACAGCTTCATTTCCAAAAAATACATTTTGGCCAGTGCATAATTTTATGGTTCAATGTTTTGAAAATGAAGGAGTTGTATTTAAAAATCAATATATAGACCGCACATTTGCAAAAGATAATGCGCCAACACGAAAACCACGAACAGGCTTACTTACTTCATACTTTAACGAGAATTATGATTTGACAAACTCTTTTGTTATAGGAGATCGATTAACAGATATAGAATTGGCAAAAAATTTAAATTCAAAAGGAATTTTAATTAGTGATGGTAGAAATTTAGATACAACAGAATTGAGTGTTTCCAGTAGTGAGCTTTCATCGTTTATAGCTTTAGAAACAAACCAATGGCGTATGATCTATGAATTTTTAAAATTGGAATCTCGCACCGGAAAAATAAGTAGAAAAACCAATGAAACTGATATTCAAATTTCTCTAAATTTAGACGGTACTGGAAAAAGTAAAATAGATACCGGAATTGCATTTTTTGATCATATGCTAGATCAAATTGCACGTCATGGTCAGATGGATTTAGATATAAAAGTCAATGGTGACTTAGAAGTTGATGAGCATCACACTATTGAAGATACCGCTATTGCTCTAGGAGAACTTTTTAATCAAACGTTAGGGAATAAATTAGGTATTGAACGTTACGGATTTTGCTTACCAATGGACGATTGTTTAGCTCAAGTAGCTATTGATTTTGGTGGTAGAAATTGGTTGGTTTGGGATGCAGATTTTAAGCGTGAATATATTGGGAAAATTCCAACAGAAATGTTTATGCATTTTTTCAAATCTTTTACTGATGGTGCAAAATGTAACCTAAATATTAAAGCAGAAGGAACAAACGAACACCATAAAATTGAAGCTATTTTTAAAGCCTTTGCAAAATCTATAAAAATAGCGGTTAATAGAGACCCAAATAAAATGATTCTTCCATCAACAAAAGGAATGCTATAATGAAAGTTACACTTTTAGATTATGGAGCTGGCAATATTCAAAGTGTTCAATTTGCTTTGGAACGACTTGGGGTTAATGCTGTACTTTCTAATAATAAAGAAGAAATCTTATCTTCAGATAAAATAATTTTTCCTGGAGTTGGACAGGCAAGTCAAGCCATGAATCAATTAAAAGCAACAGGTTTAAACACTATAATTCCGGAGCTAAAACAAGATGTTTTGGGAATTTGTTTGGGAATGCAATTGCTTTGCAAAACAACTGAAGAGGGGAGCACAACAGGATTGGGTATATTTGATGTTGATGTCAAACGGTTTGAAACTAATGTAAAAGTTCCACATATGGGCTGGAACTTGATTGAAAACTTAAAATCAGAACTGTTTATAGGATTGGAAACGCCTACCTATATGTATGCAGTACATAGTTATTATGCGCCAAAGTGTGATTTTACGATTGCAACTTCAAATTATGATATAGATTTTTCATCGGCATTGCAAAAAGACAACTTCTACGGCGTACAATTCCACCCAGAGAAGAGCAGTCGAGATGGTGCTATGGTATTAGAAAACTTTTTAAAATTGTAATTGTATGAGACTTATACCAGCTATAGATATCATTGATGGGCAGTGTGTTAGACTTACTAAAGGAGATTATTCCACTAAAAAAGTATATAACGAAAATCCATTAGAAGTCGCAAAAATGTTTCAAGACTCGGGGATTGAATATTTACATTTGGTAGACCTTGATGGTGCAAAAGCAAAACATATTGTAAATTATAAGATATTAGAAACATTAGCAACTCAAACAAATTTAAAAATAGATTTTGGTGGTGGTCTTAAATCGGATGATGATTTAAGAATTGCTTTTGAATCTGGCGCTCAAAAGATTACAGGCGGAAGCATAGCGGTCAAAAATCCAAATTTGTTTGAATCTTGGATAAACCATTACGGGTCCGAAAAAATAATCCTTGGCGCAGATTGTATTCATGGAAAAATCGCTATTCAAGGGTGGCAAGAAAAAAGTTCACTGGAAATTTTATCATTTATTAATGATTATACAAAAAAAGGAATCAAAAATGTCATTTGTACTGATATTTCAAAAGATGGTATGTTGCAAGGCCCTGCTTTTGAATTATATAACTCTATTTTGAATCAAAATCCAAATCTCCATTTGATTGCTTCAGGAGGAGTGTCTAACTTTGAAGAACTCCCAAAACTAAAGGCAATAGGCTGCGAGGGTGTTATTATTGGCAAAGCAATATATGAAGGAAAAATTACCTTAAAAGCATTAGAGCAATTTCAAATTAATACCAATTAGTATGTTGACAAAAAGAATAATTCCATGTCTAGATATAAAGAATGGAAGAACAGTAAAAGGTGTAAATTTTGTAAATCTTCGTGATGCAGGAGATCCTGTAGTATTGGCACAACAATACGCTATTCAAGGCGCAGATGAGTTGGTGTTCTTAGATATTTCGGCGACATTAGAATCAAGAGGAACTACACGTGATATGGTAAGAAAAGTAGCACAAAAACTTGATATTCCTTTCACCGTTGGAGGTGGTGTAACAAGCGTTGAAGATGCCTCTCTATTGCTCAAATCTGGAGCCGATAAAGTAGCTGTAAATTCTGCAGCAGTAAAACGCCCAGAACTTATACATGAATTATCACAAAATTTTGGCAATCAATGCGTAGTAGTTGCAATTGATGCAAAAAGGATAGACGATAATTGGAAAGTACATTTGGCGGGAGGAACAATACCTACAGACTTGGATTTGTTTGAATGGAGCAAAGAAGTTGAATCATTGGGGGCGGGAGAAATTTTATTTACATCAATGAATCACGATGGTGTTAAAACAGGTTTTGCAAACGACGCATTAGCCCAATTATCAGAAACCGTAAATATTCCTATCATTGCTTCTGGTGGAGCAGGAGCTGTTCAACATTTTAAAAGTGTATTTAATGAGGGTAAAGCGGATGCTGCCCTAGCTGCAAGTGTGTTTCATTTTGGAGAGATTTCAATTCCAAAACTAAAAAAAGAATTACAACAGAATCATATAAATATTAGACTATAATGATTGTAAATTATAATAAAAATGGCCTTGTGCCAGCTATTGTTCAAGATGCGCAAACAAAAACTGTTTTGATGCTTGGATATATGAACAAAGAAGCGCTAGAAATAACGCAAAAAAGTAAGCGTGTTACGTTTTTTAGTAGAAGTAAAAACCGTATTTGGACAAAAGGGGAGGAGAGTGGTAATTTTCTGAATCTCAAATCTTTAAAGATTGATTGCGATGGAGACACCCTTTTGATAAAAGCAAGTCCAGAAGGTCCAACATGCCACAAAGGAACAGATACTTGTTGGGAGGAAAAAAATACGCAGGATTTTGGATTTTTATCTGATTTAGAACAAGTTATTTCAAATCGAAAACACACTCCGAACGACGCGTCTTATGTCTCAAGTCTATTTGAAAAAGGCATCAATAAAATCGCTCAAAAGGTAGGTGAAGAGGCCGTAGAAACGGTTATAGAAGCCAAAGATCAAAATGATGAATTATTTTTGGAAGAAAGCGCAGATTTGTTATTTCATCATTTAATTTTACTACAGGCTAAGGGCTATTGTCTTTCAGACATTGTAAATGTATTAAAATCAAGACATTAATTTTTATTTGTATACAGAAACTCCCAACTTAAGCAGATGTTTCAAAAACGTTTTTATTATTTGGTTAAATTTCAATTTTTAGGCTACCGTTTTCATGGTTGGCAAAAACAACCAAATACCAAAACACTGCATTTGATGATTGATAAAACTCTGCGTTATATTCTTAAAAATCAATCATTTAAAACATTAGCTGCAAGTAGAACTGATGCTAAAGTTTCTGCTCAGGAAGCTGCATTTGAACTGTTTTTAAAGGATGAACCCATAAAAGATTTAAGCATATTTCTAGAGGAATTTAATACTAATTTACCTCAAGATATTCGTGCATTATCTATTGATGAAGTGTCTTCGGATTTTAATATCATTCAAGATTCTAAATACAAAGAGTATCATTATGTTTTTGCGCATAGGGAGAAGTGTCACCCTTTTTGTGCACCCATTATGACAACCATTTTAGAACCACTGGATGTAGAATTGATGAAAAAAGGAGCTCAGCTTTTTCAAGGACTTCATAATTTTAAGTCCTATTGTTATAAAGCAACTGACAATGGATTGTATCAACGTGAATTAAAAACTTGTGAATTGATTGAAAACACCTTGTATACAGCCAATTTTTTTCCAAAAAAGAGCTATTTACTACGTGTAATAGGAAAAGGATTTGGACGCCATCAAATACGTTTGATGATGGGTGCACTAATCAAACTGGGTAGAGGAGAAGTAAATTTAGATTTTATTGAAAAAAGTTTGAAAAATAATTCTACAATTTCCATCGACTACATAGCTCCAGCTTCTGGTTTGATATTACATAAAATAGATTTTTAAAGCTTACTTCCATTGATCTAACAAACGTTCTTTTAACATAGAAAAGATACGTTTGTTTATGTTTGATGTATTGAAATTATAATAATTGAATTCTTCTGTAGTCAATAACCCAATCACACAGCCTAAAAGCATCTGTTTTAGAGTTGTATTCGTTTTAAATTGAGTTATTATAATCTCTTGTTTTTCAAGAAAACTTAAGGCACTTAGGTCTCGATTTTTTGTCTTAATTCTAGATAAGAAAACTTCAATTAATAAGTCATTTTGAAATTTTAAAATAGGCCGTAAAACCTGATTCTGAAATGTTTCAAAGCTTGATGACGCTTCAAAAATTTTAGCAGAAGAAATTTCTGGGCGTTGATTTATGAGGTGCTTATCTCTAAGATTTACGTTCATAAATTTCTAAGTCGAAAGTAGAGGATGAAGCAATGATATGATCAAATATATCGGCAATAATGTATTCGTAATTTTGCCAACGTTTATCATTGCTAAAGGCATAAATCTCTAAGGGTAACCCATTTTCATTGGGTTGAAGTTGGCGTGCCATAATCATCAAATCTTTATTGATTGCTGAATGTTTTTCTACGTAAGATTCAATATATTTTCTAAAAACACCAATATTTGTGAGATTTCGACCATTAATGAGTAATGTTTTATCAACCTCATTTTCAGTGTTATAAGAAGCAATATCTTTGGATTTAACAGAGATGTAGTCTTTAATTAATTCAATTTTTGAAAGATTTTTTAAATCTTCTGAATTTAAATGACGAATACTTGCCATTCGGATATTAAGTGATCTTTTGATACGTCTACCGTTAGATTCTGTCATTCCCCGCCAGTTTTTAAATGAATCTGAAATAAGGGCATATGTTGGAATAGTGGTGATAGTATGGTCAAAATTTCGAACTTTTACGGTTGCAAGGTTTATTTCTATAACATCACCATCAGCACCAAATTTTTGAAATGTAATCCAATCACCAATACGAACCATATCATTAACAGAAACTTGAATACTAGCCACAAACCCAAGAATAGTATCCTTGAAAACTAAAATTATTACGGCAGAAACAGTACCAAGTCCGGCCATAAATTCCCAGAACGATATTCCAGTAATGATAGCAAATGTTGCAAAAACACCTGTAAGCCAAACAAATATCATGATGACTTGAATATAGCTGTCAATAGGTTTGTCTTTTAGTCGTTCAACAGATTTAAAATAGGTTTTTATGGAGCCAAAAATGCTGCGTAATCCCCATACAGAAAAAACTATTCCAAGAACTAAAATTATTTTTTTAATGATGTTTTGCCATTCAGGATGCTCAAAAAATATATTTGGAATAATTTCATAAGCAATAAACAAAGGAAGAATATGAGCAATATTACGAGGTACTTTATGAATAATCATAATATCATCAAATTGTGTTTTGGAGCGTTGCGCAATTTTTGAAAATACAACCCTAATAATTAAACGGATAAGATAATCTATAATAAAAATTACAAATAAAGCGCCTGCTACGAGTAAAATAATACTAAGCCAATCTGCCAATGAAGAGTTTGCTCCAGCTTTTGTTAAAAAGCGTTTTAATGATTCAAGAAAAAATTCCATAATATGTTTTAAACAATTTTACTTTTGAATTGTTTTATTCAATTTCTTTTCAACTACAAAAGTACCAAAAGGAATGACAGAAGCCATTAAAACCATAAAAAAATTATTTTTAATCCATTGATTATCAGTTCTCAATACAATTGCTAAAGCAATATACCCCATAAATAATAATCCATGTGGCATCCCCAGCATTTTTACGTATGAAGGATCGTTATTTAAATATTTTATAGGAACGGCAATAAAAAGAAGAAGCACATAGGATAATCCTTCAAGGAAAGCTATAATTCTAAATATTTTAAGTAAAGACATATGAGAGACATTAATTAGTAGGGTACAAAAATACGAATTAAAATACTTTAATTGAAAATAATCAATTTTACATAATATAAATTATAAAACATATGATTTACGAATAAATAATTGATAATCAATAAATTAGTGAAATATATTATCTGTATATTCTTAAACCAAAAACTGAAATAATTCTGGCTTATCATTTAAATAATCACCAAAAAAATTGTGTGCTTTTAGTTTTGTAATAAGTGGCTGTAAATCTTCTTGGGTTTTTAACTGTATTCCAACAACAGCAACATCATTCTCTCGATTTACCTTTTTAGTATACTCAAAATGTGTAATATCATCATGTGGTCCAAGCATATCTACTACAAATTCACGCAATGCGCCTGGACGCTGCGGAAATTTGATTATGAAATAATGCTTTAAGTTTGCATACAATAATGCACGTTCTTTAATTTCGGCTGTACGTGTGATGTCATTGTTACTACCACTTACCAAGCAGACTACGGTTTTTCCTTTAATTTCTTCTTTAAACTCATCTAAGGCCGCTATGCTCATTACACCTGCTGGTTCTGCAACAATAGCGTCCTTATTGTACATTTCTAAAATGGTTTGACAAATTTTACCCTCATGAACAGTTGTCATTACATCTAAGTTCTTTTGACATATTTCAAAAGTTAAATCTCCTACACGTTGTACAGATGCTCCATCAACAAATTTTTCAATTTCATCTAATTGAACTAGTTCTCCTTTTTCAATAGATTTCGACATCGATGGCGCACCTGCGGGCTCTATACCTATGATTTTTGTCTCCGGAGACAATGCCTTAACTACTGATGATAAACCAGAGGCTAATCCGCCGCCACCAACAGGAATAAAAATATAATCGATTGGTGTTTCAGATTGTTGAATAATTTCTAAACCGACAGTCCCTTGGCCTTCAATGACTCTTTGATCATTAAATGGATGAACCAATGGTTTATTGTATTGCTCACATTCTTCAATGGCTTTGTGGTAAGAATCATCAAAGTTATCTCCAACTAAGACAACTTCTACAAACTCTTTACCAAACATTTTAACCTGTTCAACCTTTTGATTTGGTGTTGGTGCAGGCATAAATATTTTTCCTTTGATTTTTAAAATTTGACATGATAAAGCAACACCTTGAGCATGGTTTCCTGCACTAGCACAAACAATTCCATTTTTGGTTTCTTCTTTTGTTAAAGAAGAAATTTTATTGTAAGCCCCTCTAATTTTATATGAACGAACCTGCTGTAAATCTTCACGTTTAAATAACATTTTACAATGGTATTTATCAGAAAAGCGTTGGTGCTCCTCCAATGGTGATATCGAAGCAATACCTTGTAACTTTTCAGCTGCAGATTTAATTGCTTTTACCGTTGGAAAATATGTGTTTTTCAGATCTTTCATTGCGTTTTACGCTTCTGTTTTTATCACTTTCATGTCTTTCATAGCCTGTCTTAGTGTATTTCCTATTACTTCAATAGAATGATTTCTAATTGATTGATTTACAGCTATTAAGGCTGCATTATCTACAGTAGTAGATTCAGAAGAATAAGCGGTCCCAATTACGTCTGTTTCAATGGTTTTCATAAAATCAACCAAAAGTGGCTTACACGCATGATCGAATAAATAACATCCATATTCAGCAGTATCAGAAATGATGCGATTCATTTCAAATAATTTCTTTCTTGCAACTGTATTTGCAATTAACGGTAATTCATGCAAAGATTCATAATAGGCTGATTCTTCTATTATTCCTGAAGCCACCATAGTTTCAAAAGCGAGCTCTACGCCTGCTCTTACAAATGCAACCATCAAGACGCCATGATCAAAATATTCTTGCTCTGAAATAGCTTCAGAAGTTGCTGCTGTTTTTTCAAAAGCAGTTTCACCTGTAGCAGCTCTCCATGTTAATAAGTTTATATCGTCATTCGCCCAATCCTCCATCATTGTTTTTGAAAAATGACCAGACATAATATCGTCCATATGTTTTTCAAACAAAGGTTTCATAATGGTTTTAAGTTCTTCCGAAAGCTCAAAAGCCTTAATTTTTGCTGGATTAGATAAGCGATCCATCATGTTAGTAATTCCACCGTGTTTTAGCGCTTCAGTGATAGTTTCCCATCCGTATTGAATCAATTTAGAAGCGTAAGAAGGTTCTATCCCCTCCTCTACCATCTTATCAAAAGACAAAATTGAGGCTGTTTGAAGTACGCCACAAAGAATAGTTTGCTCTCCCATCAAATCACTTTTGACTTCTGCAACAAAGGATGATTCCAAAACACCAGCTTTATGACCTCCAGTGGCTACTGCATAAGCTTTGGCCTGTGCCCAACCTTTTCCTTCTGGATCATTTTCGGGATGAACTGCAATAAGTGTTGGTACCCCAAACCCTCTTTTATATTCTTCGCGAACTTCACTTCCTGGACATTTTGGCGCTACCATAATTACCGTCAAATCCTTTCGAATCTGCTTTCCTTCTTCTACAATATTAAATCCATGTGAGTATGAAAGAGTAGCCCCTTGTTTCATTAATGGCATTACAGTATCAACAACATTGGAATGTTGTTTATCTGGTGTAAGGTTTAGTACCACATCTGCAGTGGGAATTAGATCCTGATAAGTACCAACATTAAATTTATTTTCAGAAGCGTTCTTGAAAGATTGTCTTTGTTCTTTTATGGCTTGTGTTCTTAAAGTATAAGAAATATCAAGTCCAGAGTCTCTCATGTTTAGCCCCTGATTAAGTCCTTGTGCTCCACATCCAACAATAACTATTTTTTTGTTTTTTAACGCTTCTACACCTTCTTTAAATTCAGAGGTTTGCATAAATCTACATTTCGAAAGTTGATCTAGTTTTTGACTTAATGAAAGTGTATTAAAGTAATTTGCCATGAGTATTAGTTTGTTTTAATTTTTAAATTCGGTTAGTAATTCAGTAATTTTCATTTGATCTTTAGTTATAGAAATTCGCCCAGATCGCACAAATTGCATGATGCCAAAAGCACTTAATTCTCTGTGTAATAATTCTATTTCGTGACGTCTACCAGATTTTTCCAATACAAAAAACTCTCTGTTAACGGTTACAATTCTAGCATCACTTTCTTTGATGATGTTTTGAATTTGTCGTTCTTCAAAAAGTAAATCAGATTTAATTTTAAACATACAAGACTCCAAATATATTGTTTCTTCATCTGTATGATAAAATGCTTTAATGACTTCTATTTGCTTTTCAATTTGTCCTATGATTTTTTTCACATTGATTTCAGTCATATTAACCAAAATGATAAAACGTGAAACACCTTCAATTTCTGAAACTGAAATGTTCATGCTTTCAATATTGATATGGCGTCTTTGAAATATTGCTGAGATTCTATTGAGTAATCCAACATTATTTTCTGCGTAGACAGAAACTGTAAACTGCTTTAATTCTGTTCCCATATTATTCTAATCTAATTTCTGATACCGATGCGCCAGAGGGGATCATCGGAAATACATTATCCTCTTTTTCCACACATACTTCCAAAAAATATGCTTCTTTTGAAGTCATCATTTCTTCAACTGCTGCAGATAATTCTTCTCGTTTTGTAACACGTTTAGCTTCAATTTGATAGCCTTTTGCTATAGTTACAAAATCTGGATTTGTCATCACTGTTGAAGCATATCTTTTATCAAAAAACAACTGTTGCCATTGGCGAACCATTCCCAAGAAATCATTGTTTAAAACAACAATTTTTACGGCTGCTTTGGTTTGAAAAATAGTACCCAACTCTTGAATAGTCATTTGATAGCCACCATCTCCAATTACAGCCACAACTTCTCTTTCTGGGATAGCCATTTTAGCGCCAATAGCTGCTGGAAGTGCAAAGCCCATTGTTCCCAATCCACCAGATGTAATATTCCCTCTTGAGGTGCTAAATTCTGCATATCTGCATGCAATCATCTGATGTTGCCCAACGTCTGAAACAATAGCTGCTTCTCCTTTACTTTGCCCATTAATTTCTTTGAGAACTTCTCCCATTGTAAGTCCTTCTTTGGTTGGATGCAAATCATTTTTAATGACTTTTTCAAATTCAATTTTTGATAATTCTTCAAATTTTTTCAGCCATTCTGTATGTGTATTTTTATTTAATAATGGAAGAATTTGCGCTAGACTTTCTTTAGCATTTCCAAGTACTGCTACATCAGTTTTTACATTTTTATCAATCTCTGCAGGATCAATTTCAAAATGAATCACTTTTGCTTGTGTTGCATAATCGCTTAGTTTTCCTGTTACACGATCGTCAAACCGCATTCCAATTGCAATCAAAACATCACATTCGTTTGTAAGAATATTTGGACCATAATTTCCATGCATACCAACCATACCTACATTTAATGGATGAGATGTTGGAATTGCAGAAACACCCATGATAGTCCATGCTGCAGGTACACCAGATTTTTCAACTACAGCTTTAAATTCTTCTTCAGCTTCTCCCAAAATAACACCTTGTCCCCAAACAATTAATGGTTTTTTAGCGTTGTTTATTAGTTCTGCGGCTGCATTGAGCTGTATTGGGTTAACCTTAGGAATAGGATTATAACTTCTTATCCCTTCACATTTTTTGTAGGTAAAATCTAATTCTCCAAACTGTGCGTCTTTTGTGATATCTATAAGAACAGGTCCTGGCCGACCGCTTCTAGCAATATAAAATGCTTTTGCAATCACTTCTGGAATTTCTTCTGCTGTTGTGATTTGATGATTCCACTTTGTTACTGGTGTAGAAATCCCAACAATATCTGTTTCTTGAAATGCATCACTTCCCAAAAGATGAGAGGGCACTTGTCCTGTGATGCATACCATTGGAGTTGAGTCTATTTGAGCATCTGCAATTCCTGTAATTAAATTTGTAGCACCAGGTCCAGATGTTGCAATTGCCACACCTACTCTGCCTGATATTCTTGCAAAACCTTGAGCAGCATGAGTTGCACCCTGTTCGTGCCTTGTAAGGACATGATGTATTTGATCTTGATACTTAAAAAGCTCATCATATACAGGCATAATAGCCCCCCCAGGATATCCATAGATAGTATCTGCACCTTCTGCAATTAAACAGCGAATCACAGCTTCAGCACCTGAAATTCTTTCGGTGGGCTGATTTATATAGCTTTGTTTTGATTTTGTTTGTACGTCCATAAATATTTTAAATTAAAATTCATCTGTTACACATCCTTGTGAAGCAGAAGAAACAGTTTTTGCATATTTGAAAAGTACTCCTCTAGAAACTTTTAAATTTGGTGCTTTCCATTGTTGCTTTCTTTCTTGCAATTCTTTATCTGAAATTTCTAATGTTATACTATTGGTTTCTGCATCAATGGTAATGGTATCACCATCTTCTACTAAAGCAATTGTGCCTCCATCTTGTGCTTCTGGTGTTATATGACCAACAACAAATCCGTGTGTGCCACCAGAGAAACGACCATCAGTAATAAGTGCCACATCTTTTCCAAGTCCAGCACCCATGATTGCTGCTGTTGGCTTAAGCATTTCAGGCATTCCAGGCCCCCCTTTTGGCCCTTCATAACGTATTACAACAACATCACCTTTTTCTACAAGTCCATCGCGAATGCCATCATTTGCAGCATATTCACCATTAAATACTTTTGCTTTTCCAGAAAATAGTAAACCCTCTTTTCCAGTAATTTTTGCAACACTTCCTTCTGTAGCTAAATTCCCATACAGCATGCGTAAATGCCCCGATACTTTTATTGGACAATCAAGAGGTTTAATGACTTGTTGTCCCTCTGAAAGTCCTTTAACTTCAGAAAGGTTTTCTGCAATTGTTTTTCCTGTTACGGTCAAACAATCTCCGTGTATTAATCCATTTTCTAATAAATATTTTAAAACTGCAGGAATACCTCCTACTCGATGAACATCTTCCATAAGGAATTTTCCACTTGGTTTTAAATCTGCTAAGAAAGGGGTTTCATCACTTATACGTTGAAAATCTTGTAATGTAAACTCAATATTAGTAGCTCTTGCAATGGCCAAAAAGTGCAGTACAGCATTTGTTGAACCTCCAAGAACTGTAATAAGTCTTATGGCATTTTCTAGTGATTTTTTTGTGATGATATCTGAGGGTTTTATATCTTTTTCGAGCAACAACCGAATGGCTTTCCCTGCTTCAATAGCTTCTTCTTTTTTCTCTTTTCCTGTTGCAGGATTTGAAGAATTAAACGGCAATGCCATACCAAGTGCTTCTATAGCAGAAGCCATAGTATTTGCAGTGTACATTCCTCCACAAGCTCCAGCACCTGGGCAGGCCTTTTGTACGATATTCTGAAATTCTTTCTCGTCCATTGTTCCAGCAACTTTGCTACCCCAAGCTTCAAATGCAGAAACAACATCGAGTTTTTTTCCATTATGACAACCAGAATCAATAGTACCACCATAAACCAAAATAGAAGGTTTGTTAACTCGTATCATTGCCATTAGTGCTCCTGGCATGTTTTTATCACATCCAACGACTGTAATCATTCCATCATAGCTCATGGCCTGAACAACAGTTTCCATAGAATCTGCAATAATATCACGAGAAGGCAATGAAAAACGCATTCCCGGTGTTCCCATAGAAATTCCGTCACTTACACCTATGGTATTAAAAATCAGCCCCACTACATCTTTTTTTTGAGTTCCTGACTTTACCAATTTTGCCAAATCATTTAAATGCATGTTACAAGGATTGCCTTCATAGCCTGTACTTGCTATTCCAACAAATGGTTTTTCAAAATCAGATCGATCAAGACCAATAGCATGCAACATGGCTTGTGCGGCTGGTTGTGTAGGATCTTGAGTAATTGCTTTACTAAATTTGTTTAATGTCTGCATATTTTTTGTTAGAAAATGACGAATAAAATTTTTCCTAATCAAAAATATATAACCAATTAATCAAATAGACTTTAATTTAATAAATATGATTTAAATTCAATTGAATTCAAATCATCATAAATAATTGAAAATCAGTAATTTATAAAAAATTAAATATGATGTTCAATGCTTGAAATTTATTGTAATTATTATCACTTTTTTCGAGTGTAGGACATTTTGAAATTTTTATTGTGAAGTACTAGTGTATTTGAATCTAGAGTGTCAATTTTATAAGCTTCTATAGTTTCAAAATGTGTTCTGTTTCCAATACTTTTTACTTTAAGAAATAGACTATCGTTACGTACAGACCAACTTTTGTAGACTAATGTTTCCATATTATCAGATTTGGCAACACCATTTTCAAGAAGTGTAAAATGTAATTTTGCTTTGCTCCTATCTAACCAAGAACCTATTAGAAGTTTTGAATTGTAGGTTGCTGGTTTTTTATTAAAATCACAGCCAAAAAAATTGATGATAATAAGAGAAATAATAAAATATAGGTAGGGTTTTATTGAGTTTTTTATGATCATAGCAAGATTTGAAGGGGCTAAATACTATGCTAATATGCAAATTTTTGAATCTAATTCAAATGAATATGTTTAATTTCTAGTCGAAAAGGTGTATTTTTCTTTGATGCTTTTAAAAATCCAATTTGTTGAATGTCGTCTTGATTAAAATTTGAAATATCTAATTTAAATCCTCTAAAACTTGGTGTCATTTCTTCTAATGGAATTTCTATGGTTTCCCAATCCCCAGTAGTTTTAAAGTTAAAGATATAGGAATGACGTTCATATTTTGATCTTTTTACACGAAATTGAAATACTGATCCATCGCCTTTTAGTTTCAATAAAATAGTTTTATTTGAAGTAGTTTCAATTTTATTCACATTTAAACGTATAGAAGAAAAGCCTCCATTATTTTCAATTGAAACAGTTCCTTTAAAAAATCCATTGCCGTCTTCATTTAATGAAATTTCACTATTAGACTTCCCTCCCATTACAACATCATCAACGACTTGCCATGCGTCTATGTTACACGATTTATCGAATTCAAATATTACTTTTTTATTTTGAGTGAAGTTGAAAACAGACATAAAGATTATAATATATGCTATCATTAATCAATTGAGATTAGATTTAATGTCATCAAAATTTTGTCTTAAAAAAGAGCGTAATTTTTTCTTATAATCATCTTTTAACCACGCTAAAAAATTATGTGTGCTTTTGCTGATGCATTTGGAATAGCGATTGATTCTAAATTCAATATCATCTTCCAAAAGTTTTATCAATCCTAGAGCATCAAAAATATCTTCGCTATTTTCGACACAAATTTTTGCATGTTGCTCAATTGATCTTTTTAGAACAACTTTTGAAGATTCTCCGCGTCTAATGGATTCTATGTAAGTCTTGTTGATATCAAAGTAAACTTCTACTGAATTTGAAAAAGATGCCCTAATTTCTTCAGGCATTTCATATTTGAAATTATTTTCGAGGTCTTCATCACTCAAAATTCCATCGAGATAATGGCTTGGATACTTGAAAATCCGATGCCAATCAAGATTTGTACTTCCCCATGGACCAAATCGGTGGAAATTATTGCCTAAATCAACAACATTAAAACTGTCTTTTTCTTTAAAAATTCGTGACCCACGTCCAATCATTTGGTAGTAAAGCGTCAAAGATTTTGTAGCACGATTTAAAATTATAGATTCAACGCTAGGTTCATCAAATCCTGTAGTCAAAATACTTACAGAAGTTAATATAGCTCCCGGAGTTACTTTAAACCATTTTAAAATATTAGCGCGTTCTTTTTTTGAAGTTGTATTGTCCAAATGTGCAATGGGTAGTCCCGCTCTATTAAAAATATCATACACATATAATGATGTATTTATACCATTATTGAAAATCAACGTTTTTTGACCCTTACAACATTCGAGATAGGCTTCCATAAGTTTTGAGAGCATTTCATTGTTGGTATACAATTCCTCAGAAGATTTTACGGTATAGTCTCCGTTTGCACCAACCACCAAAGATGTTAGACCCACATTAAAAGAATACATATTGGCTTTAGCCAAAAACCGATTTTCGATGAGTGATTCAATACTTTCGCCTACAATAAGTTCATTGTAGTTGTCGGTCATTGGCAGTTCAATATTTGAACTCAGTGGGGTTGCCGTAACTCCTAAAATGAAAGATTTTTCAAAAAACTTGAAAAGTTTTGTAAATGAATTGTAATGGGCTTCATCAATAATAACTAGTCCAATATCCGAAATATCTAATTTGTCATCTTTTAATCTGTTGTTTAGGGTTTCAACCATGGCAACAAAGCAATCATAATTGCCTTGGTCATCCAAGTTAGCCTTGCTATCCACAACTTTATTTCTAACTCCAAATTCACTTAAAACCGCAGAGGTTTGTTTGCAAAGTTCAATTCTATGAGTCATAACCAACACCTTTTTGTTTCTTGTTTTTAGGTATTGACTAACTATTTCTGAAAAAATTACTGTTTTTCCACCTCCTGTAGGCAATTGATATAATAGATGGTAATCGTCATCAGCAGATTCAAAGCATTCAAAAATCTTTTGTATTGCTCCTTTTTGATATTGATAGAGCTCTTTGCCTGCTTTTCTTTCTTCCTTTTCGTATGATGTAAGCATTGTTTGGTATAAGTTCAACTTTGCAAAAATAACCCCTTTTTTGAGTTATCAAATAATTTAAATGTGATTTTTTATGTTTATTAAAAATTTATTAGATTTATAATCAATCTCAAAAACAAAATAAAATGAACACAATTACAAAACCTACCCCACTCTATTGGCTAATTTCCATTGTTGCTCTTTTTTGGAATTTTATGGGAATTATTGCATACCTAGGTCAGGCCTATATAAGCGATGATGCTCTAAAAATGTTACCAGAAGAAAATCAACTTTATTTTTCTAATGTACCTGCTTGGGTAACAGCTGCTTTTGCTGTTGCAGTATTTGGGGGTTTTCTTGGTGCAATTGGGCTTATAATTAGAAAAAAATGGGCCTATTTTCTGTTTGTTATTTCTTTCTTAGCATTGGTAGCACAACACGTTTACAATTTTTTCATTCAAAATTACATTGAAATGACAGGGTCACAAATGATTCTTCCAATTGTAACTTTTATAGTAGCACTATTTCTGATTTATTTTTCAAAACAGAAGTCACAACAAGGTGTACTCAGATAGAACCTTAATTATTTAATTTTTGTTTGTGGATTTTTTTCGTTCCACTGTACATCTTGTAAAGTACTAATCGGGATTCAAGTTTGGCATTAAAAACTTTGATTTTTCTTGATGGGCGTAATCCCACATGTTTTAATGCCTCTAAGTTTGAAGTAATTAACCATGCATTAGTTCCAGAGTATTTGTGCTTCAAAGTACTTCCAATATCACTGTAAAAAGTTTCCATCTCTAGGTTTAATCGTTCTCCGTAGGGTGGATTGAAAACAATATGAAGGGGTGCCTCTCCTCCTTTTTTAGTTTTAAAGAAATCTTCATGTTTTATAGTAATAAACTCATCGAGATGTGCATTTTTTACATTTTCAATGGCTTTTCTTACTGCGCTTGGAGATTTATCAAATCCTAAAATTTTATAATGAAAATCACGAGTTTTGGATAATAAAGATTCTTCAATTTTCTCAAACAAATCTACATCCCAATCTTCCCAACGTTCAAATGCAAATTCATTCCGCATAAGATTTGGAGGAATATTACAAGCAATCATTGCTGCTTCTATCAAAAGCGTTCCTGAACCACACATTGGATCCATAAAATCACTTTGTCCATCCCATCCAGAAAGCATGATTAGTCCTGCAGCTAAAACTTCGTTTATGGGTGCAATATTTGTCGCTATTTTGTACCCTCTTTTGTGAAGTGATTCACCGGAACTATCCAACGAAACATTACAAAAATCACCATCAATATGAATATTAATTTTCAAATCTGGAAAACGTAAATCTACATTTGGACGTTGGCCAGTTTGATCTCTAAAACGATCTACAATAGCGTCTTTTGTTTTTAAAGCAATAAATTGAGAATGTGTAAATCGATCGCCGCTGAGTGTAGCACCAACAGCCAGACTACCATTACTTTTTAGGTAATTTTCCCAACGTATAGTTTTAATTTTTTGGTAAAGATCTGTTTCGTTCTTCACTTTAAATTTTGCTATAGGCTTTAGTATTTTTATAGCAGTGCGTAATCCTAAATTACATTTATACATAAATCCCTTATCGCCAACAAATCGAACATGACGTACTCCTTTTTCGATGTGTTTTGCACCAAGTTGTTTCAATTCATTTTCCAAAAGTTCCTCAAAACCATAAAGTGTTTTGGCAACCATTTCAAAGTCAGTATTCATTAAATTTTTGTAATAGATGCCAAAAATACAGTATTTTTGTTGGTGTTAGCATGAAATAAATGACAAAACAACAAAATTGGTTTCAATCTTGGTTTAGTACACCGTACTACCATATTCTTTACAAAAAACGCAACTATAAAGAAGCTGAAAGGTTTTTGAAAAACCTTATAGCCTACCTAAATATCAATAAAAATCACACCATTTTGGATTTGGCTTGTGGAAAGGGTCGTCATTCCTTTTTTTTAAATTCACTTGGTTATAATGTGACTGGTGTTGACCTATCAACACAAAGTATTTTGGAAGCTTCCAAAAACAAAAATGAACGTTTGAAATTTATGATTCATGATATGCGCTTACCCCTTGAAAGTAAATATGATGTTATCCTAAATATGTTTACAAGTTTTGGTTATTTTGATTCCATTGATGATAATTTTAAAGTTATAAAAACAATAAAAAATAGTCTAAAAAAAGATGGTATTGGTGTTATTGACTTTATGAATAGTAATTATGTTATAAATCATTTGGTGCCACAAAACAATGTAGAAATTGACGGTGTTCAATTTGACATAAAGCGTAATTTTAAAGATGGAATTATTACAAAAACTATACACGTAAAAGACGGAAACAAAATCTCAAAATATGAAGAACGTGTTCGAGCATTTAATCAGCAAGATTTTTTTGATATGATTTCGAAAACAAACCTTAATTTTGTAGAATGTTTTGGAAATTACAATCTAGAACCATATAATGAACAATCGTCTGATCGTTTAATTTTAATTTTTAAAAATAATGTTTGATTTTTTACTTCCAATTTTATCAGTTGTTATTGGTTTGTTTTTTGCTGTTTGGTTTTTGGAATCAAAAACATTTAACTTAAAATTACTATTAACATTTAGTGGAGCATTTCTGTTATCAACAACAGTTTTTGAGCTCTTACCAGACGTTTATAAAAATTTAGATCAAAAATATACGGGAGTTTTTATCCTTTCGGGTATTATTCTACAGATTATCTTAGAATTCTTTTCAGAAGGTGCAGAACACGGACATTTACATCATCATGGAGAATCGGAGCACAGGTTTCCTTGGCTTTTGTTTTTAAGCTTAGGAATACATTCTTTTTTGGAGGGATTTCCTATATCTGCTCAAGAAACTATTGTTTATGGGGTGTTTATTCATAAAATTCCAGTTGCAATTCTTATTGCATCATACTTGTTTTCATCAAGGATATCTAAGACAAAAGTATTTCTATTTCTCGTAGCTTTTGCACTTCTTACCCCTTTTGGGACTTTGGTTTCGGAAATGATCGTATTATCAAATAAATTGTTTTACAGTATCAACGCTGTGGTGGTTGGAATGTTTTTTCACATTGCAACCATTATTTTATTTGAAGCTGACGAAGGACATCAATTTAATATTAGCAAAATAGCAGCTATAGTATCTGCTGTTCTTATTGCGTTTTTATTGTACTAAAAAAAACTTGCGGCCTAGATTTGGGGATCAAGACCGCGAAGCTTAGTGTAGGTATTTATGAGGCAAAAAAGGGTGAGAGTGGACATTAATCATTACTTTCCTTTTTCTACTCTACAAAGTTAAGCACATTCATACCACATTTTAAAGCGTCATGTAACAAACGGCCATTTGACGTAATAAACGGCCATCTGACGTAATATTCGGAATATTTGACCAAAAAATAGCCCAATTATTGGCCTTTTTTTTGCCTCCAAAGCTTGTTTAAAGCGTATAAATCGAATGTTTTGTGTGATTTTTGGTATTCTAAATTACCTTTTTGAAATTGACGTTGTAAAATATCTTCAATTAAATAGTCTTCTTCAATGAGTTCAGGGTCAAAAGGAATTTTTAATGACATATTGAATAATTTTGCTGTATTGTTATACCAAAATGCACGCCAACCACTACGCAATTCTTTTATTAAATCAAAAGCAGTACTTCCTGTTTGACGGTGAATAAGTTTGATAAGGATTTGTCCCTCTGTAATTGTAAATTTCTTTAGCTTTTCAGAAAATTCATCTTCAACAAATTTTTGAACTCTTCTGGTATATTTTTTTCGTTTACTCTTACTTTTAATATTGGCCATGCGTTCATTTAAGGTTTGCAATCTTTCTGACGCAAGTTTTGCATAAGGGTATACTTTAAGGGTTTTTCGCTGTAAAATAAGATATCGCCTTCTTTCATCCCCTGAATTTATACGTAAGCGAGGTAAAATCAAAACCTCGTCTAAATCAATAGATTGTTTTGTTATGGTATCACCAACTACTATAAGATATTTCTTAGGAATGGAATCTGTTTCTTTTGGTTCAGCTTGTCCCCAGCTCCAAAGCATGCCAAAAAAACAAAAAAAAGTCACGAATCTCATATGAAGTTTCTAATAGATTTCAAATTTAAAAAATATGCGCACATGAAGTGCTTTTACTCAATGATATTTATTATTTTAGACCAAATTTTTTACCATGGCAAAACAACAAGTTTTAGATCAAAAAGCGCTCGATTTTTTAGAAACATACCTTAATAATGCATCACCCACGGGATATGAGTGGAATGGACAAAAATTATGGATGGATTATTTAAGACCTTATGTAGATACCTTTATAACAGATACTTATGGAACTGCTGTTGGTGTCATCAATCCAGAAGCAAAGTTTAAAGTTGTTATTGAAGGGCATGCCGATGAAATTTCTTGGTATGTCAATTATATTTCTGATGATGGTTTGATTTATGTTATCCGTAATGGCGGTAGCGATCATCAAATTGCACCTAGTAAAGTGGTAAATATTCATACCAAAAATGGCATTGTTAAAGGTGTTTTTGGATGGCCAGCCATTCATACACGTACACTTGCCAAGGAACAAGCTCCAAAACCAGATAATATTTTTATTGATGTTGGATGTCAAAAGAAAGAAGATGTCGAAAAATTAGGTGTTCATGTTGGATGTGTCATTACCTATCCTGATGAATTTCATATTCTAAATAAAGACCATTTTGTTTGTCGTGCATTGGATAATAGAATGGGTGGTTTTATGATTGCCCAGGTTGCTCGATTACTTCATGAAAATAAAAAAACATTACCTTTTGGATTATATATCACAAACTCTGTTCAAGAAGAAATTGGACTTAGAGGTGCGCAGATGATTACACATACTATTCAGCCCGATGTCGCTATTGTTACTGATGTTACACACGATACAACTACGCCGATGATCAATAAAAAGAAACAAGGCCATTGTAAAATGGGTGACGGACCAGTTATTGCTTATGCTCCAGCGGTACAACAGAAATTGCGTGATTTGATTGTAGAAACAGCAGAAAAACATAAAATTCCGTTCCAGCGTGCAGCACTTTCAAGAGCTACTGGAACTGATACTGATGCTTTTGCCTACAGTAATGGTGGTGTAGCATCTGCTTTAATTTCATTACCATTGCGCTATATGCACACTACTGTAGAAATGGTGCACCGAAACGATGTAGAAAATGTTATTCGTATGATTTATGAATCACTTTTGAATATTAAATCAGGTGAAACTTTTAGTTACTTTGAATAAATTTGAAAGAGTTATTAGACATTTGGGACGAGTCTGGAAAGCCAACGGGTCAAGTTTATGAAAAGTCCATAGCACATCAAAAAGGATTATTTCACCCTACAGTTCATGTTTGGTTTTACACCTCTGCTCCTTCTCTATTGTTACAAAAGCGAGGCTCAAACAAAGAAACATTTCCTAACCTTTGGGATGTATCGGTTGCGGGACATGTATCATCTGGTGAATCCATTTTGGATGGTGCATTACGTGAAATTAAAGAAGAAATAGGTCTACAACTAAAATCCGATGATTTAATTCTGATTGATGTTCGTAAAAACATAAACCAGTTTTCAAATGGCATTTTAGATTGTGAATTTCAACATGTGTTTTTATCTGAACTTAAAATTGGTCTTGAAGATTTAGTAATTCAAAAAGAGGAGGTTGATGATGTTCGCCTATTTTCTTTTGATGAAATGGAAATTTGCATGCAACAAAAACATTCAGAGTTTAAAATTGTACCAGCTGATATGTTCTATTACAAGTTTGTAATGAATAAAGTTCTAAACCATTAGAATTCTCCTTGATCTACATCTTTAATGAATTTGATAAGTCCTTCAAAATAAATCTTTTGATCGTCAAACTGCGCTAAATGACTTCCATTTGGACATAATAAAAATTGGCCATTTTGAACCTCATTGGCAATAAACTCCATCTGTTTTGGATCCATAGTATCATAAGTAGCGCCAATACTTAAAGTTGGTACACTGATGTTTTTCAATTCATCCTTGATATCCCAAAATTTTAAAGTCGCATCACCTTTAATGCCAAATTCGCTTGGCCCTTGCATTGTAACATAAACATCATGATTAATATGTTTAAAGCTCCTATTCAGAGGTTCGGGCCATTCAGATACTGGCATTCTTATGATATGTTCTGTGTAATAATTATTCATTAAAAGTTCCATATATCTTGGATTAGAATAATCTTCTTTATTTTCATAATTCATTATTTCTTCTAACACATCAGGATCTAATTGAGGTGCTAAAACTTGTTCTGAATACGCTTGATAATCAGGGATTGATGGCACCATATTTGATATAATTAATCCCTTCAAGTTTTTTTGATATTTTAAAGCATACTGCATACCTAAAATACCACCCCATGACTGTCCAAATAAATAAAAATTAGAACTGTCTAATCCTAATGCAATACGGACTTGTTCAACCTCTTCAACAAATCGGTCTAAATCCCATAAGGATAAATCTTTAGGTTGATCGCTATAATATGACCCCAATTGATCATAATAGTAATATTCAATTCCTGCATTTGGAAAATAACCATCAAAACTTTCATAAATCTCATGTGTCATGCCAGGACCACCATGAAGTAATAAAACTTTTATTGAAGGATTATTACCAACTCTTTTGGTCCAAACCTTAAATTCTCCTTTTGGGGTTTGTATTGGAATCATTTTAATACCCCCTAAATACTGATCTGATTTTCCAGAACTATCATTGTAAGTTGATGAAGATTTGCATTTGCCATTGTTTTCACATTTACAACCCACTGCAAAAAGTGTTAGAAATAGAAATAAAAATACTTTTGTTTTCATAAGGATATAGTTATTTATTTAAAGAATTATCAAATATAGATTGTACTACATCTGGATTGAGCAACGTACTGATATCGCCAAGGTTTTCAGTATCTTTATGTGCAATTTTTCTTAGAATACGTCTCATGATTTTTCCAGATCTTGTTTTTGGTAAGCCCTTTGTTATTTGTATTTTATCAAGTTTGGCAATTGGTCCAATTTTTTTTGATATCAACGCATTAATTTCAGATTTTATAACTTCAATTTCAGACTCAGAGCTTTCTGATTTTAATGTTACAAAGCCATACAAGGCATTCCCTTTTATATCATGAGGAAATCCAACTATTGCCGATTCAGCAATATTTTGATGTTCATTTACAGCGTCCTCAATAGGTGCAGTGCCAAGATTGTGTCCCGAAACAATAACAACATCATCTACACGCCCAGTGATTCGATAATGGCCATTTTCGTCTCTAAGTGCCCCGTCTCCAGTAAAATAACAATTAGAATAGGCAGAAAAATAGGTATCTTTGTAACGTTTATGATCTCCCCAAATAGTTCGAGCAATAGATGGCCAAGGAAATTTTATACATAAACGTCCTTCTGCTTTTGTTTTTAATATTTCATTTCCATTTTCATCCATCAAAGCAGGTTGAATACCAATAAACGGAAGTGTTGCATAAGTAGGTTTCCCTGAAAAGCAATTTGGAATGGGACTAATAAGAATTCCTCCTGTTTCAGTTTGCCACCAAGTATCAACGATTGGACATTTATTTTTACCTATTGTCGTGTTATACCATTGCCATGCCTCATCATTTATGGGTTCCCCAACTGTACCTAAAACTTTCAAGGATGATAAATCACAAGGATTTACAAAACCATCGCCTTGTTTTGCTAATGCTCTTATGGCTGTTGGTGCTGTGTAAAATTGATTAATATTATGTTTTTGAACAATATCCCAAAAACGTCCATAATTAGGATAACTAGGCACCCCTTCAAACATGACTGTTGTAGCACCATTTAAAAGAGGGCCATATACAATATAGCTATGCCCTGTAATCCAACCAATATCAGCTGTACACCAGTACACGTCATCTTCTTGATATTGGAATATATTTTTAAAGGTGTATGCCGTATATACCATATAACCCGCGGTGGTATGAACCATACCTTTTGGTTTCCCAGTAGAGCCAGAGGTATATAGAATAAAAAGAGGATCTTCAGCATTCATAACTGTAGCTTCACAAGATTCTGAAGCATCGTTCAATAGGGGTTTAAGCCATTCATCTCTTCCATTTTCCATGTTGATATTAGAATGTATTCGCTTTGCAACAAGAACAGAATTTACATTAGGACAAGATTTTAGAGCTTCATCGACTATTCCTTTTAAGTCAATTGTTTTTGCACCACGATAACTCCCATCACTAGTGATTACTATTTTACAATCACAATCATTAATTCTGGTTGCCAACGCTGTAGATGAGAATCCTGCAAAAACCACAGAATGAATTGCACCAATTCGAGCACAAGCAAGAACCGAGACTGCCAATTCGGGAATCATTGGCAAGTATATACACACTCTATCTCCTTTATTTACACCTTTTGATTTTAAAACATTTGCAAATTTATTAACACGGCCATGTAATTCTCTGAAACTAATGTATTCAGCCTCAGATTTTGTATCGTTAGGTTCGAATATGATGGCTGTTTTATCAGCGTTATTTTCCAAATGACGATCGATACAGTTTTCTGTAATGTTAAGCTCAGCACCTTCAAACCATTTAATTTTTGGTACAGAAAAATCGTATTCCAAAACCCGATTCCAAGACTTTTTCCAAAGGAAATTTTTCTTTGCAATAGTTTCCCAAAATTGTTCTGTATTTTTTACAGATGCCTCATAGGCAGTATTATAATCGGATATGTTTTTCAAATGAAAAGAAGACATAGAATTTTTAATTATCTGCTAAATTAATTAAATAATTAGAATATGTTTAATGGATTATTGAAATAAATTAATGCACAATACATTACTTTTGTTTTAAATTAATACAATTGAAAACCAATCGCTTATATTTTATTGATGCAGTTCGTGCCTTTGCAATCCTAATGATGCTTCAAGGGCATTTTATTGATACTCTTTTAGCGGTAGATTTTCGTGACACTTCAAATTTAGCCTTTCAAATTTGGCAATATTTTAGAGGTGTTACTGCACCTGTATTTTTTACAATTTCAGGATTAATTTTTACGTATTTATTGATGAAGGCCAACAAAAATGGAACATCAAATGAGCGTATCAAAAAAGGAATAGTTCGTGGTCTTATGCTTATTGGAATCGGATATGCACTTCGAGTTCCTATTTTTAGATGGTTTTCAGGAAGTTTTGATACTTATTTTTTAGTTATTGATGTTTTGCAATGCATTGGTTTATCACTGATTCTAATCGTTTTCTTTTACAAATTTGTACAACGAAAAGTGTTAGTCTTCTCTGTTTTAATGTTTTGTTTAGGCGGGGTTATTTTTATTACTGAGCCTTTATATAGAACATATACTGCAGAGAATATTCCACTATTTTTTGCCAATTATTTAACCAAATCTAATGGTTCGATTTTTACTATTGTTCCATGGTTTGGGTACATGACATATGGGGCTTTTATTGCAACTCTTTTTTATAGCTATATAAATAGTCCAAAATTTAAGTCTACTATCATATTTGTATTTTTAACACTAGGGTTATTATTAGTAAATGGTTCCACTCGGGTGTTTCAAAAAATCTATTTATGGACTGATATTCAGCTTATTAGTGATGTAGCTAATTTTAATTATCTATTTATTCGTTTAGGAAATGTTCTAGTGATTTTCGGAATTTTTTATGCTTTTGAAAGATTTTTAAAGCAAACACTCATACTAAAAATTGGACAAAAAACACTTTCAATTTACGTTATTCATTTTATTGTACTCTATGGAAGTTTTACAGGTTTGGGATTAAACCGAATATTTGGAAAAAATTTAAATCCAACAGAAGTTATTGTTGGTGCACTATTATTTTTAAGTAGCGTAAGTTTTATCGCAATATATAGAACAAAAGCTAACTCGTTTTTATATTACAAAATACGTCAATTGACTCAAAAAATTAGTTCATTATTTATTTCGAGAAGTAATTAAGGACGTTTTTTTCTATTCTTTCATTAATGTTTGAAAGATCAGCTCTATTGAAAGACTCTCCCGTTATGGTTTCATACAATTCAATATAGCGTTCGCTAACGGTTTTTATATATGCATCTGTCATTTCTGGTACAGTTTGCTCTTCTAAGCCCTGAAATCCATTTTGAATCAACCATTGGCGTACAAACTCTTTCGAGAGTTGTTTTTGAGGCTCTCCTTTTTGTTGGCGTTCTTCATAGCCCTCGGCATAAAAATAACGCGAAGAATCAGGAGTATGAATTTCATCGATTAAAACAATTTTTCCTTCTTTAGTTTTTCCAAATTCATATTTAGTATCAACTAAAATAAGTCCTTGTTTTGCTGAAATTTCTGTTCCTCTTTGAAAGAGTTTTCTGGTATAATCTTCTAAAATCAAATAATCCTCTTCAGAAACAATTCCACGAGCCAAAATATCTTCTCGTGAAATATCTTCATCATGATTTCCCATTTCAGCTTTTGTTGCAGGGGTAATAATAGGTCTTTGAAACGCGTCATTTTCTTTCATTCCTTCTGGCATAGATACACCACAAAGAACACGTTTTCCAGCTTTATATTCTCTTGCAGCATGGCCAGACATATAACCTCTTATCACCATTTCTACCTTAAATGGTTTACACAAATACCCAACTGCAACATTAGGATCGGGAGTTGCAATCAACCAGTTTGGGACCAAATCTTCTGTAGCCTTCATCATTTTTGTTGCAATCTGGTTTAATATTTGTCCTTTATATGGAATCCCTTTTGGCATTACAACATCAAAAGCAGAAAGCCGATCTGTAGCAATCATCACAAGCAAGTTATCATTGATGGTATAAACCTCTCGAACCTTACCTTTATACACCCCTTTTTGAGCAGGAAAGTTAAAATTTGTTTCTATTATCGTTTGACTCATGGTGCTGAATTATTCTCTGTTTTCAATGTTTTTATAGGCTTCAATAACTTGCTTGACTAATTTATGTCGAATCACATCTTTATCATCTAAAAATACCATTCCTACTCCTTTAATATCTTTTAAAATTAACAATGCTTCTTTTAATCCAGAAATAACACGTCTTGGCAAATCAATTTGCCCAGGATCACCAGTGAGTAAAAATTTTGCATTTTTCCCCATTCGTGTCAAAAACATTTTCATTTGAGCATGAGTGGTGTTTTGACCTTCATCTAAAATCACAAAAGCATGATCTAACGTTCGTCCGCGCATAAATGCTAAAGGGGCAATTTGGATGATGCCTTTTTCTATATAATTATCTAATTTTTCGTGAGGAATCATATCGCGCAAAGCATCGTAGAGGGGTTGCATGTAGGGATCCAATTTTTCTTTTAAATCACCTGGTAAAAAACCTAGGTTTTCACCAGCTTCCACAGCAGGTCTTGTAAGTATTATGCGTTTTACTTCTTTGTTTTTCAATGCTTTAACCGCAAGAGCTACACCAGTATATGTTTTCCCTGTTCCTGCTGGGCCAATAGCAAATACCATATCATTTTGACGTATAGCATCCACTAGTTTTCTTTGATTACTTGTCTGAGCTTTTATCAGTCGACCATTAACACCATGAAGTATAACTTCTCCGCTTGTACTAGAAGTTTCATAGTCTTCTTTGGAATCGCTTGTGAGTACACGCTCAATCATGTTTTCATCAATTTTGTTGTAGTTGCCAAAATGACTCAACAACATTTCCATTCGTTTGTCAAATTCTTCAAGTAATTCCTCATCACCAAATGCTGTAATTTTATTGCCTCTAGCTACAATTTTTAGTTTTGGAAAATACTTTTTGAGGAGTTCTATGTTTTTATTTTGAGGGCCAAAAAAATCTTTTGGCGTTATTTCTTCAAGTTCTAATATGAGTTCATTCAAATGCTTACTGATTATGAGGGTTAAAAAAAATGATATTATAAAAATACTAACATTTTTACATAAATATTTACTACTGTTAATAAAATTTAAAAACAAAAATTTATGTAGGTTTGTAATGCATGAAAAGTCCTTTTTTTAATTAAATTTAACACCATAACAGTTTATACTGAATGGCTATTATTACTCTAACCACAGATTTTGGAATGAAAGCACACTTTGTAGGTGCTGTAAAAGGGGCGTTGTACTCTGAAATACCCGATGCAACTATTGTAGATATTTCGCACAATATCTCTCCTTTTAATGTGTTGGAAGCCGCCTATGTCATTCAAAATGCCTTTGATAGTTTTCCAAAAGGAACTATACATGTTATTGGTGTTGATTCTGAATTGAATCCAGAAAACAAACATATTGCAATGGCACTCAATGGCCATTTTTTCATTTGTGCAAATAATGGAATTTTAAGTATGATTTGCACAGAAATTACGCCAGACCATATTGTTGAAATCAATATTCATGATAAAGTTGTTGGTAGTTTTCCTGTTTTAGATGTTTTTGTAAAAGTCGCTGCACATATTGCACGTGGTGGTACTTTGGAAGTGATTGGCAAAACCATTAAAGAGATTAAACCCATTACAAATCTTATGCCTTTTGTGAGTTCAGATCAGTCGCAACTTATTGGAAATGTTATCTTTATAGATCGTTATGACAATGTAATTACAAACATTAAAAAACGATTTTTTGAATCTATCCAAAAAGGCCGTCGATTTGAAATATTGGCACGTAACCATAAATTCAAAAAAATTTACATACAATATTCAGAAATTGTGGACTTTAGTATTCCTCTTAAAAATCGTAATGATGAAGGTCGTGGTCTTGTCGTTTTTAATTCTTCAGATTTTTTAGAAATAGCAATGTATAAAAGCAATAAAGCAACCGTTGGAGGAGCTTCCACCCTTATGGGATTGGAAATGATGGACAGTGTTACTGTTCAATTTTTTGAAGACTAAATTAGTGGTTAAAAACATCAGTTCAAATGTTAATAAGTTTCTTTCGTTAATACACATCTAAAGAATATATTTGTAGGTATATACTTCAAATAAACAATAAAACACATGAAATTCATCGTTTCGAGTACATATTTACTAAAACAACTCCAAGTCTTAGGAGGTGTGATTAATAACTCTAACACCTTACCTATTTTAGACAATTTTTTATTCGAACTCACATCATCAACACTAACTGTATCGGCTAGTGATTTAGAAACTACTATGTCCTCTGTTTTAGAGGTTGAAAGCGATAGTGAAGGTCAAGTGGCTATTCCTGCAAAATTATTGTTAGAAACCCTAAAAACCTTTCCAGAGCAACCTCTAACGTTTGTGGTTGAATCAAATAATACCATAGAAATTAGTTCTAATCATGGAAAATATGCCCTTGCCTATGCTAGTGCTGATGAATTTCCAAAAACAATTGCCCTTGATAATCCAAGCAATACTGTTGTACCATCAGAGCTATTGGCTACAGCAATTAATAAAACCATTTTTGCAGCAGGAAATGATGATCTGAGACCTGTAATGAGTGGGGTCTTTTTTCAGTTTTCTACTGATGGACTGACCTTCGTTGCAACTGATGCACACAAACTTGTAAAATATTCAAGAACAGATGTACAGGCGAGTGAAACAGCCGAATTTATTATGCCAAAAAAACCTTTGAATTTATTAAAAGGAATTTTAGCAACAAGCGATGAAAATGTTACCATTGAATACAACGATTCAAATGCAAAGTTTTCGTTTGATAATTCTGTCCTTATTTGTCGATTAATTGATGGGAAATATCCAAATTATGAAGCTGTAATTCCTAAGGAAAATCCTAATCAATTGACGATTGGTCGTACTCAATTTTTAAATTCTGTACGTCGTGTTTCCATTTTCTCAAATAAAACTACACATCAAATTAGACTAAAAATTGCTGGTGCAGAATTGAATATTTCTGCTGAAGACATTGACTACAGCAATAAAGCAGAAGAGCGCCTTACTTGTGATTATCAAGGAGATGATATGCAAATTGGGTTCAATTCAAGGTTTTTAACTGAAATGCTAAGCAATATCAATGCCGATGATGTTCAACTCGAAATGAGTTTGCCAAACAGAGCCGGAATCCTTACTCCCGTAGATGGCCTTGATGAAGGAGAACATGTTACAATGCTAGTGATGCCTGTGATGCTGAATAGCTAGAAGCAGATTATTTTATATAAACCAATTTAATTTTTTAGTGCTTTGCAAATAGCCTTTGGGTTAAATTAAATTGGTTGTTATGAAACGATTTTTATCAATATTAACGGTAGGTTTTCTTCTTGAAGGAGTTACACTTCAATTCCTTAAAGTCTTTTTAAAATTCGAAAATATTCCAACCTTAGCACCACTAATATGTATTGTATTAGCAATAGCCATTAATTTTTTAAAACAAAAATGAAAAGGCAAACTAAAGGCTAACTGTACATTTTCTCTCTTAGTACTTTAATTTTATCGTCTTGCATATACTCATCAAATGTGGTATAGCGATCGATAATTCCATTTGGTGTAAGCTCCACGACTCTATTGGCTACTGTTTGTGCAAACTCATGGTCGTGGGTTGTAAACAAAACAGTACCTTTAAAATTTTTAAGTGAATTATTAAACGCCGTAATACTCTCCAAATCCAAGTGATTTGTTGGTTCGTCAAGCATCAAAACATTAGCACGAATCATCATCATACGCGAGAGCATACAACGTACTTTTTCTCCACCAGACAAAACATCTGCAGTTTTTAGGGCTTCTTCTCCACTAAAAATCATTTTCCCTAAAAATCCACGAATGTTAACTTCTTCGCGTTCTTCTTCAGTGGTAGCCCACTGACGCAACCAATCAACAAGAGTTAGTTTTTCAGAAAAATATTCGCTATTGTCTAATGGTAAATAGGATTGTGTAGTAGTAACTCCCCAACTGAATTTTCCAGTTTTGGCATTTTGTTTTCCATTGATGATTTCATAAAAAGCGGTTGTAGCTCTTGAATCTTTTGAAAACACTACGACTTTATCCCCTTTAGTTAAATTCAAATCAATATTTTGAAATAATACCTCACTGTCTAATTCTGCAGATAGTTTTTCAATATTTAAAATTTGATCACCAGCTTCACGATCACGCTCAAAAATAATTGCAGGATAACGTCTACTCGATGGTTTAATATCTGCAACATTGAGCTTATCAATCATTTTTTTTCGACTTGTAGCTTGTTTAGATTTAGCAACATTTGCTGAGAAACGGCGGATAAATTCTTCTAATTCTTTCTTTTTTTCTTCGGCCTTTTTGTTTTGTTGTGCACGTTGTTTTGCGGCTAATTGAGAGGATTTATACCAAAAAGTATAATTACCAGAAAAATGATTGATTTTACTAAAATCGATATCAGAAATATGTGTACAAACCGCATCTAAAAAGTGACGGTCATGCGAGACTACAATCACACAGTTATCATAGTTCGCCAAAAAGTTTTCTAACCAAGCAATCGTTTCATAATCCAAATCATTGGTAGGCTCATCCATAATAAGCACATCGGGCGATCCAAAAAGTGCTTGTGCCAAAAGTACACGAACCTTTTGTTTACCGTCTAAATCGGCCATAGCCGTATAATGCAATTCTTCTTTGATTCCAAGATTGGATAGCATGGCAGCAGCATCGCTATCGGCATTCCACCCATCCATTTCTTCAAATTGCACTTGTAACTCCCCTATTCGATCGGCGTTAGCATCGTTATAATCATTGTAAAGTGCATCAATTTCAGACTTAATAGCAAATAAAGGTTTATTGCCCATAAGTACGGTTTCAAGTACAGTATGACTATCGTATAGGTTATGGTTTTGTTCCAAAACTGACATACGTTTCCCTGGCTCCAAATGTACGTGTCCTGATGTTGCTTCTTGTGTTCCAGATAGAATTTTTAGAAACGTTGATTTTCCGGCCCCGTTGGCACCAATAATGCCATAGCAATTACCACTGTTAAAAGTAACGTTGACTTCGTCAAAAAGGATGCGCTTACCAAATTGAACCGATAAGTTTGAAACTGAAAGCATATATTTCTTTTATTTTTTTGCAAAAATAGAGAATTGTAACCATACTTCAAATCAAATAGTAGAATACAATTTAATAAGAAATATGATTTGGTACTTTTGGTATAATTATTGGTCTAAAAAACAAAACCTAAATCTAAAAATATGAACAAAAATAGCATTTGCTCTATCTTTCTACTTTTACGGAGTTATTTAAAGATTTTCAACAAAAAAAAAACAAAATGTACATTTCAATGATGATAATAAAGTAGAAATACCAATTATCGAATTTAATCTTGAAAAAACATATAATGAGTTTATTGGTAGTGAATTTTACACTAAAGAAGCAGAGTATGTTGTTACAAAAGCATACCAAAGAAATGCATTTGTATTAAATGAAAACGGAGCAGAGGTTGAAAGTGAAGCAAAATTTGAGGTTGTAGCAACATCCATAAGATTTGATAAACCTAAACCAAAAATGATGATTTTTAATAAGCCATTTGTAGTTTTTTTAATGCGGAAAGATGCTAAACATCCTTATTTTGGGGTTTATATTGCAAATGAAGAACTATTAAAAAAGAAGTAAAACCCTTTGATAAGGATTTTTTAATTTTATAAATAAGTTATGAATTAAAAGAGATAAACTGACTACCCCAATACTTCAGCCACTTTTTTACCAATTTCTGCAGGAGAATCGACCACATGAATGCCACACTCTCGCATAATTCGTTTTTTGGCTTGTGCCGTATCATCGCTTCCACCAACAATAGCTCCAGCATGTCCCATGGTACGTCCAGCAGGTGCAGTTTCACCAGCAATAAACCCTACGACAGGTTTTGTACTTCCACTTTCTTTATACCATTGTGCAGCATTGCCTTCCAATTGTCCACCAATCTCACCAATCATTACCACACAATTGGTTTCTTCATCATTAATAAGTAGTTCTAATGCTTCCTTAGTTGTAGTTCCAATAATTGGGTCACCACCAATACCAATTGCTGTTGAAACCCCCAAACCTTGTTTTACCACTTGGTCTGCAGCCTCGTAAGTGAGAGTTCCAGATTTAGAGACCACACCAACATCACCTTTTTTAAATACAAATCCGGGCATAATTCCTACTTTGGCTTCATCTGGTGTAATCACACCAGGGCAATTTGGCCCAACCAATCGGCATTTTTTATCTTTTATATAATCTGATGCTTTAATCATATCAGCAACAGGAATACCTTCTGTAATGGTAATGATGACTTCAATTCCTGCATCAGCGGCTTCCATAATAGCATCAGCTGCAAACGCTGGCGGTACAAAAATAATAGTCGTATTGGCATTGACTTGTTCAATAGCTTCCTTTACGGTATTAAAAACTGGTTTGTCAAGATGCGTTTGTCCACCTTTTCCAGGCGTAACACCACCAACAACTTTGGTGCCATAAGCAATCATTTGAGACGCATGAAATGTGCCTTCACTTCCTGTAAATCCTTGTACAATTATTTTTGAATCTTTGTTGACTAAAACACTCATTGAAGTTAATTTTTATTGGTGCAAATGTAATTTTTTGAAGTTGATTTATAAAGACAATTTTTACTTTTCTTTCAACTTTTGTAATAGCTCTGGTAAATGGCGTAATGCAGCCATTTCTTTTAACTTTGTTCTTGATTCCTGAATAGGTGTTCCAAAGTAGGTTTTGCCTCCAGCAATTGACTTAGTTACACCGGTTTGCCCTAAAACAACAGCTTTTTTGCCTATAGTAATACCACTATTTGTTCCAACTTGCCCCCATAGGGTTACTTCATCTTCCAAAATACAACATCCAGCAATACCCGTTTGGGAAGCAATAAGACATTTTTTTCCTAGAACGGTATCATGACCAATTTGAATTTGATTGTCTAATTTTGAACCTTCACCTATGGTAGTATCTCCCGTAACTCCTCGGTCTATGGTACATCCTGTTCCAATATGAACACCATTTTCTATAATCACACGACCACAAGACAACAATTGATCAAAACCTTCTGGACGATTTTTATAATAAAATGCATCTCCAGCAAGAACCGTCCCTGCACCAATCACAACATTATCACCAATATCGGTATCTTTTACGATGGTAACATTGGCATGAATCAAACAATTTTTTCCAATTTTGACATTAGGCCCTATAAAAACATGAGGTTGAATTTGTGTTCCCTCTCCTATTTGTGATGAAGGATCTATACTAACTGAGGATGCTACAAAAGGTTTAAAATGCTGAGTAAGTGTATTAAAATCCCGAAATGGATCATCTGAAATCAAAAGTGCTTTACCTTTAGGGCACTCCACTTTTTTATTGATAAGTACTACTGTTGCTGCTGATTTTAATGCTTTGTCATAATATTTTGGATGGTCAACAAAAACAATATCTCCGGCTGTTACAACATGAATTTCATTCATGCCCAAAACAGGAAAGTCATCTGAACCCACATAGGAACACCCCAAAAGGTTTGCAATATTTTTTAGTGTGTGCGGTGTGGGAAATTTCATAGTAATTTACTCCTTAACACGTTCTTTATATGTGCCTTTTGCAGTTTCTACTTTAATTTTATCGCCCTCATTTATAAACAACGGAACGTTTATAGTGGCACCTGTTTCAACCGTAGCAGGTTTTGTAGCGTTGGTAGCCGTATTTCCTTTAACTCCAGGTTCTGTTGCTGTAACCTCCAATATAACGCTTGCAGGCATTTCAACAGATAATGGCATATCGTCTTCTGAATTAATAATTACTGTAACCACTTCACCTTCTTTCAGAAGACCTGGGTTATCAATGGCAGTCTTATTCAATGTAATTTGATTGTAATCCTCAACATTCATAAAATGAAATATATCCCCCTCAGGATATAAATACTGGAATTTATGTGTTTCTACGCGAACATCTTCAATCTTATGACCTGCAGAAAAGGTATTGTCTATAACTTTTCCTGTGGTTACACTTTTGAGCTTTGTTCGCACAAAAGCAGGACCTTTTCCAGGTTTTACATGTAAAAATTCAATGATTTTAAAAATATCATGGTTGTAACGAATGCACAACCCATTTCTGATGTCTGAAGTATTTGCCATAGTATTTTAGTTTGATTTAAAGTAGCCTTTCATGATACCGCGATGAGAATTCTTGATAAATTGTAAAATTTCATCACGTTCTGAAGTGGCTTCCATTTCAGCTTCAATAATGGCTGAAGCTTGAGAATTATTGTAATTTTTTTGATAAAGTAGTCTATATATACCTTGTATTTCTCTAATTTTTTCGGTGGTATATCCCCTACGTCGTAAGCCAACAGAATTAATACCCACATAAGATAGTGGCTCACGAGCAGCTTTAACATATGGTGGAACATCTTTCCTGACCAAAGAACCTCCAGTTACAAAGGCATGGTTTCCAATAGAGCAAAATTGATGTACAGCAGTCATTCCTGCAAGAACAACATAGTCACCAACAGTGATATGCCCTGCAAGTGTACTGTTATTTGAGAAAATACAGTTTTTACCTACAATACAATCATGGGCTATATGACAATAAGCCATAATTAAGCAATTATCACCAACTACTGTTTTCATGCGATCAGTAGTACCTCTATTTATTGTTACACATTCACGAATAGTTACATTATCTCCAATGACAACTGTTGTATCTTCATCATCGTATTTCAAATCTTGTGGATTGGCTGAAATGACTGAACCAGGAAAGATGTTACAATTTTTTCCAATTCTTGCACCTTCCATTATGGAAACGTTTGAGCCAATCCATGTCCCCTCTCCAATAACAACATTGTTATTGATCGTTGTAAAGGGTTCAATTACAACATTTTTTGCAATTTTTGCCCCAGGGTGAACGTATGCTAAAGGTTGATTCATTTGAATATATTTATTTAACTTTTGATATCTGAGCCATTAGTTCAGCTTCGGCACAAAGCTTGCCATTAGCATAGGCATAACCTTGCATATGGCAGATTCCTCTTCTAATTGGGGTAATTAACGAACAGCTAAAAATAAGTGTATCACCAGGAACTACTTTTTGTTTGAACTTAACTTTATCAATCTTCATGAAAAAAGTAAGATAATTTTCAGGATCCGGTACTGTATTTAATACTAAAATCCCTCCTGTTTGTGCCATAGCTTCTACAATCAAAACACCTGGCATTACTGGCGCTCCAGGAAAATGTCCCTTGAAGAATGATTCATTCATGGTTACATTCTTAGAACCAATCACATGGTTTGGTGACAATTCAAAAACCTTATCGAGCAACAAAAACGGTGGTCGGTGTGGTAGCATATCCATAATGGCATTGACATCCATTACCGGAGTTTGGTTGAGGTCCACGATTGGAACGTTATTTCTGCGTTCATTTTTGATGATTTTTGCCATTTTTTTAGCAAATTGTGTATTTACAAAATGACCTGGCTTGTTGGCAATAACCTTACCTTGTATTCGTGTACCAATAAGGGCTAAGTCACCTATCACATCCAAAAGTTTATGGCGTGCTGCTTCATTTGGATAATGAAGTGTTAAATTATCTAAAATACCATTTGGCTTTACAGAAATGGAATCTTTATTAAAAGCAATTTTCAATTTTTCCATCGTTTCTTCAGACAAAGGTTTGTCTACATAAACAATTGCATTATTTAAATCTCCACCTTTTATAAGCCCATGTTCCAAAAGCATTTCCAATTCATGTAAAAAACTAAAAGTTCTTGAATTGGATATATCGGCTTTAAAATTTGACAGTTTTTGGAGTGTGGCGTTTTGAGTGCCCAAAACTTTTGTTCCAAAATCTACCATTGTTGTCACTTGATATTCGTCAGATGGAATGATTGTAATTTCACTTCCGGAATCTTCATCAGTATACGAAATTACATCTTTTACAACAAAAACTTCTCTGAGTGCATCTTGCTCTACAATTTCTGCAGTTTCTAGTGCTTCTACAAAAAACTTTGATGAACCATCCATTATTGGAGGTTCAGAGGTATTTAATTCTATAATTACATTATCAATTTCCAATCCAACAAGTGCTGCAAGGACATGTTCACAAGTTTGGATTGAAACTCCGTTTTTTTCCAAGCAAGTCCCTCTTTGGGTATTTGTTACCAAATTTGCATCTGCGTTAATAATAGGTTCACCTTCGAGGTCTACTCTCTTAAAAGCGTAACCTGTATTAGGATCAGAAGGAAGAAAATTTAAAACAACATTTTCTCCTGTATGAAGACCAACGCCTGTTAGGGAAACAGGTTTGGCAATGGTAGTTTGTTTAGATTGGGTTTTAGTTATCATTCTTTATTTTTTTTAAGTTCTTCTATATCTTTTGCAAGCTGTGGAAGATTTTTAAAATGTACATATGATTTATAATAGTCGCCGTAACCAAATGCTGGAGTTCCCTGTAGCATTTTATTATCGGCTATACTTTTTGAAATTCCTGATTGCGCTTGAATCTTTACATGGTTACCTATGGTAATGTGCCCTACTATTCCAACTTGTCCACCAATTTGACAATGTTTACCAATTTTTGTGGAACCAGCAATACCTGTTTGCGCAGCAATTACAGTATGTTCTCCAATGACTACGTTGTGAGCAATTTGTATTTGATTGTCAAGCTTCACTCCTTTTTTTATAATTGTAGACCCTAGCGTTGCGCGGTCTATAGTGGTTGACGCACCAATATCTACATGATCTTCTATAATAACATTTCCTATTTGAGGAACTTTGCTATAGACTCCATTTTCGTCTGGAGAAAAACCAAATCCATCGGCGCCAAGAATAACCGATGCATCAATATTACAATATGAACCAATACTACAATCGGAATAAATTTTTGTTCCTGCAAAAATGGTAGTATGGTCTCCAATAGTAACATTATCTCCAATAAAACAATTAGGATAAATTTTTACATTGTTACCAATGCGAACATTTTCACCAATAGATGTAAATGCACCAACATAAACATCATCGCCAATGATGGCAGATTCTGCAACAGAAACTGGAGATTCAACCCCTATTTTATTGTTTTTAATATTATTATAATGTTCTAAGAGTGTAGAAAATGCTGCATAAGCATTATCAACTTTTATAAGCGTAGTATTAATCTCTTTTTCTGCAACAAAATCGTTATTAACAATAGTTATGGTTGCATCCGTAGAGTATATAAAAGGGGTGTATTTAGGATTTGAAAGAAACGTAAGAGATCCCCTTTTACCTTCTTCAATTTTTGAGAGAGTAAAGACTTCGGCGTTTTCATCACCAACAATTTCGCCGTCGAGTAAATTTGCTATTTGATGAGCTGTAAATTTCATTCAAGTGCAAAAATATAAAAAATAATCAAAGCAACTCTTTTGGAAAGCATATATAATGGCGCTTTACTGTTTTGGATAATCCTTTAAGACTCAGGTTGTCAGATGCATCTACAACATCTGAAATCGTACCATCTTTGTGTAAAATAGATATTCCATCTTCGTACGGCTTATAGCCTGTGTTTTTGATTGTTCCAGAAAAAACAAAATATGAGACATTATCTTTCGTCCAATTGGTACGCTCCAGAAAATTGGTTTTTAATTGCTCTAATGCTTCAGATATCTGGCTTTTTTTAAAAAATTTAATCTTAAAAAGTTTACGCTCAAGCAGTCGAACCGATAAGTTGTTCAAAACAGGATCAGAGTGATTTTGCCACGATTTTAAAGCTGAAACAATATCATAGTCATCTAATTTTGAAAATTGAGTTAACACATGAGAATCAAAGTTTGTGATATCGATATTTTCTTTTAAAAAAAACTCAAAAGATGAAGTAATGTTAAGTTCAACAGATTGTTGAGCAAGAATTTTTGCACGTTTCAGTACATTAATAATCATCTGCTCTGCAACCAAACTCGTTTTATGTAAATACACTTGCCAATACATCAAACGGCGAGCTGTAAGGAATTTTTCAATAGAGAATATTCCTTTTTTCTCTATAACTAGTTGATCATCAATAACATTCATCATCGAAATCAAGCGTTCACTATTGATATTTCCCTCTGAAACTCCAGTGTAAAAACTATCACGTTTCAAATAATCTGATCGATCCATGTCCAATTGGCTTGAAATCAACTGACCAAAAAATTTACGAGAATAATCTCCTTTAAACATTGTAATAGCTAAACTTAATTGACCTTTAAATTCACGGTTTAATTGCTCCATAAAAAGCAAAGAAATGGTCTCATGATCAATATTGTGTACAATACTATGTTCCATAGCATGGCTAAAAGGACCATGACCAATGTCATGAAGTAAAATAGCAATGTACAGTGCATTTTCTTCTTCTTTAGAAATAGAAACCCCTTTAAAACTCAAAATTTGTACTGCCTTTTGCATCAAATGCAAACACCCCAAGGCATGATGAAATCTCGTATGATGTGCACCTGGATAGACTAAATAAGATAATCCCATTTGGGTAATTCTTCGCAACCGCTGAAAAAACGGATGTGCAATAAGATCAAAAATTAAAGGACTTGGAATTGTAATAAATCCATAAATTGGATCGTTAAATATTTTGAGCTTATTGCTGGTATTCAAACTTATTTAGTTTTATTTTGTATCCTGAAAACAAAGACAGATTATTCTAAGTGTAAAAGTAATAAAATCACAGGACTTATATTCTTAATATAAATACTTTATGAATAGTATACACATTTTATGGGTAGATGATGAAATATCTTATCTAAAGCCACATATCATTTTTTTAGAACAAAAAAACTATAAAATCACCCCATGCAATAGTGGGTCTGAAGCCCTTGAATTGTTTGCAGAGCAGGATTTTGATATTGTTTTTTTGGACGAAAATATGCCAGGACTTAGTGGATTAGAAACACTCACCGAACTAAAAAAACAAAAATCCAATATCCCAGTAGTAATGATTACCAAAAGTGAGGAAGAATATATTATGGAAGAGGCTATTGGTAGCAAAATTGCTGACTACCTAATTAAGCCTGTAAATCCAAATCAAATTCTGTTGAGTTTGAAAAAAAACTTAGATCACAGCCGATTGGTTTCTGAAAAAACATCTTCGAGTTATCTACAAGAGTTTAGAAAAATTTCTATGGAAATGATGTCAATAAGAACTTTTGATGATTGGAAAAATTTATATCAAAAAATAGTGTTTTGGGAACTCAAATTGGAAGATTCACAAGATGAAACACTTCAGGAAATATTGGAAGCTCAAAAACTTGAAGCCAACCAGCAGTTTGGAAAATTTATAGAAAAAAACTACGCTTCTTGGTTTGAAAGCTCAGAAGCTCCTGTTTTGTCTCATACTATTTTTAAAACCAAAATTGCTCCTCAACTGTCGAAAAACCAATCTGCACTTTTGATTGTCATAGATAATTTGCGATTTGATCAATGGAAATCTATTGAGTCCAGCGTAAATACATACTATAAAACCCTTGAAAACAGCATGTACTACAGCATACTCCCCACTTCTACTCAATATGCCCGAAATGCCCTGTTTTCTGGTCTGATGCCAAAGCAAATGGAGAAATTATATCCAAATTATTGGAAAAATGATACCGATGATGGAGGGAAAAACCTATTTGAAGCAAAGTTTTTAGAAGAGCAGCTAAAAAGATTGAATCTTAATCATTTATCTCACGAATATATCAAAATAACAAATTTAAAAGATGGAAAAAAACTAGCTGTTAATTTTAAAACCAAAGTAAAAAATGACTTGACTGTTTTGGTTTATAATTTTGTGGATATGCTATCGCATTCAAAAACAGAGATGGATGTTGTAAAAGAACTTGCTTCAGATGATAAAGGATACCGATCGCTAACCCAAAGTTGGTTTAAAAATTCACCTCTTTTGGATATCATCAAACAAGCTCAGGAACTCAATATAAAATTGATTATCACTACAGATCATGGGACTGTAAATGTTAAAAATCCATCTAAAGTTATTGGAGACAAAGACACAAGTTTAAACTTGCGTTACAAAACTGGAAGAAGCTTGAGTTACGAAGAAAAAGAAGTCTTTGCAGTAAAAGACCCAAAACTTGTAGAATTGCCTTCAATATCGATGAATAGTTCTTTTATTTTTGCAAAAGAATATTCTTTTTTTGCATATCCAAATAATTTCAATCACTATGTAAATTATTATAGAAATTCATATCAACATGGTGGAATTTCTTTGGAAGAAATATTAATACCTTTTGCAGTCCTCACACCTAGATAAAAATGAAAACAACATTTGCCTTAGAAGAAATTGACCAAATTGCAAGTGAACTTGTCAAAAACTTCAATAAAAAAATCATTCTTTTCAATGGTGAAATGGGTGCTGGAAAAACAACACTTATTAGTGCCCTTGTTCGTACGCTTTGCGGTACAGAGGAAGCCTCTAGTCCAACGTTTTCTATTGTTAATGAATATGAAGTAGAAAATGATTATGTATATCATTTTGATTTCTATCGCATCAAAAACCATTACGAAGCGCTAGACATTGGGGTTGAAGATTATTTTTGTTCAGGGTATTGGAATTTTATTGAGTGGCCTGAAAAAATAAAAACACTACTTCCTTCAGATGTTATCATCGTAAATCTAACTATTGAACCCGATGATCGCCGAAGTATAGAATATTTTGAAAGTGAAATTTCTTAAAGGACTTTAAAAATAATTGTAATTTGCAGAAACATTACAAAATTATGCAACAACCAATCTCACCTTTTTCAAAAGCCCAATTACTGCCAAAAGAAGAACGTTTGGAAGTTTCAAACCAAAATGAGAAACTTTGTATTGGCTTACCAAAGGAAACTTCCTTTCAAGAAAAACGTATTTGCCTAACTCCTGATGCTGTTTCTGCACTTACTAGTAATGGGCACCATATACTCATTGAATCTGGCGCAGGAGAAAATGCAGCTTTTGATGACCGTGAATACAGCGAAGCTGGTGCAGAAATCACAAAAGATACAACAAAAGTTTTTGCTTGTCCTATGATTTTGAAAGTAGAACCCCCTACTCTTAAAGAAATTGAACTCATAAAACCCAATTCGATTCTTATTTCGGCACTTCAATTAAAAATGCAGCAAAAAAGTTATTTTGAAGCACTTACAAATAAAAAAATTACCGCACTTGGATTTGAATTTATTAAAGATAGCGAAGGGGCTTTTCCTGCAGTCCGACAATTGAGCGAAATAGCAGGTACCGCCTCTATACAAATTGCAGCAGAAATCATGTCCATAACAAATCAAGGGAATGGTCTTTTGTTGGGAAACATTAGTGGTGTTCCACCAACAGAAGTTGTAGTGATTGGCGCAGGAATTGTAGGAGAATTTGCTGCAAAATCAGCCCTAGGACTCGGTGCAAACGTAAAAGTGTTTGATAGTTCAATTTCAAAACTGAGAACATTACAAGCAAATGTAGGACAACGTATCTACACCTCTACAATGCAACCCAAAAATCTGATGAAAGCACTTATGCGCTGTGACGTTGCTGTTGGCGCCACAAAAGGAAAAAACAGAGCACCAATACTCGTCAATGAAGCTATGGTGGAATCTATGAAACAAGGGGCAGTAATTATCGATGTGAGTATTGATATGGGAGGATGTTTTGAAACAAGTGAACTTACAACTCATGACAATCCAACTTTTGAAAAGCATGGTGTTATTCATTATTGTGTTCCTAATATTCCGGCGCGATATTCAAGAACATCATCCGTATCGTTAAGCAATATTTTTACTTCTTATCTGTTACAAATAGCAGAAGCTGGTGGACTAGAAAATGCAATTCGTCAAGATCATGGTTTAAAAAATGGGCTTTATGTTTATCATGGTGTAATTACCAACAAAAGTGTCTCAAATTGGTTTGATTTAGATTGTAGCGATTTAAATCTCTTAATTTTTTAAATGCAACTATGAAATTCATTCATCGTCTAGGATTTTATTTAGGAGGATTCTCTGTTGGATTGATATTTTTGATGTTTTTCCTTAGTGGAAAAAAAACAAGTTGTGCTTATGGTCCAAATGCAAGGGTTTTAAAAAACATTTCAACGAAATCATTAATAATTAACCCCAAAATTCAATCTCAAATAGAAGCGTTAAAAATTGATTCAATTACTCTCAATGCGGCCCTAAAAAAAGGTAATGTTGATTTTAGTAAAAGTAAAACAAAACTAGACAGTTGCAAACGCTATACAATTACATACGATACGTTTGAAATTTTTGTTGAAAATTGCGAGATTAACGCAACCATTCTTAGCGTTAACTTAAAAGAATAATTATAATTTTCTTCTTTTTTTCTCTTCACGAATAAGTGACAACTCTCTATTGGTTTGTCCTGCTACAGAAGTATTTTCTTCTGCTCTTCGTATCAGATATGGCATAACATCTCTAACAGGGCCAAAAGGTAAATATTTAGCAACATTGTATCCGTTTTTTGCTAAATTAAAACTTATATGATCACTCATGCCAAATAGCTGGCCAAACCAAATTCGATTATCATTTACTTTTATTTTATAATCACTCATATGATCAAGTGCTAATTTTGTGCTTTGTTCATTATGAGTTCCAAAAAAAATAGAGATAGTCTCAATATTACCTAACATATATTTTAGACAATCATTGAATTGAAGATCTGTTGCGGATTTACTAACACATATTGGAGAAACATAATTATGTTTTTGAGCACGCTCTCTTTCCTTTTCCATATATGCCCCGCGAACTAGCTTAAAACCAAGTTTAAAACCCTCTTTTTTAGCTTTTAAGTGTATGTGTTTCAAATACTCCAATCGATCCCAACGATACGCTTGAAGCGTATTGTAAACGAACACTTTTTCTTTGTTGTATGTGCGCATCAAATCCAACAATAAATCATCCGCTGCAGATTGCATCCAACTTTCTTCAGCATCTACCAAAATGGCTATATTTTTTTCTTTCCCATAGCTGCAAATTTTATGAAAACGCTCTTGAATACGCTCCCATTCATTTTGTTCTTCAGATGTTAGCGCAACTGCACTACTTATTTTTTTATAAATTTCAAAGCGTCCTACTGCCGTAGGTTTAAACACTGCAAATGGCATTGCTTCTTTTTTATCTGCAAAATCTACAAGGGTGCACATTTGATTTAAAATTCGCTCAAACTGTTCTTCCTCTTGTTTACCCTCAACAGAGTAATCCAGAACACTATGTACACCAATATTGTACATTTGGTCTATTTTTGACATACAATCCTCTGCATTTACACCGCCACAAAAATGATCAAAAACAGTAGCTCGTATGAGCCCCTCAACAGGTAAATGAGTTTTGAGTGCAAAATTAGTCGCTGCTGTACCAATTCGCACCAATGGTTCATTTGAAATCATCTTAAAAAGAAAGTATGCACGTTCGAGTTCAGCATCTGTTTTTAGGTGAAAGGCTACTTTTGTATTGCTAAAATCAACCTTGGAGTTTGACATACTTTATAAAATGATTTATTTGTTGAATCAAAATTATTAATTCTTAACAAATTTCATGCTATATTTGACACACAAAAATGAAATCAATTCAAACAACATCCTACGAAATCCATTTTAAAGATTTGGCTTACAAGTCTTTAGATGCCTATTTAAAAAAACAAAAATTTTCGAAAATATTTCTTTTAGTCGATGAAAATACTCACGAACATTGTTTACCTCATTTTTTAAGTCAAATCCAATTCGATGGAGTCATAGAAATAATTGAAATTGAAAGTGGAGAAATACACAAAACCATCGAGACATGTATGGGTGTTTGGCGCACATTATCGGAGCTTTCTGCCGACCGAAAATCATTATTAATTAATCTTGGAGGTGGTGGTGTTACAGATTTAGGGGGATTTGTAGCCTCAACGTTCAAACGAGGTATAAAGTTCATCAATGTTCCTACAACTTTATTAGCTATGGTCGATGCATCTGTTGGTGGAAAAACGGGCGTAGATTTAGATCTTTCAAAAAATCAAATTGGTACCATCACTTTTGCAGATATGGTACTTATTGATCCCCGTTTTTTAGACACCCTCCCAAATAACGAGCTTCGATCTGGATTTGCAGAAATGCTCAAGCATGGATTAATTCAGGATCAAAAATATTGGAAACAACTTAGACAATTAAAACAACTCAATTTGAACGATTTAGATGAATTGATTCATCATTCTGTTACCATAAAAAATAAGGTTGTCAGTGAAGACCCTAACGAAATGGGACTTCGAAAAATCTTAAATTTCGGTCATACCCTAGGTCATGCCATTGAATCTTATTGCCTCGATAATGAGGACATAAAAACCCTTTTACATGGCGAAGCTATTGCAATAGGAATGATTCTTGAGGGTTACCTTTCTTCAAAAATCTCTGGTCTTCCAATCACTGATTTATATGAAATTAGAGAAACTTTTAGAACAACTTATCCAAAGGTTTCTTTTAATGATAGCAGTAAAAAACAAATCATTGATTTGATGCAATCTGATAAGAAAAATAGCCATGGACAAGTAAAATTTGTATTACTGCAATCTATTGGACAATGTCAAATTGATATAGAAGTCGAAGATGCTATAATTTATGAAGCATTTGACTTTTATTCTGAAAAACCTACTGAAGCTCGTTGAAAATTGTATGCATCAAACGCTTTTTGTCGTTGATACTTTCTTCTAGAGAAATCATGGTTTCAGTTCTATAAATTCCATCGATATCATCAATCTTGAAAATAATTTCTTTGGCATGAGTAGTGCTTTTCGCACGAATTTTACAGAAAATATTAAACTTACCCGTTGTAATATGTGCTACTGTTACATGAGGAATTTCTTTAATGCGCTCAAGTACAAATTTAGTTTGTGAAGTGTTTTGAAGGAAAATACCAACATATGCAATAAAGGTATAGCCAAGTTTTTGGTAATCCAAAGTCAAAGACGAACCTTTGATAATTTTTGCATCTTCCATTTTCTTTACTCTAACATGTACTGTTCCAGCAGAGATCAATAGTTTTTTTGCAATATCCGTAAATGGAATACGTGTATTGTCAATAAGTATGTTAAGAATTTGGTGGTCGATTTCGTCTAATTTGAACTTAGCCATAATTTTTGTTTGTAAAGTATTTTGATTAAAAAGGCAAATTTAATAAATAATAATCAACAAAATAGTAATTAAGCTAAATTATTGTTAAGAAAAAGTGAAAATTTAACACCTCCTATAAAAATATCGTAAAATTCAGCGTTTATCTCTACTTTAGAACCATTAACTTCTTTTAATATTTTCTTTTCTGCATTGATGATTTTATGGCCAAAATAAGATGATAAATCTCCAATAGATTTAATTTTTGGAACAAATAATACTTCCTCATCTTTTAATATTTCCTCATAACTAATTCCAATATCATTTACACTCTCTATACTTTCATTACTAATTAGTGCATTTTTAATCAGCACATCAAAAAATAAAGTGTTGTTTTCAGGAATTTGAAGATAATTCTCGTGGTCATTTTCATTTACAGAATTGGCGCTTATACACAACAAAGCTTGCAAGGTGGCCAACGCTATAAATTTTCGAGATTTTTCTCTGCAATAGTCATTTTGATAATGACCTGCTTCAAATAAAATTGTAGAGGTGCCTTGGGTTTGAAAATAGTCTCCAACACAATTAATATTAAAAGAATCATCAAAACGCCCTACTTGTCCTGGAATGTAATTTTGCAACAATGCATTCATTTGATGAATAACAGACATTGCGCGCAAGCGATTTGATGTTAAAGTCAATGCGTTGTCTTGAGCAGGAGATAAAAAACTCACAGTAGCAGGTACATTGTTTTCTCCAACATTAAAAAGCGTACGTTGGTCGTGCATATTAAAGCCATAGTCAGGCTTAAAAGCATCAAAAACAGTGCGTAGAACCTTACTTTCAGCTTGTGATAAATCAACGGCGTCTCTATTGATGTCAACTTGATTTGAATTATGCCGAGTGTAAGCCGCTGCCCCATCGGGGTTTAAAATGGGTATGATAAATAATGAACATTCTTGTAAAATAGTATTAAATGGAGCTGTAGTTAAAACATTAAATACATCAAAAAGCGCTTTAGTACAGGTCGATTCGTTCCCATGCATTTGAGACCATATCAAGATTTTTGTTTTTCCTGTTCCAATTTTAATGCTATAAATAGGTCGATTTTGTTCAGAGCGACCAATAATTTCAAATTTAAAGGCATTTGGCAATACTTTTAATAATGGCAAAATGGTATCATTCGTGATATATCTTCCCGACAAAGCTTTCGCTTTGTTCTGGTCATAATTTGATACAAAATCGTTTATCGATTCCATAGGTGTTTTTGTAAGCTACAAAAGTAAACAATAAGTTTTTTACATCTGTAAATTATTTTTAATCTTTACTTGTTTACAATTGTATACAGTTTTTTTAATGTTTTATGTATTAACCAGGGTAAATAAGAAAATATTTATATAAAATGCTATAAATCAGTATATTATAGATGTTAATATAAAGTTTAAATTCAATTAATTAAAAAATATTTAATGATTATATTACATCATTTTACATTTGTAACAAAATATTTTATATACATTTGTGACCTATGACAAACACAAGTAAATTTGGCGAGCAACTAAACAAAATAATGGTTTATTATGGACTATCGGCTTCTGCTTTTGCAGAATTAATCCAAGTGCAAAGGTCTAGTATTTCGCACATTTTGAGTGGAAGAAATAAGCCTAGTTTAGATTTTATATTAAAGCTAAATACAGCCTTGCCAGACATCAACTTGTATTGGTTGCTCAATGGAACCGGAGACATGTTGAACGGCCCCTCCTCCTCTACCAAAATAAAAGACACTATAACTCAAACAGAAGTTTTACAGTCAAATCATGTTGATTCCAAAGCCCAATCCAAAAAAATAGAGCGTATTGTGATTTTTTATAAAAATGGTACTTTTGAAGGATATTACCCTGAAATAACTGACTAATCCTATCATTTTGTATTTTTGCAATATGAAATACTTCTATTTTTTAATTTTTCTTTGTACATCTTCTTGTTATCAAATAGAGCGAAATTGTCAAGATTATAAAACGGGCACGTTTAAGAGTACCATTAGTATAGACGGAACGAGCTACACATCGGAATTTACACGTACCGAAACCTTACAGATTGAGCGTTTTAATACAAAAACAGATAGTGCATCTGTACGTTGGATTAATGATTGCGAAATGATTTTTAAGACCATTAATCCGAAAAACAGAGCTGAACAAAAGGATGTTCACCTAAAAATCCTTGCAACAACTAATAACACTTATACATTTGAATATGGCTACGTAGGTAGTCCCATCAAACAAAAGGGCGAAGCTAAGCGTGTCAATTAAAATAAAGTAATCTGGCCCTCTGAATCTCCTGTAGAGTCTTCTTTATTTTCTGTTGGGGTTGGTGTTTCAGAAGATTCAACAGCATTTGTTGTTGATGAAATTTCATCTGATATATCAATAGCAGTATTTGTCGTAACAACTTCTTCACCTACAACCTCAAGCTCATCGGCATGAACTTCTTCTGGGGCTTCATATGGCAATGGTTCAGATAAGTCAATTTGATTTACTTTAAGTCTTGATAACTGATTTCCTTGGGCCGAAATCCCTTTAACATCTATAAACTGTTCAATATCAATCATTTGATTTGGTCTACGTTCTTTACCTCTATCCTTAGCAAATGTGATTTCAACTACAGGTCGCCAATCGGTGCTAACAATTTCTAGAGTACTTGATGCATGAGAGGAAATAAATACTTCTTCTTTGTTTTCGTTTTCAATAAGAAAACGTTTTACGAAGTATTTTTCTTTTGCACCATCAAAATAAATAGCAGAAATAGGTTTTTTTGGCACCCATTTTTCCAATACAATCATATCGTCACTAAAATGTGTTGTGATATCAGGAACAATAGTTTTTACAATTCCTGATTGTGAGATCACTAAAATACGATCTTCACCTCTAAATTCACCAATAAGCTCACCACGTGCATCGACATTGAGGCGTTGTACAGTTTCATCAAACCATATTTTTCTTGGTTTTAGAGTACTTACGCCTTTTTCTTTTAATTCAATGCGTTTAATAGCATATTTGGTCACTAAATTTCCTTTGGATGTTCGGCCTTTGATTAGAATATCTGCAAAGTTGATGTCCCATTTTAATTTTTTGATACTTCCAACTTGACGAAGCAAAACAGTAACTACTTCTGCTTCACCATTTGGATTTGCAGAGAAATACCAAACCATTGTTCCGGCTTTATCTTTTGCTAAATCATATTCTCTATCTCTTGTGATTGAAGTTACAGAAAATCGTTTAATATAAGAAGGACCACCTTTTCCATCGCGATAAATCATGTTGTAAATGGTTCTAGTATCTTTTTTCTTAAATACTGCAACATGAAAAATATTTTTGCCCACAAAAGTTTTTGTATCTACTTTGGTTACCATCATTTTACCATTTTTGGTAAATACAATTATGTCATCAATATCGCTACAATCACAAACATATTCGTCTCGCTTGAGGCCAGTTCCAACAAAACCTTCTTCTCTGTTAACATAGAGTTTTGTATTTCTTATCACTACTTTTGTAGCATCGACATCATCAAAGACTTTGATTTCTGTTTTACGGTTTTTACCTTCACCATATTCAGTTTTTAAACGCTTAAAATATGCTATAGTGTAGTCTATAATTGTTGCTAAATGAGCTTTAGTTTCTTCAATTTGAGCCTCTAACGCTTCGATTTTTTGTTGGGCTTTATCAATATCAAATTTTGAAATTCTTTTGATACGAATTTCTGTTAAGCGTGCAATATCGTCTGTTGTTATAGGACGTTTAAGATGACCAATATGAGGTTTAAGCCCTCTATCTATTGCAGAAACAACCCCTTCCCAAGTTTCCTCTTCTTCAATATCACGATAAATTCGATTTTCAATAAAAATACGTTCTAATGATGCAAAATGCCACTGTTCCTCTAACTCTCGGAGTTTTATTTCGAGTTCTAGTTTCAATAATTCAACCGTGTGATCTGTTGAGCGTCTTAGCATTTCTGATACGCCTACAAACAAAGGCTTATTGTCTTCAATAACGCAACCTAAAGGAGAAATTGAGGTTTCACAACTAGTAAAAGCAAAAAGCGCATCAATGGTTTTATCGGGTGAAATTCCTGAGGGAAGGTGAACTAAAATTTCAACATCTGCAGCAGTATTGTCTTCAATTTTCTTAATTTTTATTTTTCCTTTGTCATTGGCTTTAAGAATAGAATCTATTAGCGATGATGTGGTTGTCCCAAAAGGAACTTCTGTTATAACAAGTGTGTTTTTATTTAGTTGTGATATCCGCGCTCTACAACGCACCTTACCACCTCTAAGGCCATCGTTGTAATTGGTGAAATCTGCAACACCTCCTGTAGCGAAATCAGGTACTAGAGTAAATCGTTTACCTTGAAGATGCTTAATTGAAGCTTCAACAAGTTCAATAAAATTATGTGGTAAAACCTTTGTTGATAATCCAACAGCAATCCCTTCTGCTCCTTGTGCAAGAAGTAATGGGAATTTTACGGGAAGATTTATAGGTTCTTTTCTTCGACCATCATATGAGGCTTGCCATTCTGTTGTTTTCGGATTAAAAACAACATCTAACGCAAATTTAGACAAACGGGCTTCAATGTATCTGGAAGCTGCAGCACGATCTCCAGTAAGAACATTACCCCAGTTTCCTTGAGTATCAATCAATAAATCTTTTTGTCCAATTTGAACCATGGCATCTGCAATACTCGCATCTCCATGTGGGTGGTATTGCATGGTATGTCCAACAATGTTTGCTACTTTATTATAGCGCCCATCATCCAAATCTTTCATAGAATGTAGAATACGGCGCTGAACAGGCTTAAAACCATCTTCTATAGCTGGTACTGCACGTTCTAAAATTACATAAGATGCATAGTCCAAAAACCAATCTTTATACATGCCAGTCACTCTTGTGATGGTTTCTTGGCTTTCGGTGGATTCTGAATGTAAATCGTCTTGCTCTTCAATCATAAACTACTTCTTTTCTGAATCAATAAGATCTAATTCTACTTTAAGATTATTAATTATAAACTTTTGACGCTCTGGAGTGTTTTTACCCATATAAAAAGACAATAATTCTTCTGTTGTCATTTCAGAATCCAACATTACAGGATCCAAACGAATATCATCTCCAATAAAGTGTTTAAATTCATTTGGTGAAATCTCACCTAATCCTTTAAATCGAGTAATTTCAGGCTTGGGTTTTAATTTTTCAATCGCATTGATACGCTCCTCTTCCGTATAACAATAAATTGTTTCTTTTTTGTTACGAACTCGAAATAATGGTGTTTGCAATATATACAAATGCCCCTCTTTTATGAGTTCTGGAAAGAATTGTAGAAAAAAGGTAATCAATAACAAACGAATATGCATTCCATCTACATCAGCATCTGTAGCAATTACAATATTATTGTAGCGCAAATCTTCAATAGATTCTTCAATATTTAGTGCAGCTTGCAAAAGGTTAAATTCCTCATTTTCGTATACAATTTTCTTTGTGAGTCCATAGCAATTTAATGGCTTTCCTTTTAAACTAAATACGGCTTGAGTGTTCACATCGCGTGATTTTGTGATACTTCCCGATGCGGAATCTCCCTCTGTAATAAAAAGTGTTGTTTCGAGGTTTCGGTTGTTTTTTGTATCCCCAAAATGTACACGACAATCTCTTAGTTTTTTGTTGTGTAAACTTGCCTTTTTGGCGCGTTCTTTTGCGATTTTTCGAATACCAGAAAGCTCTTTTCTTTCGCGTTCTGCTTGAAGTATTTTTCGTTGAATCGCTTCGGCAGTATCTGGATTTTTATGTAAATAGTTGTCAAGATGTGTTTTAACAAAATCATTGATAAAAGTACGTACCGTTGGCAATCCGCCACCAATATCGGTAGACCCTAATTTTGTTTTAGTTTGGCTTTCAAAAACAGGCTCCATCACTTTAATTGCGATTGCCGAAATTATTGATTTCCGAACATCTGAAGCATCATAATTTTTACCAAAAAAGTCACGTATGGTTTTAACAAATGCTTCTCTAAAAGCCGCCAAATGCGTCCCTCCTTGTGTAGTATTTTGGCCATTTACAAAAGAGTGGTATTCTTCGCTATATTGGGTTTTACTATGTGTAAGGGCTACCTCAATATCATCAGCTTTTAGGTGAATTGTTGGGTATAACCGATCTTCTGCTTTTGAATTATCTTCTAGTAAATCTTTAAGTCCATGTTCACTAAAAAACTTCTCGCCATTGAATGTTATAGTAAGTCCTGGATTTAAATAAACATAATTTTTGAGCATGCGAGCGACATACTCATTTCGAAACTTATAATTTTTAAAAATGGTTGAATCAGGAATAAAAGAAACTTTGGTTCCTTTTCTTCGTGTCGTATCGTCTAATAGCTCTTGATTTGTAAGAACACCTGTTTCAAATTCTGCTGAGGCAGATTTTCCATCTCTAGTGGATTCTACACGGAAATAGGTTGATAATGCATTAACAGCTTTTGTCCCTACTCCATTCAAACCTACAGATTTTTTAAAGGCTCTAGAGTCATATTTTCCTCCGGTATTCATTTTTGAAACAACGTCCACCACTTTTCCTAAAGGGATGCCACGACCATAATCACGAACAATAACTTTGTTGCCTTGTATAGAAATATCAATAGATTTTCCAGCACCCATAACATATTCGTCAATAGAATTATCTAAAACTTCTTTAAGAAGAATATAGATACCATCATCTGCCGAAGAACCATCACCAAGTTTTCCAATGTACATTCCAGGACGCATACGGATATGCTCCTTCCAGTCTAGGGATCTGATATTATCTTCTGTGTAATTTGTATTTTGGGTCATAGGGTTTTTCTGACGAGGTGCTAATATAGTACTTCATCTGAAAAAAAGAAACCTTTAAAACACAAATTAATTAACAAAAATTAACGGCCAATGTTGAGAACATTTTTGGCTAAAAAAAAGACATAAATGATTTATACATTAAACAGGAAATGTACGACATCACCATCTTTGACGGTGTAGTTTTTTCCTTCAACACGCATTTTTCCAGCTTCTTTGACTTTGGCTTCACTGCCATAGTTTACATAATCGTCATAAGCAATGACTTCGGCACGGATAAAACCTTTTTCAAAATCGGTATGAATCACGCCAGCGGCTTGTGGTGCTAGACTACCAATTTTTATGGTCCAAGCACGCACTTCTTTTGGACCAGCAGTAAAGTAGGTTTGAAGATTAAGCAATTTATAAGCCGAACGAATCAATTTTGCAGAACCTGGTTCATCCAATCCAATATCTTCCAAAAATAGCTGACGCTCCTCAAAATCGTCCAATTCGTTGATATCAGCTTCCGTTCCAACGGCCAAAACCAAAACTTCAGCATTTTCGGTGGCTACAGCAGTTTTTACCTGTTCGACATAGCTATTGCCACTTACTGCAGAGTTTTCGTCTACATTACAGACATACATTACAGGTTTAGCGGTAATAAACTGTAATGGTTTGACATAGGCCACAAAGTCATCTTCTGAAACCTCCAAACTTCGTACGGATTGGCCTGCTTCGAGATGGGCTTTTATGTGTTCCAAAACTTCCGCTTCTTTTTGGGCGTCTTTATTTCCTGTTTTAGCAGTACGTTTAACTTTTTCAAGTTTTTTTTCTACAGTTTCTAAGTCTTTTAACTGTAATTCCATATCGATAGTGTCTTTGTCTCTAAGAGGATCAACACTTCCATCGACATGAACAATATTATCGTTATCAAAACAACGCAACACATGCAAAATCGCATCGGTTTCTCTAATATTTCCTAAAAATTGATTGCCAAGCCCCTCACCTTTACTCGCCCCTTTCACCAATCCAGCAATATCCACAATTTCTACAGTGGCTGGGATTACTTTTTCTGGGCTTACTAGGGATTCTAATTTAGAAAGTCTAGGATCTGGAACATTGACCACACCAACGTTTGGCTCAATGGTACAAAATGGAAAATTAGCACTTTGTGCTTTGGCGTTTGATAAACAATTAAAAAGTGTTGATTTTCCAACATTGGGTAATCCAACGATTCCTGCTTTCATAAAAATATATTTTGAGTGCAAAAGTACATAAATGAAGTATTATTTCCATTAAAAAGAATACAGTATGATATCTTAATCCTATGGATGCATAAAACGTTGTTTCCCCAAAAGCACCTCTTCGGTTTCAACGTTGTTTTCATCTGGGACACAACAATCTACAGGACATACCGCTGCACATTGTGGCTCTTCATGAAAGCCCATACACTCGGTACATTTATCGGGGACAATAAAATAATATTCGTCACTAATAGGTATTTGTGCCTCATCGGCATCAACTTGCTTACCATTTGGTAAAACTATTTGCCCTTCTAAACTTGTACCATCGTTATAGCGCCAATCGTCTGCGCCTTCATAAATGGCAGTATTTGGACATTCGGGCTCACAAGCGCCACAATTAATACATTCATCAGTGATTATAATTGCCATAGTCGTTTTTTCGAATATTTATTAACTAAATTTGCAACAAAATTAACGCCAAAATTACGGTTAAACAAATTATGAATCATAAAAAAAATATAATAAGTGCTCTTGTAGAATTGGGTGTTTTTTTAAGCAAATTTTCCTCAAAGGATTACAAAAAATCAAATGATGCACGCCACAACGATTTATTTTTTGATGGATTCAAACATCAGCTCAAATTGGCCCAAGAACATAATGGGTGGTTTACAAAAGAGAATTTATGCTTTGCCCTTAACCAATGGAGTGAATTACTCCAAAAAGAGCATCTCGAAAAATGGCTTGCCTCCTATTCTATTCCTACAATAACTTCAAAGAACATCGCCATTATTATGGCTGGAAATATTCCTCTCGTTGGGTTTCATGATTTTTTATCCGCTCTGGTGTGTGGACATAAAATAACCATCAAACAATCCTCCAACGATAAACATCTATTGCCATTTTTAGCGGCCTATTTGATGCATATTGAACCCTCCATAAAAGGAACTATTGAGTTTACAGAACAACGTCTCGAAGATTTTGATGCTGTTATTGCTACAGGAAGTGATAATACAGCGCGCTATTTTGAATATTATTTTAAAAACAAACCTTCTATCATCAGAAAAAATAGAAATTCTGTAGCGGTACTTACAGGTCGTGAAACTCCAGAAGACTTAGAAGCATTAACTGAGGATATATTCCGATATTATGGTTTGGGATGCCGAAGTGTTTCTAAACTTTTTGTGCCAAATGATTATGATTTTGATGCCTTTTTTAATGCCGTTTATGAGTGGCATCCTATCATGAATGGTGCAAAATATGCCAACAATTACGATTACAACAAAGCGGTGTATTTGATGAGTGAGTTTGATTTATTGGAAAATGGTTTTTTGATGCTCAAAGAAGATCAACACTATGCGTCTCCAATTGCCACCTTGTTTTATGAATTCTATGATGATATTGATAACTTAAAGTCAAAAATCCAAAAAGATAGCGAGCTCATTCAATGTGTAGTCTCTCGAGATTTTATGCCAAATGAAGTTGATTTTGGAACAACACAATTTCCAAAATTAAGCGATTATGCCGATCAAAAAGATACTGTTGATTTCTTGTTGAAAATATAACATAATATTATTATATTTTTTTATCTGATATCAATAATTAATTCGCACCTTTGTAGCTTAATTTTTTAAAAGCTAAAAACTCACCAAATGAAAAGACATAATTTTAGCGCTGGACCCTGCGTTTTACCTCAAGAGGTTATGGAAAAATCTGCGCAAGCAGTATTGGATTTTGACAATGGCCTTTCGCTTATTGAAATTTCCCACAGAAGCAAAGCCTTTGTAGATATTATGGAAAATGCACGTGCGCTAGTCCTCGAACTTTTGGGTTTGGAAGGTATGGGTTACAAAGTTTTATTTTTACAAGGCGGTGCAAGTACCCAATTTTTGGCAGTTGCGCTTAATCTCTTGGAAAAACGTGCAGCATATCTAAATACAGGAACTTGGAGTGATAAAGCAATTAAAGAAGCACGTATTTTTGATGATATTACAGAAGTAGCTTCATCAAAAGATGCAAATTACAACTATATCCCAAAAGGATATGACATTCCATCAGATCATGATTATTTCCATTGCACGTCCAATAATACTATTTTTGGAACTCAAATTAAAGATTTTCCAGACTGCGATATCCCATTGGTTTGCGATATGAGTAGCGATATTTTCTCGCGTACCTTGGACTTTTCAAAATTTGGATTAATCTATGCAGGAGCACAAAAAAATATGGGCCCTGCTGGAACAACATTGGTTGTTGTTAGAGAAGATATTTTAGGAAAAGTATCACGTAAAATTCCATCGATGATGGATTATAAAGTACACATCAGTAAAGGCAGTATGTTTAATACTCCACCTGTATTTCCTGTGTATGCCTCTATGCTTAACTTGGAATGGTTAAAGAATTTAGGTGGAATAGCAGCCATCGAAAAAGAAAATGAAAAGAAAGCACAACTTATATATTCAGAAATAGATTTAAACCCATTATTTAATGGTTTTGCTGCCAAAGCAGACCGTTCTACAATGAACGCCACATTTACGTTAGCCAACGAAAATTTAAAGGATACTTTTGATGCCATGTGGCAAGACGCTGGTATCAACGGATTGAATGGCCACAGAAGTGTGGGTGGTTACAGAGCCTCTATGTACAATGCACTAACACTAGAAAGTGTTCAGGTATTGGTTGAAATTATGAGTGAATTAGAACGTAAAGCATAAAAAACATGAAAATATTAGCAAATGACGGTATTTCTCCAAATGGTGTAGAAGAATTAGAAGCCGCTGGATTTGAGGTAAGTACAACGACCGTTGCCCAAGAACAACTTGAAAATTATATCAATAGCGAAAACATTACTGTCCTTTTGGTACGAAGTGCCACTAAAGTTCGTAAAGATTTGATTGACGCTTGTCCAAGTCTAAAAATCATTGGAAGAGGTGGTGTTGGAATGGATAACATTGATGTCGATTATGCCAGAGAGAAAGGTTTGCATGTCATTAACACTCCTGCAGCTTCTTCAGAATCTGTTGCAGAATTGGTTTTTGCACACTTGTTTTCTGGTGTACGTTTTTTGTATGATTCTAACCGAAATATGCCACTAGATGGAGATTCAAAATTTAAAGCATTAAAAAAGGCCTATGCCAAAGGAACTGAGCTTCGTGGTAAAACTTTGGGTGTAATTGGTTTTGGACGAATAGGCCAAGCCACTGCCAAAATTGGTTTAGGACTTGGAATGAAGGTCGTTGCTTTTGACCCATTTATGGAAAAAGCAGCTGTTACTGTTCCATTCTTTGACGGACAATCTGTAACGTTTAATATTACTATTGACAGCAAAGAAGATGTATTAAAACAAGCTGACTTTTTGACCCTTCATGTTCCTGCACAAAAAGAATTTGTTATTGGGAAAGCAGAACTTGAGCTTATGAAAGATGGCGCAGGGTTAATTAATGCCGCTCGTGGTGGTGTTGTCGATGAAGTGGCTATGGTAGAGGCTTTAAAATCTGGAAAACTTGCTTTTGCGGGAGTAGACACTTTTGAAAATGAACCAACACCTGCTATTCAAGTTTTAATGACGCCAAATGTATCGCTTACACCACATATTGGTGCAGCCACAACACAAGCACAAGAACGTATTGGTTCTGAATTGGCAACTCAGATTATTTCTATTTTAAAATAAGTCTAGAAATATTCACAAAATAACAATTGAAATATATTTCAACTTCTTAAATTTCTAAAAATCCTAACTATTTTGTTAGATTTTTTTTATATTGCAGCTGCCTAATTAAAACAAATCTATGTCAGGACTTATGAACTTGCTTGGTGGGGATTTAGGGAAACCACTTATCGAGGGCTTGTCTAGCCAAACAGGACAATCAAAATCAAATACAAGTAATTTATTAAACATGGCCATGCCTGTACTTATGCAAGCCATGCAACGCAATGCAGCAACACCAAAAGGTGCATCTGGTCTTTTGGGAGCATTAACTGGAAAGCATGATGGTAGTATTTTGGACAATTTGGGAACTATTTTTTCGGGATCAAATTCAAGTGCCATTGAGCAAGATGGAGGTAAAATTCTAGGACACGTTTTTGGAAATCGACAACAAAATGTTCAAAATGCGCTCAGCAAGCAATCGGGGGTCGATGCGTCATCAGTTGGAAGAATTCTTAAAATGGCCGCTCCAGTTGTTATGGGACTTTTAGGTAAACAACAACGCCAATCGTCTATAAATGATGCCAATGGACTAACAAATATGTTAGGAGGTCTTATTGGCGGAAATTTTCATAATGAAAAACAAAGCTTTTTTGAATCTATTTTGGAGGCTGATAATGATGGCTCAATCATTGACGATGTGGCAGGAGCTGTTCTTGGAAAAAGTAACAGTGGTCTTGGTGGAATACTTGGAAAGCTGTTTAACAAAAAATAAAGAAAAATAGCTTCATAAAGTGTTATATTTGCGGGAATGAAAAACCGCATTAATACTTTTAAATTAAATTGGGATATCAATAAAAATTGGCAACTCCTCTACCCTTTTTTAGGAATCATAATTTCCTTTTTTTTAGGGTATAGATTTACAATTAAAATTTTTAAAGATAATTTTTGGTTGCAAGTCTTTATGACTGTTTTGTTGGGGTTTTCAATTCTTCAAATGTGTGTGTTTTTCATAAAAAAATTACAGCACAAATGGGTGGTCAATGCACGTTGGGAGCTCATTCGTATTTTTATTGTTTTTGCCATCACAGGATCGTCATCCGTTTTTGTAGGACGACCCATAATTAAATTATTAGGGGTTTCCATAGAAAATCTTGGACCAGTGTTATATTGGATTATTTTTTGTGTGGTGAGTTTAATATTTTACCAAATCTTATTAGTGTTTTGGGGGTGGCTTTTAGGACAATTTGAATTCTTCTGGAACTTTGAAAAGAAAATGCTTAGAAGATTTGGGCTTAGCCGATTTTTTGATAAGTAGATTTTATTTCGAAGAATTTTCGGATGATTGATTCCAATAGGTATACATCCACATAATGGTGAAGGTGGGTATGATATCCAAAAAAGGAAGTGCTTCTTCAATAAAAACAAATATACCCGCTATTTTCCCTTTTTTACCCTCGTAAAGCTTAGTCATTAAATAACCTGAAAGTGGTGCCCAAACAAAATCAAAAGGAGGAAAAATAAAAGAAATATAGCCTAGTAAATCAAAAATTAATCCTAATATAAGTTTATGCTGTTTTTTTAATTTATCCCAATTCATTCTTTTGATTTCAACATGCTTTTAAAACGTTCATTTAAAGTTTTTATTTTAGGTAAAATCACAAACTGACAATACGATTGATCTGCATTTTGATCGAAATAATCATGATGCTCCTCCTCTGCTTTATAAAATACGTCTAGAGGCTCCAAAGTTGTTACAATTGGATTTTCGAACACTTTAGAATCTTCTAAAAATTCCATATAATTCTGAGCCGTTTCCTTTTGAGATTCATCAGTATAAAAAATTGCTGAACGGTATTGTGAACCCACATCATAGCCTTGGCGGTTTAGTGTGGTTGGATTATGTGTGGCAAAGAATACTTCCAAAAGTGCTTGGTATTGAACTTCTGAAGTATCATATTCGATTATTATTCCTTCTGTATGACCAGTGCGACCTTCGCATACCTCGCGATAAGCAGGATTTTTAATAAACCCTCCAGTATATCCAGATTTTACACTAAGAACACCTTTTAAGCGCTTAAAAACTGCCTCAGTACACCAAAAACACCCACCACAAAACACCGCTTTTTTCATACTTTTAAATTTTATGAATCAAAGTTAATGAAAAGTTAGCTTTAAAAAATCAAAATATGATTGCACATCAGCTTGGTATACTTTAAATTTACAATTATGATTCAAGCCAGTAACATTCATAAATATTACGATGACCTTCATGTATTGAAAGGAATCAATTTAGATGTAAAAAAAAGTGAAATTATTTCTATTGTTGGAGCTTCAGGTGCTGGAAAAACGACTTTGCTACAAATTTTGGGCACACTTGATCATCCATCAAAAGCAAAAAATTCTTCTCTAATAATAAACACTATAGACGTCAAGGGATTAAATGAAAAAGAATTGGCGAAATTTAGAAATGAAAATTTAGGATTTATTTTTCAATTTCATCAACTTCTTCCAGAATTTACCGCTATAGAAAATGTGTGTATTCCAGCTTTTATCAAAGGAACATCAGAAAAAAAAGCTATAGAAAAGGCAAAAACACTTTTAGATTTTCTTGGATTGAGCCATCGTCTAAACCACAAACCAAATGAACTTTCGGGAGGCGAACAACAGCGTGTGGCGGTTGCCCGTGCGCTCATCAACGATCCTCTTGTTGTTTTGGCAGATGAACCCTCAGGGAATTTAGACAGTACTTCTGCTGAGCAATTACACCAATTGTTTTTTAAATTAAGAGATACATTTGGATATACGTTTGTTTTGGTAACACACAACAAAGAATTAGCAAAAATGGCCGATAGAAAAATCACCATAACAGATGGACAAGTATCATCCTAAACACCATTATGGATTAAGTTTTGATGAACTAAAACAGTTTTTAGACGCAAAAGTTGAGCAGTACAATACCACAAAATTTATAGAAACTGACCCCATTCAAATTCCACATTCATTTTCTAAAAAAGAAGATATTGAAATTGCAGCGTTTTTGACTGCTACCATTGCTTGGGGAAACCGAAAAAGCATCATTAATAATGCTCAGCGTTTTATGACGCTTATGGATAATGCTCCATATGATTTTGTGATGACTCATCAACCACAAGATTTGGAGGTGTTTGATGGGTTTGTTCACCGAACATTCAATGCGATTGACGCCGTACAATTTATCAAAAGTTTACGTCATATCTACACCAAATACAATGGACTAGAATCAGTATTTAAAAAAAATGTAAAGAACAATTCTTTACAGTTTTCTATTCATAAATTTAAAACTCTTTTTTTTGAGATTGAACACCCCAAAAGAACTCAAAAACATATTAGTGACCCCCTAAAAAACTCGGCTGCAAAACGACTTAATATGTTTTTGCGATGGATGGTTCGACCCAATGATACTGGCGTAGATTTTGGCTTGTGGACAACGCTCTCACCTTCACAACTCTCCTGCCCTCTGGATGTACATTCTGGTAATGTAGCACGAAAACTTGGCTTACTCAAACGAAAACAAAACGATGTAAAAGCATTAGAAGAACTAGACAAAAACTTAAGACAACTAGACAAAAAAGACCCTGTAAAATATGATTTTGCACTTTTTGGCCTAGGAGTTTTTGAAAGTTTTTAATTTTTTTTATAGATTTGATTATCTGCTTGCCTCAGAAATTTATTTTCTTAGAAAAATATTCTTATTCGACGTGTTCGTTTTTGTCGTTGATTTGATTGCTTGAAAGTGCGTGTACAAGTTTAAGAGCCTTTTATTGTTAAATTTAACTAGCACATGGAAACAATTGATATCATTTCTGATATAGCAACACTGCTAATATATGCCTATTTCATCTATTTAGTGGTAAAAAAAATCAGAAAACCAAGAACAAAAAAACGTTGGTTTTACCTGTTAGTATTATTAGGAATCACTTTTTTATTAAGTAGACGACTATATGATTATTTATAATTAAATTTTACAGATGGAATCCCTCAAATCTTATACAACGCATCGTCCATGGACAATGCCCAAGCATCCATGGTCCTATTATCAAGAATGGAATGAAGTAGTATTTCTACATTATAAGGTTAATGAACAATTATTAAGAACATTTGTTCCAAACCAGCTTGAATTGGATCAATTTAATGGAGAATGTTGGGTATCTATAGTAGTTTTTAATATGGAACAAATACACCCAAGATTATTGCCGTCTATTGATTCTGTTTCAAATTTTTATGAACTTAATATTCGAACATATGTAAAGTCTAGTGGAAAACCAGGAGTTTATTTTTTAAGCATTGAAGCTAGTAAGTCGTTGGCTTGTATATTGGCACAAAAAATTTCAAAATTACCGTATAAATTTGCTGAGATGAAACGAAAAAATAATTGGTTTGAATCTGGAAATAATAGCACAAAAAATTTCTTTTCTATTCAGTATTCAATAGGTGATAAAATTCAACAAAAAAATAATTTAGAACACTGGCTTACAGAGCGTTATGCACTTTTTCAAGATTATAAAAAGGGTATTTATGGATTTGAAGTTCATCACAAAGCATGGGAGCTCCATAAATTAAAAATTCAAAGATTGAAAGTGGATTATCCAATGTATAATTTCTTTTTTTTAAAGCCCCCTGATGCATCTAATTAACAAAAGGGGGTGCAGTGCTTTCATGGAAAAAAACTAAGGAAAAATATGGTTAAATTTGAAATGTTTTACCATCCTCAGCAAGTTCAACACAACTAAAAACTGTTTGAGCTTCAGTTTTAAAATCTTCCAGATTGTTATATCGCGATGAATAATGCCCAAGAATAAGTTTACCAACCGTTGACTTTTTGGCAATTTCTGCAGCTTGTTTTGCTGTAGAATGCTTTGTTTTTGCACATAAATTTGCATGAGCATCCAAAAATGTAGCTTCATGATATAAAACATCAACATTTTTTATAATGGGGATTATGGCTTCGCAATAGGCTGTGTCACTACAAAAAGCATAACTTTTTGATGGAATTCCTTCTGTTGTTACATCAGCATTTGAAATCAATTTGCCATGAGAATTAAGAACATCTGCACCTTGTTTAAGTTTGCGATAATAAGCTACATCTATATGTTTTTCTTCTGCTTTATCAACTAGTAATTTACGGTCAAATGCTTTTTCTTTAAACAAAAAACCATTGGTATATACTCTATGATCCAAAGGAATTGTATGAACTTCAATTTTATCATCTTCAAAAATAAGCTCAGATTCAAGGGATGTTAGTTCATGAAAAATCAGATTAAAATCAATCCATGATTTGGAAAGTTTCATTTGAAGCATGATAACTTCCTTAATGCCCTTTGGTCCATAAACGTGTAAATCAGCTTCGCGATTGAGCAAGCGAAATGTAGAAATCAATCCTATTAGGCCAAAACAATGATCGCCATGAAGATGAGAAATAAAGATATGTTTAATTTGGTTGAATTTAACCTTATGTTTTCTCAATTCCATTTGAGTACCTTCCCCACAATCGATAAGAAAAATATGCCCTCTGGATTCCAAAACCTGAGTCGTGGTATGCGCAGAAATCCTTGGAGTAGCGCTGTAGCAACCAATTGTTGTTAGTTTCACATTTATAAGTTTAAAATCCTAAATCACGCTGCATTTCGTCCATTTCAATAAGGTCAAATGCTTCCTGTAAAGTGGGTACACAAATAATGTCGTCTGAAATTTCGCTTTGTGACCATTGCGGAGCTACAACAACAAATGTTTTCTTATGAAGTTGATGAGATTTTGTGAGTTTGAAAACCGTATTGACAAAATCAGGTTCTGAGTTTTGAGTTTCATCAACAATAAGAATGATATTATTAGAGTGGAATTTAGGGTAATTCAAATCAAATGATTTAAAAAATTCTGATGAAATTTGTTTATTTTGATCAACAATTACAGTAGTGTCTTTAGTTTCAAATTTCATTAAGACTTAATTTTTGAAGCTAACAAATAGGTTACCGCCATTCGAATGGCCACACCATTTTCAACTTGATCTAGAATAATCGCCTGATTAGAATCGGCAACATCACTTGTAATTTCTACGCCTCTGTTTATAGGACCTGGATGCATGATTACAATAGGCTTATCTAATTCGTCTATAAGTGTTTTTGTTACACCATATTGTTGGGTGTATTCTCGTGTTGATGGAAAATAACTAACTTCCATACGTTCATTTTGTACACGCAACATATTGGCAACATCACACCATTGAAGTGCTTTTTTTAGATTCGTTTCGACTTCAACACCTAATTCTTCAATGTACTTTGGGATTAATGATTTTGGTCCACAAACCTTAACTTTTGCACCAAGTAACTGAAGTGCAAAAATATTGGAAAGTGCTACTCTACTGTGGAGAATATCGCCAACTATTACCAGTTTTTTACCTTCTACATGGCCTAGTTTTTCACGAATTGAATATGTATCCAAAAGCGCTTGTGTGGGGTGTTCGTGTGCACCATCACCCGCATTAATAATTTTTGCGTCAACATGTTGCATAAGGAACTCTGCAGCACCTGGTTTTGGGTGGCGCATGACCACCATATCCACTTTCATGGATAAAATATTGTTTACAGTATCTATGAGTGTTTCACCTTTTTTTAGTGACGATTGACCAGCGGAAAAATTAATAACATCGGCCGAAAGACGTTTTTGTGCAATTTCAAAGGAAAGTTTTGTTCTTGTTGAATTTTCAAAAAACAAATTAGCAATAGTAATATCTCTAAGCGAAGGAACTTTTTTAATTGGACGATTTATGACTTGTTTAAAATGATCTGCAGTTTCAAAAATTAAATGAATATCTTCTTTGGTGAGATGTTTAATTCCTAATAAATGCTCTACACTTAATGTGCTCATAATCTATTGTTTTATCAAATACACGGTGTCTTCACCTTGTGTTTCTTTCCAATTTACAATAACTTTTTCTTCGTCAATAGCATCAACCTGTCGTCCTCGATAATCTGGTTGAATAGGCAAATGTCTACTGAATCTTCGGTCAATCAAAATCAGTAATTCTATACTTTTTGGACGACCATAAGATTGAATGGCAGTTAGGGCAGCTCGGATACTTCTTCCTGTATATAAAACATCGTCTATAAAAACTACATTTTTTCCTTCTACAATAAAATCCATTTGCGTTTTACTAGCCTCAAGAACTTTATTCGTTCGTCTAAAATCATCTCTGTAAAAAGTAATATCTAAGTAGCCTACTTGTGTATCAAATATATTATAATCAGATTGTAAAAGCTGTAAAAGTCTATCTGCTAGGTGCTTTCCTCTTGGTTGTAATCCTACTAATATTGTATTGGAAAAATCGTTGTGTTTTTCAATAAGTTGACAAGCCAATCTGTGAAGGATAATGTTTACTTCTTTTTCGTTCAGTAAAACTTTTTGACTCATAATGTTTTCAACATATACGTGCGCAAAGGTAATAGAAAATTTTGATATTCAAATTTAATATTACATTTCACTTCGTAAAAAATGATAATTACTTAAAATAAAAACACTTTAAAGCAGATAATCTGTACTTATAAAATTAGATTGTTTTTCGTCTAACATTTCTTTTAGAATCTCACTATTGTAAGGATTATCTTTTGCTGCCACGAAAGTACGAATGGAAAAAGAACGCAATGCATCTCTAACACTCAAAGTACTAAATGCAGAGTCTTTTCTTCCTGTAAATGGAAATACATCTGGTCCACGCTGACAAGAACTATTTAAATTCACACGGCAGACTAAATTGACTAGAATATCGATAAGTGGTGCAAGAGTTTTGGTGTCTTTTCCAAATACACTTACCTGTTGACCATAATTTGATTCTGCCATATCATTCAAAGGTTGTTGAATATCTGTAAATGTCATCATTGGAATTACAGGACCAAATTGCTCTTCATGATACACATCCATTATTTTATTCACAGGATAAAGCACCGAAGGGAAAATATAATTTTCTGTACGCTCACCTCCTTTTGCATTTAATATTTTTGCACCTTTTGCTTTGGCATCATCAATCAATTCTTGAATATAATCAGGCTTATTAACTTCAGGCAATGGGGTAAGCATCGCTGCATCTTCCCATGGATTTCCAAATTTTAGGGTATCGACATGTGCACAGAATTTTTCTTTAAAAGCTTCAAAAATTGTTTCATGTACATACAATATTTTGAGTGCTGTACAACGTTGACCATTAAAGGAAAGTGTTCCAGCTATACATTCTTGTACAGCTAGATCTAAATCAGCATCTGGCAAGACAATTGCAGGGTTTTTTGCTTCTAATCCAAGTACAGTTCTAAGTCTATTCTTCTTCGGGTGACTATTTTGTAGTGCATTGGCTGAATTGCTGTGGCCTATAAGGGCAAGGACATCTATTTTTCCTGTTTCCATTAGTGGAGTTGCCAATGTACGTCCTCTTCCAAATAGAACATTGACTACACCTTTTGGAAAGCTATTTTGAAAAGCTTCCATAAGTGGTGTAAGCAATAAAACCCCTAGTTTTGCAGGCTTAAAAATAGTAGTGTTACCCATGATTAGGGCTGGAATGAGAAGTGCAAAAGTTTCATTAAGTGGGTAATTGTATGGCCCTAAACAAAGTACAATCCCTAGTGGTCCTCTTCTTATATGGGCGTAAACTCCTGAATTTTTATGGAATTTTGCAGCATTTCGGTCGAGTTGTTTGTAATCATCAATAGTATCATAAATATAATCTATAGTCCTATCAAATTCTTTTTCGGAGTCTTTAAGATTTTTTCCAATTTCCCACATCAAGTATTTAATGACTTGGTCTCGTTTGGTTTTCATTTGCTCAACAAACTTTTCCATACACCCAATTCGATCGGCTACTTTCATTGTAGGCCACAAGCCTTGACCATTATTATAAGCCTGAGATGCAGATTCCAGAGCTTCCATTGCTTGTTCTTTCTCCAATAGCGGAATAGAGCCTAGTAAAGTTGGTGCATATTCTTCTGTCGAAGAAATTGTAGAATACACATCCGATGTTGCACCACTCCACTTTTTTAATTCACCATTCACAAGGTATGTTTTTTGATGAATTAAGTTGTTAATTTGAAATGCTTTGGGGATATTATTAAAACCCATAATTGTTTGTTTAGTTTATTATTTTATAAAATTAACTATATCATCTTTTATTAGTTTAAAAAAAAAGTTAATTCTTTTAAAAAATTGAAAATCAACAGATTATAAATAAAAAAGCCCTCCACTTGTGGAGGGCTTTAATAAAGATTATTCAGGTTGGTCTATTTGCTATCCATTTTGTCTTTTAAGGCTTGAAGTGCTTCGTTTGCATCTCCAAGAGTTGTTTTGGCTTCCGATGCTGCTTTAGCTGCTTTTTTGGCAGCTGCTTTTACATTTTTCACTTCTTCTGCCTTAAATATCGCTGTATGCGATGCAACAACTCTCTTGAATTCTTTGCTAAATTCTATGATTACAAATTGTGCTTCTTCACCTTTAATTAGCTTTGAACCATCTTCTTTCTCTAAATGACGAGAAGGAATAAAAGCAACAATATCATCGTTAAATTTTACTGTAGCTCCTTTGTCAACAATTTCAAATACAGAAGCGGTGTGTTTGGTGTTTAAACCAAATTCTGCTTCATATTTGTCCCATGGATTTTCCATAGTTTGTTTATGACCAAGACTTAATTTTCTTCCTTCAACATCTAATTCTAGAACAACAACCTCAAGTTTGTCACCTACAGCACAAAATTCGCTTGGGTGCTTGATTTTCTTTGTCCATGATAAATCAGAGATATAAATCAATCCATCAATTCCTTCTTCCATTTCAACAAAAACACCAAAATTTGTAAAGTTTCTTACAATTCCTGTGTGTTTGTTTCCTACTGGGAATTTAGAAGTAATATCTGTCCATGGATCTGGTGTCAATTGCTTAATCCCTAATGACATTTTACGATCTTCTCTGTCTAATGTTAAGATTTTAGCTTTTACAGTATCACCAACACTTACAAAATCTTGTGCAGATCTTAAGTGAGTAGACCAAGACATTTCCGAAACGTGGATAAGTCCTTCTACACCATCTGCAACTTCAATAAATGCACCATAATCTGCAATTACAACAACTTTTCCTTCTACTTCATCACCAACTTTTACGTCATCTGCAAGAGCATCCCATGGGTGCTTGCTCAATTGTTTAAGACCCAACTGGATTCTTGATTTGTTTTCATCAAAATCAAGGATTACAACGTTAAGTTTTTCATCAAGCTCAACGATTTCGCTTGGATGATTAATTCTAGACCATGAAAGGTCTGTAATATGTACAAGACCATCGACACCTCCAAGATCCATAAATACTCCGTAAGATGTGATATTTTTTACAACACCTTCGAGAACTTGACCTTTTTCGAGTTGACCTATGATTTCTTTCTTCTGAATTTCTATATCGGCTTCGATAAGCGCTTTATGAGAAACAACTACATTTTTGAATTCGTGGTTGATTTTTACAACTTTAAATTCCATTGTTTTGTTTACATATTGATCGTAATCTCTAATTGGTTTAACATCAATTTGAGATCCTGGTAAGAAAGCCTCAATACCAAAAACATCGACAATCATACCACCTTTTGTACGACACTTTACAAATCCGTTGACAATTTCGCCAGTTTCATTGGCTGCAATTACACGATCCCATGCTTTGATAACACGTGCTTTTCTGTGTGATAATACAAGTTGTCCTGTGGCATCTTCACGAACATCAATTAGTACCTCAACCTTATCGCCTACTGCTAGGTTTGGATTGTAACGGAATTCGTTTAATGAAATAACACCTTCTGACTTGGCATTAATGTCAATAATAGCATCACGATCAGAAATATGAATTACTGTTCCTTCTACTACTTGATCATCTAAAGTTTCTACAAAATTATCAGAAACAAGTTTCTCAAATTCATCAAGTTTTTCATCGGCAACAGGGTCAATACCTTCTTCGTAGTTGTGCCAGTTAAAATCTTTTAAAAATTGCTCTGGATTGGCTTGAGCTTCGTTTGTTGTTGTTTCAACAACTGGAGTGTCTTGTGCAGTCTCCTCTGCGTTTGTAGTTTGTTCTTCAGCCATAGCTGATAATAGTTTGTATTCTGTATGTTAGTTTGGTTGGATTTACTGCAAAACACACAGAAGTGTTAGTTAAGTTTTATTCTTCTCTCCAACCATTTTTGCTAAGAAGAGTGCAATTATACGACTAATCTACAATTTGGACAAATATTTATCTCTTTGATTTTGAGGACAATACCTTTTGTAATGACAAAAATTTTAAAAAAAATATTTAATAAAAGAAAAAATAGTCTAATTTTAGTTCATTATTAACCCTATAATCTACTAAACATGATTAAGAAAAATACCAATCGGTGTTGGACTTAGGTACCAAATTGAACATCCAAAATGGGGATGTTTCTGAAGAAAATGGCGTTTTAAAAATTAAAGGAACAGCCAAAACCCAATACGAAAAAAACATTATTTGGGATGAAATTAAAGCCGTTGGCGGACAAAATCCTTCAGACATTCAAGCGGATATTAGAGTTTCAGATGAAAGTGTATACCATCGCCATACCGTCAAAAGCGGCGAAACTTTAGGAAAAATTGCCAAACACTATGTATGGCGAGCCTATGAAATACAAACAGATTTTTCAGGCGAATACCAACATTCTAAAAAATCCAGATTTGATTCATCCCAATCAAGAATTGGTGATTCCAAAGCTTTAAAACATATTTACGATTAGGGCTATAACTTTAGCCCTAATTATTTTTTGTGTTTTGATTAACCCAACCCAAAACCAATTCAAACTGTTCTTGTGGTGTTAGGTTAGAATTGTCTAAAATATAGGCATCTTTGGCTTGAACTAATGGAGAATCTGCTCTTGTAGAGTCTTTATGGTCGCGAGACGTGATGTTTTCATAAACGGCATCAAAATCAACCTGCTCCCCTTTTGTTGTAAGCTCATCCCATCGGCGTTGTGCACGGGTTTTGGCCGAAGCAGTCATAAAGATTTTTAGTTCTGCATCTGGAAAAACAACGGTACCTATATCTCTACCATCCATCACAATCCCTTTGTATTGCCCCATTTGGCGTTGTTCTTTTACCAAGCAATGACGAACTTCGGGAAGTGCTGCAACTTTACTTACTAAATTGGACACTTGCATCCCTCTAATTTTTGAAGACACTTCTTTGTTGTTTAAGAAAAGTGTGGTAACGCCAGATTCGTCTTTTTTAAATTCGATTTTAACCGACGAAATGGCGGAAATTAAGGCGTCTTTATCAAATTTGTTTTCATCAATATAGTTTTTTTCAATAGCAAAAAGTGTTACAGCTCTATACATCGCCCCAGAATCGACATAGATGTAGTCTAATTTTTTTGCAAGTTGCTTGGCTAATGTGCTTTTCCCTGTAGAAGAGTGACCATCGATGGCAATAATTATTTTTTTCACTACTGTAAATCTATTTGCATGCCCAAAAAACTTGTATTAGAAGCTAATGAATAGCGTGCATGTGTGTAACTAAAACGTAATTTATTAAACTTCAATCCAATTCCAAAAGAAAGCCCCGAAAAATTACGTTGATCTATAATTCTGAGCTCCTCTGCGCGTCTAAAGCTATACCCCATTCTTAGGTTAAAACCCTTTTTTGGAAAGAGTTCAAGGCCCAACAAAGTATGTCGGATAAGTTGACTTAAAAACCCTACTTTTTCTTGAGTTTGATTCCCATTTAAATCTGTAGTGGAACGAGCAGGATTTGCAGTTGCTATGGGCCATTGCTGTAAATTTTCTAAAGTCAAATGCCAACGAATAGGTACATTTTCTAAGGTTTGACTCATTCCAAAATCGATTTCAAAAGGTAAAGGCTCATTTAGACCAGCATAGGTGGTCAATTGTGTTCCGATGTTTCTAACAACAAGTGCTGCATTAAAATCTAAGTACTCATTAATATAAATCACCCCAAAATCTAGAGCGGCGCCAAATGAGTTATATTGCTCAAGTTTAGATGAAATAAGCTTAACATTCGCACCAGCATAAAAATCTGAAAAACCAATTTGTAATGCATAGCCTATGGATAGTGCAGCTTCATTTCCTGTAAAATCACCCGTACTATTCCCATTTTCATCATAACCCTCAAAATTTCCATAATTGATATAGGTTACCCCAGCGTGAAAGGTTTGTGTTCGTCTGTCAACAGTGTAAGCATAAGCAGCAGTACCATATCGAATATCGCCAAGGTGATTGGCATAATTTAAGGCCAATTGATTATCCATTTCAACATTTATTGTGGCTGGATTATATAGTGCTTGAGTGACATCGTAGTCTACATTTGTAATCACTTTTCCTCCAAGTGCGGCTTGTCGTGGAGAGGACATCAAATTGAGAAATTGATATGTTGCGTTACCACCCAATTGAGCAAACACTGATACAGTTGTACTCATCATCAAAAAAAGCATGGCTAATATCCTCATTATCAGTCAAAAATAACCAATTCTATCTTAAAACGAATTTTTGTTCGCTTTATTTTAGTGCGACAATAAATTAATCAAGTGCTAAATTACAATGTTTTAGCATGTGTCACTTTGGTCTTTGTAATAGCAACATCTATAACTTCGTGCATCTCAGACACATAATGAAATTTTAAACCTTTTAAATAATCTGCGTTAATGTCATCAATATCACGCTTATTGGCTTTGGACAGGATAATTTCTTTAATTTTAGCACGCTTTGCTGCTAATATTTTTTCTTTTATCCCTCCTACTGGCAAAACTTTTCCACGTAGCGTAATTTCTCCAGTCATTGCAATATTTTTTTTGACTTTTCTTTGTGTAAACAATGACACTAAAGAGGTTAGCATTGTAATTCCTGCACTAGGCCCATCTTTTGGAGTGGCACCCTCAGGCACGTGAATGTGGACATTATATTCGTTAAAAATACGATTTTCAATTCCAAAATCGTCTGCATTGGCTTTGATGTATTCCATAGCAATAGTTGCCGATTCTTTCATCACTTTACCTAAATTTCCAGTAATATTTAAAGTCCCTTTTCCTCTAGAAAGTATAGATTCTATAAATAAAATATCGCCACCTACACGAGTCCATGCAAGCCCTGTAACTACTCCAGCAACATTATTGTTTTCATAGCGATCACGCTCTAATTTTGGAGCCCCTAAAATTTCTATCAAAGCATCATTAGAAAACTTAATATTATAGGCATCTTCCATGGCAATATTTTTTGCCGCATAACGCACTACTTTTGCAATTTGCTTTTCTAAACCACGAACTCCTGATTCTCTAGTGTAACCCTCGATTATTTTTTCTAATTGTGGTTGTGCTATTTTTAAATCTTTTGAAGAAAGCCCGTGTTCTTTGAGTTGTTTTGGTAAAAGATATTTTTTTCCAATTTGAACTTTTTCTTCAATAGTATAGCCATTAACATTAATAATTTCCATGCGGTCTAGCAAGGCCGGTTGAATGGTATTTAAACTGTTAGAAGTGGCTACAAACATCACTTTTGAAAGATCATAACCCATTTCTAAGAAGTTGTCATAGAACTCTGAATTTTGCTCTGGATCCAAAACTTCGAGCATTGCAGAAGAAGGATCGCCTTGATGTGAATTGGATAATTTATCAATTTCATCTAAAACAAAAACCGGATTAGAAGTACCTGCTTTTTTAAGACTTTGTAAAATACGACCAGGCATTGCTCCAATATAAGTTTTTCGGTGCCCTCTAATTTCTGCCTCATCCCGTAATCCCCCTAGAGAAATTCGAACATATTCTCGACCAAGAGCCTCAGCAATGGATTTTCCTAGAGAGGTCTTCCCTACTCCTGGAGGGCCATACAAACACAAAATTGGAGATTTCATATCGTTTCGAAGTTTTAAAACTGCTAAATACTCTATAATTCGACGTTTTACTTCTTCTAGACCAAAATGATCACGATCTAATATCTTTTGAGCAAGTTTTAAGTCAAAATTATCTTGACTAAAATGATCCCAAGGCAAATCTAAAAACAAATCCAAATAATTTCTTTGAATAGAATATTCTGCAACTTGAGGATTCATACGCTGAAGTTTGCCTATTTCTTTTTCAAAATGTTGTTTTGTTTTTGCATCCCACTTCTTTTCTGAAGCACGCTTTTTCATGTCTTCAATTTCTTCCTCATAACTTACTCCACCCAATTCTTCTTGAATAGTTTTTATCTGTTGTTGAAGAAAATATTCGCGTTGCTGCTGATTCATATCATGCTGCACCTTAGACTGAATGTCATTTTTTAATTCCAATCGCTGAAACTCAATATTCATGTGTTTGAGAGTTTTTAGGGCGCGTTGATGCAAATCATTGATTTCGAGTAGTGCTTGTTTTTCTACCACAGAAATACCCATATTCGACGATACAAAATTGATGAGAAAAGAGTTGCTTTCTATATTTTTTATAGCAAAGGAAGCTTCACTTGGAATATTTGGACTTTGTTTGATAATTTCCAGAGATAAATCTTTAATAGATTCAATGGCTGCAGCAAATTCACCATCTTCTTTTGAAGGGACCACTTCATCAACATTTTTGATTTTCGCAGTTAAATATAAATCTTCCGATACAAGCTCTGTTATCTCAAAACGTTTTTTTCCTTGAATAATGACCGTTGTATTACCATCAGGCATTTTTAAAACTTTCAATATTCGCGCAACTGTACCAATTTTGTGAATATCATCAAATTTTGGGTCTTCTACACTTTCATCTTTTTGCGCCACAACACCTATAACTTTTGAACCTTTATTGGCATCATTAATGAGCTTAATAGACTTGTCGCGTCCAGCAGTAATTGGAATCACAACTCCTGGAAATAATACTGTATTTCTTAGAGAAAGTATGGGTAAAGAATCTGGAAGTGTTTCATTTTTTATCACTTCTTCGTCTTCGGTAGTCATAAGTGGAATCAATTCTGAATTTTCATCAAAATCTTGAAGTGACAATGTGTCAAGTATTTTATATTTTGGGTTATTCATATCAATTATAAGTCATTCTGTCATGCTGAACAGAAATTGTTAAGTATCAAATTTCATTATCATTATAAATTTATCTTCTTATATGATTAATTTACAATGATTTACATCATCTAAATGACAATTGTTGTGCCAAGATAATTTCCACAGTTGGAGATTTAACGAACGTGAGTTGTTCGTTTTATTTTGTAAAGAACAAGAAAAGCTAGTAAAAAGAAAACTGCAAGCGCCAATACAGAATACTGCATTGACCCTGTTAATGCAATTAAAAGACCAAATACTATCATCCCCAAAACAATAGCTATTTTTTCGGTAACGTCATAAAAACTAAAATAAGTGGCAAGATCATGTGTTTCTGGTAACAATTTAGAATAGGTCGAACGTGTGAGTGACTGCGTTGCACCAAGAACAAAGCCCAAAACAATGCCCATTGCATAAAAATAGTAATCTATATTTGGTTGGTTTCTATCCAAAACAAAAGCAATAAAACATACTATACCCCAAATAAATAGCGTAATTTTCAAAGTCGCTAAATTTCCTATTTTATCAGATAATCTTGAAAACAAATAAGCGCCAAATATGGCTACAATTTGAACGAGTAGTATGGTTAATATGAGGTTTAAAGTTGGTAAACCCAATTCTTCACTACCAAATATTCCTGCCATAAGTATAATGGTTTGAACACCAACACTCAAAAAGAAAAAAGCAATTAAAAAATATTTCAATTGTGAATGCTGTCCCAATGATTTAAAAACAGATTTAAGTTCTAAAAATCCTTTCCAAATGTAGTCTTTATCAGGCTTGTGATTAAAAACATTATTGGGTAAACGGCGGTATGTAATTTGAGCAAACCCAAACCACCAAAGTCCTACCAAAACAAATGTGATTCGAGGTGCTAAAGTTGGATCTGTAATACCAAACCAATCTGGTTTTTGGACTAAAACTAAACTAAAAACAAGCAACAATACCGAACCAAAATAGCCATACATAAAACCTTTTGCACTCACTTTATCTTGCTGTTCTGGGAAGGCCACTTCGGGCAAATAAGCGTTATAAAACACAATGCTGCCCCAAAACCCTATGCTCGCAAAAATTGTACACAAAAGCGCCACCCAAAGTGTAGATGCACCGTCAAAAAAATAGAGCCCCATTACGGAAAGTGAACCCATCAAACAGAAACCCTTTAAAAATTTAAGTTTATTGCCTGTATAATCTGCAATTCCAGAAAGTATTGGAGAGCAAAAAGCAACAATAAGAAATGAAAGAGCTAAGGTATAATCGTATAGTGTTGTGGGGTTCCAATGCGTACCCAAAAAGGATATATCGCCCTCTGTGTTGGCAAAAGAATTCGCCATACTAGTATAATAAATTGGAAAAACTGCAGTACTAATAACTAAAGGATAAACCGAATTGGCCCAATCATAAAATGCCCATGCATTAATGAGTTTTTTACTTCCTTTTTTGAGTGTTTTCATAAAAAAAGCTGCTTTTTATAAGCAGCTTCTAATTTAGGCAATTATTTTGACAACAATCAATTTATCTAAAACTCGTTATACCATACTTTTGAGCTTCTGCACGAGCAGCAGGGGCTAAAGCACGTAAATTTGCAATTCGAGAATCATTGGAAGGGTGTGTACTTAAAAATTCTGGAGGGCCTTGTTTTCCATTGTTATTGGCTTTCATACGTTCCCAAAGTCTTGAAGCTTCATCGGGGTTATACCCTGCAATCGCCATGATATATATCCCTATTTTATCAGCTTCGGTTTCATGCGCCCTACTAAAAGGTAATACCCCCAAAACAGTACTCCCTAATCCATAGGCTTGATTAAACATATTTCTCTTTTTAGTATCCTTTATGGCAACGTTTCCAGCTACAGCCCCTATTTGCTGAAGCATTCCCGCACTCATCCGTTGTTGTCCATGGTTGGCCAATGCATGTGCTACCTCGTGGCCCATAATGGCGGCTACACCCGTTTCGTTGGCGGCAATAGGCATAATTCCTGTGTAAAACACAATTTTTCCCCCAGGCATACACCAAGCATTTACGGTTTCGTCCTGTACTAAGTTGTATTCCCATTTGTAATCTTTCAAATACCCTTGATAGTTATTAGCATCTAACCAACGTTTTGCAGCAGCTGAAATTCGCTGTCCTACGCGTTTTACCATTTCTGACTCTGTAGTACCTGTAATCACTTTATTTTCGTTTAAAAATTGATCATACTGTGCAAAAGCCATTGGTAATATTTGTGAATTAGGCACCAAGGCCATGGTCTTTTTTCCTGTGAAAGGGTTTGTTGCACAAGAAATTGCTAGAAAAAGCATTAAAAAAAATAAAATCTTTGTTTTCATGTAAACGGTTTAAAATTAATTAACAAAAAGCATTCCATAGTGTTAGACACAAAAAACTTGAAATAGTCACAAAGTTTTGTGAAAATAAATAATTTACATCTAAAAATAACTAATTTTAGACCATTAAACAAACCCATGTATCCAAAAAATTTAATCACAGTACTTCTAATTATATGCTTAAGCTCTTGTAAATCTGAAGCTCAAAAAAAAGAAACTTTTAAAATCAACAAATCTGAAGCAGAATGGAAATCACAGCTTACTGATATTCAATTTTATGTTTTAAGAAAAGAAGGTACAGAACGTGCTTTTTCTAGTCCTTTGGACAAAAATTATAGTGCGGGAACTTATGTTTGTGCAGGTTGTGATACGCCTCTTTTTAAAAGTGAACATAAGTTTAATTCTGGATCTGGATGGCCAAGTTTTGATCGTGAAATAAAAGGCAATGTGGCTTATTCTGTGGATTATAAAATTGGTATAGCGCGCAGCGAAGAACACTGTGCAACCTGTGGCGGGCATTTGGGGCATGTATTTAATGATGGTCCTCGAAATACAACTGGAATGCGTCATTGTATCAATGGTGCTGCACTTAAATTTATTCCAAAAAATGAGTAAATCAAAAATCAATAAATCTGATGCAGAATGGAAAAATGAGTTGAGTGAGACTCAATACCGCATTCTAAGAAAAAAAGGTACAGAAATGCCGCATTCTGGTGTTTATAACCTCCATTTTGAAGAGGGTGTATACCATTGTGCGGGGTGTAACACTCCATTATTTGAAAGTCAATCAAAATTTGATGCAGAATGCGGTTGGCCAAGTTTTGATGCTTCAATCAAAGGTAATGTTGAATATATTCTTGACAAGAGTCATGGCATGATTCGAACAGAAATTGTTTGTTCATCATGTGACGGGCATTTAGGGCATGTATTTAATGATGGTCCAACAGTAACAGGAACCCGCTATTGTGTGAACTCAATTAGCATAGATTTTAAAAAATCTTAAAGTCAAAAAACTTCCATTACTTTTAGTTCATTTCTGTTTTATTTATAGGTTTAGGTTTTGTAAATTTGCAACTTCTAACAACGACTAAAGATACTAGGAATGAGTAAATATGATGTGATTGTTTTGGGAAGTGGACCAGGCGGATATGTAACAGCCATACGTGCTTCTCAATTGGGGCTTAAAACAGCTGTAATTGAAAAAGAAAGTTTAGGAGGTGTTTGTCTCAATTGGGGATGTATTCCAACAAAAGCACTTCTAAAATCGGCACAAGTTTTTGAATACCTCAAACACGCAGGGGATTATGGTTTGAAAATCAAAGACTATGATAAAGATTTTGACGCCGTAGTTAACCGCAGCCGTAATGTGGCCGATGGGATGAGCAAAGGCGTACAATTTTTAATGAAAAAAAATAAAATTGATGTCATTTCTGGTTATGGAAAAATCAAGCCAGGAAAAAAAGTGGATGTCGACGGAAAAGAATATAGTGCTGATCATATTATTATTGCAACTGGTGCTCGCTCTCGCGAACTTCCAAGTCTTCCCCAAGATGGCAAAAAAGTGATTGGTTATCGCCAAGCGATGACCTTAGAAAAGCAGCCTAAAAAACTTATGATTGTAGGTTCAGGAGCTATTGGTGTAGAATTTGCCTATTTCTATAATGCCATGGGTACAGAAGTTACAATTGTAGAATATATGCCACGAATTGTTCCTGTAGAAGACGAAGACGTTTCAAAACAACTTGAACGCTCTTTTAAGAAAAGTGGAATAAAAATCATGACCTCTACAGAAGTTACCGCAGTAGATACTTCAGGAAAAGGCGTAAAAGCAACAGTGAAAACTAAAAAAGGAGAAGAAACTCTTGAAGCTGATGTGGTACTTTCTGCTGTTGGTATCAAAACAAATATTGAAAATATTGGCTTAGAAGATGTTGGAATTGTAACTGATCGTGATAAAATTTTGGTGAATGATTTTTATCAAACAAATATCCCAGGTTATTATGCTATTGGCGATGTCACCCCTGGCCCTGCCCTAGCGCATGTCGCCTCAGCAGAAGGTATTTTGTGTGTCGAAAAAATTGCAGGTCACCACATCGAAGCCTTAGATTATGGTAACATTCCTGGTTGTACCTATTGTAGCCCAGAAGTGGCTAGCGTAGGTCTCACAGAAGCTCAGGCCAAAGAGCAAGGCTTAGATATCAAAGTTGGTAAATTCCCATTCTCCGCTTCTGGAAAAGCCAGCGCAGGCGGAAACACAGAAGGGTTTGTAAAAGTAATCTTTGATGCTAAATATGGCGAATGGCTCGGCTGTCATATGATTGGTGCTGGAGTTACAGATATGATTGCAGAAGCTGTGTTGGGACGTAAATTGGAAACAACTGGCCATGAAGTGCTAAAAACAGTACACCCACATCCAACGATGAGTGAAGCAGTCATGGAAGCGGTTGCAGATGCCTATAACGAAGTCATTCATATTTAGAATTAAAACAAGTTCTAATAAAGGCGGTCTTTTTTGATCGTCTTTTTTTTGATGTTAATTATAAGAAACTTTGTAGGGCAAGACTATAACTCTTTAATCCAAATCCTAAAATAACCCCTTTGGCATTAGGAGAGACAAAAGAGTGGTGACGAAATTCCTCTCGGCTATAAGTATTTGAAATATGCACCTCTATAACAGGTGTAGAAATCCCTTTAATAGCATCACCAATTCCAACGGAGGTATGGGTATAGGCGGCGGCATTTAAAACAATACCATCGTATGAAAACCCAACGTCATGAAGTTTATCAATAAGCTCACCTTCTATATTAGACTGAAAATAGTCCAGTTTAAATTGAGGAAATTCAGATTGTAATTCATTAAAAAAGGCGTCAAATGTTTTGGAACCATAAATTTCGGGTTCTCGCTTTCCTAATAAATTTAAATTGGGGCCATTAATGATAATGATGTTTTTCATGTGGTAAAAATACAAAAGTTATAAAAACAAAAAAAAGCGATGCATAAGCATCGCTTTTTTAAATTTGTAAAGTAAGATTTAGAAGTTATATCCTACTGAAAGTTGAAAATTTCTTGAGCTAGTGGAGTAATTGTCAACATCTGGATCATCGAGGTTCGTTAAACCAAGAGAATAACGAAGACCGAAATTTAATCCGCTTTCAAGTTTATAACCAACACCAAAATTTAATCCAAAATCAGTAGACTTAAGACCATCCTTAATATCCTCAGTATCAGAATAAGTATCAATTATCCCAGTAGCTATATCAGTTTCAGATGATTCAAAATCTGACTTAGCTGACATAAGAAAACCTATCTGTGGTCCAGCTTCAAGGCTAAATGCATCTGATAAATATAATTTAGCCATAACTGGAATCAACAAATAGTTAAGCTTTATAGTTGATTCACTTTTGTAATCATAAAATCCATCGTTATCACTGTAATCAGATTTAGCACCTTGAGATGAAAATAATAACTCTGGTTGAACTGAAAAATTATCAGAAATAGATACTTCAGCAGTGACACCTAAATGGATAGAAGTCCTTGAATCTAAGTCTGGTCCATTTACTCCTGATGGATAGTCATAAGATAAGTTAGAAAAATTTAAACCCGCTTTAGCACCAAAAGTAACATCTTGTGCTTGCAAAGTAAATGCAGCTAAAGTCATTGTAATAATAAATAATTTTTTCATTTTTTTATTTGTTAATGATTAATACAACAAAATTACATAAAATTTTGCTTAAATTTAGTACAAATTTGGTACATTTCATTTATTTCAAAAATAAAAAGCGATGCATATGCATCGCTTTTATGTTTGTTTATATTAGTTTTTAGAAACTGTATACAGCACCAAGAACAAAAGAAGATAAACTTCCACTACCATTTCCATCGTTATTGATGAAAATTTCTTGTGAAGAATCATCGATTCTAAATTCTGGTTTGATAGTTAATCCACCAACTTTGTAGTTTGCTGTTAATGTAGGAGTTAATACATTAAGAACATCGCTATCAGCAATTGGCCCAAAAGCGATATACTCTAAACGAAGACCCCAAGACATTTTCTCAGAAGCTGTATACTGAGGATAGATTGAAAGCGATGTGTATTCATCTGCAATTCTACCACTAAGCATACCGTCTTTGTAATTTGCAAATTGTGCATTAAAGTCCATTTGTATATTACTTGAAAGATCAAAACCACCAATAATATCAATAAAACTAGAACGTTGACTACGAACATAGCCAAATTTGAATCTTCCATTTGTGATTTGACCACCAACAGAATAGTGTCCAGTATTGTTAAAATCTGTAACCTCCATTGGATTCATAACAGCTAATTTCATATCCCAATTATTTTTGAGTTTAAAATCAAGCATTAAACCATTATGATTTCTAGGTCCAAAAGTAAAGGCATGAGACATGCTATAGTTAAAGTTTTCAACTGGAGATATTCTTTCAAGACCAATAAATGTATTGAAACGTCCCATAGTTGCAGTTGTGTTTTCTGTAATCTTCCAATACATATACATTTGGTTAATTGCAGCATTGTTTGTTGCTCCATTTGGGTTAATAGCTTGGTCTGCTCTTGGCCCATATGCTAAGTCTGCAACAAAACCTACGTTTTCGTCCTCATAAGAAGCAACTAAATTTGCCATACCTAAGGCAAAGCCTGGCATATTAACAAATGAACTAGGAGGAGCATAAGGGAGTGTTCCTTGATTTACCTCGTCATTTGGAGAATTAATATTAGATCTCCAGTAAGCGTCTACTGAACCACTAAAATTAAATTTTGATTCTTCATCTTGTCCAAAAGATAAGGTTAAAACTGATAAAGCTATTAGTGTAAAAAATTTTTTCATAATATTTGTTTATGGTTGTAATTACAAATTTAAACAAAAAAATTTAATTTTTGATTAAATCTGAGAGATACAAAAAAAAAAGCGGTGCATATGCACCGCTTTTAAGAATGATTATCTTATTATAATCTAAATCCTAGTCTAAAATTACCAGTTACACTGTCACCAAGACCGAATCCAGTTGTAGCGTCTCCTCCTTCTGGATCAACAGAAGAAATACCAAGACCATAACCAAATTCCATTCCAACGTAAACGTTAGGCACAATGTAATAATCTGCACCTAAGAAAACTCCAGCAAAAAGTGTAAGAGTTGTTGCAGAACCACTGTCAGCAAAACCAACTAAACCATGGTAACCCCAGTAAGTTGATAAACGCTCAGCACCAGTAAGGTGATTTTCGATACCCATACCGGCTGCAATCCCGAAAGTAGAATCTTCTCCGTCAACACCACTATCAGCGAAATTAAAATTAGCAAAATAACGCTTAGCTTTTGTGTCTGAGTCAAATTTTCTCATCATGAAAGTTGCACCACCTGTAATTTCTGGCATACCAAATTGAGTACCACCATTTAAATTAGGTGTGAATTGAGCTTCAAACATTGTAGCTCCAGCTCCAGGCTTGGTAAAAGTACCAGCATCTGTTGAAATTTGAGCAGAACCAAAAGCAAATATTGATAATGCTGCAATTAAAAGTAATTTTTTCATAATTAATTTTTTTGTTTATGATTAATGGTACAAAGCTATACAAAATATTTTATCGATTGACATAAAATTCAATTTTTTTTTGATTTCAACGATAAAATCGTGCACTTTATAGACTTTTTAAGAAGAAAGCTATACACAAACCATTTAAATATATTTTAACACATTTTTATTAAAAATTGATTTATTTAGTCGAAATTTGCAACAAACAAACAACTCTATACACAAAAATCACATGAAAAATTACCTCCAATTTTGCTTAATGTTAGTTTCATTTTCACTTTTTTCACAAAATCCTAGTGTTTATGCCAATGAAATTAACGCTGATGAACTTAAAAAAAAGCTGTACACCTATGCTTCTGATGAATTTCAAGGAAGAGAAACAGGCACAGAAGGACAAAAAATAGCTGTTGAATACCTTAAACAAAAATACCAAACTCTAGGTATTGGATCTGCAAAAGCTAACGGCGATTATTTTCAAAACGTCCCGTTGAAACTTGTTAAAACTCCTAAGGTGACTATATCTATAGGAAGTCAATCGTTTAGCTATTACGACGATTTTGTTGCTGTTTCATCTGGAGAGACTGCAATAATAGAAGCGGAAGAGTTTGTTTTTGTCGGATACGGCATTAAAAATAGCTTATATAATGACTATAAAGATTTGGATGTTGCTGGAAAAATAGTAGTTGCCATAGCTGGCGAGCCAAAAGACAAAAATGGAAACTATATTGTTTCTGGAACCAATGAAATTTCAAAATGGTCCAACGGCAGACAATCTCTAAGCTCAAAACGCAACCTTGCAAAAGAATTAGGCGCAAAAGCATTTTTACTTATTGATAATGCGATGTTTAAACGCTATTCGTCTTATTATAAAGCCATTGAAAAACGAGGAGGCGAGAGTAATTTGGCACTTGATGTTGATGACAACTCATTTTATGGTTTTTTAGCAAGTTCCGAAATGGGAACAAAACTTATTCAGAGCAGTAATGGCATCTACGCTAAGGATATATCTATTCATTTTGAGAATGTTTCTGAACCAATAAGTTCTGAAAATGTTGTTGCCATGATTCCTGGACAAGAAAAACCTGAAGAATACATTATTCTTTCTGCACATCTTGATCATGTTGGAATGCACGACGGAGAAGTTTTTAATGGTGCGGATGATGATGGTTCGGGGACCATAGCGATATTAGAAATTGCAGAAGCCTTCCAAAAAGCTGTTAAAAACGGAAAAGGCCCAAAAAGATCTGTAGTATTTTTGCATGTTACCGCAGAAGAAAAAGGGCTTCTAGGATCTCAATACTATACAGACTACAACCCTGTTGTTCCCTTAGAAAACACAGTAGCTAACCTTAATATAGATATGATTGGGAGAACCGATCCTAAACGAAAAGTTGGAAAACGCAACTACATTTATCTTATTGGTAGTGATAAATTGAGTACAGAATTACATGAGTTGTCTGAAGAAGTAAACAATACATATACCAACATAGAATTGGATTATACATTTAACGACGAAAACGATCCCAATCGCTTTTATTACCGATCAGATCATTACAATTTTGCAAAAAACAATATTCCAATCATCTTTTATTTTAATGGAACTCATGCTGATTATCATAAAGCTACTGATACACCAGATAAAATAGAATACGATTTATTAGAAAACAGAACGCGTCTTGTGTTTTATACGGCTTGGGAATTGGCCAACAGAAAAGAACGTGTAAAAGTTAATAAAACTTTTGAATAAATTTCGGAATATAATGGTAAACCAAAAAAGCTTCTCTATATAGAGAAGCTTTTTCTTTTGGGGTGGAAGATCGGTCTCGAACCGACGACCTCCTGAACCACAATCAGGCGCTCTAACCACATAACCACTTGATTTTTAAACACTTAAAGACGCATAAACTAAATGTCTGTCAAAAGTGTGTCAAAAATGAGTGTCAAATACCCTAAAATTAAGTCTGATAACAAACAACGTTTCTATGTAGTGTTTTACAATAATGGTAAACGCTATAGGTTGTTTAATGGTTCAAAAATTAATTCTAATCTCTATCCTAATTCGTACCCTGTAGCTAAACGCTATGAGATAGCGCAACTATTAG
>CAXPPN010000048.1:0-4761 GCA_964219345.1 Aeromicrobium sp. | reverse complement strand
TTCCCTATGTATTATCCGATTGATACTTTGGTTGTTGGCAATGAACGAAGACCACTTATTCATTTCCTATTAAAATCAGCTTTAGAAGGCGACTTTCCTGTGTACAAAAAAGATAATTTTAAAGAAGTCTTATCACTTGAAGACCTAAATAGAAAACGGACATACAGAAAAATTCGGCCAGGTGATTCAGACGACAATATCGGTTTGGAACGAATTAATAATGAAGCTGGGACTTTAAAACAATTTTTGATACTTAAAGGGGTTGATGTTGGAGAGTATGCCAATATTGATGAATCTGTGTTAAATGATGACGAGTATAATGAACACGAATCCAAAATGGAGGAACTTATTTTTGATAATAATCTTCTTTCTGAGGAAGAATATTCAGAAGAAATATTTGGGTATGCCGATGTTGTAAAGTATAGAATCAAAGGAGTATGGTATTTTGACAAAAGACAGTCAGATTTACGTTACCGACCTATCGCAATAGCTCCAATTATTATCACACCTAGGGATAAGTCCATTATGAAAGAATTTAATGATTCAAATATGAATCCAACCTACGTTGAATTATTTTGGATTTTTTATCCGGATGCCCGAACTTACTTGCACAAAGCAATGGCTTTTAATGATAAAAATACTTCAAAACCTATTTCTTTTGATCATTTAATAAACTCAAGACGTTTCTCAGCTTACATTTACAAAGAAGATAACGTATATGAGGATCGTGAAATCAACGACTATATTTCTGAAAATGCACTTATGCAACTTCTTGAATCACAGAGAATTAAAGAAAAAATTAGAAATTTAGAACAAGATATGTGGAGTTATTAATTCTACACAAATACTAAAAAAATGCTTCTCAATTTGAGGAGCATTTTTTTATCATAAATTTATCAAATGAAAGTTGATTACCTTATTGTAGGTTCGGGGATTGCTGGGCTGATGCTCTGTGAACAATTGCATACTCGAGGAAAATCTTTTGTAGTTGTAAGTAACACCTCTCAGCAAGCCTCCATTGTAGCAAGTGGTCTTTACAATCCTGTAGTCCTCAAACGCTTCAATATGGCGTGGAATGCAGATCTGCACGTTCCTGTAGCACTTTCTACTTATAAAAAATTAGAGGCTCTGTTGGGAGTTAAAATAGACATTCAACCTCCAATTTATAGAATATTTAATTCAATTGAAGAACAAAATAATTGGTTTTTGGCTTGCGATAAACCAAAGTTGCAACAATTTTTAGTTCCAAAAATTTTAGAGAATAACAACCCTAATATTCAAGCACCTTTTGGCTATGGAGAAGTTCAATTCACAGGGAGAGTAGACACCAAATTACTTTTGAACTCATACCGTAATTATTTAAATTCTAAAGATTTATTTATTGAAGAAACTTTTGATTATTCTGCAATAAATGTGACAAATGAAGTTCAGTATAAAGGAATTAATGCCAAAAATCTCATTTTCGCCGAAGGCTTTGGAATGAAAAAAAATCCATTTTTTAATACACTACCTTTGGAAGGAACAAAGGGAGAATTATTGGTCATTCATGCACCAGATTTAAAATCAAATGTGATTTTAAAATCAAGTGTTTTTGTAATCCCTATTGGTAATGACAATTACCTTGTTGGTTCTACTTATGCTTGGAATGATTACAGCAATAAGCCAACAGAATCTGCCAAAAATGAAATTTTAGAAAAACTTCAAAAAGTGATTTCGTGTTCTTTTAAAGTTGTTCATCAACGTGCTGGAATTCGTCCAACAGTTGTAGATCGTCGCCCATTAGTGGGTCAGCACAAAACACATAAAAATTTATTCGTCTTGAATGGTCTTGGCAGTCGAGGTGTACTTATAGCACCAAGTGTTGCCAAAGATTTAATTGCTTATATAGAAGATGGGGTTCCACTTCCAGATGAAATTGATATCAATAGATTTAAGTCTTAGACTTGTTGGCCAAATTGGGGTCATAGCTCATAAAAAGATTAATCCAAATATTTCTGGATAACCGCATAATGACAGGCATAAAACCAACTAATGTTCCAACAATACAAAAAAATGCAACCATAAGGCTAGTCCACAAAAATAGGTTGGAAATAATAAATGCTGCTACAGCAAAAGCAACACCTACAGCATAACTTACATACATAGACCCATAAAAGAACGAGGGTTCTATTTTATATTTTGTATCACAATGATTGCAACGGTCATGCATTTTTAGAGTGTCAGAAAAGTGATACGGATTTTTATTCTTATACATAGATTCTTGATGACACTTTGGGCATTTTCCAAATAAAATAGAGTAGAGTGTATTTCCTTTTTTTAGCATTGGAATTTGGTTATTTTTGCACTGCTTCAAAAGTACAAAAATGTAATTAATTTGAAGTTTATATTATAAAATGCTAAACGTCCACCAACTTACAATTTCTTTTCAAGGCGAAGACCTTTTTGAAAACATATCGTTTCGCTTACAATCTGGACATCGTGTGGGATTGATTGGAAAAAATGGTGCTGGAAAATCAACATTACTCAAAATTATTTCCGGAGAGCTTGAACATAGTTCTGGTCAAATCAGTTTTGAAAAAAAAGATTTAAAAATTGGGTTTTTAAAACAGGATATTGATTTTGTTTATGGGCGTACCATTTTGGAAGAATCTTATGAAGCCTTTTCAGAACTTAAAGCGCTTGAACGACAGTTAGAGGACATCAATGCACAGTTGGCTGAGCGCAGCGATTATGAAAGTCAAAGCTACCATGATTTGATGGTCGATTTGAACGAGGTACAACAACAATACGAAATTTTAGGAGGCTATAATTATCAAGGCGAAACAGAAAAAATTCTAATTGGTTTAGGCTTCAAAAGAGAAGATTTTGATAAACTAACAGATACATTTTCTGGAGGTTGGCGTATGCGTATAGAATTGGCCAAATTATTACTTCAGCAAAATGACATCCTTCTTTTGGATGAGCCTACAAACCATTTGGATATCGAATCGATCATTTGGCTGGAACAATTTTTAAAAAATTATTCTGGTGCTGTAGTGATTGTTTCCCACGATAAAATGTTTTTGGACAACGTTACAAATCGTACTATAGAAATTGTTTTAGGTCAAATTTATGATATGCCTAAGCCTTATTCCAAGTATTTAAAGCTCCGTGTCGAACAAAAAGCATTGCAAATTGCAGCGCAAAAAAATCAACAAAAACAAATAGAACAAACCGAAAAACTTATTGAAAAGTTTAGAGCCAAAGCTTCCAAAGCAACTATGGCGCAATCGCTCATTAAGAAATTAGACAAAATAGAACGTATCCGTGTAGATGAGGACGACAATAGCGTGATGAGTGTCCGTTTTCCAATTTCAATACAGCCTGGCAAAGTTGTTTTGGAAGCCCATAATGTGTCAAAGTCTTATGGTGATTTAGACGTTTTAAAAAATGTTGATTTAATGGTTGAAAGAGGGCAGAAAGTTGCCTTTGTAGGCCAGAATGGGCAAGGAAAATCTACGCTGGCCAAAATTTTAGTTGGAGAACTTTCTGCAGAAGGAAATATCAAGTTGGGACATAATGTACAAGTAGGCTATTTTGCACAAAATCAGGCCGAATATTTGGATGGAAAAAAGACGGTTTTGGATACCATGATTGATGAAGCCAATGAATCAAACCGTTCCAAAGTACGTGATATTTTAGGGGCATTTTTATTTCGTGGAGAGACCGTAGAGAAGTATGTAAGTGTATTGTCTGGAGGGGAGCGCAACAGGTTAGCTTTAGCAAAATTATTACTAAAACCACTCAATGTTTTGGTGATGGACGAGCCTACAAACCACTTAGATATTCAGTCTAAAAATGTATTAAAATCTGCTTTACAAAATTTCGGAGGCACATTACTTCTGGTATCACATGATCGCGAGTTTTTGCAAGGATTGAATGATGTTGTTTACGAATTTAAGGATCAAAAGATAAAACCCTATTTAGGTGATATTGACTTTTATTTAGAACAGCGGCAGCTAGAAAATTTACGCGAAGCTGAACGCAAAACAATTGTAAAAACAGAATCCAAAATAAGCAGTAATAAGCAGTCCTATGAAGCTCAAAAACAATTAAAATCATTGAATAACCGCCTGAGCAAAGTGGAGTCTTCAATTTCTTCTTTGGAAAAAGAGATTAAAGCCATTGATTTGGAACTCGAAATCAACTATGATAAAACAGTTGCAGACCCTAATTTTTTTGACATATATCAAGCAAAAAAAGCAAAGTTAGAGGAACTTATGAGCCAGTGGGAGACGCTTACAGAATCAATAGAACAACACAATTAATGGAAGAGCATTTTTATCAGTGTCCCTACTGTTGGGAACAAGTTTCCGTTTTGGTGGATGTGTCGCAATCATCTCAAACGTATATTGAAGATTGTGAAGTATGTTGCAATCCGATTCAATTTTATATTCAATGTTTTGGTCAAGTTCTAAAGTCTCTAGATGCTCAAAGTATAGAGCAATAAGAAGATATTTCAATAAAAGTTCTTTTTAAATAGGAAAAAGGTTGTATATTTGTCGTCCTATACCGCGGGATAGAGCAGTAGGTAGCTCGTCGGGCTCATAACCCGAAGGTCACAGGTTCGAGTCCTGTTCCCGCTACTAAAACAATAAAACGGTTATACTTTTAAAAAGTTTAACCGTTTTTTTATTTTTAACTCTTAAAGGTAATAACTTTCATTGTAAGTAATAGCCGATCCACTAACTCTTACTCTATCTTGATTGTATATACACCCGA
>CAXPPN010000047.1:0-88320 GCA_964219345.1 Aeromicrobium sp. | reverse complement strand
CTCCATGATATTGACCCCAGCAGCACCTAAAGCGGGTCCAACCGGTGGCGATGGATTCGCTGCACCTCCCCTAACTTGTAGTTTGACTACTTTGTCTAGTTCTTTTGCCATTTTTAATTTTTAGTGATTTGTATTTAGTTGGAAGCTGAAAATACAAACCGTGTTAATTGTAACAATTATTAAATTTTATCAACTTGCATATAGCTCAATTCTAATGGTGTTTTCCTTCCGAAAATTTTAACCATGACTTCAAGCTTACGCTTTTCTTCATTTATTTTTTCGACAATACCATCAAAACCATTGAATGGTCCGTCTATAACTTTTACAGTTTCGCCAAGTACAAATGGAATCGCCACATTTTGATCGGCTTCTAGTGATAATTCATCTACTTTACCAAGCATTCTATTGACTTCTGATTGACGTAATGGAACAGGATCTCCTCCTTTAGTTTCTCCCAAAAATCCAATAACATTTGTAATGGATTTGATGATATGAGGAATTTCCCCACTCAAATTGGCTTGAATCATAATGTAACCCGGAAAATATACTTTTTCTTTTTGTACTTTTTTTCCATTGCGAATTTGAATCACGTTTTCAGTTGGCACAAGGACTTGATCAACAGAACTATCTAAACCTAAACGAGAAATTTCTGTCTCTATATAGGTCTTAATTTTGTTTTCTTGTCCACTCACTGCACGGACAACATACCACTTTTTCTCTTCCTTTTGCTCTGCCATGAAAATGTCTTATTTAATCCAATTGAAATAGGCCTCTACAACACGTGCAAAAACAGTATCAACACCCCAAATTGCTAGTGAAAATATAATTGAGAATAACGCTACGAGAACGGTTAAACTTTGTCCTTGAGACCATGTTGGCCAACTGACATTATTCTTTAATTCTTCAAATGATTCTTTAATATATTCTATCATTTTTACTATTTAATTTGAGTTGATTTGGATTTTAATTAGCTTTTTTTGGTTGCACTATCTTACCTTGCACGGGTTGAGAGGCTCGAACTCCCGACACCTGGTTTTGGAGACCAGTGCTCTACCAACTGAGCTAAACCCGTAAATACAAGTCAAGGTATCCCGAATTTTCAGGACACCTTAACTAGCATTAATTTAACAATAATTAGTCTAAAATCTCAGTTACCTGACCTGCACCAACTGTTCTACCACCTTCACGGATTGCGAAACGTAGTCCAACATTCATTGCAATTGGTTGAATTAATTCAACCGTAATAGTCAAGTTATCACCAGGCATTACCATTTCTACTCCAGATGGTAGTGCAATGTTTCCTGTAACATCTGTTGTACGCACATAAAACTGTGGACGATAGTTGTTATGGAATGGTGTATGACGTCCACCTTCTTCTTTCTTAAGGATATATACCTCAGCTTTGAATTTTGCATGTGGTGTTACAGAACCTGGCTTACAGATTACCATACCTCTAGAGATTTGAGTTTTCTCAATACCTCTAAGAAGGATACCTGCGTTATCTCCAGCTTCACCTCTATCAAGAATCTGACGGAACATTTCAATACCAGTAATTGTAGATGTCAATTTTTCTGCACCCATACCAATGATTTCTACTGGGTCTCCAGTATTTGCAATACCAGTTTCAATACGACCAGTTGCAACAGTACCACGTCCAGTAATTGAGAATACATCTTCAATTGGCATAAGGAAATCCTTATCAACGTCTCTTTTTGGTAATTCAATCCAACTGTCAACAGCTTCCATTAATTCCATTACAGAGTCAACCCATTTTTGCTCACCGTTAAGTGCACCAAGAGCTGAACCAGAAATTACAGGTCCATTGTCTCCATCATATTCGTAGAAGTTTAATAGGTCTCTTACTTCCATATCAACTAGCTCTAGAAGCTCTTCATCGTCTACCATGTCTACTTTATTTAAGAAGACAACGATTCTTGGAATACCTACCTGACGTCCTAAAAGGATGTGCTCACGTGTTTGTGGCATTGGTCCATCAGTTGCAGCAACCACTAAGATTGCACCATCCATTTGAGCCGCACCAGTTACCATGTTCTTTACATAATCGGCGTGACCTGGACAGTCTACGTGTGCATAGTGACGATTTTCAGTTTGATACTCTACGTGTGATGTATTAATTGTAATACCTCTTTCTTTTTCTTCAGGAGCATTGTCAATTGTATCAAATGAACGTGCTTCTGATAAACCAGCGTCTGCTAATACTTTAGTAATCGCTGCTGTTAAAGTTGTTTTTCCGTGATCTACGTGTCCAATTGTACCGATGTTTAAGTGCGGTTTGGAGCGATCGAAAGTTCCCTTTGCCATGATTTAAATTTTAGTCTTTGTTATATTAATAATATTAGTGTTCTAAATTAATGTCTTAAAAAATAAAGAGCCAATGACGGGATTTGAACCCGTGACCTCTTCCTTACCAAGGAAACGCTCTACCCCTGAGCTACACCGGCTAAAAATTTTTAGAGCGGGAGACCGGGTTCGAACCGGCGACATTCAGCTTGGAAGGCTGACGCTCTACCAACTGAGCTACTCCCGCAATATAATTTTATCCTATCAAATTAAATGTGGGGAGAGCAGGATTCGAACCTGCGAAGGTAAAAACCAACAGATTTACAGTCTGTCCTCGTTGGCCGCTTGAGTATCTCCCCAATTTAAAAAATTGGTTTCAGTATTTTTAAGAACTTGAGCCGATGGAGGGACTCGAACCCACGACCTGCTGATTACAAATCAGCTGCTCTAGCCAGCTGAGCTACATCGGCTTTTTCGTGTTTTTCCACACTAAAAAAGCCCGCTATTTCTAACGGACTGCAAATGTATATATATTTTTTTGGTTTCAAAACATTTTTTAAAAATTTTTATGAGGTTTGATGACGTATTTTTTCTTTTCGTTTTTTTAGCTGACGTTCCAAGATATGAACTGCAGTATCTACCCCTTCCTCAAAGCTTTTACATTTCTTCTTTACAACCAAACTATCGCCTGGAACAGAAAGCTTGGCTTCAAATACTTTATTTTCTTTTTCTGATGTGTTTTCAACCTTTAAAAATACATCGGCCTTGATTATTTTATCGTAAAACAAATCAAGTTTATTCATTCGCTTTTGAATGAAGTTAACGAGCTTCTGGTCAATATTAAAATTGATGGATTGTGTGTTTACTTTCATAATTTCAAGATTTTATGAGTTATACTTTTGTTTGTCTAGGGTGTGATTTTGCATATACTTTTTTTAGTTCTGCAATGTTATTGTGGGTATAAACTTGTGTGGCTGCCAAACTGGAGTGCCCCAAAAGTTCTTTAACAGCGTTCAAATCTGCACCGTGATTCAATAAATGGGTTGCAAATGAATGCCTAAGTATGTGAGGACTTTTCTTGACTTTACTAGAAACCTCAGAAAAATAGGTATTGATGATTCTATGCACAAGTGTTCCATATATTTTTGCACCTTTTTGAGTTAAAAAAAGAAAGTCTGGTGCCAAAATTTGTTTCAAAGTGCTTCTCATGTCTAAGTATAATTTGAGAGTGTCTTGTACTGTATAAATCAACGGAATGTAGCGTTCTTTATTTCGCTTACCCAACACTTTTATCTGTTGTTGAGCAAGATCTACATCACTAATTTTTAAATTTATAAGTTCCGATCGACGGATTCCAGTAGAATAAAACAACTCTACTATAAGTTTGTTCCTAAGGGCTTCAAAATCATGAGTGGCAGCACCGCTTAAAACTGTATTAATTTCTTCTTCCGAAAATGGAATATGAACCTTCTTTTGCACTTTTAGCGCTTTGTGCTTTGCCAAAGGAGAATGTTTCAAATCTCCTATTTTAATTAAAAATTTATAATAACTATTTAAGGAAGATACCTTTCGATTTATAGACCTATTACTCAAACCACCATCGACAAGTTGAATAATCCAACTACGGATTTGTGTATAATTAATGGCTTTTAAATCATCATCAGAAAATTCATCTAACAGATAATTTTGAAATACTTCCAAGTCTTTCTGATACGCCGTTATGGTGTGTTCAGCATAATTTTTTTCTAAAGAAAGGTAATCGACAAAAGACTGAATAGACATAGTATATAATTGGTATTCCTAAGATACAAAAATTATCAATATCTTTTGCCGAATTATCTATACTTTGTTCAAGCTCTTCTTATTAAAGAAACAACACATATAGCCCACAACGCCACCAACAATGGCTATAGTTATAGACTCAATGGCAAGTAGAATAAAGAAGTTTGTATCGAGTTCTTTACTAGAGTACATGAAAAAATTCATACTCAAGGTGTAAAGAAGTCCAATAACAAAACCTGCTTTTAATCCCGTAGAGAAAGTGGTGATGCTTGCCCAGCGGTTATAAATTAATGACACTAATAGTGACATAAATAAACAGCCAAGAAAGATCATCAACAAACATGGCTCAACGTTAGTTCCATGAATTTCTGGAAATAAAACGTCATAAAACAACCAGCCAAGTAAAAAATAAACAATGGCACCAACGATGCCCGATAAGAAAAATGATTTGGTATTCATATCAATTTAGATTTAGGTTAGAACTCAAATATAGCAAAAAAAAAAGCACCTTTGACAAGGTGCTTAATATTTTAACAAATTGAGCGATTATAGATTCTCAGCGTCTCTTAGGCTTTGAATGTATTGTGCTTTTTGAATTTCTGCTCTTCTTTTTACAGAGGGTTTCGTAAATTGTTTACGTGTTTGCAATGAACGTTTTGTTCCTGTTCGGTCAAACTTACGTTTGAAGCGTTTCAGTGCTCTATCTATGTTTTCTCCTTCTTTTATTGGTATTATTAGCATAAATTTAAACCTCCTTTCTTTAGAATTAGGCTGCAAATATAATCTTAATTATGATATTGCAATAATTTATTTTAAAATATTTCTAGCAATGACTAGCTTTTGTATTTCTGTAGTCCCCTCACCTATGGTACAAAGCTTTGAATCTCTGTAAAACTTTTCTACAGGATATTCTTTTATATACCCATATCCACCATGAATTTGTACGGCTTCATTTGATATTCTTACACAAGCTTCACTAGCATACATTTTGGCCATTGCGCCCATGGTCGTCACTTTTTCGCCGTTGTTTTTCATAGACGCCGCTTTATGAATTAATAATTCTGAAGCTTGAATCTCAGTTGCCATATCAGAAAGTTTAAAAGAAATACCTTGAAAACTTGAAATTGGTTTTCCAAATTGTACACGCTCTTTGGAGTATTTGAGAGCAGCTTCGTACGCCCCTTTGGAAATCCCTTGCGATAGGGCTGCAATAGAAATACGTCCTCCATCCAATATTTTTAGAGATTGAATAAATCCTTCTCCTTCTTGACCTAAAAGATTGTCTTTGTGTATTCTACAATTATCAAAAATAAGTTCTGCGGTTTCGCTGGCTCTCATCCCTAATTTATCTTCTTTTTTCCCAGAACTGAATCCTGGTATTCCTTTTTCAATTACAAAAGCAGACATACCATGAGAATCGCCTTTTTCGCCAGTACGTGCAATGACTACTGCTATATGTCCACTAATACCATGTGTGATAAAATTTTTTGAGCCATTCAAAATATAATAATCTCCGTCTTTTATGGCCGTTGTATTCATACCTCCAGCATCACTTCCTGTATTATGTTCTGTAAGTCCCCAAGCACCAATCCACTCCCCTGAGGCTAATTTTGGAAGCCATTTTTTCTTTTGTTTTTCATTTCCAAAATAGTAAATATGACCAGTGCACAATGAATTATGTGCTGCAACAGAAAGCCCTATTGAGGGGTCCACCTTGGCGATTTCTTCAATAATAGCAGCATATTCGTGATAACCCAAGCCAGAACCTCCATATTCTTCTGGGATAAAAATTCCCATAAAACCCATTTCTCCCGCTTTTTGTAGAACATCTTTTGGAAAATGTTGCGATTCATCCCACTCCATAATGTGTGGTCGAATGTACTGCTCTGCAAAGTCTCGCGCTGAAGCTGCAATTAATTCTTGTTCTTCCGAAAATTGAAAATTCATATAGGTTTAATTTACGTACAAATATAGACTAATTATGTCTAATTTTTCAACTGGAAAATCTATAAGTTTTGTTAATTCCTTTATAGAATTGTAGGCTTCTTTTAACGTTCTCATTTCTACAATGTTATATGCCAATTCATAGTCTATAAATGGAATTTTTACAAAATCTTCTTGACCAGCGGTATTTAAATTTATACGTTGAATCGGTCTTGGATGTTCTATTTTGAATATCTTTCTGATATTTTCAATAACCTCTTGAGACAAGCCATACACGGCTTTGAGTTCCACCATATCTGCGAAACCGCCATTAAATTTTTCTCTGTAGCGAATGATACCTTCAGATAATTTTGGACCAATACCATACACTTTTTGAAGCTGTTCAGAGGTGGCTAAATTTAAATCAAGTTTAGATTGTTTCTGGTGTTTGGATTTGATTTGTTTTTGAGATTGTGTTACCCATTTTGGAAACTTAAAATAGGTTGAAATAGCCGCAAGCAAAGAATCTGAAACTCCTGTAACCCGCTGAAAATCTTGAGCTGAATTAATCCAGTTTTTACTTGCTCTAAAGTTATGCAAAAGTTCAATTTCTTTCAAAGACATTCCTAGTTCATAGCCTTTGTATGAGGATATAAAATTGGGGTTAAATGGAAAGCGTTTTGGTCTTTCCTTTTTTATGTGGTTTTGTTGTAAACTATCGTATTCTTGTTCTAGATTTGTAAGTGTGTTTTTATCTAATTGATGGGCAATAAATTTATTGTTTGAAGCAAAATTCAATGTGAATTGCATCAAAGAAACAAGGAAAAATAAAATCAGAATTCCTATTCGTTGTCGTTTTGTGAAATAACGAAGCAATGGGGCATTTGATTAGAGGTTTACTTTTTTATGACTTTTAAATATTTTTCAAGTTCATTTTTAACTTTCGGAGCAAGAATAACAATTCCTACCATATTGGGTACCATCATAGCAAAAATCATCGCATCTGAAAATCCTATAACTGAGCCCAAACTTGCTGCTGCTCCAACAACCACAAAAAGACAGAAAATAATTTTATAGGTATATTCCATTTTTTTGGAACGCCCAAAAAGGTAGGCCCACCCTTGAAAGCCGTAATAAGACCACGAAATCATAGTACTAAATGCAAATAAAACGACTGCAATGGTTAGCACATATGGAAACCATGAGATTGCAGATTCAAAAGCACCCGATGTTAGTAGAATAGCTTGAGCATCATTTAAAGAGGCATTAGCCGCATTGACATTTCCTGTAATGATAAGCACTAAAGCCGTCATGGTACACACCACAACAGTATCAATAAAAGGCTCCAAAAGTGCAACCATACCTTCAGATGCTGCGTATTTTGTTTTTACAGCAGAATGCGCAATAGATGCAGATCCAATTCCTGCTTCATTGGAAAATGCTGCTCTTCTAAATCCTTGAACTAAAACGCCAATGGCACCACCTGCTACACCTTCTGGGCTAAATGCTCCTGTGAATATTTGTAAAAACGCATCGCCAATCATATTAAGATTTGAAAAGATAACAAATAAGGAGGCTACAACATAAATGACTACCATAAATGGTACAATCTTGTCGGTAACTTTAGCGATTTTTTTAATTCCACCAATAATTACAATACCTACCAAAGCGGCCATCACCACACCAAACAACCAGCCTTTGCCATGCAAGACAGAAGCCTCACCACCAGTAATGTTTTCTACCAATTGAAACGCTTGGTTAACTTGGAACATATTGCCCCCACCAAATGATCCACCAATAACAAAAATGGCAAAAAGTACCGCCAAAACTTTCCCTAATTTCTCTAGACCTTTAGATTTTAAGCCTTTTGTAAGATAATACATTGGACCGCCATAGACTACACCATTTTCATCAATATCTCTATACTTTACTCCAAGAGTACACTCCACAAATTTTGAAGCCATTCCCAAAAGTCCAGCAACAATCATCCAAAAGGTAGCTCCTGCTCCACCAATAGAAACGGCGATAGCCACACCAGCAATATTTCCTAGTCCAACCGTTGCCGAAAGCGCTGCTGTAAGTGCCTGAAAATGAGAAACTTCCCCTTCGTGACCTTCCACTGCAATGGTTTCTATGCTATCACCCCCTGGGGTAGCATCTCCAGCAGCTTCCATAGTTTCGTGGTGATCTATACTATCGTATTTTCCACGAACTATATTAATGGAGGTTCGTATCCCACGAAGATTGATAAATTTAAAATATATCGTAAAATATGTTGCCCCTATAATAAGCGGAAATAATACCCAAAACACTTTGATGTCTTCTGTAAATTGGATTTGATAAAAAATAAAATTGACAAACCAACCTGTGGCCTCTCCAAATTTTTCATCAATAATTTGATCAATGCCTTTGTCTTGAGCAAATGAAAAAATGGGAAGTAATAAAGCGATTAGTGTATGTGTTTTGAGTTTCATAAAAACGTTTTTTGTGTGTTTAAAAGCGGCAACAATATGACAAAAAAAAACGAGTTATGCAACAGATGAAATTAAAGTTCAGATATTAGGGATTAAAACCAAAAACAGCTAACTCACTTCAATATTATACATCGAATTAAGGGTTTGTATTTGTTCTGGTCGTCCCAAAACAATCACTTTTGAGCCTGGAACTAGTTTTTGGTCTGCTTCTGGATTTATATGGTAATTTCCATTTTCGTCTTTGTAACCAATCACATTACAACCAGTTTTTTTACGTAAATCCAGCTCCAAAATGGTTTTTTGTTTGGAAGTATCATAAAGTTGTTCAACAGCAACTTCCTCAATATTAATAGATTGATTACCAATAATTGAAAGATTATCTACAAATTCCAATAAATCAGGTACTACCACCAGCGACGCCATATGGTCGCCACCAATACGATCTGGTAATATTACATTGTTTGCTCCCGCTAACTTGAGCTTACTATAGGTTGTTTCTTGCGAAGCACGACTGATAATCCTGATATCAGGATTCATTTGACGGGCAGAAAGCACTACAAAAACATTTTCAGAATCATTGGGTAGTGCAGAAATTAAGCAACAGGCTCGATTGATTCCCGCACGTACCAATACCTCATCTTCATTGGCATTTCCAAGAATAAATAATGTGGAAGTGTCTTTGTGTTTTTGTGTAACTTGTTCATCTTTTTCAATCACCACAAAATCGCGATGGTGTGTGGCCAATTTGTTTGCCGCTTGTTTTCCATTTCTACCATAGCCACAAATTATGACATGGTCTGAAAGTGCATCAATTTTCTTTTGCATTTTCTTTTGTTTTAATTCGTTGATATCATTTTTTGAAATGATATATTCTGTAATAATTTTTAAGGCATATCCAACAATAATCACACTCGTGAGTATGAGAATAATTGTAAATAATTTTGACTCTTGATCCAAAGGTTGAACCTCTCCAAATCCAACTGTTGTAACGGTAATTACGGTCATATACACCGCATCTAGCCAAGAAAAATCAGAAATGATTTTAAATCCAAAAACGCCTATGATTAGAACCAAAATAAGCAATACAACAGCGGTGTTGAGTTTGGATCGAAAGATTTTTACAATGGGGTTGGTCATAGACTTATATATCAAAAACTGATGAGCGTTTGGAAAAAATCAAATCTTTTACTCGAAGCCAAAACGCTATAAACAAATACAGTGCAAAACCGAAGCCAACAGTCACAAAAGTGACATAAATAAAAGAGGTTCGAACCACTTTGGCACGCATCCCAAAACGGTCGGCAATACGCTGACAAACATGAAAACCATAGCGTTGCAAATAGAATAAAAGTTGATAAAATAACTTCATACTGCAAGTTAAGCATTTCGATTTAAAAGAACACTACCTATTGCACATTGAAGGCATTTTATGTTGTTGCAATAATTGTTTTTTAATTCAATTAAGGCTTGAGAATCTAGTGCTGTTTTTGAAATTGGCTTTAGAGCATTAAACCCTTTTACAATAGCATTTTGCTCTGATGGAATGTATTTTGATATCGAAATTATAGAGTCTTGATCTTGACCATTAATATGTTGATAGGCATATTTTATGGGTAAAACAGAGTTGATAATAAGCAAATCTGCAAAGGGTTTTGAAAATGGTTTTATTCGTTTTGCAGAGGATTTTTTAAACGTATAATGGGTGTGCCAATAATCTGATGTACTGCATTGAAAAATTCTTTGCAATTCTGTATAAGTATTTGCTTGTATAATTTTTGAAAACAAATGTGTGTTTTTGTGATGCAGTTGTACTAATTGTACCAATCGAATAGTTGGAAAATTGGGTGGTCTTAAACGAAAAAACTGCATTGGAAGTACCCCAAAATTTAAAAGTTGATGCTTTTGTTTTAAAAAACAATATGCAGACTTCAATTCTCTAAAATAAGGATCTTCAACATCATCTTCGAGCAACCCCGACTGACCAAACAATATAGCTTCCATTTGTATAGGATCATTTTGAAGTTTTCGAAACACAGAAAATGGGAATGATTTGGCCAAACTCCAAAAAGCATCACCATTGACTTTTGCGCCAAAACCTCGTGCCAATTGCCAAAACATTACAGCTTCCCAATCTTGTTTTGTAGCCAAAAGTTGTTTATGAATGGGTTTATATTTTTGTTCCAATCGCTCAAAATAAAGACGCTCCAGCCAATTGGAAATCTGAAAATCACTCACCGCAGAAAACTGTGATGCAAAGGCGATCCATTTATTTTTACTCGCTTTTAATTTTTTGTAGTTATTTAAAATTTGAGGATGTACAAAAGGTTGTAAAAACAGAGTAGGAATCCTAGAATTATTGGCTCGAAATACTTCTGAGTTATGCTCCCAAACAACATGCAAAATAACATTGTCATAGGCAGGGTCTTTTTCATGATGATGGACATACCAATCGGAAGATTGCAGATGAATTTCTACTGTGCCTACCCACAATTGGTCGTCAATATAAATTTGTGCATTAAAAAAATCGGGGTCTGAATTGACATTAGGCAAACCAACTGATTTTATTGTAATGGGTTGATTTTCTGTTGTTTGTAACGATTCTAGGGGGAATTTTTTATGCAACCAGACATGATGTAAAAAGTCTTCTTGCATGGTATAAATTTAACCATTACAAAGAAAAAACAAAAATAAAAGATAAAGGTTTTAGAAAAATATAGAAAAAGGTTAGTCTATATACCCCATTTTACGCATCCAATCATCATTAAACATTTTGCCAACATAACGACTACCGTGATCGTGAAACAGAACCACAACGACATCATCTGGGCCAAAATGCTCTTTAAGCTGTAATACGCCTTTTATAGCGGCTCCTGCAGAATTTCCTAAAAACATCCCTTCTTCTTTAGCTAATCGTTGTGTATAGACTGCTGCGTCCTTATCTGTTACCTTTGTAAATCCATCAATTATTCCAAAATTGACATTTGCTGGGAGAATATCTTCGCCAATACCTTCGGTAACATAGGGGTAGATTTCATTTTCATCAAAAATTCCTGTTTCATGGTATTTTTTAAATACACTTCCGTAAGTGTCAATTCCCCAAACTTTTACATTCGGATTTTTCATTTTCAAATAGCTGCCTACTCCAGAAATAGTACCTCCAGTTCCCACACCGACCACAAAATGAGTTACTTTTCCATCAGTTTGTTCCCAAATTTCTGGACCTGTGCTTTTAAAATGTGCCTTGCAATTACTTGGATTGTCATATTGATTAACATACCAAGAATTTGGCGTTTCTTCAGAAAGTCGTTTAGAAACAGAATAATATGAGCGAGGATCTTCTGGTGCTACTGCAGTAGGACACACCACCACCTCTGCTCCCACAGCTCTTAGAATATCCATTTTTTCTTTGGATTGTTTGTCTGACAAAACAAAAATACATTTATACCCTTTTACAATGGCTGCGAGTGCCAATCCCATACCTGTATTTCCAGATGTTCCCTCAATGATTGTTCCTCCTGGTTTCAATCGGCCATCGGCCTCAGCATCCTCAATCATCTGTAATGCCATACGATCTTTTACGGAGTTTCCAGGGTTGAAGCTTTCGTATTTTGCAAGGACTAAACATGGTAGTTCTTTGGTCAGTTTATTTATTTTCACAAGCGGCGTTTCCCCTATAGTTTCAAGAATATTTTTGACGTATTTCATCTAGAAAAATTTAAGCAAATTTACATCAAATAAAAAGGTGTTGCAAGCGAAAATCAATGAAGTTGAACTAGTTAAATTTTATGGCTTGTACTGGATTGATTTTTGTAATCAAATAAGATGGAATTATGAGCACTAAAAAGCAAATTGAAAAGGTCATCAAATTCAAACTAATGATATATCCAAAATCAATGTGTATAGGAGCACTAGTCACATAATATACTGATGGGTCTAAAGAAATTGGATGCCAATATTTTTGAATTAATAACAACAATAACCCTATTCCATTTCCAATAATCAGACCTAAAATTGCTAAATAACTAGCGGTATATAAAAACACTTTTTGAATGTTCCAATTGGTACAACCCAATGCTTTTAGAATACCAATCATATGGGTTCTTTCCAGAATCAAAACAAGCAGTGCAGTAATCATATTAATCACCCCAACGAGAATCATCATACCTAGAATACCATAAGTGTTTTTGTCAAAAATAGAAATCCATTCGAAGATAAGAGCATATTTTTGTTTGATGGTTTCTGCATTAAGGGTGGATGGGGTTTGTGCATAGACTTCCAAACCTTTGTCATCTAAGGAATTAAAATCTTCAACAAAAACTTCAAATTGTCCCACTTGATCTTTTTTCCAACGGTTGAGACGTTTGACATGATTTATATCACTTATTAAAAACGTTTTATCCAATTCTTCAAATCCTGAATTATAAATCCCTACAACAGAAAATTTTATAATACTTGGGGGACGACTGGTATCAGATTTAAGAAAATACATTTGAAATGTTTGTCCTACTTTTAAATTAAGTCTACGACTTAAATATTCTGAAATAAGCACCTCTTCGCTGTAGGTTTTTGAATAATTTGGTAATCTTCCTTCGATTAAAAAATCTTCAAAATAACGCCAATTGTAATCCTCTCCAACCCCTTTAACAAAAAGACCTTCAAAGTCTGTCGCTGTTCTAATGATTCCAAATTTATGGGCTACAGCCTGAATATGATTTATCCCATCAACAGACGAAAACTCTGGATAAAACGTTTGATCTAATGAAATAGGAACTTGTGCGCCTTGAGAGGCATTACTGTCAAAATTTGAAATGGTAATGTGTCCGTTGAAAGCAACAGCCTTATCACGAATTTTATGTTGTAATCCAATACTAACGGCGACAGCAATTAGCATTACAATCATACTTATTGCAATTGCTGCGATTCCTATTTTTATAATTGGTGCCGAAACACTACTTTTATAGGACTTTGTGCTGATTAGACGTTTTGCAATGAAAAATTCGAAATTCAAATCTAAAAATGAAATTAAAGTTTATCAAAAATACAGTTTTATTATTTGTTGTGGTGCTTCTTTCTTGTGGAAATCGAACAACTGTTAAAAACGAAAGTTTCCCCATTGTGGGCGCCAATCAGTTGGCACTTTATTTACCATTTCTTGATGGAAAAAATATTGGTGTAGTTGCCAATCAAACTACAGTCATTTTTAAAAATAATAAAGAGTTAACTGGAGCGCATACACACTTGGTAGATTCACTATTAAAATTAGGAATTAAGATTAAAAAAGTATTTGCACCAGAGCATGGATATAGAGGAAAAGCTGATGCAGGCGAATATGTAAAAGATGGTGTAGATATCAAAACTGGACTTCCCATAGTATCACTTTATGGTGCTAATAGAAAACCAAACCCTGAAATTTTAAGAGATCTTGATGTTGTGATTTTTGATGTTCAGGATGTTGGCGCACGGTTTTACACTTTTGTTTCCACACTACATTACATGATGGAAACCTGTGCCACCTTAAATATTCCTATTTTGATTTTAGATCGCCCCAACCCCAATGGTCACTATATTGATGGGCCTATTTTAGATTTAAATCACAAAAGCTTTGTAGGGATGCATGCTGTACCGGTAGTGCATGGAATGACTATTGGAGAATATGCAAAAATGATTAATGGTGAAGGTTGGTTAGAAAATGGTATTCAGTGTGAATTAAAAATTATTTCTGTTGCTAATTATTATCATAAAAAAACCTATAACTTACCCATAAAACCATCTCCTAATCTACCAAATGCTAAAGCAGTAAATTTATACTCTAGCTTATGTTTTTTTGAGGGTACTAACGTGAGTTCTGGGCGCGGTACAAGCACTCAATTTCAAGTTTATGGAAGCCCTTTTCTAAATTCAGAAAAATACAATTATGTGTTTACCCCAAAACCAAATCTTGGGGCAAAAAACCCCATGCACAATGGTGTAAAATGTTTTGGAAAAGACCTTACAGACACTGAATTTTTGAGTACTATTAATTTAGAATGGCTTATTGATGCATACAACAATACATCCAATAAATCTGATTTTTTTAATCCATTTTTTACAAAACTTGCAGGTCAAACTCAACTACAACAACAAATCGAAAGCGGAACTAGTGCCAATGATATTCGTGAAAGCTGGCAAAAAGAACTAGAAGCGTTCAAAAAAATTAGAGCAAATTACCTTCTGTATCCGTAGTGGGTTTTCTGTAGGGTTGAAAGGGTTGTTTGAGTAAAGATTTCAAACTGCTGTTTTCAATTTCATCTGGAAATGTATCCACTCCATAGATAAGTGCATCACGATCCAAATAGCTGTAAGTTCCAAAAAATCGATCCCAAATCGAAAAAATATTTCCATAATTAGAATCCGTATGAGGCAATTTGTAATGATGATGTGTTTTGTGCATATCAGGGGAAACCAAAATATAACTCAATGCTTTGTCCACAGCTTTTGGAAGTTTTATATTGGCGTGATTGAATTGAGTAGATACCAATGAAAGTGATTGATAGAGCATCACAATTGCAATCGGTGTACCAATAATAAAAACACCAAAAAGTGTAAACACATAACGCACCACACTTTCGAGTGGATGATGTCTATTGGCGGTTGTGGTATCCACTTTTTGATCTGAATGATGTACCAAATGAATCATCCATAAAGGTTTAATTTTATGTTCTGTAAAGTGAGGAAGGTATGCCCCTATCAAGTCCATCATCAAAATCCCTAGAACAGCAAACAACCACAAGGGCATTTCTGGAAGCCAGTACAATAGTCCAAACTCATTTTGAACCACCCAATCGGCAGATGCTAGAAGTAAAAATGCTAAACTAAAATTGATAACAATTGTGGTCCCCGTAAAAAACAAATTGGGCCATGCGTGGCGCCACTTTTTATAATCAAATTGAAATAATGGCACAGACCCTTCTAAAACCCAAAAAAAAGTCAATCCGCCAACAAGAATAATACTCCTGTGCAAAGAAGGAATGGTTTCAAAATAATTTAAAATGTGTTCCATGGTTAACTTGATTCAAAGATACTAATTTATTTTTTTCATCATGGCTTCTACTATATTGAACGCCGCTGGACAAATTTTTACATTTTTTAGAGTAAGATTTGAAATTTGCTGAAATTTTCTGCGGTCAGTATGTGGAAATTCACGACATGCTTTTGGACGAATATCATATATACTACACTTGTTATCTTGATTCAAAAAAACACATGGAACAGATTGCAAAACGTAATCATCATCTTCATCTATTTTTAAATAATCCGCAATGAATTTTGAGGGTTTCATTCGAAATGATTTTGAAATGCGTTCAATGTCTTTTGGGGTAAACAAGGGTCCTGTGGTTTTGCAACAATTGGCACATTCCAAACAATCTGTACGTTGAAACTCCTCTTCGTGTAATTCTTGCATTAAGTAGTCCAACTGCTTTGGAGGTTTCTTTTTTAGCTTTGCTAGGAAAGTTTTGTGCGCCTTATGCTTATCTTTGGCACGCTTGGGCAAATCATTCAATTGGTCTTGCATGGTGCAAAAATACAGTAAAAAATAATTTATGAACGATGTTTTTGGTGAGGCAATTTTAGACTATCAACTTGGGAAATGCAAAGAAGATATCATCACATCTACAAGCATTTCCGATGATGAACCTTTAAAAGTATCCTATTTATTTCGAACTTTTGATGACATGCCATTGTTGGAACAAAGAGCACTAAATATGGCCAAAGGAACAATTTTGGATATTGGCTGTGGTGCTGGAAGTCATAGTTTGTTCTTACAAGAAAAAGGATTTGAGATAAAATCGATTGATATCTCTCCAAAAGCTATTGCATGTTGTCGCCTAAGAGGTTTACAAAATGTAGACGTTTTGAATGTTTTAAATGAAACTGAATCTTACGATACATTGCTGCTTTTGATGAATGGTTCTGGGATTTTTAAATCCTTAGAACAGACACCAAGAGTTTTGTCACATCTCAAAACATTACTTAATAAAAACGGTCAAATTCTAGTAGATTCTTCAGATATAAAATACATGTACGAAGATGAAGATGGCGGATTTTGGGTGGATGCACATAGCGCTTATTATGGAGAATTAGAATATATGGTACGCTACAAAAATAAAGAGGATTCTTTTCTTTGGATGTATTTAGATTTTGAACGACTAAAAACGGCTTGTACAAGTGTTGGCCTAAATTGTAAAAAAGTGATGGACGGACCTCATCACGATTTTTTAGCACAAATAACCCTGAAAGACTAATACTAGAGGTCAAATTTATAAAAAGCTCCTGCTGAAATTTGAAATCCTTGAACAGGGAAATGCATCCAGCGCTGGTAGTTTTGCCCTAAAATATTATTCAATTTTAAAGTTGCAGACCATCGGTTATTTATCACATAAGACGCATCAATATTTAAGTCAAAAAAGGCTTCTAGATTAGTGATTTTATTCAAATAAACATTTGCAATTGAGGAAGATTCAATTTTTTGAAAATCAAATCTCTCACCTGTAAAAAACCCTTGAACACCAAAAGATAATCGGTCTGTGGGATAATAGCGCATCATTACTGTTGATTCGATTTGTGGTAAGTTCCATGCTTTGTCTTGAGTATCTAAATTATAGAAATTAAAAATTGTTGTACCGCTAAAATTAAACTTATCATTCAATTCAAAATTAAGTAATCCTCTGACTGAAATCGTTTGTAAGTTGGCATATACTAAACCAAAAGAATTTCCGTTAGCATAAGCTATTGAATTAAAAGTACTGTCGTGGCTGTTTTTTTGAAAAAATAAGGCATCTTTTTGTTGTATTAAAGCACCATTTATGTCATATGACAAACTGTTGGTTAACTTTCCTTTTGTTCCTAAAAATAATTTATATGGCATGGATGTTGGCTTGATGTCAAGTGTAGGTGACACAAAAGCGTTTTCTGTATATAAATTTCTATAAGTATTCTGAAAAAGGTCACCATCTACGCCACCATAGACAATCAAAATGGAGTTTACCACAGCAATGCTGGCTTTGATTTTTGGATAGATATAAAATTTTTGTTTTGAACGCTCTAAATCATTAAAAAAAACTGTTTTCAATCCAATATTCAAATTAAAATCTGAAAGATTTAAGTTGTAGCTTGGGGAAATTGACGCTAGTAAATTCCCATATTTTTCAGAATTTTCTTGAATAAAATTTTGTGCGAATGATCCTTTAAGGAAATCTAAACCAACACTTGTTTTAATGGGTGAATTAAATAACTCTAAGTTCAATTTCGAATCCAACTGACCTTTTATTTCCTTTGACTCAAAATCATCAGAAAGGAAATAAAACTTGGTATCAACTGATTCAAAAATGCCTTCGTTGATATTTAGCCCGCCTTTGGTTTCATACACCGATACCATTTGTTTTGCATCAAATGATTGCTGTTGATTTGTGTCAAAATCTGGAAATAATCCGTACCAATTAGAAACAAATCGTTGGGCTCCTACCCTTACATTCCAATTCATGTTACGGTTTGAAACTTCATATTTTAACTGAGCAGTGTTTGTGGAAAAATTATCGTCTAAAAATAAATCTTTTATCCCACCTTGTGAAGAATGATGACTTAAATAGGCCGCAAAGTCTCTCCCTTTTGAAATGGACGTATTTAAAAACAAATCGCCTTGAATCGTAGTATAATTACCGCCAGAAAGTGACGCTACATTACTGAATTTTTTTTCTCTTTTAAGTTGTTCTAAAGCCACTGATTTTGATTTCGAAGGCGTAAATACAGAGGCCACAGGAACCGAGAAAATAGTATAGTCTATAGGTCTTTTCGTAGAGTTTTCTTGATCATCTATTGATGGAGATTGTTTTATTTTAAAAGCATCAGAAATTTTTGGCGTATAAGGCTTCACCACTTTAACCAGCTGCGTATCTAAAGAATCTTTTGTGCTTTCGGATTGTCCCAAAATTTGACCACAATTAAGTGTAGCGACAAATAAAAAAACAATGTGTATAAATTTATTCTTCATCTATATTTGTTTTTTCTTGTTCTGCTTCGATAGATGCATTGGATTTTGAAAGTTCACGCTCATAGTTTTCTAGCAACTGCGTTGCTTCAGTTTTTAATTCAACAAAATTTGAGAAATTTTTTACTACATTTTCCAAAATATATGTTGCTTGGAAAGCATCATTTAAGGCATAATAATTTTTGGCCATCAAAATCAATCCTTTTGCCGCAAATTCTTTTTGACTAGGAAATTGCTGAATAAGTTGTTGAATACTCTTATTTGAAATTTCAAAATTATGGTCTTTATTGTGAAAAAAAGCAGCATAATATTGTGCCTCTGCACCATAATTAGACGAACCAAATGATGCCACTGTTAAATAGGATGTCCTTGCCAAATTTTCATCAGCCAGAGCAAAGGCAGATCGGGCTGTAATGATGTGTGCATCATTTTTAATGTAGTCATCGGTACTTGGGTTGTCTAGTATAATTTTTGCATAATCTAGAGCAGAAGAATAGGCTTTATTTTTAAACGCTATTTTCATCAAATTAGATTGTGCAAAAAGAATATTTTGAGGAGATTTTGCCTCAAGTTCTAAGCGTTTCAAATCTGATTCGGCATCCTCTTTATTTTGAAGTTTTATGGCACATACTTTTTGAAGTGCTTGTTCTGTAAATTCATTTGCTGATTGCTGCACAACATATTCATAATGTGGCAAAGCATTTTGTTTTAAATCCTGTTTAAAATACAAAGCAGCCAAATAAAAATGGGCTTTTATGATTTGAGTACCATTTGGAAACTTTGAAATATACCCATTGAAAAGTGAAATCGCTTTGTCTGTATTGTTGTTAAGGTATTGTTTTTCAGCAGATTCATATGTTGTTTTTTCTAAATTGGCATCAGTAATAGCAACATACTTCAAGGTGCCTATCCATTTGGCGTAATCTTCTACATTTCCATTATCTACATAAATAGAACGTGCAGACCCTATGGCCTGATACGACTCTGGTGTGGAAGGATATTCTTTGGCTACTCTTTTAAATACATCTAGTGCTTTTTTGGTGCTATTGGCATTATACAGTAATAATCCTTTACGCAATAATGCTTTGGAAACCAATGCGCTTTTACTGAAATTATTGATGACAATATCATATTCTTTGAGTGCACCCTGAGAATCATTTTGATTGCTGTAGGTATTGGCTAACTCAAAATGAACTTGATCTAAATATGTTGATTTTTTATACTTAAGAACTTTTTTAAGATGACTTAACTTAGCTTCCGTTTGTCCCAAAAAACCATAACTTACAGCAGTTTGAAACGTCGCATAATCTGAAGATGGTGCATAGTTGTTAACAACTTTAATATATGCATCGATTGCTTTATTGTATAATTTGCTAACATAATAGGCATCGGCCATGCGCAGAAAAGCATCGTTTATATAAGATTTATTTTCATCACTATTCGAAACATAAGACTGAAAAGCTGTAATGGCTTTTGGATATTGTTTTAATTTAAAGTAAGTATACCCCAAATTATAATTCAAATGATTTTGTTCTGGAGAATGTGATGCAGCACTACTATTTTTAAAGGTTAAAAAATACTGAAGTGCATCTTCAAAATTTAAATTCAAAAATTCAATTTCTGCATTCCAATAAGCAGCTCTAGCTGTAATTACAGGATCAACTCCTATTGTAATTGCCTTTTTGAAAAGGGGTTGTGCTTCAGAATAATCACCGCTATTATATAATTCTAATGCTCTAAAAAATACCACTTTTTGATAACTGGGTTTTAACGCATTTCGCATATTAGATTCCAAAAGCAAAAGTGCTTCTTTATAATTTTTGAAAGAAATATAGGAATCAACCAAAAGGGATTCAATGTTTTCTTTAAAGGGCGACTTTGGGTAAGCACTCAAAAAATCACTCAATACTTGGGGCGTAGACATATATGGATTTCCAATATCATAACTTAACTTTGCATAATTTAACCATGCATCTTCTTTGATATTGGCATTAAAATCCATTTCAGAAGCACTTCTAAATGCATTAAGAGCCTCTTGTTTTTTTTCTAAATTGATGTAACTTTCCCCTAAATGATAATAAGCATTTTGAGCAATGGCATTGTTTCCGTTGATAATTTTATTGAACTCACCAATTGCATTTTCAAAATCGTTTTGCTTATAATAGGCATACCCCAGCTGATAAAAATCAACGTTGGTCCATTTCCCTTTTTTACCTTTGTATGCTTTTAAATAAGGAATGGCTTCATTGTATTTTTTTAGATTGAAATAACTCTCTCCAATTATTTTTGAAAGCTCCGCAGTTTCTTTTTTATTGGCATTTTCTAGTGCTTTTTTGGCCATTTTCAATGCTTTTTGAAACGCTCCAATTTTAAAATTCAAATCGGCCTGAAAATAATTCAACTCATTTTTGTAACGCTCTTGATTTGAAACTTGATCTAGATATTTTGAGGCACTATCATAATCGTCAACTTCGTAGGACATAAAACCCATATAATATTTTGCCTGAGCGCCATACACATCAGAATATTCAACTTTAGATAAATTTTGTTGGGCTTCTTTGTAGTTTTTGGTTACATAGTTGACGTAACCATTATTAAAGTAAAATTGCTCTTTTTTTGGAGCTGGTAATGTATTGATTTTCACATTTTTATACCATTTTTGAGCACGAACATACTTGGCATTTGCAAAATAATAATCCCCCGCATCAAGATAAATAGTGTTTTGTCTTGGGCTAGTAGGATAGTTTTCCAAAAATTGCTCAATAGATTGTTCTGCATTGGATTGATTTAACCTTATGGAACAAACTGTAAAATAATATGCAGCGTCATATGATATTTGAGGTGCTTTTGATTGCTGTTGTAAGTCATCAAATATATCCTGAGCAGAAACATAGGCGCCATTATCAAAAAGAGAAATAGCTTTCTGATACTCTTTTTGAAGTTGATACTGGGCTTCCGTTTTTTGGGCATATAGTGAAAGGCTAAACCATAAAATGAAAAAAGAAAAAAATAGGTTTTTATAATTCATACGAATTGTTCTCGATTTGTATTCAAATATAAAATTTATACTATTTATAACGTTGGATTTACAATTAAATTATAGCTAAAAATTTAAGTTTTTAGAAATTGAAGAGGTTTAATGGGAATGAAATTTGATTATTGCTTTGAATAGTAATACTTTTATAAAATAATTTTAATATCAATTCATGTCCGAATCCGTTTTAAAACTAGACAGTGCTTCTATTTTTCAGGATAAAAATTTAATCCTTAACGAAGTCAATATTGATGTAAAAAAAGGAGAATTTGTTTACTTAATTGGAAAAACTGGCTCTGGAAAAAGTAGTCTTCTAAAAACACTCTATGGCGATTTGGGACTTGCGCATGGCAAAGGAGAAATCGTTGGTTTTGATTTAAATGCAATGAAAGACAAAAACATTCCTTTTTTGAGAAGAAAGTTAGGTATTGTTTTTCAAGATTTTAAGCTACTCAATGAACGTAAAATAAACAATAATTTAGATTTTGTTTTACGTGCCACAGGATGGAAGGATAAGGTGAAAATTAAGCAAAAAATAGAAGACGTATTGACTAAAGTGAGTATGCAAAACAAAGGCCATAAATTCCCTTATGAATTATCTGGTGGCGAGCAACAACGCATAGCTATTGCCAGGGCATTGTTAAATGACCCGGAACTTATTTTAGCAGATGAACCTACTGGAAATCTAGATCCAGAAACGAGTATTGAAGTCATGGAAGTTTTACAAGATTTGAATAAAAAAGGAAATACAATTCTTATGGCTACACACGACTATGGACTATTGCTGAAGTACCCAAGTAAGACCCTAAAATGCGAAAACAACAGAGTATTTGAAGTGGTACAAAGAAAAGAATAAAAATGCTTTCAATTTTAATTCCAACATTTAATTATGATATAACAGCTTTAGTTGTTGAAGTTCATAAACAATCAAAGTCGTGTAATATTGTGTTTGAAATTCTTGCTTTTGATGATGCTTCTACAGATTTAGAAGTCAGAAAAAATAACGCCTCAATCAATACTTTAGAAAACACCTCTTACACCATTTTGAAATCAAATATTGGAAGAAGTGCCATTCGCAACAAACTTGCAAAAAGTGCACAATACAGCTGGCTTTTGTTTTTGGATGCCGATGTGATGCCAGTAAATAATCATTTTGTATTCAATTATATAAATTCATTATCATATTCTAGACCAATAATTTATGGGGGAATTACATATCAAGAAGAAAGGCCAAATCAAACGCAATTATTACGATGGGTTTATGGAAGAGAACGAGAGGCAATTTCAATAGAAAAAAGAAATAGAAGACCCTTCTTAAGCTTACTGTCATCAAATTTTTTAATACAAAAAATAGTACTTGAAAAAGTTAGATTTGATGAAAAAAATGCGTCTTTTAGCAATGAAGACACATTGTTTTCCCATAATCTTAAACAAAAAAGAATTGCGATTACACACATCGACAACCCTGTTTTGCATCTTGGTTTAGAAAGTAGTGAAATTTTCTTAAGGAAATCAATAGAATCTTTGGATGCTTTGAATTTGTTTTTAAATCAAAAATTAATAGACCACAAGTACATGAAAATATCAAGAGTTAAAAATATACTTCAAAAATTTAAACTTGATTTACTCCTTTCAACAATTTATCCATCATTGAAAACAAGATTTGAAAAAAATCTTTTGTCCAATACACCATCTTTGTTCGTTTTTGATTTATATCGATTGAGTTATCTTTGTTATATATCCAAAAAATAAATGCCAGTTTTTTCAGTTGTCATACCACTATATAATAAAGAAAAGTACATTCAAAACACTATTGAAAGTGCTTTAAATCAAACGTTTAAAGATTTTGAAATTATTGTGGTTAATGATGGCTCTACAGACAGTAGTTTAGCAATAGTAAAACAAATAGAAGACTCTAGAATAAAAATATTTTCCATAAAAAACGGAGGTGTTTCAAGGGCAAGAAACTTTGGAATAGAAAAAGCTAAATCAGATCTAATTGCGTTTTTAGATGCTGATGATTTGTGGAGGAACAATCATTTAGAAGAATTATATAAACTTTGGAAAGACCACCCAAATTGTGGTTTATATGCCATGGGGTACTCCAAAAAATTTGACAATTCAAAACCCATAAGTGCAGTTTTTGTAGACCTAAATAATTATTCAGGAATTGTACAAGATTTTTTTAAGTCTTCAACTGTAGATTGTGTTGCTTGGACTTCGGCTGTAATGATACCAGCATATATCTTCAAAAATAATAGTCATTTTAATGAATCTTTAAAATCTGGTCAAGACACAGAAATGTGGATTAGAATTGCACTAGAAGAAAAAGTGGCATTTAATTCCAAACCAACCGCATTAAAAGTAACTTATTGTTATGAAAATCATTTGTCGACTTCAAAATTTGTTAAAGATCGTTTAAAAATATTTGAATACTTCAAGGAGGATGAAAACAATAATTCATCGCTAAAAAGATATTTGGATTTGAATCGTTTTTCAATGGCTATAGAGCGTAAAATAAATGACGACAACAAAAATTATAAGTATTTACTACATGAAATTGAAAAAAAGAATTTGAATTTTAAGCAAAGACTATTAATTAAACTTCCAAAAAGATTATTGATCATTATAAAGGACATACAATTTTGGTTAACGAAAAGAAATATCTACATAACTTCCTTCAAGTAGAGTTGTTTGTACCTGAAAATTCCCTTCAAACCTATTTTAAATTTATAAACCATCTGGCTTATGGTTATCATATTTTTTTTCTTGAGTAAATAAATATGATGTATTAGTTTAAAGTATGACAGTGTTCCATGAAATTTATAAAAAATGGCCCCACGAGCAAAAATATTTTTGTCTCTTCCGGCAAATTGACCAGAGCTTTCGGATGGGTGTCTAAGAATGACTTCTGGTTCAAAACACACAGCTTTATTTCGGTTTAGGGCATTTCTTAAAAATACATATTCATCACCTGTAGGAAATTCTGCATTCAAACCAAATTTTACATCAAACGCCATAACTCCTTGAATTGATTTCTTTCGAAAAGCAATAACTACTGAATTAACCGATGAAACTGTTTTTTTTGTATGAAACTTTATATTTGGATATTTTCTAAAGTTATTACCATACTCATCTTCCATTTTAAATGTAATAATCTCTGCATTGGGTTGACTTTCAAAACTTGATATGATTTTTTGCTTAAAATCATGTTTATAAACGACATCATCATCTGCAAAAATACATATTTGGCCCAAGCAATTTTGTATAGCCAAATTTCTACTTTTTGCCAAACCTGATGCCTTTGAATTAATAACTCGTATTGTAGGATAAGTTGAAATTAAATCTGGCGAATTTATATTCTGATTGATAATCAAAATATTATAATCTCTATAATCTAAACCATCAAACATGGGATTTAGAAAATCTAAACTAGTTTGAGATTGAGTTGAAATTAAAATTTCAAAATCTATATTTGAGTCCTCAATTTTCCTCATTCTTTAGATTTAAAAGCAGTATCATAATCTATTGAATCTAAAACAATTCTTTTCCGTTCCTCAAAAATATTACTAAATATACTGCGCTTATAATTTACGCGATCTGATTGTATCCCCATGAGGTCTGCTAGACTATGAAACAAATCATCAGTCATATAGCGCCTATTGATGTCAATATCAATAGATCGGTAATTTTTATATTTTTCTGATTGCCACAACATAAAAGGAATTTCATACATTAATTGTGTAGGAGTATCCTCATTATGGCCTGCCATATTACGATCTCTGTATAGTTCTTCTCCATGATCCGAAAGATAAAGTACAAAGCTATTGATATTTGTTGATTTAACCTTTTCAATAATAGCATTAACAACAAAATCATTGTACAAAACGGCATTGTCGTAGTGATTGATTTTATTTATACTTTCTTTTGACTTAAAGTTAGAATTTACCTCTCCATTAAAAACATTGAATGAAGCAGGGTATCGCTCTTGGTAATTATGATGTGTTCCAATTAGATGTAAAACAATAAAAATCTTATTAGATTTCGATTCTTCCAATACAATGTCAAGATCGTTTAAAAGACTTTCATCTAGGGTTTTGCTATGACGAGCGATTGCTGTTGTTATAAATTTACTATAGTCTGCGGAAGCCGATAATTTGGTAATTAAACTTTCGTATGGCCCCAAAGGGCGTTGATTAGATAACCAAAACGTTTCAAAACCTGCTGCATTAAGAAGCTGAATAATAGATCCCTGACTTGAAACCTTTGGATCTTCATAATTGGCTAGAGTCAATAGTTTTGTAACAGCTCCAATAGAGTATGTATGTGGACTAATAACGTCTTGAAATAAAATTATTTCATCCTTCTTCGAGCGAAGTTGTGGCGTTGTTGGTCGATCATAACCATAGATACCTAGATGTGATTTTGTTGTAGATTCTCCAAGAACTAAAACATAAACCTCTTTATGATTTGAAGGTATCTTTTGAATATTTTTAAAGTTTCCATTTTTATTGTTTTTATAAACATCAAATTCTTTTGATTCATTTTGATATATTATAAATGAGCGTAAAAATAAATAAGGGAAATTATAATCAATCAATTTTGTGATTCTCATAAAGCCCAATAGCATTACCATTAAAACGAAACTTTTAATTAAATCTCTTCTTTTGAAAGTGGGTAATTGATGATATATAAATTGTAATTGTTTTAAGCATAAAAAATAAACAATCAATAAAATGACTGTAAAAATCAATAGAGATATACTAAAATAAAATGTTAGAAATTCTGTGGCTTCTTCTGGGTTTGAATCGAAGAATAAAAAAACTGAAGATGGACTAAAGTAAGTTCCATAGATTACAAAATATACCGCCTCTATATAGGTGCAAAAGACAAAACTTGAAAACAGAAAATAATATATGAATTTTTTGACTCTAGAATTTTTAAAAACAGAAATGAATAAAATTATAAGAACACAAAAAAATATGCTTTCAAAAAAATTATACAATAATAAGATATCAAAATCCGAATAAAACGCAATAGCAATAAATCCTGGAATTGTAACAAAAAAATATATCCAAAATAAATTTACAAGTGTTTTTAAATTTGAAGTATATGTTACTTTTGAAATCATATTCAGAGTTTATTTTGTCGTCTAAAATAATGAATAACAGAAAAAACAACCAACAACAAGTAACATACATAGCGTACAAAATTGGCTAATACAACTCCTTCTGTACCATAAATTGTAATAAATTCTTTAGAGAAAAAGAAATATAAAATTAGAGAGATTAGCTCTATAGATATAAAATATTTGAAAGCATTTTTTGAAAGGAAATAGTAGGCCAAAACTACAGCTAAAAATCTAGTAAAATCGCCTAATAACTGCCATTTAAAAAGAGGAATCATTGATAGAAAATCGTCGGTATAGATAATTTTAACAATTTGATTTTTAAATAAATAAACCAAAAGCATTCCTAAAACAATCAAAGGAAGTAATGAAGCATATATTTTTATAGCTTGTTTTTTTAGACCAGCAATAGTCTTTATTTCTGTATAATATGGTAAGACGTAGATTGGAAAGATTATTGTCAAAAATTGCATATATATTTTCGAAATTGAAGACATAGCCGTCCAAACTCCAGCTTCATTTTCACTCACACGTTGAGAAATTAAAGTTCTTAATTCAATTTCAATGAAATTCAAAAAAACAGTGCCTACAAATGACATTAGAGCAAATCCGAGTAGTGTTTTTAAAAGAGGCGTTTGAAAAGAAAGTTGTTTAAAATCAATGTATTCTCTTAATGTTTTTCCAAAAAGAAAAATGAGTACCGAAAATTGAATAATAGGGGTTATGGCTATTGCCAACAGCACCCCCTGAATATTATAAAAAAATAAACTCACTACTAACAATAACGATGCTAGAAAATACCAAATAAGTTCAATTTTTGCATTGATTTTATAAGCAGAAAGCCCATTGATAACTCCATTAAAAATACGATTCATAGCAATGAACGGAGTGGTAACTGCCAATAATTGAAAGACATAAGCGTATGATTTTGAAAAAAACAACCAATTAGAAAGATTTTCAGAACAAAAAAATAGAACCAACGACAAAGAAAGGGTGGCTAAGGTTGACAATACATATACTGTAGAAAATAATTTTTTAAGCCCTTCTTGATTATTTTTATACTCCGCAACATATTTAACAATACCATTAAAAACCCCTAGTGACGACAGACTCATTAGCATGGCTGATATATTCCTAATCTGGCCCACTTTTGCAATTCCAGATTGCCCTGTATACTGTGCCAAAAGATTCTGAACAACCAACGAAATTAGAAGTCGAACACCAACAACCACAGAATTTAATGAGGTGATTTTTAAAATTAAATTGTTGGTTATGAATTGTGGTAGTTTCACTCAAAAAAATTAAACGCTTCAACAATCACACAATATGTGAACGCTAAATAATAGAATCTATTTTTGAATTCTATTAATGCTTGTGAAGTTACTAATTTTTCTTTAGAAATAAATAATAGAAATTTATTGTAAAAATAGCCGCATTGGAAATAATAATAGGCCATGCATTGGATAACATAATTCCATATACAACAAAAAGTAAACACGCTATGGAATTTATAATCCTTAATGACTTCAAACGTTTCATAGTAAAGGAAGTCAGCAAAACCACAGTCGCAATATACCCCACCAATTCTGCTATTTCAATCCCAAAAAACTCCATTTTACAATGCTTTATTTCGTTTACGATCGACTTCTTTAAGATAAATTTTTCTTAATCTTAAATGGCTTGGTGTAACCTCTACATATTCGTCTTTTTGAATATATTCTAGAGCTTCTTCCAAAGAAAATTTTATCGCAGGTACAATTTTTGTCTTGTCGTCTGCACCAGCGCTACGAACGTTACTTAGTTTTTTTGTTTTAGTAACATTTACGACCATGTCATCGCCACGAGAATTTTCTCCAATCACTTGGCCTTCATAAATAGACTCTCCTGGATCAACAAAAAACTTTCCACGCTCCTGAAGTTTATCAATAGAATATGGAATTGCAGTTCCATTTTCCATAGATACCAATGAGCCGTTCTGACGTTCTGGAATACCACCTTTAAGAGGCTGATATTCTTTAAAACGATGTGCCATTATGGCTTCTCCTGCTGTTGCGGTAAGCAATTGATTTCTAAGTCCAATAATGCCACGTGATGGTATTATGAATTGGCAAACCATACGCTGACCTTTGATTTCCATACTCAAAAGCTCACCTTTTCGCATAGTGACCATCTCTACTGCTTTTCCCGAAATATGTTCTGGTAAATCAATAGTCATTTCTTCTATAGGTTCACATTTTACACCATCCATTTCTTTGATAATAACCTGTGGCTGGCCAATTTGTAGCTCATAGCCTTCTCTTCGCATGGTTTCAATCAAAACAGACAAATGCAAAACCCCACGACCAAAAACCATAAATTTATCGGCACTGTTGGTTTCTTCCACACGAAGTGCTAAGTTTTTTTCAAGCTCTTTTTCCAGACGTTCTTTTAAGTGTCTAGATGTTACAAATTTTCCATCTTTTCCAAAAAATGGAGAATCATTTATAGTAAAAAGCATACTCATTGTAGGCTCATCTATTGCAATGGTTTCTAATGCCTCAGGACTTTCTGCATCGGCAATTGTATCGCCAATTTCAAAACCATCCAAACCAACAAGCGCACATATTTCTCCAGCAGAAATAGTATCTACTTTTTTTCTTCCTAAACCTTCAAAAATATGAAGCTCTTTTATTTTTGATTTTAATATTGAACCATCTCTTTTTATTAGAGATACCGTTTGATTTGTACTCAAGGTACCTCTTTGAAGACGACCAATCGCTATTCTTCCTGTAAATGACGAATAATCCAAAGATGTAATTAACATTTGTGTAGTGCCTTCATCAAATTTTGGGGCAGGAATATGATCTATCACCATATCCAAAAGTGGTGCAATAGAGTCTGTTTCTGATTTCCAATCTTCGCTCATCCAATTGTTTTTGGCAGACCCATATACGGTTGGAAAATCCAATTGCCATTCTTCGGCTTCCAATTCAAACATTAAATCAAAAACAGCTTCGTGAACCTCATCAGGGGTACAATTTTCTTTATCAACCTTATTGATTACCACACATGGTTTTAGTCCCATTTGAATGGCTTTTTGAAGAACAAAGCGCGTTTGTGGCATTGGACCTTCAAAGGCGTCAACAAGAAGTAAAACGCCGTCTGCCATATTAAGTACACGCTCGACTTCACCTCCAAAATCTGCGTGACCAGGCGTATCAATAATATTAATTTTTGTATTCTTATAAACTACAGATACATTCTTGGAAGTGATGGTAATTCCACGCTCACGCTCTAAATCATTATTATCTAAAATTAAATCTCCTGTATTTTCATTTTCACGAAATAATTGACAGTGATATAAAATTTTATCAACTAACGTTGTTTTACCATGATCGACATGGGCAATAATTGCAATATTTTTAACTTGGTCCATATTTTACACCCTTTTGAGCGTGCAAAGGTACACTTAATTTTAGGATTACAGAGAATTATTAATGTATAGTAGCCTCCAAAATTGTTTATATTTGCATCATAAATAAAAATCAATGCAACTTCAGTCCATACCAAAGTTAAAACACACCAATTCAAATCAGTTTTTTTTACTTGCAGGTCCGTGTGCCATAGAAGGAGAAACAATGGCACTTCAAATTGCAGAACGCATTTGTGAGATTACAAATAAACTGGAAATTCCTTTTGTTTTTAAAGGTAGTTTTAAAAAAGCAAACCGCAGTCGAATTGATAGTTTTACAGGTATTGGTGATGAAAAAGCATTAAAAATTCTTCAAAAAGTTTCAAAAACATTTGATATTCCAACCATAACAGACATTCATGAAGTAAGCGATGCCGTTTTGGCAGCACAATATGTTGATGTTTTGCAAATCCCAGCATTTCTTATACGTCAAACGGACTTGGTAGTAGCGGCTGCAAAAACTGGAAAAGTGGTTAATCTTAAAAAAGGACAATTTATGAGTCCTGAAGCTATGAAACATACGGTACAAAAAGTGAAAGACTCTGGCAACGAAAAAGTTTGGATCACAGATCGAGGAACAATGTTTGGATACCAAGATATGATTGTAGATTTTAGAGGGATTCCAACTATGAAACAGTTTGCACCAACAGTCTTGGATGTTACACATTCATTGCAGCAACCAAATCAAAATAGTGGTGTAACAGGTGGTCGCCCAGAAATGATAGAAACCATTGCTAGAGCGGGTGTTGTCAATCATGTTGATGGCTTATTTATAGAAACTCACTTTGACCCTGCAAATGCCAAAAGTGATGGTGCTAATATGCTGAATTTAAATCACTTAGAGAAACTTCTAACTAATCTTTCTAAGATTAGAAAGACAATAAATAGTCTTTAAATTAAACTAAAATATTTTTAATCTTTCAATTGATTTTTACTTTGAATCGCATTGAATCCATATTTATCAATAAGATAAATTAGCGAAGTCATGGTTGCTGCACCCAATTCCAATTCGCGTTTATTTACCGCATCGAAAGTATCATTCGAAGCATGGTGATGATCGAAATAACGCTGAGAATCTGGACGTAATCCTGCCAAAACAATAGCATCATTTTTAAGGGGTCCAATATCCGCTCCACTTCCTCCTTTTTTGAAATAATGAATTAAATAGGGTTCAAAAAGAGGTTTCCATTTTAAAATTTGATTGATTTTATAATCTGGTCCGCTAAATGAAAACCCTCTTGGCGTGAATCCACCTGAATCGCTTTCTAAAGCAAAAACATGTTTTTCACCTTTTTTCTTGGCTACTTCTGCGTATTTTCGACCGCCCCGTAATCCGTTTTCTTCATTCATAAATAGTACTACTCGTATGGTGCGTTTTGGACGAATTCCAGTTTCTTTCAAAAGACGTAATACATCCATAGACTGTACACATCCTGCGCCATCATCGTGTGAGCCATCGCCCAAATCCCATGAGTCTAAATGACCACCAACTACAATAATTTCATTTGGAAATTGACTACCTTTAATTTCGCCAATAACATTATAAGATTGAACATCTTTGAGTTGTTTGCAGTTTTGCTTGAAATAAAATTTAATATTTGGGTCAATTTTTAACATACCGCTCAAGCGTTCTGCATCGTTTGTACTGATGGCCGCCGACGGAATACGTTGCTTTATTGGTGTATCTCCATATGACATTGCTCCAGTGTGAGGTAAATCATCCAAGCGCAAATTCATCGATCGGACTATAGTACCCAACGCACCAAGTTTGCCAGCTTCTTTAGCACCATCATAACGTTGGTCCACACATCCTCCATAAGCTTCAAAGGTTTGTATTAAATCGGCTTGCATGGGACGGTTGAAAAATACTATTTTTCCTTCAACCTCTGAACGATTCATCAGTTTTAAGTCCTCGATACCTTGAACCTCAACCACTTGTGCTTTAATGCCTTGAAGTGGTGTAGATACTGAGCCTCCTAAAGCACAAAGATTTACTGGAATTGTTTTTCCAGGAGCGGTTTCTATATATGCAAATTCAGGATTACCACGCACCCACTTTGGTACCATTACAGGTTGAAGCCAAACTTTATCTAAGCCGAGTGATTCTAATTCCTTTTTGGTGTATTCTACGGCAAGTTCTGCATTTAATGAACCCGACAAACGCCCTCCTATTTCATTTGATAAGTAGGATAACCACTCATAACTTTTCCCATTGGTAAGTGATGTATTATAAATTTTTTCAAGTTGTTTTGAATCGTCTTGTGAAAAAGCAAAGAAGCTCAGACTTAAAAGTGTAGCTAAAATTTTAAATTTCATAAAATTGGATTTGGGTGTAAAAATAAAATTACTAAGTTTTTTATATTATAATAATTTCATAAAATATTTAAGATTTACTGGCAAAAGAAATAACATCATTTTCTGAGATTTCATCAGAACCAAGTATTATTAGACGCTCAACTACATTGCGCAATTCTCTGATGTTACCCGTCCAATTGTAGCCCTTTAAAAGCTCTAGAGCAGCTTCTGAAAATTGTTTTTTTGCTGTTCCTTGTTCCGATGCAATTTTGGCACTAAAAAAGTCAACCAATAGCGGAATATCATCTCGTCTGTCATTTAATGCTGGTACTTTTATAAGAATTACAGCAAGCCGATGGTATAAGTCTTCTCTAAAACGACCTTCAGCAATTTCCTTTTTTAAATCTTTATTGGTCGCTGCAACAACTCTTACGTCCACTTTTATGTCTTTATCGTTTCCTACACGCTGAATTTTATTTTCTTGCAGTGCACGCAACACTTTGGCTTGAGCAGACAAGCTCATATCGCCAATTTCATCTAAAAATAAAGTGCCTTTGTTTGCAGCCTCAAATTTTCCAGCACGGTCTTTATGAGCACTTGTAAAAGCCCCTTTGATATGCCCAAAAAGCTCACTTTCAATAAGTTCTGCTGGAATAGCCGCGCAATTCACTTCTACCATGGGCCCTCTAGAACGTTCACTTTTTTGATGCAACCAATGTGCAACTAGCTCTTTTCCTGTTCCATTTGTCCCTGTAATAAGAACACGAGCTTCAGTAGGCGCTACTTTTTCAATAATCGTCTTTATGTTTGAAATTGGCGCACTTTCGCCGATCATTTCATACTTCTGACTTATTTTTCGTTTCAGACGTTTATTTTCTACAACCAATTTTTTTCGGTCAAGAGCATTTCTAATGGTATTTAAAAGGCGATTTAAATCTGGTGGTTTTGAAATATAGTCATAGGCACCCAAACGCATGGTGTTAACGGCAGTATCCAAATCGCCGTGTCCAGAAATCATTACAATTGGAATTTCTGGCTTTATCTTTTTGACTGCCTCCAAAACTTCAACACCGTCCATCTTTGGCATTTTAATATCACATAATATTAAATCAAAATCTGATGCTTTAATCAATTCAATTCCAGCCAGTCCATCTTCAGATTCAGAAACTTGATAATCCTTATTTTCTTCCGTTAAGATTTTTACCAAAACACGGCGGATTGCTTCTTCGTCTTCTATTATTAATATTTTTGACATCTTTTTTTGGGTTTAAACGCTAATATTTTAATATTTCAACCACTTTATAAGCTCTTTATAACTTGGTTTTTTTCCATACATCAAAATTCCAACACGATAAATTTTGGCCGCAATCCAAACTGTGATTACAAACGTAAATATCAAAATTGCAAAGGACAAAGCTTGCTCCCAAATTGGAACACCAAAAGGAATACGAATAAGCATTACAATTGGTGATGTGAATGGAATATAAGAAAAAACTTTTGAAATAGTACCATGAGGGTCTTCTAATGAGGTAAAGAAACCAACATAAAACCCTACCACCAAAAGCATCACAATAGGCATTAAAAATTGTTGTGTATCGGTTTCATTATCTACTGCTGCGCCAATGGCTGCATAAAGTGAACTGTAAAGTAAATACCCCCCAGCAAAAAATAAAATAAAAGCAACTACTAAATTCAATAATGGTAAAGAATGAAATTCTGAGATAATTGCCTGAAGTTCAGCATTGGCATTCACATCAGGAACAGCACCTGACATTAGTTCTTGTTGTGGTGTGGCTGAGATATCTACCCCAAAAATATAAGAGGATACTACAGACAAAACACCGATTAATAGAATCCAAATGGCAAATTGAGTAATTCCTGCTAGTGAGGTTCCAAAGATTTTACCTAGCATTAATTGTATGGGTTTTACAGAAGAAATTATGACTTCAATAATTCGACTTGTTTTTTCTTCAATAACGCTACGCATTATCAAGTTGCCATAAATTACAATAAACATAAAAAGCAAATAGCCCGCAGCACCACCAAAAATTAACTTTAAGAAACTTCCAGTCTTTGACGTTTTTACTCCCTGATAGTCTTCCTGATTTATATCTACATAGGTTTTTGCGGCTTTAATTTTACTCAAATCAACTCCTAATTTCTTTAGTTTGAGTTCACCAAGACGTTTTTCAATTTTTGATTCCAAATTTGAAATCAAACTTAACGATGGAGATTCTTCTGAATAAAATTTAATTTGACTTGAAACCTCATCAATGGCTAAATTGGGTATGTGCAACAATCCATAAGAATTATTCTCATTTGATAATTTTTTAGCCTCTTCCAAACTAATATCATTGAAGTTTTCATAAATCATTTGATCTGTAGAAACAAGTGTTTCGCTTAAAAACCCTGCTTCATCTAATACACCAATTGTACGGACTTTTTCATTATTTACACTTGTTAAATAGGCGACTAGTGATAGAAGTCCTACCAAAATAAGAGGACTCAAAAATGTCATCAAAATAAACGACTTATTCTTAACTTTAGCCAAATATTCTCTTTTGATGATTAAAGGTAAGTGGTTCATAATGAGTTGTTTTTTACAGTTTGAATAAAAATATCGTTGGCATTTGGAATCAGTTCTACAAAATGATTGACATATGCATTAGCATTTAAAAAAGTTAACAAATCGTTTGGGGTTTCGGATGCCTTCAATTTTATATTTAATTTTAAATCATTCTCAAGAGATCTAAAATCTGCAGGAGAAATGTCAAAACGCGCTGAAATTTGTCTTTCTAAGTCTCTTAAATTACTGGAAGATAAGCCAACTTCAAATGTGTTTGTTTTGTGTTTACGTTTTATGTCGATAAGGTTCCCATCTAATATTTTTTTTGATTGATGAATCAACGCAATATGATCGCATAATTCTTCAACGGATTCCATACGGTGTGTTGAAAAAATAACCGTTGCGCCCTCGTCTCTAAGTTGTAAGATTTCGTCCTTAATAAGATTAGCATTTATCGGATCAAAACCCGAGAATGGTTCGTCAAAAATTAAAAGTTTTGGTTGATGCAAAACAGTTACAATAAATTGTATTTTTTGCGCCATTCCTTTAGAAAGTTCTTCAATTTTTTTATCCCACCAATGACTAATTTCAAATTTTTCAAACCAATGATTAAGTCTCTGTTTTGCTTGCCTATAACTTAACCCTTTGAGTTGCGCCAAGTACAAGGCCTGTTCGCCAACTTTCATTGATTTGTAGAGCCCTCTCTCTTCTGGCAAATATCCAATATATTGGACATGCTCTGGTTTTAGTGGCTCGCCATCTAAAATCACATGACCAACATCTGGCATGGTTATTTGATTGATGATGCGAATAAGGGTTGTTTTTCCAGCCCCATTTGGACCTAAAAGCCCAAAAATACTATGTTTTGGAACTTGAATTGAAACATCGGAGAGTGCTTGAAATTCACCGAAGTTTTTGGAAATATTAGTTGCTTCAAGAAGAGTACTCATTTTTGATTTTAGATTTTCTGTAGGACGTGCAATGGAGCTTTTCGTTACAATGTAAATCTAAAAAAATTTGTTAGAAATCAACCCCTAACAACAAGAAAATAAAATCTGTGTTATGAAAACATATCTTTTACCTTTTCAAAAAAAGATTTATCAGATTGTTCTGGTTTAGGTTCAAAATGTTCGTTGTTACGCATTTTTTCAAAGAATAATTTTTGTTCTTTATTCAGAGTTTTTGGTGTCCAAACATTGATATGAACTAATAAATCACCTTTGTTGTATCCATTGATGTTTGGAATTCCTTTACCACGTAAGCGTAGTATTTTACCTGACTGAACACCAGCTTCAATTTTAAGTCTTAACTTACCTGAGACCGTTTCAATTTCTACAGATGAGCCCAGAACAGCATCGGGCAAACTAACATATAAATCGTAGTGTAAATTATCGCCTTCTCGCTGTAATTTTGGATGTGCTTCTTCTGAGATAGCAACCAATAAATCCCCTGAAATACCATTTCCTGGTGCTGCATTTCCTTTGCCCGAAACTTTGAGTTGCATCCCATCTTCTACACCCGCTGGAATTTTGATAGATACTGTTTCTTCTTCCACAACAAAACCATTGGCATCAGCATTGGCTGGACGATGATCTATAATTTGACCAGAGCCACCACAAGTATTACATGGCGAAGCCGTCTGCATTCGTCCCAAAATAGTGTTTGTAATGCGTGTCACCTGACCTGTTCCATTACAAGTACCACAAGTTTTATAAGTAACCCCTTTGGCTTGTTTTTTTCGCTTTACTTTTATTTTTTTCTCAACACCATTAGCAATTTCTTCAAGTGTAAGTTTGACACGAATTCTAAGATTTGTTCCTCTAGCAGTTCTTTGTCTGCGCTGACCGCCAAAACCACCACCGCCAAAAGCACCACCAAATATGTCACCAAATTGACTAAAAATATCATCCATATTCATGGAACCACCACCAAATCCACCAGCTCCTTCAAATGCCTGGTGCCCAAATTGATCGTATCGTGCCTTTTTATCAGGGTCACTCAAAATTTCGTAAGCTTCAGCAGCAACTTTAAATTTTTCTTCTGCAGATTTATCATCTGGATTTTTATCCGGATGATACTTAATAGCCATTTTTCTGTACGCTTTTTTAATTTCTGCTGCAGAAGCATTTTTGCTTACCCCCAATACTTCATAATAATCCTGCTTTGCCATGTGTTAATTGGATTTATTTTTTTATTGCCCTATGACAACTTTTGGGAAACGAATCACTTTTTCCCCAAGTTTATACCCTTGCTCTATAACGTCTATAATTTTTCCTTTTAAATCATCGGTAGGTGCAGGAATTTGTGTTACTGCCTCATGATTATCAGCATTAAAATCATCGCCTTTATTAACTTCAACAAGACTTAATCCTTTTTGTTGTAAGGTATTGTTGAGCTTATTTTTTATGAGTTCAACGCCTTTAGAGAGCTCCGATTCTTCGTGTTTTGATAGTTCTACCATTGCACGATCAAAATCGTCCAAAACTGGTAATAATGCCTGAATCACATCTTGACTTGCTGTTGAAAACAATTCTATACGCTCTTTTGAGGTGCGACGTTTGTAGTTTTCAAATTCTGCGAAAAGGCGTAAAAATTTATCTTTTTCTTGCGTTAGCTCTGATTGGAGTTGTTCCTCAACAGAGATTTCAACTTCTGGCGACTTTGATTCTTCTGCTTTCGCTTTTTGCTTTGTTGCCTTTTTGGTCATCTTAAAAGAAATTAATTATTTGATTTAATTGATGGCAAAAGTACTGCCATTCTAGATAAAATGTCAAAATGTCACGAAAAAAATTTTAAAAAGATGACGTTTGAGGTTTTAAATTACTTTTTTAGAAGATCATTTAGTGCCGCTGAAAGCTCATGATATTCAAATTTAAACCCTATGGATTGAATTTTTTTTGAACATACGCGTTGACTTTCAAGCACAACCGCACTCATACCTCCAAGCATCAATTTTAGCATGAACTCTGGAACATTGGGTAAAAAAATTGGCTTTTTTATAACATGCCCTATTGTTTTGGTCAGTTCTGATTGACGTACTGGATTTGGTGCTACAGCATTATACACACCCTCTTTTTTGGATTCCAAAATATAAACAAACATGGCCACTAGATCATCACTATGAATCCATGATTGCCATTGCTCACCAGATGCCAAAACGGCACCAAGATAGTTTTGAATTGGTGTCATTATTTTTGGAAGAGCACCTCCGTTATTATCTAAAACAATCCCAATACGAAGTATTGTTGTTTTAATACTTAATGCCTCAAATTGTTGGGCTGCAGCTTCCCATTTTTGAACTACTGTTCTTAAAAACGAACAGTTTTCTGAAACAATATCCTCCTCCTGATAATAATTCGTTTTTGAATCAGGATAAATTCCAATGGCACTTGCAGAGATTAAATGTTTTATTGGAAAATTATTTTCTTTAATGGCACTGGCCAAAACATTCAATGCTTGTACACGGCTATTCAAAATAGACGCTTTGGCTGATTTTGTCCAACGTTGTGCTATTGGGCTTCCTGCAAGGTTAATTACAACTTCAACACCTTTAAAACAAGATATATCTATCTTATTATTTTGAGGATTCCAATAAAAATATTGAATATTTGTTTCAGTAAATGATAACGCCTTTTGAGTAGTTAGGATATGAACTCTGTAGCCTTTATCCAAAAGGAGACTTGTGAGTTTCTTACCCACTAAACCAGTTGCCCCTGTTATCAAGACTGTAGCTACCATTGGGCAAAATTATTGAATACTGTTGCAGTCTCATGTTAAAATTGAGTGGTTTAACAATTATTTATGCTTATTTTAATAAATAAACAACAAAATGAGCGCGAATCTAGCTAATTTTTTGAGGCGCGGAGCATTTCTCTTTTGCCTGGTGGTCCCGCCAAACGTTCCACCTCAAAACCAACCTCTTGCATGGCACGTCTAACACTGCCTTTTGCAGAATAAGTCACCAAAACAGCACTAAAACGCATGGCAGTATACATCATTTTAAAAATAGATGGTGTCCAAAGGTCTGGTTGTACTCGTGGGCCAAAGGCATCAAAATAAACAATATCAAAAGTGTTTACATCTTTTATATCTGCAAAAAACTCCTGACGCTTTTTCAAAACAAAGTGCTTTGTAATTTGGCTTTCTTTGTTCCATGATGCACTATGGAGTTGGTCAAAAATTTCTGATTTTAGAGCCAATAAAGACGAATAATTAAGGGCTTGAAGTTCATCGCTTGAAACTGGGTAGGCCTCTATACCATGATATAAAATTGATTTTTGCAATGCCAATTCATCTGTAGCACTAAGCATTGCATTAAGTCCAGTACCAAAACCGATTTCTAAAATGTTGATGTGCTTTTGATTTGGCTGTCGTTGTAAAAATTCGTGCAAACCATTTTCAATATAAACATGTTTTGCTTCCTGAAGTGCACCATGTATGGAGTGGTATTGTTCGTTCCAATCTTCAATTTGAATGGTTTTACTTCCGTCGGCGGTAGTGATTATGGAGCGTTTCAAGTTTGAGTTATTGTGAAATTAAAACACCATCAGCTTCAAGATTATAGCTTGTCTTTGGCGTGGTTATCGCTGCAATTTCATCATCAGATGCGCCAGCGTCTTCTGCATAGTGGCGTAAATCATCAACAGAAGTTTCAGATATAAACGCTTTCCCATGAATTAAAACTTCACCACTTGCATCAAGTGGAACAAAAAATCCATAATCTTTGAAACGAACCATCATTTCTGAGTCATTTTCCAAAGAAAGTGTCATCCAACATCCTTTTTTGGTACATACTTCTTTGATTGTTCCTTTAAGCGTGAGCTGCAGTGTATCTCCAATTTTTTCAATTTTTTGGGACAGTTCGTTAAGCGATAAAATGGAATCCGTTTCAAAGGCATTACCATACAAATTATAGGTCGTTGATTGGACTCGAACAGGCGTTCGATTCGAATGTTTTTCTTTACAAGAAAATAAAAATATTAAGGTTAAGAGAATAAGAAGCTGGTTTTTCATTGCTTGACTATTTATTAAAAAATCTAAAGATAATAACTTTTACGAATGTTATGTTTGTTCGATACTAATTTTAATAATTTTGTTTTAAATTTGACTCAGAAAATTTTTACAATGATCCAAATAAAAACAACAAAAGTAGCGCAATCAAAACTTAATGAAATTGATTTCAACAATCTTGGATTTGGAAGTGTATTTTCCGATCACATGTTAATTTGTGATTATAAAAATGGGGCTTGGGGACAACCTGAAATTGTTCCATTTCAGCCTATGTCACTAATGCCTTCTGCCAAAATTTTTCATTATGGACAATCCATTTTTGAAGGCATGAAAGCCTACAAGGACAACGATTCTAATACATGGCTTTTTCGTCCTGAAGAAAATTTTAATCGTTTAAACAAATCGGCCAAACGTTTAGCAATTCCTGAGCTTCCCAAAGAAGTGTTTTTTGAAGGTCTTAAAGCATTATTAAAAGTGGACAATGATTGGATTCCCGCGGTCAAAGGAAGCTCATTATATATCAGACCAATTATCTTTGCAACTGGAGAAGGTTTTCATGCTTCTCCTGCAGATGGCTATCGTTTTTTGATTGCTACAGCGCCTTCTGGTCCTTATTTTTCTGGAAAAGTTAGTGTCCTCATTGAAGAAAAATATTCAAGATCGGCCAATGGTGGTGTAGGTTATGCCAAAGCAGGTGGAAATTATGCAGGACAGTTTTACCCAACGCAACTTGCTATTGAAAAAGGCTATAATCAAGTGATTTGGACGGACGATAATACACACGAATATATTGAAGAAGCTGGTGCAATGAACATCTTTATCCGTATTGATGATACGCTTATCACTGGCCCTACAAGTGATCGTATTTTGGACGGTGTTACAAGAAAAAGTATTATTGATATTGCTAATGCAGAAAATATTCCTGTTGAAGTTAGAAAATTTACTGTTGCAGAGGTTATTGAGGCTTCAAAAAGTGGAAGGCTTAAAGAAATGTTTGGAGCAGGTACTGCAGCAGTCATCTCTCCTATTTCATCATTTGGTTTTAGGGATCAAGATTACGATCTTCCAGAAATAGAAAAATCTTACGCTAGTTTTTTAAAGGAAAAAATAACATCCATCCAAACCAATAGTGCAGAAGACCCATTTGGATGGCGTTTTAAAGTCTAAAATCTTTACGAATTTAGTATCGATTCTATATTTGGTTTAAAATATTTTGGCCCTTTTAGGACTTTTCCGTCCTCTCTGTATATGGGTTGACCATCTTCTCCAAGTTTACTCATATTACTGCGCTGAATTTCCTCAAAAACAGCTTCTATTTTATGTTGTAGTCCATGCTCAATAATAGTACCACAAAGAATATAAAGCATATCGCCTAGGGCGTCAGCAACTTCCACAAGATCATTATTTTGTGCCGCTTCAAAATATTCTTCATTTTCCTCTTTCATCAAATCAAAACGGAGCTGATTTTTTGAAACACCAAGATTTGCCTTTGGAGAAGTTCTATAGCCTATTTTAAATGCGTCATGAAACCGTTGAACCGCTTCTATTTTGTCTTTCATATATTTAATTTTTGTAATTTTGTAATAGAATTTAAATACTAAAAATACACAATTATGTTCAGTCGAGGACAACTAATTTTCGGAATTCTTTTTGCCATCGTTTTTGCTGTAATCATTTTTATGTCCTATAGAAAAGATGCTGCTTTAAACAAAAAATATTACAAAGGAAGTCTTTGGATGCTTTTGATTTTTATCAGTTTTATTTTGGGTATTGCCGCTATTAAATTTCTTTTGGGGTACTAAAAAACCACTCATAATTACTTACAAGTGGCTTTAATTTTTTTAATCCAAAAGACTATCTTTTTAGTTTACGTTTGGTAAAAAGTTATAGCGTTTTGAATAATAAAGCATTTGACTTTTAAAGTCTTTAGCATAGTTAACTTTAATCTCAGAAATAGCACCATTTTCATCCGTCACAGGCTCCAGTACAGGATTGACAAACCCACCATAAGGTGCAGATTTAAATTGTTTGTTTCTTTCTAAAACCTCCGCATGAATCGCTTGGTCAACTTTTACGCCGTAGCCCTCTACCAATGCTTGAACAGCTTTAAAATCACCTTCTGATTTAATACGCTGTGTTTCTCTTAATAGTTGTCCAAAAAGCTCGTGAAGTTTATCATAATCGTTGATATTAAAATAGGTTTTACCATCTCTAGTGACTTTTTCAATAACATTATCTTTTTGTCCTTTTTCAAAAGCCCAAGCACTTACCCATTGTCTATTACGCATGTGCGCTTCTTCTACATCATCCCCAAGTTCTAAGCGAATAAGCTGCGTCATTAGGCCATTTCTAATATAACCGTCAAAAGCCGCCATACCAACAGCTTTCCAGTCTTCGACTAGCCCCAATTCTTGCAATTTTGAATCATAGAGGTAGTACAAGCCCACCAAGTCGGCACGCCCCTCTTCTAGTGTTGATGCATAATTTTTTAAAGTTTCTTTAGTTTCGCCAACACCTGGATTCAATTGGCCAGAGGCATGTCCAACAACCTCGTGAAGTGCGGTATGAAGTTTATCGGCTAATTGCCCATGTTTTTTCTCAAGTTCGTATTCTTGATCATCATGAACAAATTCTTTTAATCGTCCTGAGCTTCCAGAGTTATTGTACGCATTGATGATATTTCCTAACGAAACAGACTTGCTGCCAACTTCGGCACGAATCCAGTTGGCATTTGGTAAATTAACACCTATTGGAGTCGATGGTGAGGCATCTCCTGCTTCGCCAGCAACGTTTACAGTTTTATAACTTACACCAACAACATTTTTCTTTTTGTGCTCTGGCATCAAAGGGGAATTGTCTTCAAACCATTGTGCATTTTCAGACAAGACCGTCATTTTTGCAGACATATCAAAATCCTTTATTTGAACGATGGTTTCATAAGATCCTCTATAGCCCAATGGGTCGTTATAGACTTCAATAAAACTATTGATATAATCAATATTACCCTCAGTAGCAGCAGTCCATGCCACGTTGTAATCATCCCAAGTTTGCAAGTCACCTGTTTTGTAATATTGAATCAATAAACCAAGAGCATCGCCTTGGGTTTTATTTTCTGCAACCCCTTGGGCCAATTCTAACCATTTTACAATTTCATCAATTGCTGTTCCATAAAGCCCTCCAGATTTGTAGACACGTTCTTTAAGTGTGCCATTTTCTTTTACAAGTTGGGAGTTTAGACCAAAAGACAATGGTTTGCTAGGATTTGGTGAAGATTTAGCGGCATAAAATGTTTCAACATCTTTGTTCGTTACATTGGGGCCATAAAAGTTAACCGCAGATTCCAAAACATTATCCGCGTTTTTCGCTTGATTTACTTTTTTAGAATCCTTGTCATTAAAAAGCACCTCAAAGGCTTCGCCCTCCAAGGTTGCAGGGGTTGCATCAAGTAAGGATATTAAATAAGCGGAAGAAAACTCTGGTTTTAATTTTGCATTGCTATAGTGGTGATGAATACCATTGCTAAACCAAACACGTTTTAAGTAAGTTTCAAAAGCAGTCCAGTTTTCTGTTGATTTATCACCATCAAAAGTTGTATAAATGGTCTCTAAAGCTTCACGAATGGTAAGATTGTGACGATAATTTTGATCCCACATAATATCTCGGCCAGAAAGACCTGCTTGTGTAAGGTAATACACCAGTTTTTGTTCTTTTAAGGTAAGATTTCCCCATCCTGGTAATTGATAACGTAAGATTTTGAGGTCGGCAAATTGGTCCACCATGTATGGAAAACTCTCTGTATCTACACTAACGAATAAATCGTCATTTGTCGAAGTAGAGTTGTCATTTTTACATGAAAAAAATAATTGTGTACATGCAAAAACAACGAGCATTAATTTGTAGCTGAATTTCATAGTATTATTGTATTTGTTTTGATTTGTGATTTAATATTCAAAAGTCTACGAATATAGTTTATTTTGAAAAACATAAAAAATTAAATTCTTTGACACGGAGTTCAAAGAAATTTATAATTTAGTAGAAACAATAATATATCAAATCTCATGAAATCACTCAAGTTTATTTTATTCCTACTTTTATTTTTATTGCTGGCTGGAAGCAGCTATGTAGCTGTACAGCCCAATAGTTATGATCTTTCTCGTACACGTACTATTTCTGCACCAGTAAGTGTTATTTATAACACAGTAGAAGATTTTCGTCAATGGGAACCGTGGTCGCCATGGAAAGAAAAAGAACCTACACTATATCTAAAATATCCAGAAAAAACAGCAGGAGTTGGAGGCTCTTATTCTTGGACTGGAAAAGATGGAAAAGGCACAATGAAAACCCTTGTTGCTGTTCCAAATGATTCATTATTACAAGAACTCAAATTTGAACAATTTCCAGCATCACAAGTGTATTGGAATTTTGAATACAAAAGCCCAAACAGCACAGAAGTAACTTGGGGTATGAAAAGTGATGATGTCCCTTTTGTGCTCAAATTTTTTGCATTAATTAGTGGTGGAATGGACAAAATGATTGGTCCAGACTACGAAAAAGGCTTAGAAAATTTAGACACACATTTACAAAAACAAATGGCGGTTTATAGCATTGAAGACCATGGAATTATTGATTATGGCGGCGGATTTTATTTGTATATCACTTCAAGTACAACTCCAGAAAATATCAGTATGACGATGGAAAAAAATTATGCTGCCCTATATAACTATATGAGTGTAAACAATATAGAGAGTAATGGTCATCCAATGAGTCTATATCAATTTCGAAATCCAGAAGATAGATCAATGATTATGAGTTGTGCAATTCCTGTACGTCAAAACTATAGAATAAAAGATGCAAGTGGAATTTTATGTGGCTATATGCCAAGAACAAAAACGCTTAAAACAACATTAAAAGGCAACTATAAAAACTTAGAAGAAGCATGGACAATTGGCTACCAAAACATGACTAAAATGAACCTAAGACCTTCAAAACTCAAACCCTTTGAAATCTATTTGACAAACCCACAAGAAAACCCCAACCCAGCAAATTGGGTTACAGAACTTTTAATCCCGATTATAAATTAATTAAAAATAAAAAAATAATATGAAATATGCTTTATTAGTGTTTATAGGTGGTGGATTGGGAAGTGTTTTACGATATTTGATTGGAAAGCTATTTCATAATTTACTAGGTGCATTTCCAATAGGAACAATGACCGTCAATGTTGTTGGAAGTCTGCTGATTGGGTTTCTTTTTGGTCTTGGGCTAAAGAACGGTGGGCTTTCAGAAACTCAAAGCTTACTTTTAATCACAGGATTTTGTGGCGGATTTACCACATTTTCGGCCTTTGCTATGGAAAATCAAATGTTTCTAAAATCTGGTGATTATATTCAATTTATCAGCTATACTTTGGGGTCATTAATTTTGGGAATTGCTGCTGTAGTTTTGGGTCTAATTATATCGAAAAATTTCTAAATTACTTGAAGCGTTTTACTCCTGCTTTAATCTGTATAGGAACGTAATTTTGACGTGGAACAATGGGGCAAGAATAACGCTCATTATATACACAATATGGATTATAGGCTGTATTGAAATCAAGCCAAATACTATCTGATTTAGGCACTTTCAAATCCATATAACGACCACCACCATAGGTAGAAATGCCATTGGTATCATCCAAAAAAGGAAGAAAAAGATAATTGGATTTTACTTCTGTAGAATCTTTTCCTTGATAGACATTAAGCTCAAAAGTTTGTTGCAGCAATTCAAAAGATAACACGCCATAAACACGTTCTTTTGACACCCGTTTTGTAGTTGTTTTCATATCAAAATATTCGGAGGTTGGAGTTGGTGTCAATTTTGCTTTGACTACAAAGCTAGAATCTATTGGAAAAAATGAAAGTGATAAAAACGTTTTTAAATCATTAGATTTTAGTGGCGATTTTGAAGCATCCTTAAACATTTCATTCATTTTTTTTTGAAATGCTGAATTGTATGTCATTCGAACTTTTTTTTCTGTACAAGAAACATTGAATAAAAGTAAACCAATAACAATTAAAACTATTTTGACCCTAAGACTCATAAGACTATACTTTATCAATTGGGTTGTGTGCAACAACATTAGAAAGAATAATTTGTGTTTTTGTTTCACCATATGTGATGAGTTCGTCTATAAATTTCTCTAAATGGTGTTGATTTTCAAAAACAACTTCCATCACAATATTTTCGTTTCCAGTAATCCTGTAACAATTGACAACCTCTTTATAAGATTTTACATGATGTAAAAAAGGTTTTAGGCGTCCCATAAAAGCACGAACAGTAATTAGCGCTCGAAGTCCATAACCAAGTTTGTTGTGGTCTACTTTTGTATAGTACCCAGAAATGACCCCAAAATCTTCCATTTTTTTAATACGCTCTGCAACAGCTGGAGAGGAAATACCAACTTGCTTTGCGATTTCAGTACTTGAAATACGGGAATTTTTTTGTAAAAAATTTAAAATCTTGGAATGAATAGCATCTAATTTCATTTTTTAAAGATATTTAGTTAAAAATAATAAAAAAATTAATATAAAATTAAAAATTACATTAATATTAAAATAAAAATAGTTTTAATCATTTGTAATTTTACATTACAATTTATGACTTGAGATGTACCACAAAAGCAATTCCTATTTTAATTCAGCGATTTATAAAAAAGCGCAGGAAATTGGCATGCTATCTAAATACATCTCCGATTATTTAAATACTGACCTTGCTCCTCTCTCCGAAAATGGACAAGAAAATCCAGATATTTATTTTTCTGGTGATATTGTACAACACTCCATTTCGTTGTCAACTGAACTTTTAAAAGCAGAAGCATCTTCTTTTTCTGAAAATAAATATTTTCATGCCCATACTCTAGATTGGCTTACCTATCGTTTGACTCAAAATTGCAAACGCCTAGAACATTGTAGTAGTAATGGTCGAGATTTTCTATTGATTTTAAAAAAAGAAATTAAGAAATTTAAAAAACTACAAAAAAAGTGGATGCTAACACTATAATTTTTTTCTTTTTATTTTCCTCATAATCAACAAGTTATTGGTAATTTATTTTTTCTTCTAAAGACAACTTATTTTTTTTTGAAAAAAAGTTGTAAAAAAATGTGACTTTTTTGAAAATGTTGTGTCTAAACCTGAAAGAAAGAAAATACCCAAAACAAGGGTAGATTTGATAAATTTAAAACGCATCATAATTAATTTGTTATTTAAAAATGTAACAAATATCGTGCTAAGTTAAATCTAGGTTTTAATTACCCAGCAAAATTGATTTCATTTGCTGTTGTAAATCTTTGGCTTTTTGTGCTGCATGTGCAGCAAAATCTTTGGTTTTGGAGGCATATATGATCCCTCTTGATGAGTTAATCAATAGGCCTATATTTGAATTTAAACCATATCTACAAACGTCTTCCAAACTTCCTCCTTGTGCACCAACACCTGGCACCAACAAAAAGTGATCTGGAATAATTTCTCTAATGGATTTAAAAAATTCTGCTTTTGTAGCACCAACAACATACATCAAATTCTTGGAATTGTTCCATGTTTTTGAGGTTTCCAAAACCGATTGGTAAAAGGGTTTTGAATTGGACTCTAAAGTCTGAAAATCAAAAGCTCCAGAGTTTGATGTTAGCGCCAATAAAATGGTATGTTTATCCTCAAAGGCTAAAAAGGGTTCAATAGAATCTTTACCCATATATGGAGCGGTAGTTATGCTATCAAAACCTAAATCTTCAAAAAATGCTTTGGCATACATACTGCTTGTATTTCCAATATCTCCACGTTTTGCATCAGCAATAGTAAAGATTTCGGGATAATTTGTATTCAAATAATCGATGGTAAGTTTTAGGGCTTTCCACCCCTCTAGACCATAAGCCTCATAAAAAGCAATATTGGGTTTATAGGCCACACACAAATGGTGTGTTGCGTCTATTATGGCTTTGTTAAATTCAAAAATTGGTGAGGATAGCTCAAGAAGATGTTCTGGGATTTTGGATAAATCAACATCTAAACCAATGCAAAGAAACGATTGTTTTCTTTTTATTTCCGATACCAATTTTTCTGTATTCATAGCTTAAATTAAGTCTGAATCGGCTTTTAGTTTTTCTGTATTTTCGGCAAGCATTAGCTCGTCTATTATTTTTTGTACGTCTCCATTTATGATATTGGATAAATCGTATAAAGTCAATCCAATTCTATGGTCAGTAACACGGCCTTGTGGATAGTTGTAAGTTCTAATTTTTGCACTTCGATCACCAGAAGACACCATACTTTTTCGTTTTTCGGAATCGGCTGCTTGCTTTTTGGCTAGTTCCATTTCATATAAACGAGAGCGTAAAACTTTTAGTGCTTTTTCAAGATTTTTGTGCGAAGATTTTTGATCTTGACAACTTACAATCATTCCTGTTGGCTCATGATGAAGTTTAATCGCAGAGTAAGTCGTATTTACAGACTGACCGCCAGGTCCTGTTGATGTTGTTCTTTCGATTCGAACCTCAGTCATATCGAGTTCTATATCAAATTCTTCGGCTTCGGGCAAAACAATAACAGAAGCCGCACTTGTATGTACTCTACCTTGAGTTTCTGTTTGAGGTACGCGTTGTACACGATGTACTCCAGCTTCAAATTTCATGGTCCCATAAACATCTTCTCCAGAAACTTCAAAAATAATTTCTTTGTATCCTCCCGAAGTGCCCTCATTAAAATCTACAACATCTACTTTCCAACCTTTTGATTCACAATATTTTGTATACATTCTATGTAAGTCGCCTGCAAAAATACTAGCTTCATCTCCTCCAGTTCCTGCACGAACCTCAACAACCACATTTTTGGCATCTTCAGGATCTTTTGGAATTAATAGAAATTTAATTTCTTCTTCAATTTCAGGAAGTTTTGACTTGGCTTCATCGAGTTGCATTTTGGCCATTTCTACCATTTCTGTATCACTTCCGTCTGCAATAATTTCTTGAGCTTCATCTATATTTGATACAAGCGATTTATAGATTTCGCCTCGATCTAAAATTTTCTTTAAATCTTTATATTCCTTGTTAATTTGAACATAACGCTTTTGGTCAGAAATAATATCTGGTTGAATAATAAGGTCGCTAACCTCATCGAAACGTTGTTGTATAATTTGAATTCTCTCTAACATGAATTATAAATATTGTGAGCAAAAATAGTACTTTAAGACGAAATTTACCTTAAAAACTAATACTCAAACGTTCCAAAATTGCTTTTGATGGTCAATTTTTTTGTTGGTGAAGCTTCTACTCTACCTATAATTTGTGCATCAACATCAAATTTTGAAGCAATTTCAATAATGTCTTTTGCAATTTCTGGCTGAACATACAGCTCCATTCTATGACCACAATTGAACACCTGATACATCTCTTTCCAATCTGTTTTGGACTGTTCTTGAATCAATTTGAACAAAGGTGGAATGGAGAACATATTGTCTTTTATGATGTGATGTTCATCAATAAAATGTAGAATTTTTGTTTGTGCTCCTCCGCTACAATGAATCATTCCATGAATATTTTCTGCGGATAAAGCATCTAAAATTGCTTTGATTATTGGCGCATAGGTTCGTGTAGGAGAAAGTACAAGTTTACCGGCATCTATTGGAGAATTTTCCACAGCATCTGTTAGTTGAATTTGACCTGAATAGACCAATTCTTCGGGAACAGCAGCATCAAAAGTTTCTGGATATTTTTCGGCAATATTTTTATGAAAAACATCGTGTCTTGCAGAGGTCAATCCATTGCTCCCCATGCCGCCATTGTACTGATGTTCGTAAGTGGCTTTTCCAAAAGAGGCCAATCCAACAATAACATCGCCAGGGCGAATATTGGCATTGTCTATGACAGCACTTCGTTTCATGCGTGCGGTTACTGTAGAATCTACAATAATGGTTCGAACAAGATCACCAACATCAGCGGTTTCTCCACCTGTAGAATGAATAGTAACGCCATGTTTTTTTAAATCTGAAATAAGTTCCTCTGTACCGTTAATAATTGCTGAAATTACTTCTCCTGGAATCAAATTTTTATTCCTTCCTATAGTAGATGACAGCATAATATCATCTGTTGCTCCAACACATAATAAGTCATCAATATTCATAATGAGTGCATCTTGAGCAATGCCTTTCCAAACAGAGAGATCACCTGTTTCTTTCCAATAGGCGTAGGCCAACGAACTTTTGGTACCCGCTCCATCTGCATGCATCACTAGACAATAGTTGTCATCATGCGTTAGATGGTCTGGAACAATTTTACAGAATGCTTTGGGAAACAATCCTTTGTCTATATTTTTTATTGCATTGTGCACATCTTCTTTGGATGCTGAAACACCACGTTGTGCATACCTTTGGCTTACCTCGTTTCCCATAAATTTTTATGAATTACAAATGTAATACAGTATTTGATGTTTTGGAATAAAAAACGTTTAAAAATTTTCAGCACCTATCTTGTAAAAAGTAACTCCCTGTATTTTGGTAGTGGCCATAGTTCGTCGTCTATCAATAATTCTAGTTTATCACAGTTGTAACGAATTTCATCAAAAAATGGCTTTACCTTATTACAATAAGCCTCAGCTTTGTTGATGGATTCTTCAACAACATTTGCTTTTTTTCGTTCATTGATCATTTTTGTTACTCCAGAATTAATGGACTCAATATAGGTTGATATATCCTTAATCAGAATCAATTGCTCACTAGCATATTTTTTAAAATCATTACCATAAATATCTATTAATCCTCGAACATTATTGATAAGGATATTTTGATATTTTACCGCTGTAGGTATGATATGATTTCGTGCAACATCGCCTAGAACACGCCCTTCAATTTGGATTCGGTTGATATAATCTTCAACCTCAATTTCATAGCGTGCTTCAATTTCGGTTTTATTCATCACTCCCAATTCTTCATATAGTGCTATTGTTGATGGTGCAATTTTTACTTTCAAAGCTTCTGGTGTATTTTTATTGTTGCTTAAGCCACGCTTTTTAGCTTCTTTTTGCCAAGCTTCTCCATACCCATTCCCTTCAAATAAAATCGATTTTGAAGTTTTGATATACTCTCTCAAAACGTTAAAAATAGCTTCATCTTTTTTAAGCCCTTTTTTGTCTATTAAAATATCTGCTTCTGCTTTAAAATCTATCAGTTGTTTGGCAACAATTGTATTGAGTACCGTCATTGGATTGGCACAATTGGCCGTAGACCCCACAGCACGAAATTCAAATTTATTTCCAGTAAAAGCAAAAGGTGATGTACGATTTCGATCTGTATTATCTAAAAGAATTTCAGGAATTTTTCCGACAACATTCAGTTTTAAATCTGTTTTTTCTTTTGGTGATAATTTACCTTTTGTAACACCTTCAAGTTCACTTAAAACTTTTGTGAGTTGTGCCCCAATAAATACAGACATAATAGCAGGTGGAGCTTCATTTGCGCCTAGTCGATGGTCGTTACTCGCTGATGCAATAGATGCACGCAATAATTCTTCATTATCACAAACTGCTTTAATTGTATTAATAAAAAAGGTAAGAAATTGTAAATTACTCATTGGTGTTTTTCCCGGAGCCAAAAGATTTACGCCTGTATCTGTGCTCAAACTCCAATTATTATGCTTTCCTGAACCATTGACTCCTGCAAATGGTTTTTCATGAAATAAAACTTTAAAATGATGGCGTTCAGCTACTTTTTTCATCAAGTCCATTACCAAGGAATTATGATCAACAGCAAGATTTGCTTCTTCATAGATTGGTGCCAATTCAAATTGATTTGGAGCAACTTCATTGTGACGCGTTTTTACGGGTATTCCCAAAAGAATAGATTCTTTTTCTAAATCACGCATAAAATTTAAAGCACGTGTTGGAATAGTTCCAAAGTAGTGATCATCTAATTGCTGCCCTTTGGCCGAGGAATGTCCTAAAAGTGTTCTTCCGGTAAGTTCCAAATCTGGTCTAGAAACGGCAAGGGATTTATCAATCAAAAAATATTCTTGTTCCCAACCCAATGAGGCCGAAACTTTCTTGACGTTTTTATCAAAATAACGTGCCACTGAAGTCGCTGCATCATCAACAGCATGTAAGGCGCGAAGAAGTGGGGTTTTATAGTCAAGGGCTTCGCCAGTATATGCTACAAAAACTGTTGGTATACACAGCGTTGTTCCAAAAATAAAAGCTGGAGAAGTTGGGTCCCATGCAGTATATCCGCGAGCTTCAAATGTATTGCGAATTCCACCATTTGGAAATGAAGATGCATCGGGTTCTTGCTGCACTAGTTGGTTGCCTTCAAATTGTTCAATAGCTTCTCCAGGTCCTACAGTTTCAAAAAAAGCATCATGTTTTTCAGCAGTTGCACCAGTAAGAGGTTGAAACCAATGGGTATAGTGTGTTACACCTTTGGCCATTGCCCATTCTTTCATAGCTGTTGCAATTTGGTCGGCAATATCACGACTTATCGTTTGATTTTTTTCAATAGCTGTTGATAGGTTTTTAAACGTTGCTTTTGGCAAAGAACTGCGCATGGCAGCATTTCCAAAAACATTTGAACCATAAGCTTGAGATCGCTTGGAATCTTCTTGAATTGATATTGAAGCTCTGTTCATAGATGATTTAAGTGCATGAAAGCGTAATGTAGACATAATAATAGGTTTTTAATTCTATAACAAAATTAAGATTCTTAAGAGTAAAAATTCACTAAGCAAATAATATTTATTAACAATTTGAAAATTTATCATATTAAAAATTACAAATAATTCGATTATACCCACAAAAAAATAGGGGTTACATAAAAAAAACAATAATGTTGATAATTTAAACCCTTAGATTAATAGTGTAAGGAACCTTATTATTATATTTGCCATTATTTTTGTATTAATCAATTTAACAGCAATATCATGTCAAAATCAAAACTAGAGTACATATGGTTAGATGGTTACAAACCAACTCAAAGCTTAAGAAGTAAAACCAAAATTGTTGAAGATTTTAGCGGAAAATTGGAAGACTGTCCTGTTTGGTCATTTGATGGATCCTCTACTCAACAAGCAGAGGGCGGAAGCTCAGATTGTTTACTAAAACCTGTTGCAATTTACCCAGACCCGCAAAGAAAAGATGGATACCTCGTTATGACGGAGGTTCTTAATGCCGATGGTACAGCTCACGAGACTAATGGAAGAGCTACAATTGACGACGAAGATGAGGACTTCTGGTTTGGATTTGAACAAGAATATTTCTTGTATGATGTAGAGACCAATTTACCTGTTGGCTTTCCAAAAGACCAAACTCCACAAGGTCAGTTTTACTGTTCTGTAGGTGCAAAGAATGCATTTGCTAGAGATATGGTAGAAGAACATCTAGACGTTCTAATTGAAGCTGGAATCAATGTAGAAGGAATCAATGCTGAAGTAGCAGCTGGACAATGGGAGTTTCAATGTTTTGCTAAAGGAGCTAAACAAGCAGGAGATGAAATTTGGGTATCTCGATATTTATTAGAACGAATTGGAGAACAATATGGTCTTCAAGTCGTTTGGCATCCAAAACCTCTTGGTAACACCGATTGGAATGGTTCAGGTATGCACGCTAATTTCTCTAACTCAACACTAAGAACATGTGGTTCTAAAGAAACATATGAAAAAATATGTGAAGCTTTTAGACCTGTGGTTAAAGAACATATTGAAGTATATGGAGCTTACAACGATCAAAGACTTACTGGAGATCACGAAACACAATCTATCGATCAATTCAGTTTTGGAGTTTCAGATCGTGGAGCGTCAATACGAATCCCAATCATTACCGTAGAAAAAGGATGGAAAGGCTGGTTAGAAGATAGACGTCCTGCTTCAAACGGTGATCCATACAAAATTGCAGCACGAATCATCAAAACTGTAAAATCTGCAGATGTATAATTTGAATTAGGAATTGAAATTTTTCAATTTATAAAAGCGGCTTCATTTGGAAGCCGCTTTTTTTATTTATTTTTTTTTGTAAATTGCCATAGAATATAACCCCAATTCTATATTTAAAACATAAAAAAACAAGCTAAAATTTTTGAATTAAGATTAGATTTTTAATGATAGGCACACTATTTGATGCTATCTTTATCTAAACTATTTTAAACTTAACCTAAATGCTATGAAACAAGACCTCAATAAAATGATGTGCCTAGACATTTATCTCTCTGGCAAAAACTCCAAAAATTTTGATCATAAAATCAGTAGCAACACAATGGAAGACAATTGCTCTAAGTTGATGCCCCTTATTAGTTGGGACATGTTTAGTGACCATTATTTTAAAAAATTAAATACATCTAAAAAATGTATGGATTTAAAAAAAATAAAAAATTTTGCTAGAAAACATAGTTGGAAAAATAATATTGAAACACTATTCAAATCCGTTGATTTTAGTTCAATTATTCTAACGGATAAAAATAAAAACATCAAGTGGGTTAATGATGGCTTTACCAATATGACAGGTTACACCAAAAAAGAAGCGTTAGAAAAAACAGCAGGGTTTTTGCAAGGCCCAAAGACTTCTAAAAGAAAGAAAGCAGAAATTGAAATAAAGCTAAAAGAAAACAAACCCTTCAAAACAACACTCATTAATTATCGAAAAAACAAATCTATCTATAACTGCGAAGTACATATTTTTCCACTTTACAACAAAGCAAGAAAAACCACACACTTTATGGCTTTAGAAAGAGAGGTTTTACAATAATTTTTATTGAACTTAAATATGAGATTTTTAAAAATCATATTACTTTGTTTATTGCTAATAACTGTTGGATGTACAGAAAGAGAAGAAATAAGTGATTTACAAGTAAAATTTGAAAATACAACAGGTTTTGACATCGAAAACTTAAAAATCAGCGATAAAACAATAGGTACTCTAAACTCAAATCAAAGAACACCATATATTGATTTTGAAAAATTTGGATTTGACTCTGGATTACCAGATGAAAGTTGCATTGGATTAATTAATAATGAATCTATAGAAAGTTTTAATCAATTATATTGGTGTGGAACTCAAAAAAACACCGTTCATAAGGGTTTTTTTGAAATGATAATTATACTCAAAGAAGTTAATGGAATTAATTATTTAATGTTAAAAAATAAAAACTAAAAAAAAATTTATTTCAGTTTTTATAATATTCACTACCATCCACTCACTACAGTTTCAACAGCAGCTATGGTAAAATCCAAATCAGCATAAGTTAAGGCATCTGTTATAAACCAACTCTCAAAAGCACTAGGAGCAATGTAAACTCCTGCATCTAGCATACCATGAAAAAATGCTTTAAAGTGTTCATTGTTTCCTTGGGTGGCTGTTTTAAAATCCACAACTGGAGTTTCCGAAAAATGTACAGAAATCATTGAGCCTAATCTGTTTATAGTGTGCTTTATGTTATTGTTTGTTAATGCTTTAGAAATTCCTTGGTGCAGGTATGCTGTTTTCTTTTCAAGACGTTCATACAGCTCAGCATCCGTATCCAAAACATTTAAAAGTGCATAGCCTGCTGCCATTGCCAATGGGTTTCCACTCAATGTTCCAGCCTGATAAACCGGTCCTTCAGGTGCTAAATGACTCATGATTTCTTTTCGTGCAGCAAAAGCACCTACTGGCAATCCTCCTCCTATGACTTTTCCAAAACAAACGATGTCTGCTTTTGTACCAAAAAGTTCTTGAACACCCCCTTTGGCCAATCGAAAACCAGTCATTACTTCGTCAAAAATAAGAACAGCTTGATGCACATTACACAAATTACGAAGGCCTTCTAAAAATCCATCAACAGGTGGAATGCATCCCATGTTCCCTGCTACTGGTTCAACAATTATGGCTGCAATTTCATTGGGGTTGGCTTCAAAGATATTTTTTACAGCTTCCAAATTATTATATGGTGCAAGCAATGTGTCTTTGGCAGTTCCTTGGGTCACTCCAGGGCTATTAGGACTTCCAAAAGTGACAGCACCACTACCCGCTTGTATCAAAAAAGAATCGGAATGCCCATGATAACATCCTGCAAATTTTATAATTTTCTCTTTTCCTGTAAATCCACGCGCCAATCGAACAGCACTCATACAGGCTTCTGTTCCAGAATTCACAAATCGAATTTTATCAATATTAGGAACCATTGAGACGGCCAGTTCTGCAATTTTTGTTTCAATTTCAGTTGGCATTCCGAATGAAGTTCCTTTTTTTGCTTTGTCTACAACTGCATCCACAACGGGCTTGTAGGCATGCCCTAAAATCATTGGACCCCAAGAATTGATATAATCAATTAACCGGTTTCCGTCTTCGTCATACAGATATGCGCCTTTGGCTTTTTTAACAAATATTGGTGTACCCCCCACAGCCTTAAATGCACGTACTGGCGAGTTTACCCCACCAGGTATAGCAATATTGGCTTCTTTAAACAATTGACTACTGCGTTGGTATTTCATAGATTTAATTTGATGTAACGATAAGGGTTTGACCAATACTTAAAGCATTGGAGTTTAATTTATTTAATGTCTTTAAACGTTCAACTGAGATCCCATATCTTTTGGAAATTGAATACAAAGTATCCCCCTTTATAACAATATGCTTTTCGTTATAGGGTTGTTGATTTTGAGAACGTCTTTTTTTGTCAAAAATATCATATTGATACAATTCATAACGTTCTATAAGACTGATTAGTTTTTGAGGGTATTTTGGATCGGTAGCATACCCTGCCTTTTTTAAACCTCTTGCCCATGCTTTATAATCAGTTGGCTTGTGTTTAAATAGGTTTGCATAGCGTTTTCTTTTAGCTAAAAACAAAGAGTGATCTCTGTAGGATTGATTAGGGTCATTATATTTTCTAAAACACTCCTGAGCTCTATCGTCATCGTGGTACACTCTCGGACCTGTCCAATCATGGCATTTAATCCCAAAATGATTATTAGCATCTCTTGCAAGACGGCCTCTGCCAGATCCGGATTCTAAAATTCCTTGCGCCAAAGTAATACTTGCTGGTATGCCATAAAGTTTCATTTCATGAATAGCTACAGCCTTAAAAAATGCAATATACTCTGTTGTAGAATTGTAGGTGGGTTTGATAACAACTGTAGAGGGGTCTGGGGTTTCTCTAGTTGGAATATTGACTTCTACTCTAACCTCTTTTTTTTGGTTTGCTTTTTTGCGAGCACCACAACTCGACAACACAACACATACCAATAACAATCCTACAATTTTTTTCATATTCTAAAAAATCAATTCCATTCTTTTTTGTCTCAATTGGCGATTCATGCCTTCAATACCCTGTAATCCGCCTGTATGAATTGCCAATATTTTTGCAGATGTAGAAAAAACACCTTTTTGAATCAAATCAAAAATACCAAACATCATTTTACCAGTATACACTGGATCGAGTGGAATTTTAAATTCTTTTTTAAAGTTATTTATAAAATGAATTAAATCTGAATTCACTTTTGCATAACCTCCAAAATGATAGTCATTACATAACTCCCAATTGGACTGCGTCGCAAATTTACAAATATCTTCGTTTAAAAATGCACCTTTCAAGGCTGGAAAGCCAATTATTTTTTGTGTTGGTAAACTTGAATTTATAAGACCAGAAATTGTTCCCCCAGTCCCTACCGCACAACAAATAACATCAAATTCTTTATCAAATTCTGATAAAATTTCCTCACAGCCCATTACAGCCAAATCATTTGTTCCCCCCTCTGGTATGATGTAATATTTCGGATATTTTTTTTGAAGGTTGTTAATGTAAGAACTTTCTGTTTTTTGCCTGTATAACGATCGACTAACAAACTCAAACTTCATCCCACAAGATTTGGCATAGGCCAATGTTGGATTGGTTTCAATCTCTGTTACCAACTCCTCTCCTCTTATAACTCCAACTGTTGGAATGTTTAGTAATTGCCCAGCAGCAGCCGTAGCTGCAATATGATTAGAAAATGCGCCTCCAAAAGTTAAAATCCCAACAGAAGCTCTTTCTTGGAGTTCTTTTAAATTATATTTTAATTTTCTGAATTTATTACCAGAAACCGTTTCATGAATTTTATACTCAGGCTTTATAGAAACTTGAGAATTCAATTTTATGTTTTGGACTTTCTGAAAATTTAACATGAATAACTAAAAAACCTGATATGTAAAAATACTAAATCTCTAAAGTATTTTACCCTTAAAAAAAGCAAATAATTAGTATGTAAAATTACATTATATTTGTTAATGATGAAACGTAATCCCCCAATTGAAGAAGGTGATTTTTATATGACACCACAAGGTTATCGCTGTTTTACAGAACAATACCACCTAAAGCGAGGATATTGTTGTGAGAGTAATTGTAAGCATTGCCCCTATGGATACAACACATCAAAACGTATTCAAAATTAAGATTATGAACACTAAAACTTTTCAAGAAGAAATAAAAGAGGGCATTCCAAATGAGTTGCCATCTTTAAAACCTTTTGACCCAACCTACAATCATGCTCCAAAAAGAAAAGCAATTTTAAACAAAGAAGAACAAAAGCTAGCTTTAAAAAATGCTCTACGCTATTTCGATAAAAAATTTCATGCCATTCTTTTAAAAGAATTTAAAAAAGAGCTTGAAACTTATGGGCGTATTTATATGTATCGCTTTAGGCCAGACCATAAAATCTATGCCCGCCCAATAGACAACTATCCAGCAAAAAGCAAACATGCCGCTGCTATTATGCTGATGATTCAAAATAATTTGGATGATGCCGTAGCACAACATCCCCACGAACTGATTACATATGGCGGTAATGGAGGTGTATTTTCCAATTGGGCGCAATATAGACTCACCATGAAATATTTATCCGAAATGAACGATGAACAAACATTGGTGATGTACTCTGGACATCCTATGGGTCTGTTTCCATCTCACAAAGAAGCGCCAAGAGTTGTGGTCACCAATGGCATGATGATCCCAAATTATTCAAAACCAGACGATTGGGAAAAATTCAATGCTTTAGGAGTAACACAATATGGGCAAATGACAGCAGGGAGTTATATGTATATTGGCCCACAAGGTATTGTTCATGGAACCACCATTACGGTGCTCAATGCATTTAGAAAAATAAAAAAAAGCCCCGAAGGACATATTTTTTTAACCGCTGGATTGGGTGGTATGAGTGGTGCTCAGCCAAAAGCTGGAAATATTGCAAAGTGCATTACCATTTGTGCTGAAGTCAACCCAAAAGCAACGCAAACAAGACACTCACAAGGTTGGGTTGATGAAGTGTATTCATCTGTAGAAGAATTAATTGAGCGGGTAAAAATAGCACAACAAGACAAAGAAATTGTATCTATCGCCTATCAAGGTAACGTTATTGATGTATGGGAAGCATTTTTTGATGCTGGTATTTATGTAGACATTGGAAGTGATCAAACCTCATTGCATAATCCTTGGGCAGGAGGATATTACCCTGTTGGAATGTCATTTGAAGACGCCAATAAAATGATGAATGAAAGACCAAATTTGTTTAAAGAGAAGGTACAAGAGAGTCTATTACGTCATGCCTCTATTATAAAAAAACATACAGATAAAGGTACTTACTTCTTTGATTATGGAAATGCTTTTTTGTTGGAAGCTTCTCGTGCAGGTGCAGAAATTTTAAAAGAAAATCTAGAAGATTTTATATACCCGAGCTATGTTCAAGACATCATGGGACCAATGTGCTTCGATTATGGTTTTGGCCCTTTTCGTTGGGTTTGCGCAAGTGGAACACCCGAAGATTTAGCAAAAACAGATGCTATTGCTTGTGAAGTTTTGGAAAAAATTCAAGCGACTTCACCGCCAGAAATCCAACAACAAATGCAGGATAATATACAATGGATAAAAGGCGCACAAACCAATAACTTGGTTGTTGGGTCACAAGCCCGAATTTTGTATGCTGATGCCGAGGGTCGAATAAAAATAGCCTCTGCATTCAATTCAGCAATTGCAGAAGGAAAAATTGGCTCAATAATTCTTGGTCGTGATCACCATGATGTTTCTGGAACAGACTCGCCTTTTAGAGAAACAAGTAATATTTATGACGGATCTAAATATACTGCTGATATGGCTATTCAAAATGTAATTGGTGATAGTTTTAGAGGCGCCACTTGGGTTAGCATACACAATGGCGGAGGGGTTGGCTGGGGCGAAGTTATAAATGGTGGCTTTGGTATGGTTCTTGATGGTTCTAAAGCATCAGAAAGAAAATTGAAATCTATGTTATTTTGGGATGTTAATAATGGTATTGCTAGGCGAAATTGGGCACGCAACAACGGTGCAATTTTTGCAATAAAACGAGCAATGGAAGAAGAACCAAACCTAAAAGTTACAATTCCTAATAGTGTTGATGACACTCTTTTTAATTCATTTTAACTTAAAACTACACTTTTATGAAACGTCTTTTATTACTCCTGTTTATAGTACTTATTAGTACGTCTTGTGACTCTGTTCGAGTGGCTGCAGATTATGATCGTTCTGCGGACTTTAACTCCTATAAAACTTTTGCTTTTTTCAAAGATGGTATAGACAAGGCAGAAATTAGTGATTTGGACAAGCGTAGAATTTTACGTGCCATTGAATCTGAACTGTTAGCTAAAGGATTTACAAAATCTAAAACCCCCGATTTATTGGTGAATATTTTTACAAAAGAACGTCAAGAAGTAAATGTTTACAATCAAAACTTTGGCATGTACGGCTGGGGTTGGGGCTGGGGTTGGGGTCCAATGATGGGCTGGAATCAAACCAATGTAACCAATTCATCTCGAGGGACACTATTTATTGATTTGATAGATGCCAATAAAAAAGAACTTGTTTGGCAAGGTATTGGACAAGGTTATTTAACCTCCAGAATGGATCGTAAGGAAGAGCGTATTAGAGAATTTGTAACCTCTATTATGTCGAAATATCCACCTCAAGCAAAAAAATAAATTATCTAAGCCTTAACATCCAATGCATCTCTTAGGGTATTTCCCATAAGCATAAAAGCCATTACAAGACTCATAATACAAAGTCCTGGAATTATAGCCAAATAGGGTTGACCCAAAACAATGTCGTTATAGTGGGTTTTAATCATAGCGCCCCAACTGGACATTGGGGGTTGTGCTCCTATTCCTAAAAAACTAAGTCCGCTTTCTATAAGAATTGCAGCAGCAAAATTTGCCGCAGAAATTACAATAACAGGGGTCATAATATTAGGAAGAATATGCTTAAAAATAATTCTAAAATCTGTATACCCCAAAGCTCGAGCAGCGGTTATATATTGTTGTTCTTTTACGCTCATCACCTCGCCTCGTACAACTCTTGCCACTTCTACCCACATCGTTAGACCTACTGCTATAAAAACCTGCCAATAGCCCTTGCCAAGCGCTAAAGTTATAGCAATCACCAATAAAAGCGTTGGAATAGACCATGCTACATTAATTAAAAACATAATAGCATTATCTATTTTTCCTCCAAAATAACCCGAAATACTACCTAAAAATAATCCAATTATCAATGAAATAAAAACAGCAACAAAACCTATAAAAAAAGAAATTCGAGCACCAACTAATAACCGACTTAAAACATCTCTACCATAATTATCCGTTCCCAAATAAAAGGTTTTATTTTCTACAAAAAGTTTTGAATTTTTGGAGTAATCAATAGATTGCTGTATACCTTGAATATTTTTCGCCTCATAAGGTGTGTATATCAATTGGTCTGTTTCTATTCTATAACTCGAAATGGGCTGTTGTTTATCAGGGAATTTTGAACCGAAAAAAATTTTATCGAATTTATTTTGAAGACTTTTATTTGGATTGGGTTGAACAAGCATTTGAACACTAAATCCTGGTGGTTTGGAATGAATACTCAAATGCATTTGATTTGCATATTGAGTGGTATCAGGTGCTAATACATAGGCGAAAATTGAAACAAATCCCACAAAAATTACAAAAAAAACACTAGCCATTCCCAAATAGTTTTGTTTAAATTTTTGGAATGCCAATGCTGTTAATCCTTGCATAGTTTTGAACCTTAGTTTTTAAGGGCGGATACTTTTTTTACTTTAAACATTTTATTTAAATCCGTCAAAACATTAAGCGCCTCATTCATATAAATATCTTTACTTAAAGATTCATGCCATCGCTCGCGTTTTGTTTTGAAAATGGAGTCTGTTGCCATAATTGGTTTTTCATAAGGTAAAGATTCGAATGATAAATTTGTGGTATAATTGGAAAGAGCTTCAAAACGTTCTGATTCTTTTTCATTTTGTTTTAAACTCGCATCATAATCGTTATACTTTAAGCTATACAAATCCTTTGAACGTACTTTTTCAATCCATTGTGCATTTTCATCAATGAGTTTGATCTCATCACTATTGTTCATGCGCTCCTTACTTCTTTTGACAGTTAATTCATAGTCAATAGAACTTTCCCAAATATCATATTCGGCAGCTTGAATCTCATCCCACGGAAGTGGGTTGTCTTGATCTTTTTCACCCATATCAACATAGCTGTAACGGTTAGGTAAAACAACATCACTTTTTACGCCCTCTAATTGAGTAGACCCCCCATTGATACGATAATATTTTTGGGTAGTAAACTTAAAAGCACCCATATCACCATTGGTGTTATTACGAATCATTCTGTTTAAGTCTATCACATTTTGAACCGTTCCCTTGCCATAGGTTTGCTTGCTTCCAATAACAATAGCGCGTTTATAATCTTGCATAGCAGCGGCTAAAATTTCAGAGGCAGAGGCAGAAAACTCATTCACCAAAATAACCAATGGACCATCCCAACTTACACTAGAATCTTTATCTTTTAATACTTGACGATCTTCACCAGTAGAGCGTACTTGAACAATAGGCCCTTCTTCAATAAATAGGCCCCCTATATCAACAGCTGTTTTTAGAGAACCACCTCCATTATTTCTCAAGTCGAGAACCAAACCTTCTATTCCCTCTGCTTTGAGTCGTTCAATTTCTCTTTTGACATCAGAGGTTGCATTTCTACTATTAACATCTTCAAAATCAATGTAAAATTTTGGCAAATTAATGATCCCAAATTTGTAATTTTCTTTTTGTACAATACTCGATTTTGCATAGGTTTCCTCTAGCTCAATTTCATCTCTTGGAATCATCAAATCTTCAATAGTTCCATCGACTCTTTTTAGAGTTAAAATTACATTTGTACCTTTTGGGCCTTTGATAAGTTTAACAGCATCGTCCAAACGCATTCCAACAACACTAACTGCCTCTTCCTCATCTTCTTGACGTACTTTTAAAATGACATCTCCAACTTGAAGTTTGTTTTGACGCCATGCAGAACCTCCTGAAATCAGTTCTGTAATACTGATTTTATCCATTTTCTTTTGTAGCCTTGCACCAATACCTTCGTATTTTCCAGACATTTCGGCATCAAAACGATCTTTGACTTGTGGCGCAAAATAGTAAGTATGGGGGTCAAATGTTTCAGAAATTGCATTGATGTACATTGAAAGCCAATCATCACGTCTCATATCATCAAAATAAACCGAAACTTCTTGTAAATTTTTTAATGTTGAAGCTCGAGATTCTTCTTCCAATTCTGAAAAGGTTTTTTTATCTTCATTTTCTTCATTTTCATTGTCAGATACTAAATCATGATAATTGGTTAAGGTGTTAAATTTCAATTGTTTACGCCAACGGTTAGCCATATCTTTTTTTGATGAAACATAGTCTAATTCATCAGGGTTGGACTGGTATTTTTCATCTAACTCGTAATTAAAAGGATGTTCTAAAATTTTCGTATAAATTGCTTTTGATTCTTCAATTCTTTGAATAAGGCGATTGTAAACAAGATTAAAAAACTGCACATCGTAGTTTTTTATTTGATCATCCAAATCTGTTTTATAATCTTCAAATTCCTTTATATCTGAACTGTAAAAATAGTGTTTGTAGGGGTCCACTGTTTTTAAAAATCTAATGTACACTTCCTCTGAAAACTCATCATCAAAATCTTTAGGCTGAAAATGACCTTGTTCCAACAAATATGTAATGAGTTGCATTAGGAGTTTGTCCTTGTCAGGGTTATCAAATGTTTTGGTTGTAAAGCTACATGATGCTAATGCAACAAAAATTGACAAAAGAAAAATATTAATATGTTTCATAGACTTGAGTAAGTGTTTATCCAAATTTGATTCTAAAATAACAGAAAATTGCAAAAATAAGTGTGCTATTCTACATAATTTTTTGTTAAACCACACAAAAACGAGTAATCCCCAACAAAATACTTACTTTTGTATACGAAAACAAAGAAAAAATGCCAAAAAAACCACTTATTCTTGTTACCAATGACGATGGTATCACTGCCCCTGGAATTAGAACCTTAATCAAAGTCATGATTAGTATTGGTGATGTCATTGTTGTTGCACCAGATAGCCCACAAAGTGGCATGGGGCATGCCATTACAATCAACGATACTCTTTATTGTAGAGAAGAACATATTGATAATGGCCCTCAAAAAGAATACAGTACATCGGGTACGCCAGCAGATTGTGTAAAACTAGCCGTTCATGAACTATTAGACAGAAAACCAGATTTGTGTGTTTCAGGTATCAATCATGGTTCCAATTCATCAATTAATGTTATTTATTCGGGGACAATGAGCGCCGCCATTGAAGCGGGTATGGAGGGTATTCCTGCCATAGGATTTTCTTTGTTGAACTACAATTGGGATGCCGATTTTGGACCAACGGAAAAATTTATTAAATCCATTTGTCTTAAAGTCTTACAAAATGGTTTACAAAAAGGAATTATACTCAATGTAAATTTTCCAAACAAGGTTCTAAAAGGCATAAAAATTTGCCGTCAGGCGAATGCCAATTGGGTAGAAAAATTTGATAAACGACAAAGCCCAATGGGACGAAATTATTACTGGCTTACAGGTGAATTTATCAATCAGGATAATGGTGAAGATACCGACGAATGGGCACTTGAGCAAGGCTACGTTTCGGTAGTTCCAGTACAGTTTGATCTCACAGCTCATTATTATATTCAAGAACTCAATAATTGGAAACTCAATGGATAAGATTCAAATTTTAAAAGGATTTTTCATTGGGATTTTGGCCAATGGTTTAGGACTCTTTGTGGTCGTAATGACTATGGCCAAATCTTCTGGAAGAAACGATGGATTTTTGAGGGTTTTGGAAGCTGCCCATGCTGAAAATTTTTTAGGAAAACTCATTAGTCTCGGTGCTATTCTAAATCTGATTTGTTTTTTTTATTTTATCAGAAAGAAAAAAGATGCCTTTGCCGCAGGCGTATTGATTGCAACACTGTGTATGGCTCTTACCACATTTATAATTAAGCTGTAAAATATGAAGTACTACATCATCGCAGGAGAAGCTTCTGGAGATTTGCATGGTGCAAACCTCATTAAAGCATTGCAAAAAGAAGATACCAAGGCCGAATGTCGTGTTTGGGGTGGCGATTTGATGCAGAATGCAGGTGGTACTTTGGTTAAACATTACAAAGATTTGGCATTTATGGGCTTTTTGGAAGTCCTTTTGAATTTGAGAACGATTCTAAAAAATATTAGCTTATGTAAAAAAGATATTGCAAACTATCGTCCAAATGTTTTGATTTTTATTGATTACCCAGGGTTTAACATGCGTATTGCAAAATGGGCTAAAACCCAAAATTTTAAAACCCACTATTATATTTCGCCTCAGCTATGGGCATGGAAAGAAAATCGCATTCATCAGATCAAACGAGATATTGATAAAATGTATGTGATTTTACCATTTGAAAAAGCGTTTTACGAGAAAAAACACCAAATGCCTGTGACGTTTGTTGGGCATCCCCTAATTGATGCTATTGCCAACCGCCCAAAACCAGATGCTAAAACCCTAAGAAAAACATACGAACTGTCCGAAAAACCCATTGTTGCACTGTTGCCGGGGAGTAGGCAACAAGAAATTAAAAAAATGCTCGATGTGATGCTGTCTGTGGTCGATGCCTTTCCTGAACACCAATTTGTCATTGCTGGAGCACCGAGCCAAGCCAAAGCATTTTATCAAAAATTCATTAAAAACAAAAACATCAAATTGGTGAGTAATGCCACTTACGACTTGCTTAGTATTGCACAAGCCGCATTGGTAACTTCGGGGACAGCCACTTTGGAAACAGCTTTATTTAAGGTGCCCCAGGTGGTGTGCTATAAATCCAGTTGGTTGTCCTACCAGATTGGAAAACAGGTGGTAAAGCTCGATTATATTTCTTTGGTAAACCTTATAATGGAGCGCGAAGTGGTCTGTGAATTGATCCAAAATGACTTGAATACAAAACGCCTTACGGCAGAATTAAACCATATATTAGACCCCAAAACCCAACAGCAGCTCAATACTGAATATACCGCCCTAGAACAAAAACTAGGGGGCACCGGTGCTAGCCAAAAAGTGGCTAAAGCGGTGTTTAAAGCGCTATGTTGATAGATTAAAGCCTACTTATGATTTAAAATGCAACCCTACTACTACCCTATCCCAAAATTAACTATTGCTCTGATTTGTGGAATATTTTTAAGTTCCTATGTGTCTTTGGAAATTCATATACTACTCATTGTTTTGGGAGTAACATTTTGCCTTGGACTATTTTTTCATTTTAAAACTTCTGTTTATAAAAGCATCATTTCATCATACTTCTTGTTCCTTTTATTTGTTGTTTTAGGTTTATTAAACACAAAACTTCAACATCCAAAAACAACTAAAAACCACTATAGTCATTTTACAAAAAATGAGCCAGAAACCCTACTGCTTTGTATTACAAAAGAAATGAATCCAACAACATATAATTACCGATACATAGCAAAAATACTGGAGATCAATCAGCAAAAATCTAGTGGTACAATTTTAATAGAAGTCTCAAAAAACACAATGATTCCAACGCATAAAGTCGATGACCTATTATTTCTAAAAACACAACTTAGCCCAATAAGTCATTTTGATTATTATTTTTGAAGGATTCAAAATCAGTGTGTGGTTAGCCTATGGTTTTTAAAATTTAATTGATATAATGAATACATCGGCACATTTGGTAGCAAAGTTTGAATTTTTACTTTTTAAAAACATCACTTTTGACTTCTATATGATGGTACTATTATATATTATAATTGTACTATTTTTCAAATATATCATATCAAAGACATTTAAAAAAATAGTCCTGTTATTAACTTCTGCTCTAATTTTTCAATTGTATTTTTTATTAGTCTTTAAAATTAATTCTAAGAATGAATTTATTGTTTTTCAAAAGACAAAGCATACCATTTTGGGATTTAAAAATGGGACTAATTTTGAAATCCATAATACAGAAAAAAATAATGAACAATTTTCATTTATAGAAGATTACATAACTAATGAAGGTGTAGATAAAACATCAAAATTGAATCTAAAACGATTTTATTCAATAGACGATCATAATTTAATTATTATCGATAGTCTAAGCCATTTTGATTTAAAATCCGTAAAATTTGATTGGATTTTGCTTAGAAATAGTCCAAAAATAAACCTTGAAAAGGTGATAAAAATATTGAAACCAAAACTAATTATCGCTGACGGTAGTAATTATAAAAGTTACGTAAAACGGTGGCAAAAAACATGTACAAAAAAAAGTATCCATTTTCATGATACTTTTGAGGATGGCGCTTTTATTTATGACTTAAATCATCAAGGAGTAAAAGAAGGTTTAAACGCTTTATAATACTCATTAAAAGCTTTTTGGCTTGTAATGGTTTTATAGTGGTCTTCGGCAAAAAGTTTAAGATATAGCTCCAATTGGTCTGGAGTTTTATACCCTGGTATTGGGGCCAAAAACTCTGCATTTTCTCCCAAAAACACAATTGTTGGATAGGCAGATACTCCAAAATATCGTGTCAATTGGTGTTGGCTATTTCGGCGTCTGGATTTGGCAGGGTCATATTTGGGATTAGAAAGCGGTTGCCCTTTAAAATCGACCGACTCATCTCCTTCGGCATTGAACTTTACAGCATAATAATTGGCATTCACATATTCGGCAAGTTTTTTATTGGAAAATGTATTGCGATCCAACATTTTGCATGGCCCACACCATACAGTGTACATGTCAATCATTATTTTTTTGGGTTGATCTTTTTGTTTAGCTAACGCTTCATTCATGGTTAACCAATTGATTTCTTGTGCATTAACAAACACAGAAACTAAAAATAATATTAAGATGTATTTTAACTTATGCATATTTTGCAATGTAATGATTTGTACGCTGGTTTTTGTTCATCCCAACAGTTTCGTCAACAAAAGCATTTCTGTCCTTTCTTGTTTTAAAAACCCAAATACATACAGAATCTTTACTATGGTAAATGGCTTTTAGTTCGTCATCAATTTGACACAAGTCTTCTGGTATTTCAGCTTTTATGCAAATCATTTTTTAAACTTTTATTTTACACCATGCATCAATTTTTTAAGCAAAGGATGTAAAACTAATGACACCAATCCAATCGCAATAGGTACAATGGTAAAAATCAAAAAGAACGTCGATAAACTATATTCTTTTGTGATATTTTCAACCTCTGCACCAACAGAGTGTGCCAATTTGTTTCCAATAGCTATAGCCAAATAATAGACCCCAAACATTACAGCAATCATTCTGGCCGGAACGAGCTTACTCAAATAGGATAATCCCATTGGAGATAAACACAATTCGCCTAGCGTATGGAATAAATATGCAAACACTAACCATGCCATACTTAGTGTGGCTGTTTCTGCTCCAGCAGGAAGGTTTCTAGCGCCAAAGGCCAAAAAGGCAAAACCAACCCCTAAAAGGAATAATCCTAAGAAATATTTTACGGATGCTGGTGGATTGTAGCGGCTGTCCCACCACTTTGTAAATAATGGTGCAAATATGATGATGAATAATGAGTTGAGTATCGCAAACCAAGTCACTGGTACTTCAGTATTGGTATCGTGGTATTCAGTATATAATTTATAAATAACTATCGCCCATACAATCACAAAACTAAAGCCCAAAATAATGTTTGAACGTCCAATTCTACTAAACGTTTTACGGAATAAACTCCATAGTACGTAAGTGATGATGAGCAATGGAACTACAGTAACAATTAAATCAATAAGTTTAAAAATATTGGCGGCATTACCCTCTAAAAATCGGTCAGTAAAGTCTCTTGTATATATAGGAAGCGAACCGGCTGCTTGTTCAAAAGCGGCCCAAAAGAAAACTGTAAACAAACAAAAAATAGTAAAAGCAATCATTCGGTCTCTTTCTGTTCTGCTGTATCGAGGAATTCTAATAATTAAAAGTAAAATAAAGGATATGGCTGCCAAAAGCGCAAAAAACAACGAATCTTTCATTCCTGCAATAGTAAAGTTAAGCGTGTTGATTTGACCTATTTGACTTAATGGATCATTGATGATGAAAATAAGCGCAGAAAGGGTAAAAATACCAATTAGTATATAATCTATTGGCTGAAAGGTATTGAGTTTTGTTCCTGTTTTGGCATCCACAGATTTATTGTCAACTAATGTATCAATAAGGTCGTTTTGCTCATTCTTGGGTTTAGAACCAATATCACCAAACAGTGGTTGAGCAAAATAAAATTGTAACATCCCCAACAGCATAAAAATTCCTGCTAAGCCAAATCCATAACTCCAACCTGTTTTTTCTCCTACCCATCCACAAAGCATAATCCCTATAAAAGCACCGGCATTGACACCCATATAAAAAATGTTGTATGCACCATCCTTTTTATCGTCTTGACCCTCGTACATTTTGGAAATAATAGAGGTCATATTGGGTTTAAAAAATCCATTTCCTAAGATTAGAAGCGTTATTCCAATATAAAGAAAAAGTGGTGTTTCTACGGCCATTGCGGCATGTCCAAGCGTCATTAGAAGTGCCCCAATAACAACGGCCATTCTATAGCCAATTTTATTATCGGCCAGCCAACCTCCAACGAGTGGTGTCAGGTATACAAACATGGCATAGGTACCTAATAGCGAGAGAGCTGCTGGTGTACTCCAACCCCATCCAGGATTATCGCCAGTAACAACTCCTGTGAGGAATATGACTAAAATGGCCCGCATTCCATAATAAGAAAAACGCTCCCACATTTCTGTAAAAAATAACACAAACAGTCCTGCTGGATGCCCTAATACTTTGTCTTTAAAAATTTGATCTGTTGAAGTACTCATTTTGGTTGGTTTTTGTGATTATGATTCTAAAATTCTTTCGTTTTCTTCAGCGTTATGCGTCAAGCGTTTCAATGGTTTTAAAATCAAAATAAATAATGTTCCTATTATAACTGTAAAAATTAAAATTCCAAAGAAGATAGTGTATTCTCCAAAATCACTAGCGGCTTCACCAACAATTCCTGCAACCTTACTACCAAGACCTGTTGCTGCAAAGTATACACCCATCATAAGTGAAGCGTATTTTACTGGTGTTAATTTTGTTATAAAGGATAACGCTACAGGAGACAAACAAAGCTCTCCGATTGTATGAAATAAATAGGCTAACACTAACCATATCATGCTAGAAGCACCTGATTTTTCGAACTCCATAGCAGCAAATACCATAAATAAAAACCCAAAGCCCATAATAATAATTCCAATTGCCATTTTGAATAATGAACTTGCCTCTCTACCTTTTAATTTTCTCTCAGCCCAAATAGACGCTACAAAAGTTGCAAATATGATGATAAAACCAGCGTTTAGACTTTGAAACATCACTGTTGGTATTTCCCAACCAAACAGCACTCTATCGGTATTTGTTTCAGTATATAAATTCATCAAACCTCCTGCCTGCTCAAATGCGCCCCAAAATACAATCACCATGATAAACGATAATAATAAAACCAAAAATCGGTCTTTATGTGCTTGAGAGTTTAATTCCTTATAAATCATCATTAATAATACAACTATTGCAGTAAGAAATACAAATAAAGGCCCATATCCTGTTTCTAATGCATACCAGCCATAGGCTGATGCTAATAATAAAACTATTGTTATTACCAATTGTAAAGGTGATTTAAAAAGTTTCCCATATAGCTTCCCATAAGAAATTTCATTTGGGTCATTTTCTGTTATTTCTAAATTTCCAACATGAACTAAGTACTTTTGACCATAAATATAATTAATCAATCCTATTACCATAACTATTCCTGCTAAACCAAATCCAGCATGCCAGCCCCATTTATCAACAACTAGCCCTACAATTATTGTAGCTAGAAGTGAACCTAAATTAATTCCAATATAGAAAATACTAAATCCTTTATCTCTTCTAATGTCACCTTCTTTGTAGAGTCCGCCAACCATAGTAGAAATATTTGGTTTTAGTAATCCAACGCCTAGTATAACAAGTCCTAAACCTGTATAAAAAGCCCAAATATCTGTGAGGACTAAAACACCATGACCCAGACATAGAATAACAGCACCATACAAAACTGCCTTTTTCTGTCCTATCAATTTGTCTGCAATCATACCTCCAGGAATAGACATAACATACACCAACATAGTATACCAACCATAAAGCGCAAGCGCTTCTTTACTTGTCCATCCCAAACCTTCACCACGCACATCATCTCCCATTGTTGAAGCAGTCATATAAAGAACTAGTAAAGCACGCATTCCATAATAGGAAAACCGTTCCCACATTTCTGTTAAAAAGAGAACATACAGTCCTATTGGATGTCCAAAAAGTTGTTTTTGATGTTGAAGTTCTGTTGTTGACATAATAATTCGTATTTATTTGGTTAGTTATTTTTTTTGTTTGTATTAGTTTTCAATTTTATCGCCTAAGGTTTTTGCAATAAAATTAGTCATTTTCTTATAGAGATGTAATCGCGTATTACCCCCATAAATACCATGGTTTTTATCAGGATAAATACCCCATTCAAATTGTTTATCCGCTTGAATCAAAGCCTCGACCATACGCATCGTATGTTGTACATGTACATTATCATCACCAGAACCATGAATTAACAAATAATCGCCTTTAAGCATTTCGGGGTAATTGAATGGCGAATTATCATCATAACCATCAGGGTTTTCTTGTGGTGTACGCATATAGCGTTCTGTATAAATCGTATCATAAAAACGCCAACTAGTCACAGGCGCAACGGCAATAGCCATTTTAAAAATATCACTTCCTTTAAGCAAACAATTGGTACTCATGTGCCCGCCAAAACTCCAGCCCCATATCCCAATACGCTTTTCATCAATGTAAGGTAATTCTGCAATTTTTTTTGCTGCTGCAATTTGATCTTCTGTCTCATATTTGACCAAATTCATATAGGTAACTTTCTTAAAATCAGCACCTTTATATCCTGTTCCACGACCATCAATACAAACTACAAAATAGCCTTTTTGTGCCAACATTTGATACCAATAATCATTGGCGCTATTCCAACGGTTGGCCACTTGCTGAGACCCAGGCCCAGAATACTGATACATAAGGACGGGATATTTTTTATTTGAATCAAAATCAACAGGTTTTATTGTCCACATATTAAGGTCATTGCCATTAATGGCTATGGTACTAAATTCTTTTTCAGATAATTTATAATTGGATAGCTTTTCCGCCAGTTTATCATTGTGTTTGATACGCTTCAAAACTGTTCCATTGTTTGCATCATTTAATGTGTATTCTGGAGGAGAAGATGCACTCGAAAATATATTGATGAAATAAGTAAAATCTGCACTAAACGAGGCGCTGTTTGTTCCCTCTTTTTTTGAAAGTAGTTGTTTGTTTTTACCATTCAACCCAATCACATAAACACCTCTATTAATAGAGCCATTTTCTACCGATTGGTAATAAATTTTTTCTGATTTTTTGTCATAACCATAATAGGCGGTAACCTCCCAATTTCCCTCTGTAACTTGATGAATCAATTTCCCTTTTTTACCATAATGATAGATATGATTATAGCCATCTTTTTCACTTGTCCAAATAAAGCTATTATCATTCAAAAATGTTAAGTTGTCTGTGACATCAACATAAGCTTTGTCCGTCTCTGCAAGGAGAATAGAAGCGGAATTATTTTTTGTGTTAATCGCCCAAAGGTCCAATTCATTTTGATGACGATTGATAAATTGAGCGCTCAAAATATGAGCATCATTTGTCCACTTGATGCGTGGGATATAAAAATCATTGTAGGGTTTATTGACTTTTACTTCATTTGACTCAGCAGTGCTTAAATTATAAACATGTAATGAAACAATTGCATTTTTTTCACCTGCTTTTGGATATTTAAAAACTTGCTGCGATTGATATAATGCTTGACCATAAACATCCATTGAAAACTCTGGAACTTCTGTTTCATCGAATTTTAAATAGGCGATTTTGTGACCATCTGCGTTCCATTCAAAAGCGCGGACAAAAGCAAATTCTTCTTCGTAAACCCAATCTGTAATACCATTGATAATTTTATTTTTTTCTCCATCAAAAGTAACCTGAGTTGTTTGGCCAGTTTCAAGATTTTTTACAAAAATATTATTTTGAAATCCATAAGCCACACGCAATCCATCAGGTGAAAAAGTTGGTTCTTGAATTTTTTGATCTGAAATTTTTTGAAGCGTTTTAGTTGTGGTATCATACACAAAAAAAACACCCAATGTTGAATGTCTATAGACAGATTCTATGTCAGTAGCTAAAATAATTTTTCTTTCATCTTCACTAAAATCATAGTTTGTAAAATAAGGAATGTCTTCTAAGTTTTTGGAATCCACCAAAGTTGCAATTTTATCTTGTGTCTTGTAGTCATAAACATCAACAGAAGTAGAACGATTCGTTCGATTAAAATTTAAAACAGAATACTGTTTTCCATTGTTCATAGAATGTAGGGCTTCCATGCGTTGTGTACTAAAAGTACCATTCCAAATTTCGTCTAAAGTAATCGTTTGATCTTGAGAAAAAGAATAAAAAGTAGTTAAAAAAAATAGAACAAGGCGCAAATTTATACGGAGCATATGTGTGTATTTTGAAAAATGTTACCAATTTTACTAAAAAAAATTGAAAATTCCTCTTTTCTGAGCCGATTAATATACAATTTAACAATTCGCTTTTCACATAAAGGAGAGAATAGTATCTTTGTTTAACAATACAAAATTATGCAACAATCTGTTTCTGGGTTTTCAAAATTTTCTAAAGCCGAAAAAATTAACTGGCTGATTGTCAATTATTTTGACGGAAATTCAAACGCCAAGTCGATTTTGGAATCTTATTGGAATTCCAATACAAAACTTCAACAGTTGCACGATGAATTTATTGAAAATACCATTTCTAACTTTTATATGCCTTTTGGTGTTGCACCAAATTTTTTAATCAACGGAAAACTTTACACCATTCCAATGACGATTGAAGAAAGTTCAGTGGTTGCTGCAGCTAGTAATGCGGCCAAGTTTTGGTTATCACGCGGGGGGTTTAAAACAACTATTTTATCAACCACAAAAATTGGGCATGTGCATTTTATTTTTGAGGGAAAAAGTAGTATTCTTAACACGTTTTTTAAGAAAATTAAACCTCAACTTTTGGAAGCCACAAAACCACTAACCCAAAATATGGAAAAACGTGGGGGTGGGATTCTGGATATAAACCTAGTTGATTGTAACCAAAAAATGACGAATTATTTTCAATTGGAAGCAACCTTTGAAACGAAAGATGCCATGGGTGCCAATTTTATCAATTCTTGCCTGGAGCAAATTGCCTCTACGTTTGAAACATTAGCGCAAAATACTTCTGAATTAGAGGGAAATCAACCAAAAATTATAATGAGTATTTTGTCCAATTATGTTCCAGATTGTGTGGTCCGTACCGAAGTCTCTTGTAAGGTCGAAGAATTGACTTTAGAAGGGCACTTTACAGGACAAGAATTTGCAGAAAAATTTATTCGAGCAGTACAAATTGCAGAAGTAGAACCTTATCGTGCTGTTACACACAACAAAGGCATTATGAATGGTGTAGATGCAGTTGTTATTGCTACTGGAAATGATTTTAGAGCTGTTGAAGCTGGAGTACACGCCTACGCTGCAAAAAACGGACAATATTCAAGTTTATCACATGCAAGTTTAGAACATGGTGTTTTTAAATTTTGGATGGACATCCCACTAGCATTGGGCACTGTAGGAGGATTGACAGGCTTACACCCAATGGTCAAATTGGCGTTGAAGATGCTAGGAACCCCCTCTGCAACCAAACTCATGGAAATTGTAGCGGTTGCTGGGTTGGCACAAAATTTTGCTGCTCTACGATCTCTAACCACTACAGGGATTCAAAAAGGCCATATGAAAATGCATTTGCTTAATATTTTAAATCAATTAGAGGCTTCTAAGGACGAAAAAGAAGCAATGATTGCCCATTTTAAAACGCATACTGTATCGCACCGTGCTGTCGTTGAAGCGCTTAAAAATATTCGTGACTGATGGAAAAATTTTATAGTCACGGAAAATTGTTAATTACTGCTGAATATGCGGTTTTAGATGGTGCAAAAGCCCTAGCGCTTCCAACAAAGTTTGGACAAACGCTTGAAGTAAAACCCATTGAAAGCCCCGAAATTCGCTGGAAAAGTTTTGACCATAAAGGCATACTTTGGTTTGAAACGACTTTACAACTTCCAAGCTTTAAAGCAAACGTAACTAATGAAACAGCAAAGCGACTTTCGGAGTGTTTTTTGGCGATTGCCAAACTTCAACCCAACTTTTTTGCACCTCATAATGGATTTGAAATACACAGCCATTTGGAGTTTCCTCAAAACTGGGGGTTGGGGTCGTCCTCTACCCTCATTAACAATTTGGCACAATGGGCAAATGTAGATGCTTTTGCATTGCTCGAAAATACCTTTGGCGGTAGTGGTTATGATATTGCTTGTGCGCAACACCCTCACCCTATTATATATCAAAGACAAAACAGTAACCCACATATAAAGATTGTAGATTTTGATCCACCCTTTAAAGACGAATTGTTTTTTATACACCGTAACCAAAAGCAAAACAGCCGAGAGGCCATTGCACACTATAATACCCTAAAAACAAAACAACGTCTCGATTTTTCTGAACTGAATGCTCTAACTGAAGCAATTTTGGTAGCGACTACTTTAGAAGAGTTTGAAGTACTCATAAGCAAACACGAAACCATTTTGGGCACTCTTATCCAACAACAACCACTAAAAACCACACATTTTGCTGACTACCCTGGAGCGGTAAAAAGTTTAGGCGCTTGGGGGGGCGATTTCTTTTTGGCGACAGGAAACAACCATCACTATTTTAAAGACGAAGGTTATACCACGATTATCCCCTTTGAGGACATGGTGGGTTTTTGAATTTAAATTTTAAACTGTTATGGAAATAATTTCTAATAAAGAATTTTTAATGGCCTTTGGACTTAATTTACGTAACATTCGTAAGGCCAAAAATCTAAAACAATACCATGCCGCCGAGCGTTGTGGGATTCATAAAAACAACTATACCAATATAGAATGTGGTAAACGCAATATCACCATTTCTAAAGCAAAAGCTATCGCAACGGCTTTGGATGTTCCTTTGGATCAATTATTTAAGTTTTAGAACGTCTTTAAGACCCTAAAACAAGTTCTATTTAAATTCGGTTCGTAGAGATAAAAAAAGGGACTGAAAAATCAGTCCCTTGAAGAATTAATTTAAAAATTTTCTAGTAAAATACGGCTCGATTGTCCTCAATTTCAGCAGCATCTTTTAAGGCATTATACAGTTGTGTATTGACTACACTTTCTTTGGCTTGCCCTACTCTATTAGCAGCCGCCTGATAGCTTGACAGTTCAACTGCAGGTGTGATTTTAGTCACCTCAACAATAAATACTCCCGTATTGCCTTCAATAGGTTTAGAAGTTTCTCCAACTTGAAGTCCAAAGGCAGTACCAATGACCAAGGGCTCACGACCAGCACCAGACAAGGTTGGATTTTTCATGTTTACAGCAGCAGCAGTTTTGATGGTTTGGTTTTCAGCTGATGCAATATCACCCAAGAAAGTTGCTGAAATACGCTCTTTTATAAGTGCAGCTTTCTTTTCTTTTCGAACTTCTGGAAGTGCGGTTACAGAACCGTTCTGTACAGACATCAATCCTTTTTCGTTAACTCCTGTAAGCTTAACCACAACAAAACCACCAGCGGTAGTGCTAAAGCTTTTGAAATCTCCTTCTTTAACTCCGTCTTCAAATGCCCAACGAACAATTGCACGTTGTGCGCCAATCCCTGGTATGTTTTCATCCAATGCTTTTACACTACTAACGTTTCGTACATCGTAGTTGTTGTCTTTAGCTACAGTCTCAAAATCGGTATCGGCAACAGCGATTTCAAATTTAGATTTGTTTTTAAAGACCTCATCAATGGTTTCAACAGATGGTTCTATTTCTTGTGCTATAGTTGCTACTTTAAATGCGTCTTGTTTCTTTCCTTGATCTAATATTTCAATCACATGATATCCAAAATCTGTACGAACAACCCCAAGACTTCCTTTTGGATTTTCAAAGGAATAGGCCTTAAACTCTGGTGCAAATCCATCGGTATATGCAAATTCAATAACACCTTCTTTTTCGTTACTCACTTTATCTGATGATAGCGATAATAACGATTTGAATTTCGAACGATTTCTTTGTAAAACATTATAAATACTATCTGCAGTAGCTTTGGCTTCTGCATCAGTTTTGGTTACCGTAGCTTCTGCTCTAGCTCCTCCTACAAAAGGAATCAAAATATGACGTACTTTGGTTGAATCGGCAATACCTTTTTTAGATACCATTTTGCTGAGCTTAAAAAACCCATTTTCTTTGTATGGTCCATAAATTTCACCTTCTTTTAATGCTGTAATATTATCGGCTTGATCAGAAGAAAAAGCAGATCTAAAGACATAAGTATCATTAAACTTTTGTACAGAATTTGCATTAACAAAAGCAGCGTTGTCTTTGGTGTTTTTAAATCCAACAACCGTTTCATTGGCTTTTGAAGATTCGTTAAATTCCTGACGATCTTCAATCAAAGCTTTTAAATTCTCTTGAATCGCTTGTTCATCTGCTAAAGATGCTTCTTCTTTGAATTCTACATAGACTAAATCTCTTGACGCTTCCACTTCATATTGCTTTGGAAAACGCTTCATATATGCTTTAATTTCAGAAGATTTTACCTCAACTAAGCTATCTGGAATACTTGCATATGGAATTTGAACATATTTTAAATCTACTTTATCATTTTCCAATTGATAATCTAGCTCGCCCTCTGTAAGAGTTCCTATAATTCCTGCTTTTACCAAATTAAAATACGTTTGTTGAACTCCAGATACAGCTACATTTTGTTCAAAATCTGTCCATGATTTGTAATTTATTGGTGTTCCACCAAGAGTTGTTGTCTCTGGTGCAATGGCTTTAAGGTTAGCGATGAATTCATTGAGTTTATCTTCATCAAAAAGTCCTGCTTCGTTTTTAAATTCTTCAAAAGTGGTTAGGTTTTGTTTCAACAAATCACGCATGTGATCACGCTCAACAGAAATTCCAAGTGCATCATACTGCGATTGCATCACTTTTGCACGAAGTTCATTGTCCCAAACACGATTCATTGCTTGGGTATTTGTAATCGTACCTCTAGACTGTCTTTGAATATTTTCAACTTTAGCCATAAAGTCATCTCGCTCTATATCTTCTCCATTTACAGTAGCAATTGTAGCTTGATTTCCAGATGAAGATCCTAGGTTTTGAAAAATATCTCCTATAATGAAGGAGAATAAAGCAAGTGCAATGATAATGATTAGAAATATCGAACGTTGTCTTATTTTATTTAATACTGCCATGGTATTTTTATTCTTAGATTTTGTAAAATATGGTGGACGAAAATACCAATTTAATTTGAAATAATAAAAGGGAATTGCGTTTTATTGTTTGCAGGGGTTTAAAGTTAATCTTCAACCTCTACTTTTAGTGCAATTAATTCAATTTTTGTATTGGAAACTTCTTGAGTTGTAAATTGAAAATTTTCAATTTTTATCTGTTGATCTTGCTCTGGAATTTCTTGTGTGAAATGTACAATTAGACCTCCCAAAGTTTCATAATTTTCGTGTTCTGGTAATTGCAATTTGTAGGTTTCATTCAGATAATCAACTTCGAGTCGAGCCGAAAATAAAAAAGAACACTCATCCAATTGTTCTTCAATAAGTGCAACAGAATCGTGTTCGTCCTCAATTTCACCAAACAATTCCTCTACAATATCTTCTACTGTCAATATTCCCGAAGTTCCTCCATATTCGTCTAATACAACAGCCAAACTTTTACGTTTTTTGGTTAATACATTAAGAATATCTTTGGCTAACATGGTTTCAGGAACAAATTCCACAGGCATCAACATGGATTTGATGGATTTTGGATTTTTGAATAAATCAAAGGCATGGACATATCCCAAAATATCATCAATTGAGTTTTTAAAGACCACAATTTTAGAATGCCCAGTTTGTGTAAATAATGTACTTAAATTTTTAATGGAATCGTGAATTTCTATAGCAGTCAACTCTGTACGGGGTACCATAGCTTCTCGAGCTTTGACCTCTGAAAATTCTAAGGCATTTTGGAAAATAATAATTTCGCTATCAACTTCATCATCGGCCTCCACCGATTCCATTTGTTCGCTAATATAGTTCCCTAATTCAACTTTTGTAAAGGCCAATTGCACTTCATCGCCTTTTGTTTTGAAAAATGTTTTCAATACAAAATCAGAAATCCAAATCACAAAACTTGAAAAAAATGAGAATAAAAGGTAGAAAACATAGGCCGGTAGTGCCAACAATTTTAGCAATGAATTCGCATAAATTTGAAAAAAAACTTTTGGTAAAAATTCTGCTGTAACAAGGATTACTAATGTAGAAATTATGGTTTGTGTGAGTAAACTCAATTCGTTAAATAAATAATAGAAAAAGGTTGAATCTGTCGTTAAATATTGTGCAAACCAATCGACCAAAACATCACCCATATATAGACCATATACCACAAGTGCTATGTTGTTTCCAATAAGCATGGTAGCAATAAATTTTGAAGGTTTTGCGGTAATTTTTTTTAATAAATGAGATAAAAATCCACTTTGTTTTTTTTCAATTTCGATATGAATTTTATTGGAAGACACAAAAGCGATTTCCATTCCAGAAAAAAATGCCGAAAACAATAAACTTAAAACAATGATTAGGGTTTCTGAGGACATGATTATAGCTTTCCTCGGTCTTTAAAGCGCTTTTGATACTTGTTTCTAAAAAAATAGATAAATATGGCAAAAGCCACAAAAAACAAAGATAGGTAAGCACCATTTCTGTTTGAATTCCATTTAGAAAATGCATCGTAGGCAAACAAGGCCGCAAAAATGAGGTAAAAGTATTTGAAATAGGATAGAAATTTCATCTTATGTATTGAAACTTAAAAATTAAATTGAATGTAAAGATACATATTATTCTTCAATGTAGATGCGGCCAGTAACTTCTAATACTTGAGCATTTGTAAAATCTTGATTAGCATCAAAACCATTGCCATTGGTCAAATAATCCTTGGTTCGAAACTTAACAGGAAAATCCGTAAAAAGCCATTCTTTTTTTTGATCATAATACAGTTGATCTGTAAATAAAGTATCATTTGAAGAAGTAGTTAGTACCACATCTCCTCTTAAGTCAATCAAATCAGTATTATTGTATACTACAGCGCTTTTGGCAACGACCAAACTTTTTCGATTTTGTTCATCAAATATGGTAAGGTCTATACCTTCGGGAAATTGATAATAGGGAAAAGACCGATTAGAATAATTGATCATTTTTGGACTGATTAAATTTGAAGTCAATCGTCCAGAATCGGTGTGTTTTGTATTGATATTTTCAGCAACAGATACTGGCAAATAAGACAACTTAGAACTCTGCTGAAGTTTATCTAAGCGTTTGTTACACGAAAAAAGCACCGCTCCTAAAACTAGGATAACGATGCTTTTTGTTATGTTTTTTTGAATAATTTTCATTAAAGGTTTGGTACCGTAACACTGCGCTGAATCCAGCATCCAATACTGATGGTTTGTCCTGCACGCCCAGAAGAAAATATTTCACTCTTTTGTGGTGCTTTTGCCTTATAATTAGCAATAGATTTTGCCGCATTTTTGCTCATGTTTGGATCTACACGACCAGCTTTAGCAGCTTCGTTTGCAGCCAACCAATATACTGCACGTTTCGAGAAATTGTCGGTACCACAATTGTTGGCACTCTTAGCATACATTGCTGAAATAGCCAGATATGCTTTTCCTAAACTCGGATTGAATTTTAGTGATTTCATATAATAACTTCTCGCTTGGCCATATTGTCCTTTGTTCTTAAAATTTGTAGCAATTTTGAATAAAATTTTAGACTTCGCAAAGTTATCTGTTTCAAGCTCTACAGCTTGATTATAATAGCTTAAAGCTTCTGATGCTTGACCAGCTTTTTCTTTTAAAATTCCTAGATAAAATGCAGTGTCTGCGTTAGGTTCTAGCATGTTTTTTTGTTCTACTATTTTCACAAATAATGGGTCATCATTACAGCCTTTGGCATACATTCTATTCATTGCACGTTGCAACCATACACCATCATTTTTAAAGGCTTCAAAATCTCTTGTGTATAATGGAATAAGGTTTTCACAATTGGCACGAGATCCTAATTTTGTGTCGATACTTGATGAAATTTTTTCATAAGCATTCAAATAGCTGTTATAGGATTTAAGCTTTGAAGTCTCTGTTCTTGAAAGCTCTTTTGGCTCACCATCTTCATTCAAAAAGGCATTACGCTTGTTGGTATAATTTTTAACTTCGTTTTCTACTTTTTCAGTAATTTCATCATACATATTAAACAAATCCTGCGCTGGAATATTACCCGCATCATACATGTCGACAACCAAAGAAAAATAGGTGTATAGACTCTTAGGGTTTGTAAAGGTTTTGGTATCAGTAGTATAAGCTTCACCAAACAAAGTATACAATTGATCTTTTGTTAGACCAAGTTCTTTTCTATTATCGTATTTCAACTGACACGCTTTGGCTAGGTAAGTTCCTTTTGGCGTAACAGCAGGAAAAAACTCTGCACGCTCTTCCCATAGCTTAATCATATCATTGATATAAGCAACTTGTTCTGGTCCTGTTGTTGTTTTTATTTTGTGTTTTAGTATACGTTCACCATAGACAAAAATTGCTTTATTGAATCTAGGATTTCTGTTTCGGAGTTCCATCCAAGGTGAATAGGCTGCGACGTAGTTTTTGGATTTAACATATTCACTAAAAATAGATAGCGACTGTAGGTCTTGCTCATTTTGAGCAAAAACATTGGAAATACTCAATGCTATGATCGCAAAAAAGATTGTTAGTTTAGTTTTCATTTGAGATTCTATTTTAAACATAAATGCTTGTAATTAATTAAATTTTCTTTTTTCAAACCATCGGTCGTTGAGCGATAAACTTATATTAACATTAAAAAAGTTTTCTTGTACCAAGTTTGAGGCTGTGGTACCACGCTGACCAAATTCAAATGCAACATTGGCATTAGAAAATAATCGACCTACTGGTACACCTACTCCAAAAGATATGCCAAGTTCGTTTATTGACTCATTATTGACCACCAATCCTGTTTGTTCTAGGCGCAATCCTGCTCTGTAGACTATGCGTTTCCAATAACTTCCAAAAGAATCGTATTTTGGAATAAAAAACCCTCCAATAGAAAGTGTTGAGGCGTCTTCAAAAGAGGAATTATCAATAGACACAAAACGATTTGAAAATTCTGAGGCTTGTAAAAATGTATAATCAATACCTGCAAACCATTTTCTTGGGCGACCAATGCCAATGCCAAAGCTTGTTTTAGATGGTATTGATAAATTGGTGTCAGATAAACCCAATGCCGCCAAATCAATCTCAGAGGATGTAATTACATATTCTTTGTCCTGAGAATCAATTGTTATAGTTGCAAATTGGCTCTGATTCACAGAATTTAAATTTGCTTGGGGTGAGTGCGTTGCGGTAGCCATGATTTCCAAATTTTGAGAAATCTTTTTGGCGAATGCCAACCCAAAATTAAATGTAAATCCACTTAAATCCGAACGTTTTACCTCACGGCTTTGAAATTGTAATAAATCACCATCGCCATTGTAACCAAAGGCAATAGTAGTATTGGTAATACTTCCAAAATTATATTGAGCATCAAATCCTATTTTTAAATTTTTTGTCAATTGATAACCAGTACCCAAAAATACTTTATTGATGCCGCCTTCTCCACGGTAGCGGTACTGAAGAAAACCTTCTTCATCTCTAGACTGAAGTTTATACCCTACAGAGGAATAGGGAATAAGTCCAAATCCAATTCCAAATTTTCCAGTAGGCATCACAAGGGCTAGATAATCTACAGAGGAATCATCAGCTTTGTCTTTTGCTGTAGATGTCTTAAGGTTTGTAGAAGAAAAGCTTGTGCCAATGGCATATTTTACAGGACGTGCTTCGTTGTTATAGAGTGATAAATTTTTACCTGTAAAAGATGCTGGATTTCTTAAATTGATGTGAATACTATCGGTGTAAACACTAATTCCACCCATGGCTTGATTCTCTACAGTTCCTTTAAATTTTAGGCTTCCAATTCCATAAAATGAGTAGGGAGAGCTAGTACCTTGTTGTGCTTGAGTAAAAGTTGAAAACACAACGATTGTACAAATTATAAACTTTTTTATCATGAGTTTGTGTTATAGTCTAGTAAAAAATTAAGTCCTTCTAAAAGAAAATTTGAGTTCGCAAATATGCTAATTTTAAATTGTTTACGCAAGAAATTAGCATCACCACCTGTTAAAATAACTGTTAAATCCGAATAATCTGATGAATAGGTTGAAATAACGCCTTGTATTTCTTGTACAATTCCATGGACAACTCCACTATGAATAGAGGTGTTTGTGGTTGATCCAATATATGAGTTTAAATCTGATGGCTGTAGTAAAGGGAGTTGAGCAGTTTGATTATGAAGCGCATTATAACGCATTTGTAAACCTGGTGAAATTGCACCACCCAAATACTGAGAATTAGCATCTACAAAATCATAAGTTATACATGTTCCTGCATCTATAATTAAAGTATTTGTATTTGGATACTGCTGAGTTGCTGCTGCTGCAAGAGCCAAACGATCCAATCCTAAAGTTTCTGGTGTTGTATATAAATTCTTAAAAGGCATTTTAAGTTTGTGATTTAGAATACAAACCTTGCCATACTGCGATAATTCAGAAAAAAGTCTGTCGGAAAACTCAATTACGGATGAAACCAATAACTGCTCTATTTTTGAGAATTGTATACAAATTTTACCTACCTCAGCAGGCAATTTTTCTACACTACAACGTCTTGTTTCAAGAAGCTTATTTTGCTCAAAAACAGCGAGTTTGGTGTTCGTATTTCCAATATCAATTATAAGATTCATCTCCAGTTTTAGAGTGTAAATTTACAAAACCATTTTTTTAAAAATTTACTTTGGGAATATTAAAATTGCATTATATTTGCATTCGCTAATAGCGGGGTACCTTAGCTCAGTTGGTAGAGCAACGGACTGAAAATCCGTGTGTCCCTGGTTCGATTCCTGGAGGTACCACTGCATAATTCCCTAAAATAATTTTTATTTTAGGGAATTTTTTTTAACAGATATTTTTAATGAATTTCTTTAAAAATTATAGCCAAAAATTAAAATACAAGTAAGCAAAGAAACAACCACGCTAGACCATCGAAAAAAGGATAATGCTATTTTTGATTAGATTGATTTTCCCATAAATTCCTAATCTTAACTTCTAAGATTCAAAGTAATCGTTCAAGAAGTTTAAACTGAAAATCTTGTAACCGATTTCTTCAGCAACCCGTTTGTAAGTCCTCAACGCTAATTTAGGTTCAATGTTAAGATGATATTTCAAAATGCAAGTAAATATTAAATAGAATGCTTGATAACTATATCTTGGTCCAAATTTATCAATCAAATTTAATTGGTTTTCAAGTAAATAAAAATTATTTTTTTTATGAATAGCTAAAAACAATTTCACCATTGTTAACAAGTTGTAATACCATTCATAGTAATACTTTGGGATATTCTCTTCTTTTTTAAAATTTTCTGAAATCCATTGCATTACAATAAAATTTTTAGATAAAATTGATATTATCATTAATTCGTATATGTACTCTAATGAATTATTTTTGATAAATCGCTCTTTGTAGTTTTCTAGTAATTCAATAATTTTATATTTTTGCACAGTTACAATTTTAATACTCATATGTCTACTCAACAATATGGGATGTGTCTTTCTTGAAATTAAAGAATCAAAACTTTCTGTTGGTGGTTCATTGTCTAAGATTTTTTTTAATTGCAACAAAAGGCCGCTAAATAATTTTAGTTCTCTATCCTTGGTTGTTTTATGAATTTTACAGGCAAAATCACCATAGTTTTTGTTTAATGATGAATAATCAACAAAGGTTACAAATATTGTTAAAGTAAAGTATTTCGTTTGACTAAAGTTCAGATAATCAATTTGGTGTTTTCGTAACAAAAGCCCAACAGAATTGCCAAAATGCAACAACTTTGAGTAACTGAAATTTTTTGGATTTAAGGTTTCTAAATCAAAGATTTTTTTTAATGTTGAAATTTCATTTTTTAATATTAATTCTCTAAGTATTGAAATAATAACATCTAGAGCGTCATTATCAATTTGCTTTATTAAACTTATGAAATTAACAAGCTCAGTTGAATCATTATTGTTTAATAAATTGTATGAGAACTCCTTTAGACGCCAATTGAATTTTGAGGGAAATAATTGTGAAAAATCTGCAAAAGATTCAAATCCATTGAACCTAGCCAAAATATTAAGTGTTCTACTATTTGGTTTGGTTTTTTTATCCAATCCAAAAAACCTTCGAAGTGTATTATAGCTAATTTCTTCGTCTATTGATATGGCAATTTGTTCTGATAACTTGTGGCAATCACCACGATTTTTTATTTTAAAACCAATATTTTTTTCGGTTAAGTCCTTTAATTGTTCAATCATGAAAAAATATGTATCAAATATGTATCAAATATAATATTATTTTTTTTTAATTTTAGTTTAAAGTTGGAATAAACCGAAAAACAACTAAAAAAGGAAGTAGGACATCATTTAACTAATTTATCAAATTATGGCAACTATAAGAGTTACTAGAGCAAGTTCTGTAAAGAGTATCAAGAGACAATTTTCAGAAGAATTTAACTGTAATATTCGAATCTACAAAGGCAATAAATTTGCTGATGAAAAAACAAAAATCAGTGAGCTATCAAAAACAGATAGCGCAGGTGGAGAGTTGGATTTAGGTGCAAGAAGCCGCGTGGCCAATGTAGAGCGTTATTTCATGGAAGAATTTGGAATTAAAGTTCAAATTTCAAATGCTGATGACACCAAACTGGCTGATAACAGTATGACACTCACACAAGCAGGAAAATTATAATTCACCCATTAATCAGCAGATTTGTAAAATCTGCTGATTTTTTTAACAAATACTATTATGGCAAGAGAAGTAACTACTACAGGTTCCAAAAAATTAAAAACTTTAATGAAGGAGTTCAATAAACATTTTCCCTATTTAAGATTAAATATACATTCTTCATCCATGGCTGAGAAAGCAAAGAAAGGTGAGAATATTTATAGATTAGATATCGAAAAGACATTATCTGAAGTTCGTGAAAAAAAAGGCTCAGGTAAAATATCTTTAACTGGGCGAAAAAAAGTCAAATCTGTTGAAAAAGAATTTGATGAGATATTTGGCTTATATGTCCAAATTTGTTGGTCAAAAAATAACGGGAAAAGATTTTATACTTCTACTGGCTTTGGAGACGATCTAACATTAACAGAGTTGAACCGACACTTAGAGGCTGAAGGGGTTAATATAAAAGGAGAGTGGAAATAAATTGTAAAAATTAAAATATTATGGGACTATTTGATTCAATAAAAGATCATTTTAATAACGCGGAATTTTCAATTGCGCCAAACAAAAAATTAAAAACAATTTCTAAAGATTTTAAATCTTCGTTTAATCTCTCTTTAGTTTTTTACAAAGGAAATATGATTGCTGATGGCGATTTGACCTTAGGTGCACTCAATAAAAAAACGGCAAAAAAAGTCAATACCACTTCAAAAGAAGAGGTTAAAATCAAAGGCAGTATGAAAGTTGGAGATGTGGAGGATTTATTTGAAAACATCTATGGTGTTAAAGTACAAATCAAAGATAAATCTGCCAAAACACTTATGGATAATGACTTAACCTTGGGGAAAGCCTCTAGGCAATAACAACTCATCACTATGGGATTTTGTGCCTCATGCGGTTATAATCTTACAGGTAATGAAAACTTTTGCCCCAGCTGTGGGCAAAAACCATCAGGAATGGATACAAGGCGACGTTCAAAAGCGCCTTTTTCCTACTCGTTTTCCTCAAAAATTATCTTGGGAGGGAGTATTTTAACCCCTGATAAGATAGTTATTGATCAGGATGGGGTCACTTATCTAAAGCGCAATAAATACCTTATAGGTGTTGATCGATCCTTTTTGGCTTTCAGTGATATTTCATATGTTAAAATTGATAGAAGATTAATCAATTCAACCATCATTATTTCGAGTAAAGGCTCCAAAGGAATACGAGCCGAAAACTTTTCTATTTCGGATGCCAAAAAAATTGAATCTATAATAAAAGATAATAGGCATGTTTGATGCAAAAACAAAAGCTGAACTTAAGTACTATGTATACTTATTGATCAATCCGGAGACTAAAACTCCTTTTTATGTTGGAAAAGGGGAGGGTAACCGTGTTTTCGATCATCTAAATGAGGCTAAGGAGGGGAAAAAGGGTACAAATAAATTAGATCAGATTCAAGCTATTTTAAAAAAGAATAAAACGGTTGAACATGTTATTGTTCGTCATGGACTAAATGAAAAAACAGCTTATCAAATTGAAGCTAGTTTAATTGATACCTTTAGATTTATCCCTACATTCAATGATTTTGTTAGTGGTAATATTCAGGGTGGTATGAATTCCATCGAAAATGGATTGATGTCCTCAGAGGAAATCAAACGTAAGTACAATGCATTACCATTAAATTCTATACCAAAAGACACCATTATCATTAACATTAATACCTCTTACAAAAGAGCGTCAGGAGAGGATAAATTGTACCAATCAACCAAGGAACGTTGGCGAATGGATAAAGACAGATTAGATGGAATTAAATATGTTTTAAGTGAATATAAAGGACTAATTGTAGAGG
>CAXPPN010000046.1:0-4957 GCA_964219345.1 Aeromicrobium sp. | reverse complement strand
AATCTAGGCACGAAAAAGTGAATAAAACATGGGATAAACGGCAGGTATGCAGTGTACGCATAACGACTATGCCAAAGTTATAGTAGTTCTGCAGTGCAGCGTGCTCTAGGTGTTTTTTAAGGTTTTCGATCCTCCCTTCGCAAACCAAACATACAGATAGGATCCTCCCCCCAATCTGTGCAAGAAAGCCTTCCTATGAGGAAGGTTTTTTTGTTTTTTGATGACCTGTTTCAAAAATTTGAGTTCGTTACGATCCGTCCTAGATTTAAACTGCAAGTCGTGTCATCATTGTATTATTGTCAACAAAACGAACTATGGATAGCAGTACCCAAAAATCAACTATTCCAAAGCGAATGCCTAGTTCTTTGTTTGAAAGAAATCTAAAAACCACGAACTTGTTGGTTCGTATTGGGCTTCAAACATCTGGAGATATGATTTCAGATATATTTAGAGGCAAAACTGCGGATTTTAATAAATCGCTCCTATCTAAAAAAAACATTTTTTCGACTGTGGAAACTCTAAAACAACTGCGAGGCGCCGCTATGAAGTTTGGACAACTCGTTTCCATAGATAGTCAAATAATTTTTACTCCTGAAATTTCAAAAATTTTGGGACAATTAAGGTCCTCCGGTTACTCAATGCCACCAAGTCAAATCAAAAAAATCCTAGATAAAAATTGGGGTAAGGGTTGGTTGAAAAATTTTGAAAGTTTTCAGGTACACCCTTTTGCCGCAGCATCTATAGGTCAAGTTCACAGAGCTAAATTAAAAAACGGGCCAGAGTTGGCAATTAAGATCCAATTTCCAAATATTCGCGAGACAATTAAAAATGACATGCGAACTCTGCGGTTTTTGCTTAATAGGTCAAGCCTTTTGCCTAAAGGCTTCAATGCGGACTATTATTTTGAAATCTGTGAAGAACAGCTACTTGCGGAGAGTGAATACACCGTAGAGGCAGAGAACATTAAAAAATATAGTAATTTTTTCAAGGACTATGAACATTTAAAGGTTCCAACAGTCGTTAGCGAATATTCTACAGATCAAATCTTATCAATGTCATATGAAGAGGGTTCGGAGTTTTCTTTTGAAAATTCTTTATCAAAGTCGGACCGAAATAGATTAGTTGAAGTTTTAATTCAGCTATTATTAGATGAAATTTTTATTTTTCAATTTGTTCAAACAGATCCAAACCTTGCAAATTTTTTGCTCAAATCGGAAGGCTTTGAAATTGTATTGCTGGATTTTGGCTCATGTACAAATGTAACTTCCGAAACAAAAAACTTGTATGCAGATTTGCTGGATGTTGGATTGACCTTAGATAGGAAAAAAATAAAAAACTTTCTCTTTCAAAAAGGATTTCTGCCATATGGAATGGATATGGCGACAAACAACTTAATTAATCAGTTGATCGATACCGCAATCGATGAATTGGCAAGAAATGATAATTTTGATTTTGCAAATTCTAAAATATTTGAACTCATAGAATTAGAACAGCTTAAAGAATTTCAAAAAATCATTCCCCAGACACTTCTCAGTGCTGATTTCGTTTTTATACAACGCAAAATTTTAGGGTTTCTTTTATTTTTCAAATCAATAGAAGCAAAAGTCCCAATACTGAAAATCTTAGAAAAATATAGCTTAACAATTCAAAATAAGTGAAATCGCAATGGTAGATGAATTTAACGATCTTACAGTCATGCACGATTATGCTTGGACCTTAATTCTTCGAGGAACCGTTGATCATAAGTCGCCAGCGCGCCATCCTACTTTTGGAACCATTGGACTACAAGGAATGCCCGAATTAAGAACGGTGGTTTTGAGACAAGCGGACCAAAAATCTGCATCTCTTGAAGTGCACACAGATCTTAAAAGTGCAAAAGTTAAAGAGCTAAAAACAAATCCAAATGTTGGCATTCACATCTGGTTTCCAAAACTCAAGTTACAAATTCGGATAAAAGCAATTTCAGAAATAGAAACTGGGGAAACAGTTCAAGAAAAATGGAATAAAGTTCCAAAAGGATCCAGAATTTCTTATGGAACAGAGCCAATCCCTGGGACACCTATATCAGCCCCATTTATTTATGAAAAACCAGCCAATTTTGATAGATTTTGTGTTATTTTTTTGAAAATAGACGAAATGGATTTAGTTCACTTGGGCGTTCGCCACACTCGAGCCCTGTTTGCTAAAAAAGATAATTGGTCTGGAACCTGGCTTGCACCTTAGATAGTTTCAATCAACCTTTTGGTGAACTTCCACTACATTTCCTTCAGGATCATGAAAAAAAACTTGATGCCATTCTTTGGCAAAGGCTGTTCCATAGTCAGAAAACGGAATACCGTGTTCTTTAAGAATTTTTAAAAATTCATCCAGATTATCAGTTCTGAAAGCAATGTGGCCTTTCTCAACTGGATTTATTTGCATTTTATGCTTAGCGGCAACGTCTAAATTTTTTTCTGCCAAATGCATTTGCATAGAACCGTCTGTGGCAAATTGTATTTCACCACTGTAACCAGTACTTTCTGTTTCCTTGGGTCGTGGAAAGTTTTCTATTGGTATATTTTCTAGCCGCAAAACCTTGGTATAAAAATCGTGCATTTTACTGACATCATTTGATACAAAGTTAATATGGTGAAATTCAAGTTTCATTAAAAAATACAATCAACTTTCTAGGTTCTTTCATAACCAACTGCTAAATTATAATCAGTGTTACAGGTGTCTCCAGTACAGCATTCCATAATATTCGATTTGCATGTACTACAGGCTTCATGGCCGTGAACAACAATAGTTTCTAAGGGTGCGGAGCACCTAGGGCATCTTTGAATGAACTCATTCATAGGATTTAAAAGATTATCCATTACAAAGTTACCTTATGAACTGATCAACAAAATCCTCGCCTAGGCCAACGGCTTTGAAATGCTTTTTGCAAAGATCAATTTTTGTAAAAACATCGTCGTACCCTTGAACTTCACCAAATGGGTCAACATAGCACATCATCCCGTTAACCTGGAAAAAGGTTATCATTTCATCTACACCTTCGGGCACAATTAGTGTGTGCGTTTCGCCTGGAGGTTCGTAAATGTAGGAACCTTCCTCTGCCACCCAATCATGTTCAAGGTATTCCCAGCGCCCCTTAATGACAAAACCATGAACACCTTGAGGATGTCTGTGACGCGACAAGACACCCGCCTTCTTGACCTTGAGAAGTGTTACCCAATATCCCTGTGAGCGGTTTAAACATAAGGGTCGAAACCACACATTTTCTGATTGAGGCACCCACATACGCTCATCACTTGTTAAAGCATCTTTAACAAATATTTCTGGTAAAGCTTCCTTAGGAAACTCTAATTGGTATGGTGTTAGCTGATCAATTTTTTCTGCCTTGTTCACTTGAAAGCGCTCCTGCCTGATAACCTAAAAAAATGTTCTTATTATATTAACAGCTAAAACAAAACTAACAATAAGAAGAAGAAAACCTAAAAAAAATCCAATTTTCTCTGCGTTCAGTTGTAAATGAATTTTAAACTTCGGCACTGTCAACAGTAATGCCAAAAATATATACCAACCCGCATCTATCAGTGTCGCGGTAATAACCATGATCATCTTACCTTGCAGACTTGAGGCAGAAATTAAAAACTGGCTGAAAATAGCTATAAAGAAAACTGCCACTTTTGGATTTAGAAAAACAATAAGAAATCCATTACGCGCATGCTCTAACAGCTGTCTCGACATCCAATCCGACTCAACATCATTTACAGAATCTATCTCAAAACTATTTTTGATCATCGATCTTGCCAACCAAAGTAAAAACAACAAGCCAATAAATTCTAAAACTAGAGAAACCCATGGGGCAATTGAAATTAAAATCATTAATCCAAAGGCAACTAATGCAGCATAGACGAATATGCCCAATCCATGAGCAATCCCAAATGCAATACCTGCCTTGCGCCCATCTTTTACAACAGAGTTGACCAACAAAATCCAACTAGGCCCTGGAGATGCCGCACCAGCTAAACAGACCATAGAGAGTATATACCAATCAACTAAAGCCATAGTCTAAAATGAATATAAGATAGAAATAACAACAACCAAAACCATCGATAATGACATCATCAAGTTAATAAATCTTTGATTTTTAATTGATAAATTTAGCTCATGCAAAACTGTACCAACATATAACCAAAGTAAGTGTAAAGGTATCCAAATTGAATTCATTATAAAAAACTTAATGACTAACTCTATAGCAAAACTTGATTGGTAAAACGCAAAACCCGACACAAGAGTTGTATTAACAACATATGCTTTTGGGTTGATGGCTTGAAGCAGAACGCCAGATATGATGCCAGGCGGTGATTTGGCTTTAATAAATGCAATATTTGAACCTGCTAGTGCAATTTTGGAAGCCAAATAAAACAAATAGAAGGTTGATAAAATTAACAAAAAGATTCTTAAGGAAGGTATTGAAAGTAATATTGCAATTAAACCGGTAGCAACAGCAAGAAAGACTAAATTTGTTCCAAGAAATAAGCCAAAAACATATCGTAATGACTTTTTGTAACCATATGCAGCACCAAATCCGGCAGTGCTCAACACTCCGGGCCCTGGAGTGACGATTAATAAAAATACTGTAATTGCGAAGGTTAGCATGCAGTCAAAATCTTAAACTTTAAAATTTAGTATATCCAAGCTTCAGGTTGCTAACAGAAATTTAAACAAACCAAATCATTTCAATCAGTAATAAACCAGTAATACTTATAGGTGTACACAACAACTGCAAAATAAATATAAAGAGTAAGTGCTTGAATTTTTAATTTAAGGTATTAAATCAGTTTCGGATTTTGGAGGAAGTAATGAGCAAATATTCGCAGGGTTTCGAAGCCGATACAGGAAAAATTTTAAATATTGTTATTAATTCGCTTTATTCAGATCGTGATATATTTTTAAGAGAACTTTTATCAAA
>CAXPPN010000045.1:0-36886 GCA_964219345.1 Aeromicrobium sp. | reverse complement strand
CACATTGGCCACAATTGGCTTTAACAGACATTCCACATTGATAACATTTGTATGTTGTCATAATTATATCATTTATACTTCAAATATATGAAATGTAAGTTTAACCTACTTAAGAGGTTTAGAAATAGCAGAACTAAAAGAAGAGGATATGCCTATGGTTTCCTAAATAAAAAGGTCAAGAATTAAATCCCCTATTGTCATTCATACCCTGTTCTGTGATGATAACCCTTACATGGAAAGTAATGTTGATAAGACATGGGGGTGAGCTGTTAGTATGGATTAGCAGGTCTGATTTTTTTGGCTTTTAACTGTCATATAACTGCCAAAAAGGGGCTATTTAAGCCCTTTTTTAGTATATTTGAGATGAATAACTACTAAACAAAAAACCCCTCAATTCAGAAGGGTTTTAAGGGTGGTCCCACTTGGTCTCGAACCAAGTACACTCTTATTATGAGTCAGATGCTCTAACCATCTGAGCTATGGGACCAAAAGTGCCTGCAATATTACAACCATTTTTAAAATTATAAAAAGAAATCTATGCTTTATTCCCAATATCTTGGCACAGTTCTATCAATACACCACCAGATGATTTTGGATGTAAAAATGCTATTTTTTTATGATCTGCTCCTTGTTTTGGGATGTCGTCAATCAATTCAAACCCCTCGTTTTTTAAACTCTCAATTTCTGCCTCAATATCCTCTACATCAAAGGCCAAATGATGTACACCTTCTCCACGTTTTTCTATAAATTTGGCAATAGGGCTATTTGGACTTGTGGCTTGAAGCAATTCGATTTTACTTTCACCTACTTTAAAAAAAGATGTTTTAACTCCCTCCGTGGCAACATCCTCAATTTTATAATGCGAAACACCAAGTAATTTTTCATACAAAGTATTGGAAGCGTCTAAATCTTTTACGGCAATGCCAATGTGTTCTATTTTTTTCATCATATTACAAATTTAAACCAAAATACAAGGCTTTTGAATAAATCCAGTAGAATTATAGTATTTTTGCCTAATGGAAAGCCAAAGACAAAAGAAAATAGCCTCAGTTCTACAACGTGATTTAGTAGAAGTTCTACAAGGCGCTGCCAGAGAAGGTGGTATGCAAGGCGTAATTATTTCGGTAACAAAAGTTAAAGTAACTGTTGACTTATCCATTGCTAAAGTTTATCTCAGTATTTTCCCAATCAAAGAAGCTAAAATTTTAATTGAAGGGATTTCTTCAAACGCTGCCATCATAAAGCACGAATTGGCACAACGCACAAAACACCAACTTCGCCGAATGCCCGAATTGCTATTTTTTATTGATGACTCTTTAGAATATATCGATCAAATTAATCGCTCGCTTAAGGGGGAAGACAACCCTATTCTTAATGATGAATTGCTTAAAAAAAGAAAAAAAATATAATTGAATTAATTGAATTTTTCGTTTTACATCGCTAAGCGGTATTTATTTACAAAAAGTAAAAACAAAGCAATTAACTATATTACCTTGGTTGCAGGGTTGGGCATTATTTTTGGAACAGCAGCACTTTTTGTTGTGCTTTCAGGGTTTGATGGTTTAAAAGCATTTAGTTTAGAATTTACATCATTTACAGATCCCGACCTTAAGGTCTTTCCATATCAATCAAAAACCATAAAACTATCATCTGAGCATCGAGAAAAAATCAATAAAATTGAAGGAATCGCTTCATTTTCAGAAATTGTTCAGGACAAAGTTTTATTAAGTTGTGAGGATAAATATTTGGCTTTAGATTTAAAGGGCGTTGATGCTAATTATCCTCAGCAGACCATAGACTCTATCTTAAGTTATGGGGCATGGATGGAACCAGATTTTCCACATATTGTGGCAGGCTGGGGCGCTACAAACACTCTTGGATTTGGGATATATGATCTTACAAAAACCATCCGATTGTATGCGCCAAAACCTGGTACTGGGCAAATTATGTCGGTCAATGGAGCTTTTAAAAGCATGAAAGTTGTCAATGTTGGCATTTTTCAAATAAATGAATCATTGAATAATTCTATGGCCTATACTTCTATAGAAAATGCAAGATATTTATTGGCTGTAAAACCAAATCAAATCAGTGCCCTCGAAATTATTACCCTACCAGAAGCAGATTTAGACCGTATTACAACTGAGCTTAATTCTGTTTTTAAGGAAAAAATTATAATTAAAAATAGAGTTCAGCTTAACGATGCTCTTTATAAAATGTTGAATACAGAACATGTTGCTGTATATCTCATATTTACACTCATTTTAATCATTGCATTATTCAATATTATAGGTTCTATTGTTATGATGATTTTACATAAAAAAGAGAATTTAAAAACGCTTTATAGTATTGGTGCTGACAAAAATGAGTTGCAACATATATTTTTTATGCAAGGAATTATGATGACCGTTCTTGGCGGATTTATAGGGCTCTTTTTAGGAGCAACTCTAATTATTCTTCAAAAGTATTTTGACTTAGTGATGATATCAACCACATTGGCGTATCCTGTAGTTTTAAAGTCACTGAACTTTGTGATTGCATTTGGAACTATTCTAGTTTTAGGGGTGATGGCTTCGAAAATAGCCTCTTGGAGTATCAAAAAGCTAAACCTTTCAAGCTAGACAAATTGATGAGTTCCAAAAGCGGATTCTACTTCATCAAAAGTCTTAAAAACATCTATACTGTGGTCACTAGTTACCATTTTGGTTCTATAAGGTTTAAAGTTTGGAATGCCTTTAAAATAGTTTGTATAATGTCTTCTAGTTTCCAAAACCCCCAATACTTCACCTTTCCAATCAATAGCCATTTTGAGGTGTCTTCTCGCCGCTTCTACGCGCTCAATCATACTTATGGGCGCTAGGTGTGTTCCGGTTTCAAAATAGTGTTTAACTTGCTTAAAAAACCATGGGTTTCCAATACTAGCACGACCAATCATAGCGCCATCTAATCCATAAGTATCACGCATTTCAACAGCACGTTCTGGGGAGTTGACATCGCCATTTCCAAAAATTGGTATATGCATTCTAGGATTATTTTTCACTTCAGCAATAGGTGCCCAATCCGCATTGCCTTTATACATTTGAGCCCGTGTTCTACCATGAATAGAAAGTGCTTTAATACCCACATCCTGAAGTCTTTCGGCAACTTCTACAATCCGAATAGAATCATGATTCCAGCCCAAACGTGTTTTGACTGTAACAGGCAAATGGGTACGTTTGACCATTTCTGCAGTAAGCTTTTCCATTAGACAAATGTCTTTTAAAATGCCTGCTCCTGCTCCTTTACTTACGACCTTTTTTACAGGGCAACCAAAATTAATGTCAATGATATCTGGATTTGATTTTTCAACAATCTCTACTGCTCTAAGCATACTGTCTAAGTTTGCACCAAAAATTTGAATACCAACAGGGCGCTCTTTCTCATAAATGTCGAGTTTCATGGTACTTTTTGCAGCATCACGAATAAGTCCTTCACTAGAAATGAATTCTGTATAAACGACATCTGCACCCTGTTCTTTACAAAGTGCACGAAAAGGAGGATCGCTTACGTCTTCCATTGGGGCAAGCAACAATGGAAATTCAGGCAATTCTATTGGTCCAATTTTTACCATAATTATTTATAAAAATTCATTTCATCTAAATATACCCATACGGCTTCGGGCAGTAAGGGGCGTATGTTTTTTCCATCTTTTATGGCTTTTCTTATAAATGAAGACGAAATTTCAATTACTGGGGCATCAATTTTATTTATGTCACCTTTTATGGTATGTTTTATTGATTTAGAATGGAGCTTTCTAGGATAGACATAAATTGGGTAGCGCTCCAAAATCACTTCAGCATTTTTCCATTTTGGTAAAGAGACTAGATTGTCTTCACCCATAATAAGCGCAAATTTATGTTTTGGATATTTTTCTTCTAAATATGCAAGAGTATGTATGGTATAATTGGGTTGTTTGAGTTGAAATTCAATAGCACTAGGTTTGAGTTTTGGGTACTCTTTAGTGGCTAGATACACCATCTCTAATCGTTGGTTATTATCCAAGATGCTTTGTTTAGTTTTGAAAGGATTCTGGGGTGTTACCACACACCACACTTGATCTAAATCGGAATGCTCTGCAAAATGATTAGCAATAATAAGATGCCCCACATGAATGGGGTTAAAAGTACCAAAATAGAGACCTACCTTCATTTTTTTGAATTCAATATTTTATGATTCAATAAAATTTAAAACAATTTTATGCGCTTTATTTTTAGCTTTTTCTAGAATTTCATTTTCTACAATACTATCAAAAAGGGGTGCAGTAGCAAGTTCTGCAGAAGCCTTTGAGATTCTCATGTTTATTTTGTCATCAGATTCTGTTTTTCGTTTTTTTAATCGAATTTTTAGTTCGTCGATACTTGGGGGTTTTACAAAAACAGCCAGTGTTTTTTCGGGGAACTTCTTTTTTATGCGCAATCCTCCTGAAACATCAATATCAAAAATAACATGCTTACCCATGGCCCAAATGCGTTCCACTTCAGCTTTTAAAGTTCCATAAAAATTATCTCTGTAAACTTCTTCCCACTCTAAAAAGTCACCTTCTTTGATGTGTTTTTTAAACTTTTCCGTCGATAAAAAATAGTAATCTTTTCCATCAATTTCATCCCCTCTTTTTTGCCGAGATGTGGCCGAAATAGAAAAAACAAGATTTAACTCTTGTTGTTTCAAAAGGTGTTTTACAATGGTCGTTTTTCCAGAGCCTGAGGGTGCAGAGAATACAATGAGTTTTCCGTTAAACATAGTTTATAGCACGTTGAGTAATTGTTCTTTTATTTTTTCGAGCTCGTCTTTCATTTGTACAACGAGTTTTTGCATCGGGGCATAATTTGCTTTGGATCCAATCGTATTAATTTCTCGTCCAATTTCTTGACTGATAAAACCAAGTTTTTTACCGTTCGACTCATCTAAATTTAAGTTTTTCAGAAAATATCCTAAATGGTTTTTTAGCCGAATTTTTTCTTCTGTAATATCTAGTTTTTCAATGTAATAAATCAACTCCTGTTCAAAGCGGTTTTCATCTACTTTTTCTTTCAATTCAGCAATGCCTTTATTAAGACGTTCTCTAACATGTTCAATACGCTCAGGATCAATTTTTATTACATCCTCAAGGAGTTCATCAATTTTTGAAATTCGTTTTGAAAAATCTTTTTCAAGTACTGCCCCTTCGTCTTTTCGGTAGTTTTGAATTTTGTTTAATACCACCAAAACTTCATCTGATATTATTTTCCATTCTTTGGGGTCTATGTCTTCGCGCTCTGTACTTATAGCATCTGGCATACGAACGGCCATTTTTAGCAATTCAACTTCGTCTGAAGAGGATATTTTTTCTAGCTGTTTCATATACCCTTTAACAACTTCGGTATTGATTTTTGCAGGAGCTTCTCCTTTATTAAATTCAACATAAAGTGAAAAATCTATCTTTCCACGACCTAGTTTTGCACCAATAATTTTACGTAATTCAAGTTCTTTTGCTCTATACATAGTTGGCATACGCATATTAAGATCCAAAGACTTACTGTTTAAGGATTTTAATTCTAAACGAATGGTTTTTGTTGATAATTCTAATTCGGATTTTCCATATCCAGTCATGGAGTGTATCATGCCTTTTTGTTAAATTTATGGCTCAAAGATACAGAAAAGCCAACACTATTTAAATGGGCTGTGTTGTTTGAAGCTTTTGATTTGTATTTTTTTAAAAAAAGGTTTAATCAAAACATTGAGAAATTTGTTTTTGTGTTTAATATAACAGCTCAATGCTAAGGGTTTTGCGCCAATGGTTGACTTTATCTCAGAAGCAGTACGTCCCAAGTTTATGATTTTCACCTTTTTTTCTAAACCCAACCGAATATAATCGTTTAATATTCTTGGATAAATGCCATAGGTTTTATTTAGGCTATAATTAAGTCCTATGAAGTGTGCATCAAGGTGATTTCTATTTTTTAAAGCGGATAAAAATCCAACAATTTTATCATCTAAAAAATAACTCCAAACAATAAAATTGTCTTTGTATGATTCTTTGAGTTTGATATAGGTGTTCAAATCTAATACCTGTGCATTAAAGTTGGCATTATCAATAGTATTTTGATATAGATTTTGCAGTTCATTTTTATATGTTTCAATATCATTTTTTGAAAAAACCTGTAGCTTTAGCGCTTTGCTTTTTGAGTCTGCTTTATTGGCTTTAACTCTATATTTTGATTTTAATGCAGCTTTATAATCTTCAAAAGTCTTCCATTCAGATTTTAAAGTGATAAGCATATTGGGCTCTACTTTGACATTAGTAAATCCGAAATGCTCAAAAGCTGAAGTATACTCTACTGCTGGGGTTTCAAAATCTTTGATAAAAATAGCGTGCAATGGGTGAGTGGATTTTGCAATGTTGTCTAGTGCTTTACCAATTTGCAAAACAGTATTTTTTTTATTACAATTTTTAGAAAAGCTAATGCCATGTTCTCCGCTCAAGAATATATTACCACAAAACATGATTTTAATATGGTCATTACAAAAAAATGCATTTAAAATTTTACGAAAAAATGGAGATACCTTAATATTTTTTAGGATGACATCAACACTCAATTCAATGATTTGTACCAATGCCAATGCTTGAGGTATATTGTTATTTGAAATACATACATAACGTTCATTTACTTGTGCATTGGAGGTTTCAAAGCTATTGAGCAAATCTCTAGAAAAATACGCACTTTTGTTTGGATTAATGAGTTCTAGAAACTCTTCGTCCAAATGCTCTATTGATGAATAAACTGTAGTTGTCAAAAAGGTTATTTTTTGGTGACTAAATATACACCAATAAAAATTAATAGTGCCGCTAAACCTTTTACGAGGTCTAATTGGTCGCTACCCATGGCGATGGCAAAAATTCCTGCAAAAATAGGTTGTAAATATAAGAATGTACTGACTGTTGTGGCCTTTAAATTTTTCAGCGCCAAAGGATTAAGAAGGTATGTTCCAAAGGTTGCAAACACAATCACAAACCCCACAGAAAACCAAATGTAGGACGGAAAATCTTGCCAGTTTACAGCACTAAGTTCTGCATAACCAAATGGCAATACCATAATGGATCCAAACAAGAATAACCATTTTATAAAATCATATGGGTGGTATTTTGCAGTTAATTTTTTTATTAAAATTAAGTAGTAACTGTATGATGCAGCATTGACAAGTACTAAAATATTACCCAACATAATATTCTCCCCATTTTCAGAGTTTTGACCATATAAAATCAGAACTAAAGCACCTGACAAACCAAGTCCAATACCCACAATTTTAAGTTTTGTAATCTGCTCTTTGAGTATTATTGCAGACAAAATAAGTACAATAATTGGCACAGTAGTCATGATAACAGAGCCATCAATAGGAGTGGTGTATTGAAGTCCTTTAAAAAATGCAAGCATGTTTAGGGCAACACCAAAAAAGGCGGCAGCGATGAGTTTAGGAAAATCTTTTCGGTCAATTTTTTTGCTTGGCACCACTAAGCTAAACCCCCAAAAAAGAAATGTTGCGCAGACAACACGAAGAACGATAAATCCAAAAGGCATTATATAGCCACCAACAATTACATCGTTGGCAAACGTATAGGTTACACCATAAAAGAGTTGAACCAATACTAAGGCGATAAGCGCTGCGGTTCTATTGTTCATTTTTTAGAGCCAATTTTGCTGCTTCAATAGTTTTTACACTATTGCCAATAAAAATTTGATTTTCAACAACTATTATCGGTCGTTTTAAAAAGGTATAATGTTCTAGAATCAATTGCTTAAAATCATGTTCCTTCAGAACTTTGTTTTTTAGCCCCATTTCTTTATACAGTTTAGCACGCTTACTAAACAAGGCCTCATAGCTTCCCGATAGTGTTTTTAGATGTTCTAAATCGGTGTTTGATATAGGTGATTCTTTTATATTTTGAATTATATATCCTTTAGGAATTTCCAATGTTTTTAGTATGCGTTGACAGGTATTACAACTTTTAAGAGAATAGATTTTTTTCATGCAATTGTTTCATTACTTTTACAAAGAAAATCATTTCTATATTAACTTTTTAAATATTTGATTTAATTATGAATTGGAGTTTTGATATTACCCTAAAAACCAGAGCAATACTGTATAAATTTCTAGAACAATTTTCTTTAGAACAACTCAATACAGTGCCCAAGGGTTATCGAAATTCGATATATTGGAACATTATGCATGTTGTTGTAACTCAACAACTACTGGTTTATGGTTTATCGGGCCTACCAATGCTTATAGATTCTCAACTTATTGAGGCCTTTAGAAAAGGCACAAAAACAGAAGAAGCCGCATCACAAAAAGATGTTGATCTTTTAAAAGGTCTCTTAACCTCAACTATAGAGCAAACCCAGAAAGATTATGCAGCAGGGATTTTTACCAACTATACAACTTATACAGTTTCTACCAAAAGTACACTTACAAATGTTGAAGAAGCTTTAGAGTTTAATAATTTTCATGAAGGAATCCATCTAGGCTACATTTTAGCCATGAAAAATACAATCATTTCACAGTAATTATAGCAGTAAAAAATGAAATTTAACACCAAAACAATTCATGGAGGACAATCTCCAGATAAGGCGTATGGATCTGTAATGCCTCCTATTTATCAAACTTCAACCTATGCACAAACTACACCAGGCGGGCATAAAGGATATGAATACTCTCGAACACATAACCCAACTCGACATGCGCTAGAACAATCATTTGCAAGTATAGAAAACGGCAATTTTGGTTTAGCTTTTGGCTCGGGGTTGGCCGCCATAGATGCGATTATAAAATTATTACAACCCGGAGATGAGGTCATTTCAACAAATGATTTGTATGGTGGAACCTACCGTTTATTCACTAAGGTTTTTGAGAAATTTCAAATTAAATTTCATTTTGTTGGGATGGAAAATGTAAAACAAATTGAACATCATATCAACGCAAAAACTAAGCTTATTTGGGTTGAAACCCCCACCAACCCTATGCTCAATATCATTGATATAAAGGCAGTGGCAAATGTAGCACAGCAACATAAAATCTTATTAGCAGTGGACAATACGTTTGCAACACCATATCTACAGCAGCCTTTAGGTTTAGGCGCTGATATTGTGATGCACTCCGCTACCAAATATCTTGGCGGACATAGCGATGTTGTAATGGGAGCATTGGTTGTCAAAGATAAAGCACTTGCAGAGCAACTTTATTTTATTCAAAATGCGAGTGGTGCAGTTTGTGGTCCACAAGATAGTTTTTTGGTTTTAAGAGGTATAAAAACATTGCATATAAGGATGCAAAGACATTGTGAAAATGGTAAAGCGGTTGCCGAATTCTTGGCAACCCATCCAAAAGTAGAAACCGTCTATTGGCCAGGTTTAGAATCACATCCAAACCATGACATTGCAGTGGAACAAATGAATGATTTTGGGGGGATGTTATCCTTTACAACAAAAGGCAATAACTATGAAGAAGCTATAAAAGTTGTAGAACGCCTAAAGATTTTTACGCTTGCAGAGTCACTCGGGGGTGTAGAATCTTTAGCAGGTCATCCTGCAAGTATGACACACGCAAGTATTCCAAAAGAAGAGCGCGAAAAAACAGGAGTTGTTGATTCTTTAATTCGATTAAGTGTTGGTATTGAAGATCAGCATGATCTTATTGAGGATTTAAAGCAAGCGCTAAACGGTTAGAAAACACTGTTATTACCTTTTTTAATGCTTATCTTTTTATTGAGATATTCGTAATTTTAAAGTAAATTTAGAGTCAGTTATTACGAATTTAAAAAAATATCTATTTATTTTTAAGGATATTATATATTTGTACAACAATTAGTAATTATAGTGCTCCTAAATTAAATGAAATGAAAGAAAAAATTGAAGGATTTTTAGACTTAGTCAAACAAAGAAATGGTCTTGAGCCAGAGTTTCTACAAGCTGTAGAGGAAGTTGCCGAAACAGTTATTCCGTATATTGTTAAACACGATATTTATCATGGCAAAAATATACTCCTTCGCATGGTTGAACCAGAACGTGCAGTTACCTTTAGAGTAAACTGGGTAGATGACGATGGCGAAATTCAAGTCAATAGAGGGTATAGAATTCAAATGAATTCAGCCATTGGCCCATACAAAGGGGGGTTGCGATTTCACCCCTCAGTAAATATGAGTATTTTAAAGTTCTTAGCTTTTGAACAAGTTTTCAAAAATAGTTTAACAACGCTTCCAATGGGTGGAGGAAAAGGGGGTAGTGATTTTGATCCAAAAGGAAAAAGTGACAACGAAATTATGCGTTTCTGTCATGCGTTTATGAGTGAATTATTTCGCCATATAGGCCCAAATACAGACGTTCCTGCAGGAGATATTGGAGTTGGTGGAAGAGAAATTGGATTTTTGTTTGGAATGTATAAAAAACTTAAAAATGAATTTACTGGTGTTCTTACAGGAAAAGGATTAACATGGGGGGGCTCTCTCATTCGACCAGAAGCAACAGGCTATGGAACCGTTTATTTTGCACAAAAAATGTTGCAAACAAAAGGCGATGATATTAAAGGTAAAACAGTAACAATTTCTGGTTCTGGAAATGTTGCACAATTTGCAGCAGAAAAAGTTGTTCAGCTTGGAGGCAAGGTCATAACATTATCAGATTCTTCTGGATATATTGTTGATTATGATGGAATTGATAAAAATAAATTAGCTTTTGTGATGGATTTAAAAAACAACAAGAGAGGTCGTATTAGTGCCTATGTTGATGCTTATCCAAATGCAAAATTTGTTGCCAATAAAACCCCTTGGGGAGAACCTTGTGACATAGCATTGCCTTGTGCCACTCAAAATGAACTCAATGGAACCGATGCTAAAGCATTACTTAAAAATGGCTGTATTTGTGTCAGTGAAGGGGCTAATATGCCTTCTACTAAAGATGCCGTTGCAACATTTCAGAAGGCCAAAATTTTATTTGCACCAGGAAAAGCCTCTAACGCTGGAGGTGTTGCAACTTCTGGTTTGGAAATGACCCAAAACTCTCTTCGATATAATTGGACTCGAAAAGAAGTGGACGATAAACTCAAGGATATTATGAGTAATATCCACGACAAGTGTATTGAATTTGGGAAAGACGAAGAAACAGGATATATAGACTATGTAAAGGGTGCAAATATTGCAGGATTTGTAAAAGTTGCAGACGCTATGCTCGCTCAAGGGGTGGTCTAATTTCTAATAAAATAAAACTCAAAAAGCTTCTACAATTGTAGAAGCTTTTTTGTTTAAACATAATAATCAACTGATTTGTCGTTTGATATAAATATATTTGATAAAATTTAATTTTTGAACCAGCAACTATACATACTCTTAATACTTCTTTTTTTCGTAAAAGGGTTATTTAGTCAAACAACTGATAATGATGCTTGGGAAGGCCACTTTTCTTATACCAAAATCAAAGCAGTTGTTGATGGGGGAGATAAAATTTATGCTGCAAGTGAAAACGCTATTTTTTCTTACGACCCCATAACAGAAGAGAGAGAAACAATTACAACAATTAATGGTCTTTCTGGAGAATATATTACAACCATGCATTATAGTACTGACTATGATTTACTCATAATTGGTTATCAATCAGGACTTTTGGAGATTTATAGCCTCACTACAAAAACAGTTCTAAAAGTTGTTGATATATTGAACAAAACAAGTATTCCACCTGAAAACAAACAAATTAACCACTTTTTTGAAAACGAGTCTAGTGTATATATTTCTACAAATTATGGAATATCAGTTTATGACTTGGAAGCCTTAGAGTTTGGAGACACTTACTACATTGGAGCAAATGGTTCTCAAATTCAAATAAATCAAACTTTCATTAATGGTAATCTTATATATGCAGCAACAAATACAGGGTTAAAGACTGCAGATATAAATAGTTCAAACCTGATAGATTTTCAAACATGGAATACATTATTTTTAGGAAATTTTATTGCTGTAAATAGAGTTCAGGGTGTAATATACACTGTAAAATCCGATAATACATTGCTTCAAATTATTGGAACTACGATAACACTTGCACTGAATTTTTCTAACGATGTTTTGGAACTTAAAAACAATGCTGAAAATCTTTTGGTGGTTACGACAGTTGATGTACAGCGCTATGATACAAATCTTACCTTATTAGAAAATTATACTTTACCTGATGAGTTTAATACAACTATAACATCAGGATTGTTTAAGACGAATACAATGTTTATTGGAACAGAAAATGAGGGGCTTTTGAAAACATCAATATCATTCCCAAATGATTTTTTGGCGGTTCACCCAGATGGGCCATTACAAAATACTCCTTTTTCATTACAATATGGTTATGGGCATCTGTGGGTTACTTTTGGGGATTATGATGTATACTTTAACCCCAGCCCATTCCGAAAGTTAGGATTTAGTTATTATGAAAATGAAACATGGACAAGTATTTCCTACGATAGCATTCAACAGAGCATTCAAAAGCCAGTTTTTAATCTCAATGACATTGAAATTAACCCTGTAAACTCAAATGAAGTTTTTATAAGCTCTTTTCATCATGGGCTATTAAATTTCCAAAAAAACTATTCCATAGAACTTTTAGATGAAACCAATAGTGGATTACAATCTTTAGTAATTGCAGGAGCTCCAAATTATAAAAGCATTCGTGTATCTGATACTGAATTTGACAATCAGGGATATTTATGGACCCTTACAAGTTTATTAGAAGAACCTCTAAAAAGATTTAATCCTGCAACTAATCAATGGCAATCGTTTAGTTTTAGCGCAATTATAAATGACCCAATCAACGATGAACTTGGTTTTGAGGAATTTACCATTGGTCCAGACGGTACTAAATGGGTAGCAAGTTTTAAAAATGGTGTTATTGGTTTTAATGAAACAGGTAATTTAATTAAACAAATTGTTGGAGAAGACACCGCAAACCTTCCTTCAAATTATATCAGAGCGCTTGCATTGGACAAAAACAATGTATTGTGGATTGGAACTTTTAAAGGATTGAGAATTCTTTATAATACGTCCAATTTTTTTGCAGAAGAAACCATCCAAACAGAACCTATTATTATTCTTGAAGATGGATTGCCAAAAGAACTTTTGGAGCTTCAATTTATAACAGATATCATTGTAGATGGCTCAAATAATAAATGGATTTCTACAGTAGATGCTGGAGTTTTTTATTTGAGTTCCGATGGTCAAAAAACCATATATCATTTTACAAAAGACAATTCCCCTTTACCCTCAAACAACGTAAATACTATGGCCCAAAATAAAGATAATGGGACCATTTATTTTGGCACTACTAGGGGGTTAGTATCTTTTAAGGCTGGAGGGTCTAGCCCGTCCAACTCTTTAGAAGATACATTTGTTTATCCAAATCCTGTACGCCCTGGTTTTAATTTGGGAATAGATAAAGTAAAGATTAAAAATCTTAGCGAAAGTGTAAATATAAAAATTACGGATGTAGAGGGAAATTTGGTTGCAGAGGCAGAGTCCAATACCAATTTACGATTCAAGGGCTATAATCTGGAAATTGATGGAGGAACAGCCTATTGGAATGGTAAAAATTTAGCCAATAAAACAGTAGCCTCTGGGGTCTATGTTGTAATGATTTCAGATCTAGATAACTTAGAAACTAGAGTATTAAAAATTATGCTTATTCGCCAATGATTGTTTCTACAAAAGCAATAGTTTTATCCAAATTAAAATTTAAGGACCACGACCTTATTGTAAAATGTTATACAGCATCATATGGTGTGATGAGTTTTTTGGTAAAAGGGGCGTTTTCATCCAAAAAAGGTAAATTTAAGCCTGCTTATTTTCAACCTCTTTCGATGCTTCTAATTGAAGTAGACTATAAAAGCAATAAAGACTTACATTATTTTAAAACTATTCGAATTTTACATTCCTATAAATCGCTTCATACTCAAATTTTAAAATCCACAGTTGTTATTTTTTTAGCTGAAATATTAAATACAATTTTAAAAGAAGAAGAACCTAACCCAAATCTTTTTGCATACATTGAAACCACACTTTTATGGTTTGATACTGTAGAAAAAAGCAGCATGTTCCATTACAAGTTTCTTATGGGTTTAACAAAATATATTGGATTTTCACCAGAATTTACAGATAAGAATATGCCGTATTTCAACTTAGAAGAAGGGAAATACCAAAACAAAGCTACTGGGAAGCATTGTATTTTTGGAGAGCAACTAATTTTATTTAATTCAATATTAGGTACGAAATTTGATATAGATAATGAAAAATTAATAAGTTCTACAGAAAAGCAAGAGCTGCTAAATATGATATTACTGTATTTTAAATTACATTTGCAGAGCTTCAAGTCTCCAAAATCCCTTGCTGTTCTGAACCAGGTATTTAATTAAAATGAAGCCAATTTTTATTTGTTTTTTGTTTTTTTATTTGTGGAACTCGTCTGCTCAACAAATAGTTGTGGTTGATGAAACAAATTCAGAACCTATAACAGGAGTTGCGGTTTTTAATTTATTTAAAACCAAAACAGATATTTCAGATTTTGATGGCAAGGCATCTTTAGTACGTTTTCAAAGTTTTGAACGGGTTTACTTTCAGCACATATCTTATCACAAAGAATCAATGCTAAAATCAAAAGTAAGTGACACTATTTTTCTATCTCCAAAATCTACAGACCTAAATGAAATTGTCATTTCTGCCTCTAAGTTTGAACAAACTAGAAAAGAAGTTCCCCAAAAAATCATTAGTATCAATTCTCAAGACATCCAACGCTCAAGCCCACAAACTGCTGCGGATCTATTAGCCAATAGCGGACGTGTATTTGTACAAAAGAGTCAATTGGGTGGAGGGAGTCCAATGATTCGAGGATTTTCTACAAATCGAGTGCTTATAACTGTCGATGGTGTTCGACTCAATAATGCTATTTTTAGAGGGGGTAATATCCAAAATGTAATTTCCATTAACCCTTTTAATATTCAAAATACAGAAGTTATTTTGGGAGCAGGGTCTGTTATTTATGGAAGTGATGCAATAGGGGGCGTTATGAATTTTTATACAACAATACCTGAGTTCTCAAAGAGTGATATACCAGAAGTATCTACAAAAAGTAACTTAAGATATTCTACGGCCAATGCCGAAAGGACAGTTCAATTGGGTTTAAATTTAGGACTCAAAAAATGGGGGTTTCACACGAGTATGAGTTTTTCAGATTTTGAGGATTTAAAAATGGGGAAAACAGATATACAAGAATATCTAACACCATTTTATGTTACTCAAAGAAATAACCAAGATATTTTGATGCCCAATCACAATCCTAGAATACAAAAATACACTGGATTTAGTCAGCTTCATTTAGCACAAAAAGCAGTTTTTAAGCCTTCAGAAACATTAACTTTCGATTTTGGATTACATTACACAACAACCTCAAATATTCCAAGGTACGACAGATTAGTTGTTCAAAATTCTGATAACTCATTGAAATATGCCGAATGGGACTATGGTCCACAACAATGGTTGTTGGCCAATTTTCAAGTGACGAAGTTAAGTAGTAGATCAAATTTTTATGATAAAATTAAAACGACCTTGGCTTATCAATATTTTGGCGAAAGCCGAATTAGCCGAAAATTTGAATCTGTTAGTAGAAAAAGTAGAGCCGAAAAAGTTAGAGCCCTGTCCTTAAATCTTGATTTTGATAAATCACTTACTAACAAAACAAACCTATCTTATGGCGCAGAATATATTTATAATAAAGTCGGCTCTGAAGCTGCATCAATAAATATTTATAACAATAGTATTGAAAGCATTGCAACACGCTACCCAGATGGATCAGAATGGTCTAGTTTAGCTGCATATTTAAGTTTTAAATACAAACCAATAGATAAGTTAACCCTACAGTCAGGTATTCGTTACAATTCTATATTAATTAATGCAGATTTATCCTCTAATGCTCAATTTTATGAGTTGCCATTTTCTGACACAAGTCTTAATACAAGCGCGCTTACTGGTACAGCAGGGCTTACATGGGAACAGAGCAAGACATTTTTGTGGAAATTAAATGCAACAACTGCTTTTAGAGCACCAAATATAGATGACATTGGAAAGGTTTTTGATTCACAACCAGGGATGGTTGTTGCTCCAAATCCTCATTTGAGCCCTGAACATGCCTATGGAGGAGAGTTAGGATTAACAATTAATATAGATGATTCTGTATTGCTTGATTTTTCCACCTATTACACTTATTTACATAATGTTATGGCAAGAGATAATTTTAGCATTAATGGAGTCTCAGATATAGTATATGATGAAGAACTTAGTGAAATTCAAGCTATTCAAAACAACTCAGAAGCTTGGGTAACAGGATTTGAAGCAGGTCTTCGTGCTCGTCTATCAAAAGCTTTAGAGATTACTTCTCAATTTAGTGTTTCTAATGGACGACAAAAGAATGCTCAAAATATAGATTCACCAATGCGCCATGTCGCTCCTGCTTTTGGGAATATGCATGTTATCTGGAAACACAATAAGATAACATTAGATGGTTATATTAATTACAATGCTGGATTATCTTATGAAGATATTTCTCATGAACTATCAAAGCATTTATTTGCATTAGATGAAAATGGAAACCCCTATGCACCATCGTGGCTTACATTTAATTTGAGAACTCAATATAATTTTAGCAAAACAGTTTCATTTGTTGGAGCCATCGAAAACATTTCAAATAAAGGGTATCGTCCTTTTGCATCAGGGATAAGTGGACCAGGAACAAATTTGATTTTTGCTATTACTTATCAGAACTAATGTTTCCTCCAAAAAAAACATATACTGTTGAAGAAGCTCTTGTAAAACTTCAAAAGTATTGCTCTTATCAAGACCGTTGCCACAAAGAAGTTGCCCAAAAACTCAAGGAAATGCAAATGATTTCACAAGCATCAGAACAAATTATTTTGAAACTTATAGAAGGAAATTTTTTAAATGAAGAGCGTTTTGCAATGACCTATGTTCGAGGAAAATTTAGAATAAAAAAATGGGGAAAGCGACGTTTAGTATCTGAACTTAAGCAACGTCAAATTTCAAAATACATTATAAACAAAGCTATAAATCAAATTTCTGAAGATGATTACAAAACAACTTTTGAAGTTTTAGCTGAAAGGAAAGCAACTTCCCTTCTTGGAAACTCCAAACTAAAGAAAAAGAAAAAACTGGCAGACTATCTCTTATACAGAGGATGGGAATCTCATCTTGTATATGAAAAGGTCAACCAGCTTTTTAATTAAATAATCGACTTTTTAGAAAAAGGCACGAAGCCCAAATAAAACATTACCTTTTGGCATAGGGACAATCCCAGTTTCAACGTAAGATGCGTTAAAAATATTATTCCCACTAACACTAAGCTCAAGACCAGAAAGTGTTAGTTTTATTTGCGCATCAACCACACTATAGCTTTCGCCTGTTGCTCTTTCGGCAAATTTATAAACAATACTCTGCGACAAGTTTTTTGTAAACTGTGTTCTTAAATTCGCCGTAAAATGATGCTTTAGAGAATTAATGATATATTTTGAAAAATTAGACTTTACAGCTTTTAAATCTTCATTTAGATAGGTATATCCAAAGTTGAAATTTTGTGTGTATTGCCCTACTTTAAATGGCGATGAAAACTGTAATTCAATCCCATTGGAATTCAAACTTTTGAGGTTATTAGATTGCCATTTGTCTTCTTCGTTGTCTTTTGTATAGTCAATTAGGTTGTCAGAATCTCTATTGAAGAATGCTATTGAAGCAGTCATTTTATTCCCAAAATATTTTAAACCAACTTCTTCAGAAATTGCTTTTTCAGGCACCAAATTTTCATTTCCAATATCCTTGCTACCAACATAATAAAGATCGTTATAAGTTGGCACACGATAGGTGTATCCTGCATTGGCATATGCCCTAAAGTTATCATTGATTGTATATCCAAAATCAATCCCTGGAAAAGCATTAAAGTCAAACTCTGAAAAGTAATTGATAGCAACACCAGGAGTAACATCCAATTTATTGTCAAAAAACGAAAAACGATGTTCTAAAAAGAAATTTCCCATCCAGCGATTTCTGTCGCCCAAACGATTACTGTTCATATCAACTTTCGCCACATCTATACCAAAACCAGTAACTCCTATTTTTGAATCATATGAAGCATTTATTTGAGCTCCTACTTTGTTAGAAATATGCAAGTTTCTATAAACAGAAGGTTTATTTCTAATGTATAAATACATATCCTGATTGCGTTTCCAATAAAGTTGCGGTGTCATTTTTAACCGACCACGGTTCCATGTCGTCGAAATTCCTACCAAACTACTCTGAGTTTCTTCATACTGTTCTTTAGCATCTATGGCATAAAATTGATTTCCTCCAAATTTACGCTCCGAAAATGTTGCAATAACATCAATTGGGTTTGTATTCGTATTAAAACTACTCTTTAGAAAGTAATTTTGATTATTGAAATCTGTATTATAACGATATCCATCAGAACTATTAACTGAAGCATGTCCCAAAAGATTTGTATTTCCTAAGCTTTTTCCTACCGTAGCCGATGAGTGCTGTTGATTATATGACCCCAATTGAAATCCAACATTATTTCTTAGGCTACCGTTAGATTTGGTTACAATATTTATTGCGCCTGTAAATGCATTTTGTCCAAAAATCCTTGCTGCAGGACCTTTGATAATTTCAATGCGTTTAATGACCTCTAAAGGCAATGCAATATTCAACGTATGATGCCCTGTTTGTGGATCTTCAACTTTTATACCATCAATAAGCAAAAGCGTTTGGTCAAAACTTCCACCACGAATATACAAGTCGGATTGCATACCATTCACTCCTTGACGACGAATGTCAATACCTGCTTCTTGTTGCAATAGTTCTGCCAAATTTGTAGCAGGACTTTGCGCGATAGCATCTGCACTAATTACACTAATTGTTCGTGAGTTTTCTTTAAAGGGCAAGTCTATTCTTGCCGATTCAATAGTAATTGAATCCAATGATTGCATCTGTTGTGCAATACTGTATTGCGCTGTAAAAGCTACAATAAGGGCTAATGTTTTAAATGTCTTTTTCATTTTAATTTATTTTTTTGTAGGTTTTAAAATAAGAGGCAAAGGTATATAAATCCACAAACCAAGCTAATTATTATACAACAAATAATGTTAAATGTTTTGTTTTAAATTGCCACTATAAATTAAAATAAATTACAATTTATATTTTAAAAAAGAACAGAAATACGGTACCTTTAGGACATGTTTGCATTGGTCGATTGTAATAACTTTTATGCGTCTTGTGAGCGCGTTTTTAATCCCAATTTACAAGGGAAACCCGTTGCTATTTTATCCAATAACGATGGTTGTGTCGTTGCACGAAGTGACGAAGTTAAAGCGCTTGGATTACCTATGGGTGCCCCAGCATTTAAGTACAAAGCGTTTTTCAAGGAACATGATGTGCAGGTTTTTTCATCAAATTATCCGCTTTATGGCGACATGAGTAGTCGTGTGATGCGTATTTTGGAGCAGTTTACTCCCGATGTTGAGGTATATAGTATTGATGAAGCTTTTTTACAATTTAAAGGATTCGAAAATTATGACTTAAATACTTATGGCCATGAGATTCGTAATCGCATTTTGAAATGGACTGGAATTCCAACTTGTGTAGGAATTGCCCCCACAAAAGCACTTTGTAAAATTGCCAATAAAATAGCTCGAAAATTTCCTAAAGAAACAGGAGGGGTTTATGTTATTGACAGCGAAGAGAAGCGCATAAAGGCTCTAAAATGGACTTCCATTGATAAAGTATGGGGTATTGGATATGCACTAAATAAACGTTTGATACAAAAACGATGTAAAACCGCCTTTGACTTTGTGCAACTTCCGGACCTTTGGGTTCGCAAAACATTTTCTATTACTGAGTGGAAGCTAAAGAAAGATTTAGAAGGAATTTCGAAAATAGATATGGAGCAAGTCAAAAATAAGCGCGCTATTGCAACCACCAGAAGTTTTGAAACAACACTTACAGAGCTTGCCGATTTGAAGGAACGCATATCAACTTTTGCTATGAGTTGTGCCGAAAAATTACGCCGTCAAAATTCAAGTTGTCATATGATGATTGTTTTTTTACGTAGCGATCGATTTAAAACGAATAGTGAGCAATATCGAGCAAGCAAAATGGTGAGCATTCCTTTTCCTACAGATTCAAGTTTAGTTCTCAGCTCAAGTGCTGTTAAAGCGATTTGTTCTCTTTATAAAAAAGGAATTCATTACAAAAAAGCCGGAGTGATTCTTACAGGAATTGTTCCCACATACAACCATCAATTACAAATGTTTGATCACGAAGATGCATGTCACAAACCTTTGATGCGTACCATTGATCATATTAATAAAAAATACCAAGCTCCAAAACTCAAATTAGCCAACCAAGATTTAACACGTACCTGGAAAATGCGTCAAGAACATTTATCTCCACAGTACACCACCAATTTAAAAGATGTAATTATAGTTCAATGTCAAAAAAAACCAATAAAGCTTTAACTTTTTTTATTCCAACCCCACCAAAAAACAATTTAGGCGCTATTTATTTTGATACAGGAATTTCTGCTGGATTTCCTTCGCCTGCCGATGATTTTAAGCAAGATCGGTTGTCGTTAGATTCTGAGCTTATCAAAAACAAAGAAGCCACTTTTTTTGCACGAGTAAGTGGTCAATCGATGATAGATGCTGGTCTTAATGATAATGATTTATTAGTAATTGATAGAAGTCTTACGCCAGAGCACAATAGGATTGCAGTTTGTTTTTTAGATGGAGAATTTACAGTAAAACGATTAAGGGTTGAAAAAGGAGAAGTTTGGTTACAACCAGAAAACAAAAACTATAAACCCATACAAATTACTCCAGAAAATGACTTTGTTATATGGGGGATTGTTACAAATGTAATTAAGAAAGTATAGTTTAAATTTCTTTACGTAATCTTGCTACAGGAAGATCTAATTGCTCTCTATATTTTGCGACTGTACGCCGTGCAATAGGGTAGCCTTTTTCTTTAAGAATTTTGGCAAGTTTTTCATCAGTCAAAGGTTTTTTCTTGTCTTCTTCAGAAATTACAGTTTTCAAAATACTTTTAATTTCTCGTGTTGACACCTCTTCGCCTTGGTCATTGGTCATCGATTCGCTAAAGAATTCTTTGATGAGTTTAGTTCCATATGGGGTGTCAACATATTTACTATTGGCTACTCTGGAGATTGTAGAAACATCCATATCCACTTCATCAGCAATATCTTTTAGAATCATGGGGCGAAGTTGCTCTTCGTCACCAGACAAAAAATAATCTTTTTGGTAATGCATTATGGCGCTCATAGTAAGAAGTAGCGTTTGCTGACGTTGTCGGATGGCATCAATAAACCATTTGGCAGCATCAAGTTTTTGCTTGATGAATAATACCGCCTCTTTTTGTGCTTTAGATTTTTCTTTAGAAGCTTTATATCCGAGCAACATTTCATTGTAAGATTTTGAAACATGCAATTCTGGTGCATTTCGCCCATTGAGCGAAAGCTCTAATTCGCCGTCAATAATTTTAATGGTAAAATCAGGGACAACATGCTCAATTGAGCGTAAATTATTAGAAAAAGAACTTCCAGGTTTTGGGTTCAGTCGTTCAATCTCTATGATAGCATCTTTTAGTTGAATTTCAGTGATGCTAAATTTTTTGAGTAGCTTTTGGTAGTGCTTTTTTGTGAATTGTTCAAAAGCGTTTTCAATCATTGCTGCAGCAAGCTCTGTGTTTGGGGTTTGTACTTTTCTTTGCAATTGAATCAGTAAACATTCTTGTAAGTCTCTTGCTCCAACACCTGGAGGATCAAGTTGTTGTACAACATTAAGAACGTTTTCAATGGTTTCAATATCAGTATAAATATTTTGGGTAAATGCTAAATCATCCATCAAATCTAGCATTGGTCTTCGAATGTAGCCGCTATCGTCTATACTGCCAATAAGAAATTTAGCAATTTGATAATCGTTGTCATTTAATCGAAATGTATTAAGCTGATCTGTTAGTTGTTGTGTAAATGATGTTCCAGCGGCATAAGGAATTGTTTTTGATTCATCATCTCCACTGTAATTATTGGCGTGTAGTCGATACGATGGAATTTCATCATCGCTGAGGTAATCGTCTACATTAATGTCGTCGGCCTTAATTTGTTCATTATCCCCAAAATCTTGATCAGAATATGTATCATCAAAATCTTCTGTGGCATTCTCTTTTCCACGTTCCAAAGCAGGATTTTCTTCTAGTTCTTGCTTGAGTCGTTGTTCAAAAGCTTGTGTAGGTAACTGAATGAGTTTCATCAACTGAATCTGTTGTGGAGACAGTTTTTGTGAAAGTTTAAATTGTAAGTACTGCTTTAGCATTGTTTATTTGGGTTTGTATAAAATTAGAAAAAACAAACGAGAATATAGAATTCTAGCTTTAATTATTTCTCTCTTTTTAGCTTGTTTAGTCCTTAAAATTCTGCATTTTGTGGTGTTCTTGGGTAAGGAATAACATCTCTAATATTACTCATACCAGTAACAAACATGACCAATCTTTCAAAGCCAAGACCAAACCCAGAGTGTACTGCTGTTCCATAGGCTCTAAGGTCTAGATACCACCAAAGTTCTTCTTCTGGAATATCAAGTGCTGCCATTTTTTCTTTAAGAATTTCTAGACGCTCTTCTCTTTGAGATCCGCCTACAATTTCTCCAATTCCAGGAAATAAAATATCCATAGCACGAACTGTTTTTCCATCTTCATTCAAACGCATGTAAAACGCTTTAATATTGGCGGGATAGTCAAATAAAATAACAGGGCATTTGAAATGTTTTTCAACTAAAAAACGTTCGTGTTCACTTTGTAAATCTGCTCCCCACTCATTGATTGGGTATTTGAATTTTTTCTTTTTGTTGGGTTTGCTATTTCTTAAAATATCAATTGCTTCAGAATAACTTACACGCTTAAAGTTATTGTCCAAAACAAAGTTTAATTTTTCGGTTAGCCGCATAGCGCTGCGTTCATTTTGAGGTTTTGATTGTTCTTCTTGTTCCAAACGTTGCTCAAGAAAAGCAAGATCCTCTACATTATTTTTTAGCACATATCCAATAACATATTTTAGAAAATCTTCTGCAAGATCCATATTTCCTTCTAAATCCATAAAAGCAACTTCAGGTTCTATCATCCAAAATTCTGCAAGGTGTCTTGAGGTATTAGAATTTTCGGCTCTAAATGTTGGCCCAAAAGTATAGACTTTACCCAGTGCCATGGCATAGGTTTCGGCTTCTAGTTGTCCAGAAACGGTAAGGTTAGTTTCTTTTCCAAAGAAGTCTTTTGTATAATCGATTTCACCGGAGTCTGTAAGTGGTGGGTTTTTTGGATCTAAAGTGGTTACTCGAAACATCTCACCAGCACCCTCTGCATCACTTCCAGTGATGATGGGGGCATGCATATAGTTGAATCCATTCTTATGGAAATAATCATGAACAGCAAATGAAAGCGCCGATCTTAATCGCATTACAGCACCAAAGGTGTTAGTTCGTACTCGAAGATGAGCTTGCTCTCGCAAAAATTCTAATGAGTGGCGTTTTGGTTGTAAAATTGTTTTTGACACCAATTCAGGATCTGCATCACCTAATATTTCTACACTAGAAACTTGAATTTCAACATCTTGTCCTTTCCCCTGACTTTCAACAAGACTTCCTTTTATATGAACTGCGGCACCAGTTGTGATTCGCTTTAGTAGCGCTTCTTCCATAGATTCAAAGTCTACAACGCACTGAATGTTTCGAAGTGTTGACCCATCATTTAAGGCAATAAATCGATTTGCTCTAAAAGATTTAACCCATCCTTTAATCTCAACATCTATGTGTTTAATTTCTTGTGTGAAAAGCTCTGCTACTGTGCTCGTAATCATTTGTAACTAAAATTAGCCACAAATATAAAACTTTAGAAACAAAGAATAAGGATATTTATTCTTCTTCGTGATCTTCAATCTCTGGAATGATATTCAGTGGTGGCTCTTTAAGAACTTGTTTGTTAGCAATACTGCGTTCTAGTGATAGAAGTAACACTGGTAACAACAATAAATTGGCCATCATTGCCAGTAAAAGAGTTCCAGAAATAAGGGCTCCTAGTGCGACTGTACCTCCAAAATTTGAAGTAATAAATACAGAGAATCCAAAGAATAAAACAATTGAAGTATAAAACATACTGACTCCAGTTTCTCGTAGAGCTGCAAAAATAGATTTTTTTATACGCCAATGATTGGCAAGAAGTTCTTGCCTATATTTTGCTAAAAAGTGAATGGTATCGTCTACAGAAATTCCAAAAGCAATACTAAACACTAAGATTGTGGAAGGTTTTATAGGCACACCCAAATATCCCATAACTCCTGCAGTAACCAATAGTGGTAATAAATTTGGAATTAAAGAGATAACAATCATTCTAAACGATCTAAACATATAGGCCATAAACAATGAAATTAGAACAATGGCCAGGGCCAATGAAAGGATTAAATTTCGAATTAGGAAGTTAGTACCTTTTTGAAATAAAAATGCTTTTCCAGTCAAATTTACATTGTAGCGATCTTCGGGGAAAAGTTTGTTTATTTTTTCATTTAACTTTTCCTCTATGCGTTCCATTTTATCAATTTCTGCATTTTTCATAAACGTTGTAATACGTGCATATCGCCCAGTAGAATCTACATAGTTTTTTAGCAAACTCACATCGTTTGTCGTATTTTTTGCATAAGATAAAATAAACGTATTTTCTTGAGCTGTTGGCAGCTGATAGTATTTTGGATTTCCATTGTAATAGGCCTGCTTCGCATATTTTACAAGACTTACTACAGAAACTGGCTTGGAGAGTTCAGGAATTTCTAGAATGAGATCTTCTAGTTCATCCATTCGTTTTAAGGTAGATCTTTTTAAAACGCCTTTTTTACGCTTTGTATCAATAAGAATTTCTAAAGGCATAACTCCATTGAATTCTTTTTCATAAAACTCAATATCTTTAAAAAACTCTGCACTTTTTGGCATGTCTTCTAGTAGACTACCAGATGTTTTTATTTGATAAATTCCAATAATACTTGCAACTAATAAAACAAGTGAAATGGAATAAATTGTAATGTTTTTATGTTTTACAGTATGCTCTATCCAATCTCCTAACTTATTGATCCAACGCTTATTGAGATGCTCCAAATGTTTTTCTTTGGGCATGGGCATATAGCTGTAAATGATAGGAATTATAAGTAAACAAAGAATAAAAATTGCCATAATACTCAATGAGGCCACTGTTCCAAATTCTGTTAGAAGTTTGCTTTGAGTAATGACAAATGTAGCAAAACCAGACGCGGTTGTTGTATTAGTCATTAGAGTTGCATTTCCAACTTTTGTTATAACTCGTTGAAGCGACTTGGCTTTATTACCATGCTTATTCACTTCGTGTTGGTATTTATTGATGAGGAAAATACAATTAGGAACACCAATAACAATTATAAGCGGTGGTATAAGCGCCGTTAATACGGTAATTTCATATTCCAGAAACCCTAAAATTCCAAATGTCCACATTACTCCAATAACAACAACACACATAGAAATAAATGTTGCCCGATATGAACGAAAAAACAAATAGAAAATAAGAGAAGTAATAAGTATAGCTGCTAAAATAAAGATCTCAATTTCATCAATAATGTTTTGAGAATTGAGCGTTCGAACATATGGCATCCCTGATGCTCGTACATTTAGGTTTGTTTCTTTTTCAAAAGCTTCAATTTTTGGAATCAATACTTCCATAATAAAGTCTTTTCTTGTGGAAGTGTTGACAATAGATTTTTTCAAATAAACAATAGAACGGATGGCTTTTGAATTTTTGTTATATAGAATTTCATCATAAAAAGGAAAATCTGAAAACAGTGTTTTTTTTAGTTGTTCTAGTTCAATGTTGGACCGTATAGAATCATTTATAAAAGGTTCAAAGTCAAACTGTTTGTCTTTTTTGTTTTTTGTGAGTTTTCTTAAATCTTTAAGAGTAATAATGGCTTCAATGTTATTGTTGCTTTTAAAAGATTTGCAAAAGGTATTCCAAGCATTGAGTTTTTCTACTGAAAGCAATGTACTGTCTTTTACTCCCAAAACAATTACATTTCCTTCTTCACCAAAAATATTTAAAAACGTGTTGTATTCAAGGTTTATGGGATGACGATCGGGGAGCAAGTTAGCCTCGGTATATGTAAAGCGCATTTTGTCCCATTGCGAAATCATGAAACCAGTTCCAAGCCCAATTAGAATAAGGATAAGAACTCTATTGCGTAAAATGAGTCTTGCAACAGCTTCCCAAAATCCTGAAGTTAACACTTTAAACATACCTTATTTTGAAGTCGTCAAAGGTATAGAAAACCAACGGATTTATAAGCATAATTTAGGGCTGCCTTTTTTAAAAAAAAAGTTAAATTTATTAAGTGATAAAATGATGAATTAAACCGTAAGAATTTCTTTTTCTTTTGTGGAAAAAAGAGCATCGGATTTTGTAATATGAGCATCTGTCATCTGTTGGATATCAGCTTCAGTATTTTTCTTTAAGTCTTCAGAGATGTCACTCAGTTTTTTGAGTTCATTATTGGCATCTTTTCGCGCACCTCTAATAGATATTTTAGCGTCTTCCGTTTCAGATTTTGCTTGTTTTGCAAGTTCGCGTCGGCGTTCTTCAGTCAGCGGTGGCACATTGATGATGATGCTTTCGCCATTATTCATAGGATTAAAACCAAGATTGGCCACCATTATGGCATGTTCTATGTCTTGAAGCATGCTTTTTTCCCATGGTTGTACAGTTATTGTACGACCATCTGGAGTATTAACATTTGCAACTTGCGATAGAGGTGTTTGTGTGCCATAATAATCTACAGTAACACTTCCCAACATTGCTGGACTAGCTTTTCCAGCACGGATATTTACGAATTGTTTTTCAAGGTGTTTTAATGCCTTTTCCATGGCTTCTTTGGTGCTGTCCAATATGAATTCAATTTCTTCGTTCATTTTTATTAACTTACAGTGGTTCCTATTTGCTCCCCAGAAACAATTTTTAATAAATTTCCTTTTTTGTTCATATCAAAAACAATGATAGGGAGTTCATTTTCTTGACTAAGTGTGAATGCTGTGGTATCCATCACTTTTAAACCTTTGCTTAAAACATCATCAAAACTAATGGTTTTAAACTTGCTAGCCGAAGCATCTTTTTCAGGGTCTGCAGAATAAATTCCATCTACACGTGTTCCTTTTAAAATAACATCAGCTTCAATTTCTATGGCACGCAATACAGCTGCAGAATCTGTTGTAAAGTAAGGGTTTCCAGTTCCACCTCCAAAAATTACAACACGACCTTTTTCTAAGTGGCGCATGGCTTTACGCCGAATAAATGGTTCTGCAACCTCATTAATTTTGATTGCAGATTGTAATCGGGTCGGAATATCTTCATTTTCTAAGGCACTTTGCAATGCTAATCCATTGATAACTGTGGCCAACATACCCATATGGTCGCCTTGAACGCGATCCATTCCATTGCTAGCACCAGCAACACCTCTAAAGATATTACCACCACCAATAACGATGGCAACCTCAATGCCTTTTTCAACAATTTCCTTGATATCTTTTGCATATTCAGAAAGTCGTTGTGGGTCTATTCCGTATTGTCGAGTACCCATAAGTGCCTCGCCAGATAGCTTTAGTAAGATGCGTTTGTATGTCATAATTGTTTTGATCGTTGCACAAATATAAGCAATATCTTAAATTTTTAATGGCATAATTTTTGTCACACCCCCATAAACCACAAACAACAATCCCATGAAAATAATGTATTATTTTTTTCTTAGCCTAATACTGATGGTTTCCTGTAAAACAGCAACATCAATAGAGCCACCACAAAAAATCGCCTATTTCATTTCGAATCAATTCTTAACAGAGGGGGACTTCCGAGCTTTAGATGCTAATGATCGAAAGTTCCAATATGAAGCTACAGACTTAAACGGAGATGGAATTAATGAATATTTAGTTTCGTTTTCATCGCCCTATTTTTGTGGTTCTGGTGGGTGTAATCTTTTAATTCTGGATAAAAACTTCAATCTTATTACTAACTTTACTATTACTCGTACTCCAGTTTTAGTAGATTCAAAAACTACAAATGGCTGGAATGATATTTTACTTTGGTCTTATGGAGATTATCACAGAATGAAATTCAATTTAAAGAACAAGCCTTACCCTTCCAACCCCTCAGTAGTGGAAGTTACAAAATTAGAATCTAAAGAAATAGAACAAATGGTGTCTTTATTTGAAAATATTGTTACTATAAAAACACATATTTTTTAAATAAAAAAACCCTATACTTAAAATTAAGCATAGGGTAATTTTTGTTTGGTTAACTTATAAATTAACCTAATGCAACTCTTTTAAATCCAGTAACTTCAACCTCTCCATAAGAAGAAACATATTTTGAAACAGTGCTTTTTTCGTCTTTTATGAAGTTTTGATCTAACAAACACTGTTCCTTATCAAGTGTTGTATTGTCTGAGATAAATCTATCCATTTTTCCTGGTAAAATTTTATCCCAAATTTGTTCTGGTTTTCCTTCTGCTTTTAGCTGTGCTTTCGCTTCTTCTTCAGCTTCTGCTATAACTTCTGGAGTTAATTGAGCCATAGAAATATATTTTGGTACATTTTTAAGGGTTTTCCCCAATCTAGCAAGCTCAATATTGTCTTTTTCAATGACTGCAATACGTGCTTCAGTTTCTGAAGCAACATAGCTAGGATCAAAGTCTTTGTATGACAAACTTGTTGCTCCCATAGATGCAACTTGCATTGCAAGGTCTTTTGAAAGTATTCCAGCATTTTCAACATTTGCAGAAAGCCCAACAACAGCAGCAATTTTATTGATATGAACGTAAGCACCTACATAAGGAGCTTCTACTTTTTCAAATGCTTTAAGGTCTAGCTTTTCACCAATAACCCCTGTTTGTTCTATAAGTTTGTCTGCAACAGTCATTCCTCCAAAATCTGCTGCTAAAAAGGTGTCTTTAGAATCGTGGTCAAGAGCAATTTCTGCCAATTGGTTAGCCAAAGCAAGGAAGTTTTCATTTTTTCCAACAAAGTCCGTTTCACATCCCAAAACAATTGCTACACCAGAGGTGTTGTTGCTGTTTACTTTTGCAACTGCCGCACCTTCTGTTGATTCGCGGTCAGCTCTTTTAGCGGCAACTTTTTGTCCTTTTTTACGTAAAATATCAATTGCTTTATCAAAATCCCCTTCAGCTTCAACAAGGGCTTTTTTGCAATCCATCATTCCTGCGCCAGTGGCTTTTCTTAATTTATTTACTTCAGCAGCTGTAATCTTTGTCATGATTTTTAGTTTTAAAAAAAGTCGGAAAATTTTTCACATGAAGAACTCTACGACTTTAATTATTTTATGAAATTAAAAATTTATTCTTCTTCTTGTTTTGCAGTTTCTGCAACAGGAGCAGCAGCTTTTGGTGCAGCGTCTTGAGCTTTACCTTCTTTTTCTGCTTGTCTGATCTCTAGCCCTTCGGCGATACTCTCTGTAACCGTAGATAAAATCTTATTGATAGATTTTGATGCATCATCGTTTGCAGGAATAACAAAATCTACCTGTCTAGGATCAGAGTTTGTATCAACCATTGCAAAAATTGGAATATTTAATTTTTGTGCTTCTTTGATAGCAATATGTTCTCTTTTAATATCAACAACAAAAAGTGCTCCAGGAAGGCGTGTCATATCAGAGATAGAGCCTAAGTTTTTCTCTAACTTTGCTCTAAGACGATCGACTTGAAGTCGCTCTTTTTTTGATAATGTATTAAATGTTCCATCTTTTTTCATGCGATCGATGGCTGCCATTTTCTTAACAGCTTTACGGATGGTTACAAAGTTTGTAAGCATTCCGCCTGGCCAACGTTCGGTGATGTATGGCATATTGACATTTGATGCTTTTTCAGCTACTATGTCTTTTGCTTGTTTTTTGGTAGCAACGAAAAGAATTTTTCGTCCAGAGGCTGCAATTTTTGCTAGTGCTTTTGAAGCTTCTTCAAGTTTTGCAGCAGTTTTATAGAGATTAATGATATGAATACCATTGCGCTCCATGTAAATGAATGGGGCCATATTAGGATCCCATTTTCTTGTTAGGTGTCCGAAGTGAACACCGTTGTCTAGTAAGTCTTTTACTTCTACTTGTGCCATTTTGTGTTAGTTTACGTTCTGTTGAATTAGCAATGAACAAGTGGCTAAAAATTAGGCCTTATTCATTTAGATGCTAAACTAAATCCTGACAGTTGGCCTGTCATGGACAACAATAACTGGTTTATAAAATATATATTAACGCTTAGAGAATTGAAACTTCTTACGCGCTTTTTTCTGTCCGAATTTCTTACGCTCAACCATTCTTGGGTCTCTAGTAAGCAATCCTTCTGGTTTCAAAATACTTCTGTTTTCTTCGTTCAATTCGCACAAAGCACGAGATAAAGCAAGGCGAACAGCTTCTGCCTGACCTGTTGAACCACCTCCGTATACATTTACCTTTACATCAAAGTTACCTTCGTTTTCTGTAATAGTTAATGGTTGATTTACTTTGTATTGAAGTGTAGCAGTTGGGAAATAGTCCTTAATATCTTTACTATTAACCGTTACGTTTCCTTTTCCTTTAGAAACATAAACTCTTGCTACAGCAGTTTTTCTTCGACCAATTTTGTGAATAACTTCCATTAGTTAACTTCGTTTAAATTAATTGTTTTAGGTTGTTGTGCTTCATGTTTGTGTTCTGCACCAACAACAACGTCTAAGTTGCGAAATAACGCAGCACCTAATTTATTTTTAGGGAGCATTCCTTTTACAGACTTTTCTACTAATCGAGCAGGATCTTTTGCAAATAATTCAGTTGCAGTTAAAGAACGCTGACCTCCAGGATATCCTGTATGACGTATATAAGACTTATCGTTCCACTTATTTCCAGATAAGTTGATCTTTTCAGAATTGATAACAATCACATTGTCACCACAATCAACATGCGGTGTAAAGTTTGGCTTGTGCTTTCCTCTAAGAAGAATCGCTACTTTAGATGCCAAACGTCCTAGCGTTTGTCCTTCTGCATCAACTAAAACCCACTGCTTGTCGCTAGTCGCTTTATTTGCTGATATTGTTTTATAGCTTAGTGTGTCCACGTTAAAATATTTTTCTAATTATACATTACTCCTTAAAAAAGAGTTTGCAAATCTACAATTATAAATTGTTATTAACAAAATCTTGTACTGCTTATTTTTTTAATGTAATTTTTCAGCAGTATTTTCCCTGTTATCACCTAAAATGAGTTAAACTTTTCTAAATTGATTAAGTATATAAATTTCAGTCTTGTAAATTTGCATACAGATTATTTGCACCTTAATCCTACTTACTCAATCTATGAAAAGATTATTTTTTGATAAATTTCTTGTTACAGCGCTTTTTTTGCCACTTATTGTTTTTTCTCAAACAATTCCACCAAAACAATATATTACACTTGAAATTACCCCTGATAATGCACCAAAAATAGATGGATTTTTGGACGAAAGTATTTGGGATTTGGCAGAATGGGGAGCAGACTTTGTTGAAGTTAACCCAGATGAAAACACCCCTCCAACGGAACAAACAAAATTCAAAATTTTATACGATCAAAAGTATTTATACATTGCAATTTTGGCTTTAGATTCTGCTCCTGAAACAATTACAAAAAGACTTTCTAGACGTGATGGTTTTGAAGGAGATAGAGTCAATATACTAATAGACAGCTATCATGATCTTCGTACAGCATTTCTATTTACGGTAACTGCTGCAGGAGTTCGAGGCGACGAACTTATCACAGAAAATGGTGATGATATTGATGACAGTTGGAACCCCATATGGAGTACCAAAGCTCAAATTATTTCTCAAGGGTGGTCTGCTGAACTCAAAATCCCTTTGAGTCAATTACGTTTTGGAGATGCACAAGAACAAATCTGGGGGCTAAATGTTGCTCGAAATCTATTTAGAGAAAATGAATTATCGGCATGGGATAGAATACCTGTAGGATCTGCAGGGTGGGTTAGTGAAGCCGGTGAGCTTAGAGGGATTAAAAATATTAAACCTCAAAAGCAACTTGAAGTACAACCTTTTACTGTAGCACAACTACAAACTTATGAGGCCGAACAAGGCAATCCCTATAAAGATGGACGCGACTATAGAATTAATGGAGGCCTGGATGCTAAAATTGGGGTCACCAATGATTTAACATTAGATGTAACTGTAAATCCAGATTTTGGTCAAGTAGAAGCCGATCCTGCAGCTATTGCATTGGATGGGTTTGAAGTTTTTAATAGAGAGCAACGCCCATTTTTTGTTGAAAACAAAAATATTTTTGATTATCGTTTTGCAGGGAATAGGGATAATTTATTTTTTTCAAGAAGAATAGGAAGATCACCACAGGTGTATCCTTCTACACCATCTGGGGCATATACAGATCGTCCGCAAAACACAACGATTTTAGGTGCTGCAAAATTTAGTGGAAAAACTAAGAATGGTTGGTCTATTGGTGTTTTAGAAAGTATGACAAGTAAGGAGTATGTTGAAATTAATTCCAATGGAACGATTAGTGAAGCAGAGGCAGAACCTTTCACAAATTACTTTGTTGGAAGAGTCCAAAAAGACATGAACGAAAGAAATACGTTTTTGGGCGGAATATTTACAGCAACAAACCGTTCTATTTCTGAAGCGACATCAGGACTAAGAAAATCGGCCTATTCAGGCGGGGTTGATTTTAAACATCAATGGAAAAATCGTGCCTATTATGTACAAACAAATTTTGTAATGAGTCATGTCAATGGAAGTCCAGAAGCCATACAATCTACTCAAGAGAATTTGACGCACCTTTTTAATAGAGTTGATGCCTCTCATCTTGAAGTGGACCCCAATAGGACGTCACTTACAGGCACTGGAGGCCTTTTTGAAATTGGAAAAGTTGGAGGCAAAAACTTGAATTACGATACAGGGTTCAAATGGTCTTCTCCCGAATTAGAACTCAATGATATTGGATTTTTACGACGTGCAGATCAAAAATTTCAATTTTTTAATGTGAGCTATAACATTGCAAAACCAGTTTCTGTTTTTAGAGATTTATCCCTAAAATTTAATCAATTTACATCATATGACTTTGAAGGAAATCACAATAGAACGCAATATGATTTTCGCTCAAGACTTAGTTTTTTAAATAACTGGGGTATGAGTATTGGCTTGACACACAAACCAAGAATTTTCTTGAACTCGGCTTTACGGGGGGGTCCACGATGGCGATTTTCTAAAGAAAATTTTAAATTTTTATTTATTAATTCCGATGATAGAAAAAAGTTTGTAGCAAGATTTGGCGTTATTCATTCTCAAGCAGCAGAAGATAATTTTTCTTTTCTTAAGCTAGAAGCAAGATTGAATTATCAGCCTATAAATGCATTAAATATTTCTATTGCTCCAGAATTTGAATCTCGCCCAAACAAGACACAATATGTCACTCAGGTAGACTACAACAATTCAAAGCGCTACATATTAGGGACAATTGATAATCAAACGCTTAGTGCTTCTTTTCGTATAAACTACACCATTAATCCCAACCTTACGATTCAATATTATGCACAACCTTTTATTTCTAGAGGACGCTATTCTGATTTCAAATACGTTACAAATGCTACTGCAGATAGATTAAACGATCGTTTTTATGCTTTTGATTCTTCAGAAATAGATCTTAATAATGGTTCTTTTGAGGTTGATGAAAATTCAGATGGAATTTTGGATTATAGTTTTAGTAATCCTGATTTTTCTTACGTACAATTCAATTCAAATTTAGTTATGCGTTGGGAATATATTCCTGGATCTGAGTTATTTTTGGTCTGGTCTCAAGGGACAAGAGCCAATATTTCTACAAACGAAGGCCTTGTTGATGGATTTCAAACGGGGATTTTGGATCAACAACCTCAAAATATATTTTTGATCAAAGCAACCTATAGATTTATATTGTAGTTGATTCAGTTTTATTTCCTCTTTATTTCTTTAAAGAATATATTGATTTAGACGCAATTAAGGATTATCTTTGCAGCGTAAATCAGAAGCATTCTTCTTTTTATGAACCAACAAGCTGTCCCATCCATAAGTGTTGCTAGTCGCTTTCAGGATTTTAAAGCCATCACAAAAATGGGCTTGTCTTTGAGTGTTGTTTTTTCGTCTATTGCAGGATATCTGCTCGCTGCAGATCAAGTGGATTATTTAGTTTTAGTCTTGCTTGCTATAGGGGGCTATTGTATGGTAGGCGCTTCGAATGTCTTTAATCAAATTATTGAGCGCGATTTAGATAAACTTATGCTTCGAACGCAAAATAGACCCCTACCTACAGGAAAAATATCGGTAACTAATGCTTTTATTTTGGGAACTATATTGACTGTTTTTGGGCTTTCATTATTATACTACATTAATCCAAAAACAGCAATGTTTGCGGCCATTTCAATATTTTTATACACCAGTGTTTATACACCCCTAAAGCAAAAAACACCGCTTTCGGTTTTTGCTGGTGCCATCCCTGGCGCTATTCCTTTTATGTTAGGTTGGGTAGCGTTTACAGGGAAGTTTGATTTAGAACCAGGTGTTCTTTTTATGGTGCAATTCTTTTGGCAATTTCCACACTTTTGGGCTATTTCATGGTTTTTGGATAGTGATTATAAAAAAGCAGGATTTTTGATGTTACCAACAGGCGCAAAAGATCGAGGTACCATTTTACAAATCATTATTTATATCAGCTGGACTGTTTTAATTTCTCTGGTTCCAGCTTTTGGTTTAACAAGGGCTTTAGAACTTTCTTTGGTTGCTGCTTTACTCATTGGTGTAATAGGTTTAGTTTTTTTATATTTTGGTTTTAGACTCTTTCAGCACCAAACAGACAAAGTTGCTCGTGAATTGATGCTCGTTAGCGTTATATATATTACCGTTTTACAACTCATCTATGTTTTAGATAAATTTATATGATATGGATTTAACACAAGGAACACCAGAAGAAAAAAATATCAGAGCAAAAAAAATGATGCTCTGGTTTGGAATAATTTCTCTTGTTATGTCTTTTGGAGGACTAACAAGTGCTTTTATTGTAAGTAGCACTCGCGAAGATTGGCTCACAAATTTTCAACTTCCAGAATCTTTTACAGCAAGTACAATTATTATTGTTGTAAGCAGTTTGGTGCTTTATTTTTCAAAAAAAGCGCTTATGAAACACCAAAACCAATTAAGTGTATCACTTCTTTTGGGGACTTTTGTTTTGGGATTGGCGTTTATATACACTCAATTTTCAGGATTTAGTGAAATTATTCAATCAGGATATAATTTTACAGGGCCAACAAGCAACATCACAATGTCTTACATTTACATCATTGCTGTAGTTCATATTCTACATGTTTTGGTGGGCTTAATAAGCCTTATTGTGGTCATTATCAATCACTTAAAAAAGAAATATACACCAACAAATAAATTAGGATTTGATTTAGCTTCAATCTTTTGGCATTTTGTTGACATTTTGTGGCTGTATCTCTTTTTCTTTTTATATTTCTTTAACTAAATAAAATGATTATTTTTGCACAACTCAAAAAATTATTTCAACTATGAATTCTACGGTAGTCAGCACAGGAACAGAAGGGAAAACTTGGGGCGGAGGCAATCAGCCACTAAAAGCAAGTTATGGAAAAATGATGATGTGGTTTTTCATTGTTTCAGATGCTTTAACATTTTCTGGCTTTTTGGCCGCTTATGGATTTTCACGATTTAAATTTATAGACTATTGGCCTATTGCTGATGAGGTTTTTACACACGTCCCTTTTTTACATGGCCAAGAGCTCCCTATGATTTATGTTGCTTTTATGACGTTTGTGCTGATTATGTCATCAGTAACAATGGTACTAGCGGTTGATGCTGGGCATCAAATGAAGAAAAACAAAGTCATATGGTACATGTTTTTCACAATTATTGGTGGAATCATATTTGTAGGATCTCAAGCTTGGGAATGGGCAACATTTATTCAAGGAGATTATGGCGCTGTACAAACAAAAGGAGGAAATATTCTACAGTTTGGCGAGTACAAAAATGTAGATGGCGAAGATGTTTTTAAAAGAGTAGCCGTAGAAGAATTTGCCGTAGCCGCTCACACCGAACGCACACAACACCAAAACAAAAATGGACTTTGGTTTGTAGATGAAAGCGCTTTACCAGCCTATTCTGTAGAAGATATTTATCATGGATTAGAGTCACATCCAAACATTTTGGTACGCACTCAAACCATTAATGAAGAAGGAGAAAAAACAGTTTTATCAAGAGAAGAATCCTTAGCACAATTGAAAGCTAATGGGAAACGTTATGTAAAAGGCGCCAATTTGGAAGTCAATGAATATGGGACACCATTATTTGCAGACTTTTTCTTCTTTATTACAGGGTTTCACGGATTTCACGTATTTTCTGGAGTTGTCATTAATATCATTATTTTCTTTAATGTTATTATTGGAACATACGAGCGTAGAAAAAATTATGAAATGGTTGAAAAAGTAGGGCTTTACTGGCACTTTGTAGATTTGGTATGGGTATTTGTGTTTACATTCTTCTACCTTGTTTAATATAATAATTTTTTAAAAATGGCAGATCACGCACATAAATTAGAAATTTTCAGAGGGTTAATAAAATTTAAATCCAATACTCAAAAAATTTGGGG
>CAXPPN010000044.1:0-10448 GCA_964219345.1 Aeromicrobium sp. | reverse complement strand
CACAAACCATAAACAAAACAGAGAGTATTTCTTACATTGGAAGAATTAATTACAACTATAATTGGAAGTACCTATTAAGTCTTGTGGTTAGACGAGACGGCTCTAGTAATTTTGGAAATCAAAAATACGGCACCTTCCCCTCCATTTCTGCGGGATGGACTTTCTCTAACGAATCTTTCTTCAAGAATTTAAAAAATACCATCTCTACGGCAAAATTACGTCTTGGATACGGGACTACTGGTAGTGATAGAATTCCTCCATACAGCTTCAGCCCTGTTGTTATTTCTAATGTGGATTATATTTTGGGTGAAGATCCAAGCTTGATCTCTGGGCTGACCCAACCTGGCTATGCTGATCCAAATTTAAAGTGGGAGTCAAATATCAGTAAAAATATTGGATTAGACTTAAAATTTAAAGGCGGAAAAGCAGGCCTTGAAATTGATGCCTATGTACAAGATAAAGAAGATATGCTATTGGCTATCACCACACCTATTTCAGCAGGCTCAACACCTGTTAATGGGGAAGTTTATGATCGTTTTCTAACCAATATAGGAAACTTAAGAAACAGAGGGATTGAAGTCAATGCTTTTTACAACCATGAATTTGGACCAGTTATAACTAAATTTTCTGCAAATTTCACTAAGAACAAAAATAAAGTTGTAAAACTTTCAAGACCAGGTGAAGTTGTTTTCGATGGTTATCCAAATATTATTAGAGTCAATCAAACTGAACCTGTTGCTGTTCTTGAGGAGGGTTTACCCGTTGGAGCTTTTAAAGTTTTTGAAACTGCTGGAACCATCAAAACAGATGAAGAGCTATCAGCCTATCAACTCCTAGATCCCAATGCACAAAAAGGGGATTTAAAGTACGTAGATACGGACGGAAACGGCATCTTAAATAATGAAGATAAAGTCTATAAAGGTTCATACCAACCAGATTTTGAAGTTGGTTTCAATATTGATGCAAGCTACAAAAATTTTGATTTTTCTGTTCAATTCTATGGCGTTAGTGGAAATACGATCTATAATGGTCAAAAACAATATGCTTATAGCACTAAAAGACACAGGGATTTGGTTTACAGTTGGACGGATGATAATCCAACGTCAAATATTCCAACCCCTAGATCCAATATAGAACATCCCAACGTTCAAACTTCAACAGACTACTTTTTAGAGGACGGATCTTTTTTAAGGGTGCGCAATATTATTCTTGGTTATACGCTCAGCGATAATCTGTCTGAAAAAATTGGTTTTGAAAATTGCAGATTTTACATCAATGCTCAAAATCCTATCACATGGACTAGATATTCTGGATTTGATCCCGAAACGGGCAGTAGCAACCCCTTTAACGGTGGTTTAGACAGAGGGGACTACCCTGTTTCAGCAACATATAGTGCTGGTATTTCAATTACATTTTAATTTTTTAAATAATAAAAAATGAAACATCAAAAATTACACATACTTTTAATTAGTGCACTTGCAATAATTTACAGCTGCAGTGATGATCGACTAGACCTAGAAAATCCTAATAATCTAAGTGCAGATTCTTTCTGGTCTTCAGAGAGTGATCTTCAACAAGGTTTGATTGCAACCTATGCAGCATTACAACTTGATGGCCTTTTTGGAGGAGCTTCTGCTACACAACACCCTGTGAGGTCAGATACAGGTAGACCCAATAATTGGAATGCTAACGCTATAGGCCTTAATAAACTGGCATTTAATGAAAACTCAGATATCGTTAAAAAACGTTGGAGGGATTGTTATATTGGAATATATCGAGCAAATCAAGTGCTCGCCAATATAAATAACATTGAGCTACCCTCCTTATCAAGAATTCAAATTGAAGCTGAAGCAAAATTTTTACGAGGTTTCTATTACTATTCACTTTACAGAGGATATAATAATGGAAGTGTAATCATACATACCACTGTACCAGAGTCTAGCGAAGATTTTTATAAATCACCGTCACCAGCAGAGGATGTTTATAATTTAATTCTTTCTGATTTAGAGTTTGCATATAACAATTTACCAGAGCAATACGAAAATAATCAAGACATTGGGAGAGCAACCTGGGGGGCAGCGGCTGCGATGCTTGGAAAATTATTTATCAATGAACATAATTACACCGATGCAAAAGATAAATTCCAAGAAATCATCAATAGCAATTTATATGGTCTTACAGCCAATATTGGAGATAATTTTGATATTGAGCATGAAATGAATAATGAATCTATTTTTGAAATTCCATTTTCAACAGAACTGAAATCTGGCACCTCGAATGGAGCAGCTGACGGACCGCTTGGCTCAGAAGCTACATCTCGAGCTAGAACTTTAGCCACCACACAAGGTGGTGGATATAGAACCATTATGCCTTCGTATTACATAACTATGTTGTTCAAAAATGATGTTATGGATATTAATAATCCAATTAATGCCAATAGAACAGGAAACGCCAATTATTCCATAAGAGCGTCTTTATCCATTGCAATAGCAGATGATGATAATACAACTCTATATCAAAGACCATCAAATCAAGGTGGTGGGTATAATAACTTTGAGGCATCATATTTGAAAAAATTCCAAAACTGGACGCTTTTCACAGAAAGCGATCAATCTATTTCTGGGATTAATGAAAGAGCCATAAGACTTGCAGATATTAAACTTTTATATGCTGAATGTTTGCTTATGTTAGATGAATCCTACAATGAAGCTCTTGAACAAGTGAATGCTGTAAGGCAAAGAGCTGGAGTTGTTTTACTTAATTCCGCCGATTATAACTCAGAAAGTCTAATGGAGCATGTTATGTGGGTAGAAAGGCCGTTGGAACTCATGTTTGAAGGTCATGATACTAGATGGGAAGACTTAACAAGATGGGGTAAGGTACAAGAACAATATAATTTACTAGCTTCAAAGCGCTATGTTTTAATTCAGAAAAATTTGTATGAATTTGATCCAAATATTCACACTAATTTTACTGAAGAAACAGCACTAAAAGAATTTGAAGATGCGGCTCAAGCCTATCAGCCAGGAACTCATAATTATTTTCCAATTCCATCGACTGAGCAAAATTCTAATCCCAATCTTTTTAATTGAAAAATAGTTTTTTAAGTAAGACCATAAAATAAGAAATTATGAAAATAAATTATAGAAAAATATCAATTTTAGTTTTAATTGTAATTGCAATTATTTCTTGTCAAAAGGATGATTCAATTCCTGAATATAATAGTTTTTCAGATGCATTAGCAACTTCTGGCGATGAAAGAATTCAAAGGGGCGATTTTGCTTCGTTTGCAGATTTATCCAAAGGAGTAACTAATAGAGCATGGACCATTCCAGAGTCGGCTTCCATCATTAATCTTGATGGCAGAGACCCCTCTCAAGTTGAGCTTATTCAAGTACAGTTTGACGAACCTGGTCAGTTTGAAGTCAATTTGAAAGATGAATTTATAAACTCTGCTGTAGTACTAGACACCACTTTCAATGTAACTGTTCTGGATTATGTCCAAACAAATTTTGATGTGATTTCTGTAGATTCAAGTTTTTATGAAGAAACGCCAACACAAATAACGATGTATGAAGGCGGTACTATCACATTCCAAGATATTTCATTGGGTAGTCCAAATAGAAGAAAATGGACATTCCAAGGTGGTGACCCTTCATCAGCTGGAGGAATTAGTATTGAAGAGGACGATGATGTGAGTACAATTTCGGTCACATACCCCTCAACTGGCACTTATGATGTTGAGCTAATTTCTTGGAGACAATATCCTGAAGGTGCTGCTGATACACTTCGTTTGCATAACTATGTAAATGTTACTGAAAACTTAGAACCTCCTACAATAATGAGTATTATTGAAGACGCAGAAGGAGTAATTGATTTAAAATATAATTTACCACTTCAGTCAAGTAATGATCTTACAAATCATTTTGAAGTGCTTGTCGATGGCTCTAGTGTTGGAGTTCAAAATGTTAGCCTTGACCCAAATGACAATAAAATTGTCAAAATTATTCCGTTGGTTAACCCAAACATTTTATCTACTGCAACAATTAGCTACAATGGTAATGGAGACTTGGCCAGAACAAATGGCGTCCTTGTCCCTGCTTTTTCGAATGAAGTGGTCACGCTTCATAGTATTGCCAGCCCAGATATATACGGCTTTGAAGATGGTGGTATTGGATGGGAAAATCCCACAGCATGGGATTGGGATAACCAAGGAACTATTACTTACGTATCAGATAATTCTGCTACTGGCCAATACAGTATGAAAATGGAAGCTACTACCAACAATAGATGTAGAGCATTTAGTAATGCATCAGGGTCATTATTTGATTTAGATAGCGAAAAAAGTTATACTATTGAATTTAAAGTATGGATTGACACCAATTATACAGATACCAATATATTTCCTGAAGTCTTTAAATCTGGCCAATGGGCAGGAGAAGGTTTTTGGACATCTGTAGCTAGTTTACCCAGAGGTGAATGGGTTACGGTTAACAAGGAGGCCGTAAAAATATGGAGTCCCGCTGTATCTGGTCAATATTTCTTTTCTTTTAGGTTTCAGAAAATTGGTGTCATATACATCGATGATATAAAAATTTATGAAGTAAACTAATATATAAAATTTTGCCAAAGACTTTAAAATTTAAAATTTTTACAGTTGCACTCTCACTTATTATATGCAAGGGCATCAGTGCTCAAGTCAATGTAGTATTGGTTGAACCCTCCGTGCAAAAATTTATTGGTAATACATCAGAGCTAGATCGCACAAAATATTTTAATATTCATGCTCCTGGAAACTCTCCATTACTCGAATCGTTTTATAAAGAATATAATGTTGAACAATCTGGAAGAGGATTTTATGGCCCTGGAATAGATGCTAAAAAATTGATGGGAGAAGTTGGAATTTATCCAAAATCCAATAATAAAAAAGAAGATAAACTTAAGCCGGTAAGTCGATACGTAGCCACTGAACATCCAAGAAATTTATACAAAGAGGGAATGGACTTAGATGCGGTTTCAGACTGGGCAGTTGAATATTTCAAAAATGTTAAGGAAAATAACAGACCATTGTGGTATGAACCCATGAATGAACCATTTGTTCATGCCAAAGATTTTTATGAAGAAAAAGACTGGGATCCTGTTGCAGAATTACGGGTTAAAACAGAAATGTCTAAACTTTTTAGGGCACTTGCAGAAAAGATTCATGCGGAGCCTAGCTTAAAAAATATTAAGGTAATGGGCTACGGAGCAGCATGGCCATCTTTTGAATTAAAAGATTTTAATAACTGGAAAACCAATATGGGGCTTTTCTTGGACATTGCAGGAGATGAACTTGACGCAATTTCCTACCATCTATATGATGGTGTAAACCAAGTGGGGCAAGAAAACAAACGCTCTGGAAGTAACAACGATGCAATAATGGATCTTATTGAAACTTATAGTTATCAGCGTTGGGGGGTTATCAAACCTCATGCCATTACCGAATATGGAGGGATCGAGATTTCTGAATTTTCATTAATTCGAAATATGCAATCTATTCGTTCACAAAACGCTATGATTTTTGGTTTGTTGGATCGGGAAGATCGTTTGGAAATTTCTATACCATTCACAACAGATAATGCCACATGGCATATTACTAAAGCAAATAACTATTTACCATATAAAGCCGTTCTATGGCGTCCAGAAAATATGGGTGTGCCAAAGAATCAAATTACAGGGTGGGTATATACTAATCGGATTCAATTTTATGAGTTATGGAAAGCTGTTAAAGGAAAAAGAGTTTTTGTTTCAACATCAAATCCAGATATTCAAGTCCAAGCTTTTTTGGATGATAAGAAATTATATGTAGCACTAAATAATTTGGATGATGCTGCGCAACAAGTAGCCTTAGATGTTAGCACAATAAAATCAAATCTCAATGATTTATTTGTGAAATCATTAACTGTATATTCTGATGATTTTCCTCGTTATTATGAACAAACCATTAGTAATATTCCTGATATTTTTTCAATAGATCCTGCAGAAACTATTGTACTGCAATTCAATTTAAAAAATAGTATTGATTTTAATAACCAAATAAAATCTAGCCGTTACTACAGCACCAATTACTTAGTCCCTATTGAAGCTCAACAAGAGTTGATATTTGAATTTAATGATGTCGAGCTTGGAGTAGGGTTTTCAAAACTGAGTATGAGTATAGGCCGAGGGCATGATTTATCTAAAACTCCTGAAGTTTTTGTTAATGACAATAAAGTTGAAGTCCCTTTGAACTGGAAAGGATATGATCAGGCCAATAGAAAAAAATTCTTTGGGGCTATAGAGATTCCTGTACCTATGGATTTTATTTTGAAAAACAATTCCGTTAAAATCTCTTTTCCAGATGCTGGTGGGCATTTAAGTTCGCTAATTTTAGATGTGGAAAAAATTATAAACTAGTGAAAACTCAATGAAAATAAGATATTACAATATTCTTTCAATCGTCCTTGCTTTTAGCCTCAATTGTGCTAATAGCCAAAATGTTGTGAATTTCACAACTGAAGAGGGTTTTACAAATGGTGCTCTTTATAATCAACCAAATTGGGATGCTAGTTTTCAAACATCAACTTGGATGGTTGATGCCTCTCAAGGACTGGTTACTGCAACTGATGAATGGAAAAGAGCAGCCTGGGAGCAAGGGTTTTCATTGTCTGGAGTTGGAGACGAAATTACTTTTAGAGTAGATTTGAATTTCAATGGAACCTTTACTGCTCAAAACAACCCATTAATAAAAATTGGTTTTAGCGCATCAAGTAATGTTGGGGGTTCAAATCCACCATCATCAACAGTTTTTTTATCTACAACAGCTGACAACGAGGATAATCCGGGTGGCTCACTTCAGCTCAGAAATAATATTAATAGTTTACCACTAAGCTTAGAAACTTCTTTACCACTTTCTGGCTGTCAAGGTGTTAATGGGCTAACCGATGATTTGGCTGTAGTTGTAAGTCTTAGTCTGGGGGAAAATGCAACGGCTTCTACAATATCTGCCAAACTTCTAAATACAACTGATGGCACTTCGTCTAATCTTGGTTCTTACAGTGGAATAGACACTCAAGTTTATGATGCCGCAACATCCAATATTTATGGCTTTTTCCATGCTCAATCGTTTAAAGTAGGTAACGGTTTGTCAGCAATTAATGTAAAAAAAGTAAGTGTAACCACTAATATCGATATCTTTCCTAAAGTCAAACGAATGATCGGTGGAAATTCAACATTAGATCGAAGTAAATATTTCAATATTCATTCCAATGCTAATGACGTTGAAGCTGATCTTTACTCAAACTACAATATCAGTCAAGTAGGAAGACAATTTTGGTCGCCAGGATCTGCCGCCTTACAAAGTACAGGGGCTGTTGGTACTTATCCCGATCCACTTACAGGGGGTACAGAAGTGCGAGAAGTTAGAAAATATGTAGCTACGGATCACCCATATAAGGTCTATGCGCAAGGGCTTGACCCTATTCCTTTTGCCGATTGGACTGTTGAATATTTTAAGAATCATGTCGACACATATTTAAGACCAGAATATTATGAGCCTATGAATGAACCGTTTGTTCACGCCAGGGACTTTTATGACGAACCAGACTGGGATCCTGTTGCCGAAGCTACTGTTAAGTTAGAAATGGCACATTTTTTTAAACATGTTGGTCAAAAAATTCATGCTGCTCCAGAACTTGCTAATATGAAAGTCATAGGATACTCTGCTGCATACCCTACTTTTGAAAAAAATGATTTCTCAATTTGGGATCAAAACATGAAAATGTTTATGGATGAAGCTGGGGCAGATATGGATGGTTTTTCAACCCACCTGTATGATGGTGTTAATCAAATTGGACAAGACACTCGAAGATCTGGTAGTAATATGGAGGCCATTTTAGATTTAATTGAAACCTATAGTTATGTTAAGTGGGGGATTATTAAACCGCATGCCATTACAGAGTTTGGGGGTATTGTAAATGGAGAATATAATGACATCATTAATGTTCAATCCATACGTTCTCAAAATTCAATTCTTTTTGGGCTTTTTGAGAGAACCGATCGCGTTGAAATTGCCATTCCATTTACAACCGGAAAAGCTACATGGCATATTACAGAAGAAAATAATTATATGCCATACAAAGCTGTGCTATACAAACCAATCCCAATTGGGGTACCATTGGACCAAGTTACAGGTTGGGAGTACACCAATAGAATTCACTTTTATGATTTATGGAAAGATGTTATGGGCGATAGAATTTTGATTCGCTCAGACAACAAGGACGTATTAGTCCAAGGTTTTTTAGATGGAAATAAATTACATATTGCGTTAAACAACTTAGATGATTTTGATCAACCTATCAATTTAAATTTTAATGGAAATCTTCCTAATATTTCCCAATTAACGATTAAATCTTTAATTATTCACCCTAATGCTGATCCAGACTATACCATTCAAACTTCTTCTGAACTATTGGATTCATATAGCCTCAAAAATAACGAAACTGTTGTATTGGAATATACCTTTTCTGAACCGATTACATTTGATAACGTCATCCAATCTAAACGCTATTATAGTACAACTTACATGCAAGCCATTCAAGCTAACAATACAATCAATTATAATTTTAATAATGTTGATTTAGTGGGAAATTCTGGATATGCTATGCTGGCCATGAGTATTGGACGAAAACACGACCGATCTAAATCACCAACTGTTATCGTAAATGGGATTTCAATCCCTGTGCCTAGCAATTGGAAAGGATACAATCAGATTGATAGAGATGATTTTTTTGGAACTATAGAAATTCCTGTTCCTATTGATATTATTCAGGAAAATAACTCGGTTTCAATTACGTTTGAGGACTCAAATGGTCATTTGAGTTCTTTAGTTTTAAATGTAGAGTCGTATGATTCGTCATTATTGGGGATTAATACAAGTGAAGTTACAACTCAAAAATTAAAGTTATACCCCAACCCCACGTCAGCACAACTTAATATCGTAAATGCAAAAATGGATAGTATGATATCTATCTATTCAATTACGGGTGTTAGAGTTTTTTCAAGTACATATGACGGTCTTCCAATTAATTTAGATCAACTCGACAATGGACTTTATTTTGTGAAAATAGATAACAAAACTTTAAAGCTAATTATCAAAGATTAAAAAGATATTAATGAGGCGTTTTCTAATATCCTTTTGTGCATTTACTCAAGTTTTTTTAAGTTTTCAAAAACTCAATGCACAAGAAGAATCCTCAAAAATTTTTGAAAGTGGAAACATCATCTGTTTTTTAGGCGATAGCATAACTCATGGAGGACAATACCACGAATTTTTACAGCTATTCTATGCTACACGCTACCCCAATATAAAGCTGACTTTTCACAACTGTGGCATTTCAGGAGACAATGCAGAAGGCATGATCTATAGGTTAGATAAAGACGTGTATATACACAAACCAAGCCATGTGTTTTTTATGACTGGAATGAACGATGTAATACGAACACTTTATTTTGAGGGTGAAGCTTCCAATGAAATTATACAAAACCGAACAAAAGCTTTGGATGAATACAAACGAAATATATACATTTTAGATAAAAAATTTGAAATAGATGACATAAGACCACTTTATATTACCCCTTCAATTTACGATCAATATTCAAAAATTGAGCGCGAAAATAATATGGGTTGTAATGATGCACTAATAGAATGCTCAAATCATCTCAAAAAAATTGCAAAACAAAGAAATACAACGGTGATTGATTTAAATTCATCCATGAAACATATTATGGAGCAAGAACTACAAAACGATTCTTTGTTTACCATTATTGGAAAGGATCGAGTACACCCAGACTCAACAGGGCATTTCGTTATGTTTTTTCAAATCATTTGTACTATTGAATCCCCTAGCATAGTATCAGAAATTTCAATTGATTTAAATCAAAATAATTTAATTAAAACAAAAAAATGTGTTGTTGAAAATTTTCAAGTTTCAAGTAATAATATTTCTTTCAACTGTTTAGAAAAAAGTTTGCCATACCCAACAAATAAAGCGATAGACAAGGCCATATCTTTGGTCCCTTTTGAAAATGACTTCAACAAAGAAACACTACAAATAAAAGGTTTAAAAAATGGCGAGTATAATCTTTTCATTCAAGACACTTTTATTGATAGCTACTCTACTGAACAACTAGAGTATGGCGTCAATCTTTCGACTCAAGTAAACACCCCACAATACAAACAGGCGCTAGATGTTATGAAACTGTGTGAAGACTATAGGAAAACCAGCTATCAACTTCGGGCGGTTCCATTTATGGAGTTTAAATATCTTCAAGACTATAGTGGTGTTAACCAATTAAAAGGCAAGCAAATTCATTTGAATAAAAAACTAAAAGCAATTTAAGGGAAACAATCTTTTAATTACATCAAACAA
>CAXPPN010000043.1:0-17636 GCA_964219345.1 Aeromicrobium sp. | reverse complement strand
CTCCAGTAACCGTAGAGCGTTTCGGGATTAAAGAAATCAAAAATACAGCATCAGCTGACTTCTATGGTGGGCTTGAAAACTTAAAAGGTGTTGATGTAAATACTAACAGTTTAACTTTCCAATCCATTAATACAAGAGGTTTTGCCACATTTGCAAACACTCGTTTTATGCAACTTGTGGACGGAATGGACAACTCTACGCCAGCACTCAACTTCCCTATTGGAAACTTAGTAGGTATGATTGAAACAGATGTTCAAAGTGTAGAATTACTTCCAGGGGCTTCTTCAGCGCTTTATGGTGCAAATGCATTTAATGGTATTTTATTTATGCGTAGTAAAAATCCTTTTGATCACGAAGGTATTAGTGTCAGCTTAAAGCGCGGTATGACTTCTCAAGAAGCTGCTGGCGACAATGCCTACACAGACCTTGGTATTAGAATGGCGCATAAGTTTAATGAAAAATTTGCGGGTAAGGTTAACTTTGGCTACTTAAAAGGGACAGATTGGGCCGCTACTAGTGAAGTCGATAGTGATATGAATGGTGGAAATCGGGCAACTAACCCTAACTACAATGGTATAAACGTCTATGGTGATGAGGTGTCTACAAACATCAAACAAGTTGGTGTTGCTCTTGAGAACCTAGGAGTTTTACCAGGTGGTGCTAGTGCACTACTTCCAGATACAAACGTAAGTAGAACTGGATATAATGAAAGATACCTAACCAACTATAATGCAGAAAGTATCAAAGCGGATTGGGGATTATACTACCGCCCATTTGAAAACGATTTTGAAATTTCATACGTAGGAAAAGTAGGGACTGGTAACACCATTTATCAAGGTACCAACCGCTATAACATTAAAAACTTCTTTCAGCAACAACATAAATTAGAAGTGCGCAACGACAACTTCTTTGCACGTGGTTATGTTGTAAGTGATAATGCCGGGGACTCCTATGATATGGTGTTTACAGGAATTAACATCAACAGAGCATGGAAAGATGACTCAACATGGTTTGGAGAGTACGCAGGTACATATGTCCTACAAACCTTAGGAGGCGCAACAAATGACCAAGCGCATGCCGCTGCAAGAGCAGTTGCTGATACAGGAATGTATATGCCTGGAACTGCAGAATATGAAGCTGCTTTCAATAGAAGTGTAAACGACCCTGATTTGACTACAGGATCTAAATTCCAAGATGAATCTAAGTATTATCATGGAGATTTTAACTATAACTTTAGTCATCTTATTGATGTTGCTGACATTCAAGTGGGAGGATCTGCTAGACAATATAGCTTAAATTCTTCAGGCACAATTTACACCGATTATGACGGAGAAATTAATTATTCAGAATATGGGGTGTATACACAAGTTCAAAAAGAATTAGACCTTTCTTCAAGTACAGAATTAAAACTAACGGGGTCTGTACGCTATGATAAATCTGAATTTTTTGATGGTTTCTTTTCGCCACGCTTTTCTGCTGGTTTAACTATTAATAAAGATCATAATATAAGAGCATCTATACAAACTGGATTTAGAAATCCAACCACTCAAGATTTATTTATTGGTTTAGATGCTGGACGTGCAATCCTTGTAGGTTCTGCACCATCAAATCTTGATCGCTGGAGTAGAGATTATACAGTTTCTGCTTCTGGTCAAGCGCTTGGAGTTCCTGGTACTGTAACTCAAACTGGAGCAGCAGCATATAATAACTCATATACTTTATCTTCTGTAAACGCTCTAGCAGCTACTGGAAACCCCGCCGTACTTGATGTTGCAAATCCAGATGTTGTAAAACCTGAGCAAGTGACTTCAATTGAAGTGGGGTATAGAGGTAAGTTTGGAAAGTTAATTGTAGATTTTAGCGCCTACCACAATACCTATGAAGACTTTATTTCTCAAGAAGTTGTTGTAGCGCCATTATACGGTACTGTAGGAGATAATGCTTTATCTGTAGCAGCAATTGCTAACGGAGATTTTCAAGCTTACAGCGCTTACACAAACTCTCAAGCGCCAGTTAAATCTTATGGTGCATCTTTAGGGGTTTCAACTAAAGTTTTTGGAAATTATGATTTAAGTGGTAGTTATACTTACGCAAAATTAGATTTTGACCGTGATACCTATCCTGATTTTACAACAAACTTTAATACGCCAGAGCATAAGTTAAAAGCTTCTTTTGGAAATACAGAAGTATTTGAAAATGTCGGCTTCAACATAGCCTACCGCTACAGCGACAACTATTTTTGGGAAGCAACGTTTGGAAATGGTATCGTACCAGAATACCATGTGCTAGATGCTCAAGTGAGTTTAAAAGTACCTAGCTTTAAATCTACATTTAAAGCAGGAGCAACAAACCTTTTAGGTGATGAATACTTTACTGCTTTTGGTACAGGATTTATTGGGTCGATGTACTATGTAGGATGGACAATTAATAACTTATAAAATTAATACAATGAAAAACTTAAAATATTTATTTTTCTCATTTCTTCTTATTGGATTATATTCCTGTAATGAAGTCGAAGATGTTTTAGAAGATAACGGTGTATCAACACCTGAAGCTCTACCAGAACTCTCAATTGAATCAACAGGGTTAGATTTTTCAAACTATATTGCAGTAGGGCCTTCATTTTCAGCAGGCGTTTCTGACGGGTCTGTATTTTTAGCCAGTCAAAATAATTCTTGGCCAAATATCATGTCCATGGAATTTGCTAAAGTTGGTGGTGGAGAATTCAAACAGCCCACAATGGATGATAATTATGGTGGTTTAGCCCTTGGTGGAACACGAATTGTAGGCCCAAGACTTGTTTTTAATGGTTCTGGCCCAGCACCACTGGAATCTGTAGTAGGCCCAGTAACTGTTCAAACAGACTTGTTAAATCCTCCAACAGGACCATTTAATAACCTTGGGGTGCCAGGTGCAAGAAGCTTTCATTTTGTAGCGCCTGGTTATGGAAACATTGCAAATTTGGCTGCTGGATTGGCCAATCCATACGCTATACGTTTAACAGGTTCCACGCCAAACGCATCGATTATAGAACTTGCAGCTTCTCAAAATCCTAGCTTCTTTACACTTTCATTATTTGGTGGAAACGATGTTTTAGGGTATGCAACGGGTGGCGCAGATCAAATGGCAGATGCTATAACGGATCCTCTTACATTTGAGGCCGCTTTAAACGGTGCATTAACTGCATTAACTGCTAATGGTGCTAAAGGTGTAGTTTCTGGAACGCCTCACGTTACAGATTTGCCATACTTTACAACGGTACCTCACAACCCAGTCCCACTTGATGCTGCAACTGCAGCGGCCTTAAACCAAGGCTATGCAGCTTACAATGGTGGTTTACAATCTGTTTTAGCGGCATTGGCGGGCACACCTTTTGAAGGTGCTTTTACTGCGGAAGAAGCCGCCCAAAGAACAATTTCATTTAGTGAAGGCCAAAATGCTGTTGTAATAATTGATGAAAACTTAACTGATTTAGGTGCTATAAACCCTGCATTTGCTGCTTTACCTAAATATCGTCAAGCAACAGAAAATGATTTATTAGTACTTACGAGTGCAACATTTATTGGTACAGAAGCAATCCCTGGGAATCCTGCAACTGTAAATGGAGTTGCGGTTCCATTAGCAGACAAATGGGTAGTGACTGAAACTGAAATTGCAGAAATCATTGCAGCAACCGATGCAATGAATGCTAGTGTTGAAGCTGCAGCAAATAGTTTCGGAATTGCTTATGTTGATTTGCAAGCCATTCTTGCAGAGGCTTCAAGCACAGGAATTCACTTTGATGATTACTTACTAAACACCAACTTGGTTACTGGTGGTCTCGTAAGTTTAGATGGGGTTCACCTTACTGCAAGAGGGTATGCCTATATGGCGAATTCATTTTTAGAAGCTATTGATATGTATTATGGGTCAAATTTTGTAGCTTCAGCAAGTCTTGCCAAGGCGGGAGATTACCCAACAAATTATTCTCCACTATTGCAATAAAAAACAATAATAAATCAATTAAAAAAAACCCAGGCATTTGCTCTGGGTTTTTTAATTATATTATCTATCTTTGCAGCGCAAAAACTAACAGTTTTTCAAACATAATTTTAGCTAAAAATAAAACGCATAGAAGTAATGTCAAAAGTTACAGGTAAAGTTTCTCAAATTGTAGGCCCAGTTATTGATGTAGAATTTGATTCTGGAGCAGAACTCCCAAAAATTTATGATTCTCTAGAAATCAATCGCCCAGATGGTTCAACGCTTGTTCTCGAAGTTCAATCTCACATTGGTGAAAATTCTGTACGTACCATTGCTATGGATTCATCAGATGGATTAAGTCGTGGAACAGAAGTTAACGCTACAGGTGCACCTATTCAAGTACCCATTGGTGATGATGTTTATGGTCGTCTATTCAATGTCATTGGTGATGCTATTGACGGTTTAGGAAACTTGTCAAAAGCTGGAAAAGATGGATTGCCAATCCATAGAGAAGCGCCAAAATTTGAAGATCTTTCAACTTCAACTGAAGTTCTTTTTACAGGAATTAAAGTGATTGACCTTATTGAGCCTTATGCCAAAGGTGGTAAAATTGGACTATTTGGTGGTGCAGGTGTAGGTAAAACTGTATTGATTCAGGAGTTAATTAATAATATTGCTAAAGGTCATGGTGGACTTTCAGTATTTGCAGGTGTAGGGGAACGTACGCGTGAAGGAAATGATTTACTTCGTGAAATGTTAGAATCAGGAATTATAAAATATGGGGAAGATTTTATGCACTCTATGGAAGACGGTGGATGGGATCTTAAGAAAGTAGACAAGGCGGCTATGAAAGAATCTAAAGCCACTTTTGTTTTTGGACAAATGAACGAACCTCCTGGAGCACGTGCACGAGTTGCACTTTCTGGATTAACAATTGCAGAATATTTCCGTGACGGCGCAGGCGATGGTCAAGGAAAAGATGTATTATTCTTCGTTGACAATATTTTCCGATTTACACAAGCAGGTTCAGAGGTATCTGCACTTCTAGGACGTATGCCATCAGCGGTAGGATATCAGCCAACATTAGCCACTGAAATGGGAGCAATGCAAGAACGTATTACATCAACAAAGAAAGGATCTATTACATCAGTTCAAGCGGTTTATGTCCCTGCGGATGACCTTACAGATCCAGCGCCAGCAACAACATTTGCCCACTTGGATGCCACAACGGTATTGTCACGTAAAATTGCAGAGCTTGGTATCTATCCAGCCGTGGATCCTCTAGATTCAACCTCTAGAATTTTGACTGCAGATATTCTTGGTGCAGAACATTACGATTGTGCACAACGTGTAAAAGAGTTATTACAGCGCTACAAAGAACTACAAGATATTATTGCAATTCTTGGGATGGAAGAACTTTCGGAAGAAGATAAACTTGCCGTTGGACGCGCACGACGTGTACAACGTTTCTTATCTCAACCATTCCATGTTGCAGAGCAATTTACTGGTATCCCTGGGGTGTTAGTCGATATCAAAGAAACCATCAAAGGTTTCAATATGATTATGGATGGTGAATTGGATCACTTACCAGAAGCTGCTTTCAACCTCAAAGGAACCATTGAGGAGGCTATTGAGGCAGGAGAAAAAATGTTAGCTGAAGCTTAAGTTTTACAGATATGTATTTAGAAATTGTATCACCAGAAACCACTCTTTTTAAAGGCGAAGTTGATAGCGTTTCTGTTCCAGGAATAAATGGGGATTTTGAAATGCTAAACAATCACGCACCTATTGTTTCTATTTTGAAAGAAGGGTTTGTAAAAATAAGTGGTAACATTAGCATTGATAAAGAAAATGCTTCAAAATTTGAGCAAAAGGATAAAGGATTCTGGCTTGCTATCAACTCTGGAACGATTGAGATGAATGCCAATAAAATTATTGTGTTGGCTGATTAAGTTTTAAACTCAAACAATATATTAACCCTATAACAAATGTTATAGGGTTTTTTTGTTTTTGTAAATGCTATTCACCTGAAAAATTAGCCTTTCGCTTATCTAAAAAAGCCGTTGTTCCCTCTTTAAAATCTTTGGTTCCAAAACACTTTGCAAACTCAGAGATTTCTACATCATAACCATTGATGCTTTTATCAAAATTTGCGTTAACTGACTTGATTGCTGCAGAAATTGCCAATGGGCCATTGCGTTTAATCTTTTCAGCCAATGAAATACAATATGGTATAAGCTCTTCTTGAGAAGTTACTGCATTAACTAAGCCCCATTGTTCGGCCTTTGAAGCGTCTATCATTTGAGCCGTCATAATCATTTCAAGTGCGCGGCCTTTACCTATTAATTGAGCTAAACGTTGAGTTCCACCATAACCTGGTATGACGCCTAAACTTACTTCAGGAAGTCCCATGCGAGTATTGTCACTTGCTACTCTAAAATGTGCCGCCATAGCGAGCTCCAAGCCACCTCCTAATGCGAATCCATTTACCGCAGCAATAACAGGTGTCGATAAGTTTTCTATAAAATCAAACAATAGCATTTGACCTTCTCTAGAAAGTTGAGCTGCTTGCTGAACGTCAAAATCTGCAAATTCACTGATATCTGCACCAGCTACAAATGCTTTTTCACCGTTCCCCGTAAGTATAATAGCTCTTACATTTTTGTTTGCATCAGCTTCTTTTATGGCGTGATGAAGTTCAGAAATTGTTTCCTTGTTAAGTGCATTGAGCTTCTTTGGACGATCAATTGTAATGATTGAAATATCATTTTCAAGGTGTACTAAAAGAGTATTAAATCGCATGATATTATTATTATTTTATTGGAAAAGAGACTACAAATACAGTTCCTTTTCCTTTAGTTGTATCATAACTTATACTACCATTGTAGGTTTCAATTATATTTTTTATCATAGGTAATCCTAAGCCCATTCCACTCGTTTTAGTGGTAAACTTTGGCTCAAAAATCTTTTGACTTATTGTGTCATCAATTCCGCTTCCATTATCTTTTACTTTTATATAAACATGCTCATCTTTTTCAGATAATTCAACTTCAATATCTGGAATTTTATTTTCAGGAACAGACTGAATTGCATTTTTAACCAAATTATTAACAATTCTATTGATCTGGTCTTTATCAGCTATGGCAATAATTTCAGAACTAGTGGCCGAAAACTTGATGTTTTCAGATGGAAAAATTTCCAATGCACGTTCAACAACTTCAACAATATCTAATTGTTCTAAATTCTGTGCCGGCATTTTTGCAAAATTAGAAAAGGCCTCTGCAATTTTACTCATTGTGTCAATTTGTTGAATAAGTGTTTTGCTGTACTCGTCTACTTTTTTATGAATTTCAGGATCTTTTGGGTCAAACATTCGCTGAAAACTTTGAACACTTAAACGCATGGGGGTTAATGGATTTTTGACCTCATGAGCAACTTGTTTTGCCATCTCTCGCCATGCTTGCTCGCGTTCACTAGAAGCCAATTTTTGGGCACTTTCTTCCAATGCATCAATCATATTGTTATAGGATTCTACAAGTGATTTGATTTCTGTTGTTGCACCTTCCAAAGCAATTTTTTTATTTTGCTTTTCGAAGCGGGTTGCATACATTTTATCACTAATTGTTTTGATCGATTTTGTGATTAATTTTGACATAAAATAAGCGAAAGCTATGGCCACAAGCATCATTATAATATAGGCATAACCAAGACGGATCAAAAACTCTTTTAATTCTCCTGAGTTTAAAGAATCATCATCAAAATATGGAACATTTAAAATTCCTATGGGCATTGAGGTTGGATTATTCAAAATCAAATAGGATGACCTATAGTTGCCATCTAATAATTTATTTTTTTCTACGAATCGTTTAGAAGTAATTTGACTTAAAGTATCTAAAATATAATTGGGTAATTGGTCTGGAATGGGGTCATTTTTTAGTCTTACCTTAGAGGATTTTAGCAGATGCCCTTTTAAATCATACAGATTAAAAGTAACATTATGAATATTGGCTATTTCATAAATCTTGTCTTTGAAAATTAGTGGTAAATTTTCTGTTTTAATTTCCCAGCTAAATTCTTTTAGAACATAATTTATACTCGAAATTAGTTGTGCTTCTTTTCGTTCTAAACGCTTGCGGTGATAGTCTTGAGACTGCTCGTTATATTGATACACCGTAACTACCGCAATCAAAATTGAGGCCAATACAACCAAAAGAATCATATAGAAAAATATTCTTGAGCTTAATGACAGATTGCGTTTTGTCATAGTGGATTTCTTTTTTTATAAATATAATGAAAATGTAGGAGTCGAGATCTTAGTTTTTTCTGGTCTTTTTGTAAAGGCGAATTCCAAGCATCAAAATAACACCTAGCCCAATAAGCCCCAAAAGACCATAAACCATATTTAAAGTATTTTTTAGAATAACTAAAAATACAATAGCAAATAAAATTAATGTTGCGCCTTCATTCCATATACGCATAAAATTTGAAGAATAATTAATTTCATTACGTTGGAGTGTTTTAAACATCATATGTGTTTTGAAATGGTATGTAAAAAGTAAAACAACAAAGGCAAGTTTTAGGTGCATCCAAGGTTGTTCAAGCCAATAGGGAGCAATATGCAAAAGCCATAATGCAAAAATTGTAGCCAAAATCGCTGATGGCCATGTGATGATATACCATAATCGTTTTGCCATCATCTTCAATTGTTCCGTAAGAATTTCTTTTTCTGGAGAAGGTTTGCTATTGGCCTCAATATGATAAATAAATAAACGGGGGATATAAAATAATCCTGCAAACCATGTAATGACAAAAATTAAATGAAGTGATTTAATATAATTGTAATATTCCATTAGGATTCTTTTAAATTATTTTTGATTTCTTTCTGTAAAAAATAAGCTGTTACTAATGTTGAAAGCACATCGGAGGCTGGAAACGCCATCCAAACCCCCAACTCTCCATACCATAAAGGTAATATAAAAATTAGAGGAATAAAGAAAAATGCTTGTCGAGAAAGTGTGAGCAATAAAGCTGGAGTTGCTTTTCCTACGGCTTGAAAATACGCTGCTCCAATCAATTGAATAGCAATAATTGGCGTTGCAGCAAAAACCCATCGCATCGCATTTGGTGTTTTCTCAATTACAGAAATATCTGTTGTAAATGCCTTAGTAATCAGTTCTGGAAAGCCAAAAAGAAGAACAAATATTAATGTTGCCAAAATAATAGAATATCGAATCGCTATTCCAATAGTTTGCTTTACACGATTGTAATTTTTTGCACCATAATTAAACCCTGCAATAGGAATAAAACCTTGCGTAATACCAAAAATTGGAAACAAAGCAAACATCAGCATTCTAGAAACAATGGCATAAGCCGTTACCGATGTTTCCCCTCCAAATTCAAATAAAATATTATTCATTAATAGATATGTAACACTGACAACAGCTTGACGAGTTAGTGTGACCGAACCCAAACTACTAATTTCAGAAACAATCTTTTTCTTTAATCCCAAATGACTCCAATTGATTTTCATTTCAGAATATTTTGAAATAAAAAACCAAAAAACAAAGGCAAAGCAAAATGCATAAGAAAAGGTTGTTGCCCAAGCGGCTCCTGTCATCCCTAAATCTAAAAATTTAATAAGTATAACATCTAAAATTAAATTTGAAACTGATGGAATCATCATCGCATACATCGCAAATTTTGGTTTTCCTTCTGCACGAATAACAGTGTTTCCCATCATGCAAAGTGCCAAAAGAGGAACACCATACAAAACGATTCTATAATAGATCTTGGACGGCTCGTAAATAGTGCCTTTACCTCCAAAAACCGGGATAATTTCATCAATAAAAAATAGGCCAAAAGCGATAAAAGTAAGCGTTAGAGTAAGCGTAAGCGTAATCTGATTACCAAAAGTTTTCAGTGCTTTAGATTTTGATTTTGAGCCCAATGCTCTAGAAATAATTGATGAGCCTCCAACCCCAATGGACATCCCAAGCGCTGCAATAAAAAAAGAAACAGGCAAAACAACATTAATAGCCGCAATGGCTTGAGAACCAATCCAATGCCCAACAAAAATTGTATCAATAAGAATATTGAGAGACATTACTAAAATCCCAATAGCCGCAGGAACTGCTTGCCGAACAAGTAATTTTCCTATGGGTTCTGTTCCAAAATCTGAAACTATTGCTTTGGCCATTTAGCTAGATATTAGTACTTTTTCGTTCCACTCCATTATCCATTTCGCAAGCAACAAAACCCACTCAGAATTGTCATTTAAACATGGAATTGTAGTAAAGTTATCTCCGCCTGCTTCATGGAAAATCTCCTCACCTTCCATAGCAATTTCTTCTAAAGTTTCTAAACAATCACTCACAAATGCAGGGGTTGCAATAGCCATATTTTTTATACCTTCTTTACCCAAGCGTTCTATGGTGCGATCTGTATATGGTCGTAGCCAAGGATCAAATCCTAAACGCGATTGAAATGATGTAGAAAAAGTCCCTGGCTCAAGTTCGAGATATTCACCAACCAATCTTGTAACCTCAACACATTGATGCTTGTAGCAATAGGCATGAGCATCTGACGGGGTATTGCAACATGATTTGTCAATTTTACAATGCGATTTGGTGATATCACTTTTTCGAATGTGACGTTCTGGGATACCATGGTAAGAAAAAAGTAAATGCTCATAATCTCTTCCTTTTAAATGAGACTTAATGGACTCCGAAAGAACTTTGATGTAGTCTGGATTATTGTAAAAAGGAGGCAAACTTTCAATCGTCATTTTTGGAAAAAATTCCTTTTGGATTTCATCTGCTAAAACCAAAATAGTTTCGGTAGTAGCCATCGCAAATTGAGGATATAAAGGAATCATAAAAACCTCTGTAATCCCTTTGTCATGTAACTCTTGAAGTCCTTTTTTAATAGACATGCTTCCATAACGCATTGCCAAAGCAATAGGCAAATCAATTTCTTTTTGTAATTTTTCTTTTAATCGTTCAGAAAGAACAATTAGTGGCGAGCCTTCTTCCCACCAGATTTTTTTATATGCTTTTGCTGATGCCTTTGGGCGGGTATTCAAAATAATACCTTTGACCAATAATGTTCTTGCCCACTTCGGTACATCAATGACACGTTCATCCATAAGAAATTCTCCAAGATATTTCTTGACATCTTTTGGGTTTGGACTATCTGGAGAACCTAAATTGACTAATAAAACACCTTTCATTTTTAGTTATTGATTAATTTAAGGATTGGATATATTTTTTTGGAGTTGTTCCATATTGTTTTTTAAAAGCAGCAATAAAATGGCTTGCTGTGCTGTAACCAACTTTAAGCCCAACTTCATTAACATTATTGGTCCCTGATTCTAACAATTTTCTAGCAACTTCCATTTTATAATCAAACAAAAAGCCATAAACTGTAGTGCCATAAATTTGTTTGAACCCTTCTTTCAGTTTTTTTAAACTAATATCTATTTCGGCGGCTAATTCTGTCAAAGTTGGAGGTTCGGCCATTCGCTGAATGATGATATCTTTAGCTTGTTTTATTTTTATAACATTCGATTCATCGGCCAAGAAAGGACATTGTTCTACATTGGCTTCTTCTCCTCTATTGAAATACAAACTTAGCAACTCATAAACTTTTGCTTTGCAATACAACTCACGAAGATTTGAATTCAAATTATAATTGATAATTTGATTGAGAACAATCGCCATTGACGGCGAAATGTAGCCATCTTTATAATACTTTTTTAGCTTATTATCATCGTTCAAAAAAGTAATATAACTTGCTTCATGAGAAAATAACGCATGGAATTTTTTGATGGATATCAAAACAGAAACCACCCAAGTATTTGGTTGAGCAATCATATGTATTGGCAAATCTCTTTGAGGATTATACAACAATAGAGAATTTTCTTCGGGAATATCAAGAGTGTAAGTGTTATTGTTGAAACAAAATTGTGTGGTCCCTTTAAGACAAAAATGAAACTGTATAAATGAATTGTCAATTGATTTTTCTAAAACCTTTGGAGTATCAAATTCATTTTGATAAGTCATTACCAAAAACCCTGATTCGATAGAAGTTTCCAAAAAAGTCCCTGTAGCGACATTTTTATCCACCTCTGTTAAAGTATTTGAATTTTTCTTATTTAGATTCATTATAAATAAAAATTGTAATAGTTGTCAATTTTAACCTGATAATTTTATTTAAGTTGCAAAAATAAGAAATTATTGGGGACTAAACCCTAAACGACAAATAAAGTTCCTCTAGCGTTATTTTTTAGTTAACATACATACTATTTTTGCACCCAACCGCAAGTATTATCCCAAATAAATGGAGCAACACAGAGGCGACAAAAAAACTTCTTTTTATGTTATTGGTATCAGCCATAAAAAAGCAGATGCTAAATTACGTGGAGATTTTAGTTTGAGCCCTACTAAAAAAGCCGCGCTACTCGATCAAGCAAAAGCAAAAGGAATAGAAAGCATTGTGGCAACTTCAACTTGTAATCGTACTGAAGTTTATGGCTTTGTACAACATCCTTCAGAATTAATTGATCTTCTATGCGAAAATACCTCCGGCACAGCTGAAATTTTTAACTCTGTAGCCTACACGCTAAAAGATAATGCTGCAGTTGAGCATATGTTTCGAGTTGGGGCGGGTTTAGACAGTCAAATTCTTGGCGACTTTGAAATCATAAGTCAATTGAAATCTAGTGCTCGTGTTTCAAAAAAATACAATTTACTCGATGCCTATTTAGAACGACTCATAAATTCAGTTATTCAAGCGAGTAAACGCATCAAAACAGAAACTAAGCTTTCTACAGGAGCGACTTCTGTTTCCTTTGCTTCAGTACAATACATTCTAAATTCTATAAAAGATGTAAATTCAAAAAACATTCTTCTTTTTGGAACAGGAAAAATAGGAAGAAATACTTGTGAAAATCTCATCAAACACACAAAAAACGATCACATTACCCTAATCAATAGAACTAGAGAACGTGCAGAAAAAATTGCAGGAAAATTTAAAGTTTTAGTTAAAGATTACAGTCAACTTCAAGAAGAAATTGAAAAAGCTGATGTTTTAATTGTAGCCACTAGCGCACAACATCCTACTATAGACAAACAAATTATTCAAAACAAAAAAGAACTTTTGATTCTTGATTTATCAATACCAAAAAATGTTGATGAAAATGTGAGAAGCCTACCAAATGTTTCCCTAACACACTTAGATGAATTGTCTAATATTACTGATGAAACTCTTGAAAAAAGAAAAGAATTTATTCCTGTAGCAGAAGCTATAATTGAAGACATTAAAAGTGAATTTTTAGAATGGTTGGAGCACAGAAAATTTGCTCCTACTATTAAAGCGCTCAAAGAAAAATTAAATGTTTTTGCCGAAGCTGAAATTGAAACGCAACGCAAAAAGCTTAAAAATTTTAACAAACCTCAAGCAGACCTATTGAGTGCACAGATTGTTCAAAAAATTACTAATCATTTTGCACACCACCTTAAAGAAGAAAACAATTCTATTGACACTAGCTTAGAGCTGATTCAAAAAATTTTTCAATTAGATAAATAAAATATGCCCAAGACCATTCGCATAGGAACAAGAGATAGTCAACTTGCGCTTTGGCAAGCAAAAACTGTTCAGCAACAATTAGAACATTTGGGGCATAAAACAGAAATTGTTCCCGTAAAATCAACCGGAGATTTAGTATTAAATCAACCTATTTATGAGCTTGGAATTACAGGAGTTTTTACCCGTACGCTTGATATTGCTCTGCTCAATGAAGAAATTGATATTGCCGTGCACTCCCTTAAAGATGTGCCCACAATATTGCCAAAAGGAGTTGTTCAAGCGGCAGTTCTGAAACGTGGAAATGTAAGAGACACCCTTGTTTTTAAAAATAATGAAGAGTTTTTAGCGCAAAAAGAGGCCGTTGTTGCTACTGGCAGCTTGAGACGAAAAGCGCAATGGCTCAACCGCTACCCAACACACACCATTGTTGGACTCAGAGGAAACGTCAATACAAGACTAAAAAAACTAGAAGACAACAGCAACTGGAATGGTGCCATTTTTGCAGCAGCAGGGTTAGGAAGAATTGGTCTAACGCCACCAAATGCTGTAAATCTTGAATGGATGGTGCCCGCACCAGCACAAGGGGCCATCATGATTTCGTGTTTAGAATCCGATAAAGAAACTTTAGAAGTTTGTTCCGCATTAAATCATGAAGAAACTGAAATTTGTACCCTTATAGAGCGTACTTTCCTAAATAAATTAGAAGGCGGCTGTAGTGCACCCATTGGCGCATTGGCTTTTATTAAAGATGAAGAAGTGCATTTTCATGGCATTATTTTGAGTGAAGACGGCACAAAAAAAGTAGAAGCAAAACGTAGTGCGCCGCTTGGAAAACATATATCGCTAGTAGATGAATGTGTGGAATTTATTGTTGAACGAGGTGGTAAAAACTTGGTGAGTAAAAACAGCTTAAAACCAAATAAGACCAATATCTTTTCTTCAAAAACATTAAGCGCAGGGCAAAAAGATTTATTTGCAGATGCCGTTAACGTTGAAAGTTCAGATTTTATAAAAACTACACCCAACAGGATTAAAACTTCGCTACTTAAAAAAACTCATGAAAACGCCATCATCACGAGTAAAAATGGCGTTGAAGCGCTTTTAAACAATTGTGCTGCAGAAGACTTAAATTTTAAAACCATCTATTGTGTAGGACGGCGCACCAAAAAATTAATTGAACAAAAAATTGGCCCTGTTAAGCATAGCGCTAAAAATGCAAAACTACTTGCAGAACATTTAGTTGAGTTCTTAGACGGAACGGAAGTTTCCTATTTCTGTAGTGATATTAGAATGGACGACCTCCCAACAATTTTAACAAAAAACAATATCACAGTACATGAAATAGCGGCCTATAGCACAAAACTCGAAGCACCAAAACTCCCTGAGTCTGTCGAAGCTGTGATGTTCTATAGTCCGTCGACTGTACAGAGCTTTTTGAAAAACAACACACCCAATTGTGTGGCCTTTTGTATTGGAGAAACCACAGCCAAAGAAGCCGCAAAACACTTTGAAGATGTACGCATTGCAAAAATACCAACCATAGAAAGCGTTATTGAATTGGTGAACGAACACTACATTGCTAAAGACAAAAACAATGATTAAAAACGACTTATTTTTACGTGCATTAAAGGGTGAATCCGTGCAGCGCCCACCTGTTTGGATGATGCGCCAAGCCGGACGCTACTTGCCAGAATTTATGGCCATTAGAGAAAAATATGATTTTTTCACCCGTTGCCGAACTCCAGAACTCGCCAGTGAAATTACCGTACAGCCTATCCGCCGTTTTGGAATGGATGCAGCGATTTTGTTTTGTGACATCCTCGTCATTCCACAAGCCATGAATATTGAGGTTGAAATGAAGCCAAATTTTGGCCCATACCTCCCAAATCCTATTCGCACACAAAACGATGTAGACAAGGTGGTTGTGCCGGACGTAAAAACCGAGTTGGATTATGTGTACAAAGCCATAAAGGCCACCAAAGAATTGCTCAATGATGAAATTCCACTGATTGGTTTTGCTGGATCGCCTTGGACGATTTTGTGTTATTGTGTGCAAGGTCAAGGAAGTAAAAATTTTGACAAAGCAAAAGCCTTATGTTTTTCAAATCCTGTTGCTGCTCACCAGCTACTGCAAAAAATTACAGACACAACCATTGCTTATCTAAAAGAAAAAGTAAAGGCCGGTGTCAATGCAGTGCAAGTTTTTGACTCTTGGGGTGGTATGCTTTCCCCCACAGATTATCAAGAATTTTCTTGGCCATACATCAACCAAATTATTGAAGCTCTAAAAGACGATGCCCCTGTGATTGCCTTTGGAAAAGGGTGTTGGTTTGCGTTGGGGGAAATGGCAAAATCAAATGCTTCGGCTTTAGGTGTAGATTGGACATGTTCTGCTAGAAATGCAAGATATTTGACGGGTGGAAACATCACACTTCAAGGGAATTTTGACCCTTCAAGATTGCTTTCCCCACCTGATAAAATCAAAACAATGGTGCATCAAATGATTGATGCTTTTGGAAAAGATAAATATATCGTAAATCTTGGCCACGGCATATTACCAAATATTCCTGTTGATCATGCCAAAGCATTTATTGATGCCGTAAAATCCTATAATTCATAACCTCTTAAAATCTACCTATGATGAAAAATCAATTTTATAATTACATTGAACATTTGCAAGACCAAATCACTTCTAAGCTCGAAGATCTTGATGGTAAAGCAAAATTTAAAGAAGACCTTTGGCAACGAAAAGAAGGCGGTGGTGGCCGCACAAGAGTGATTCAAAACGGAAACGTTTTTGAAAAAGGTGGTGTTAATATTTCTAAAGTCCATGGCCCACTTCCTCCAGCCATGCAAACCTATTTTAATGTTGGAGATGTTGATTTTTTTGCTTGTGGTTTGAGTTTAGTCATTCACCCTAAAAGCCCTATGGTGCCCACAGTACATGCCAATTGGCGCTATTTTGAAATGTATGATAAAGAAGGAGCTATTGTAGATCAGTGGTTTGGCGGTGGTCAAGATTTAACTCCATATTATTTGTTTGAAGAAGACGCCAAGCATTTTCACAGTGTGTGTAAATCCGCTTGTGATAAGCACAATAAAAATTTCTACGAAGACTACAAAAAACGTTGCGACGAGTATTTCTACAACAGCCACAGAAATGAAGGTCGAGGCATTGGCGGTTTGTTTTTTGATTATTGTAAAGCCAATGACACCATGGATATGGAACAATGGTACGCTTTTGTAACAGAAGTTGGCGACAGTTTCTTGGAAGCCTACACGCCTATTGTTGAAAAAAGAAAAACCCTAACGTATACAGAAGCCCAACGCGATTGGCAAGAAATCAGACGAGGGCGTTATGTAGAATTTAATTTGGTGCATGACAAAGGCACCTTGTTTGGACTAAAAACAAACGGTAGAATTGAAAGTATTTTGATGAGTCTCCCTGCACACGTGCAATGGGTATATGATCATCACCCTGAAAAAGGAAGCGAAGAAGAAAAATTAATTGAAGTCTTAAAAAGCCCTGTTGAATGGGTTGATTCAGTTTAAAGCTAAAAGCGATAAGTTATGGTCGATTATAAAAATTACAAAGTATGGCAAAAGTCTCATGAACTTGTGATTGATATATATCAGATCACTTCAACTTTCCCAAAGTCTGAGCAATTCAATCTTGTTTCACAAATTAATCGTGCAAGCTTGTCTGTACCCACCAATATTGTAGAAGGTTGTGGTAGAGAAACTCAGAAAGAATTAATAAGATTCCTCTATATTTCATCAGGTTCTGCCCATGAGTTAGAGTACTTGATTTTGGTGTCCAGTAAATTAAAATTTATCTCTACAAAAGACTCTAAAGCACTTTTGAAAAAAATAGATGAAATCAAAAAAATGTTATTTTCATTAATCAAAACCATTAAAAAATCACTTTAAGCTTTTGGCTTAAAGCTTAAAACTATTAATTATGTATCCATTAAGAAGAAACAGACGTTTACGTGCCAACGCATCCATTCGAAGTTTAGTGCGTGAAAACAGCATTACACCCAATGACTTTTTAGTCCCTCTTTTTGTTGTTGAAGGTAAAGGCATTA
>CAXPPN010000042.1:0-12068 GCA_964219345.1 Aeromicrobium sp. | reverse complement strand
TCAGTATTGCATCTGGCAACAGCATTAGCATAGATGCCAATAGTTCAGTAACAATAGACGGTCTTGAGTTAGCACCAAGTGCTACTTACACTATTGCTGGTCCCAATGCATTTGATCGTACATCAACGCCAATTGTTGTAGGGGACAATAGCAGTATCAATAGAGTGTATACAATGACAGAAGTACTGTCGGATTACTCAGGGGTTGTTAGTTTTAGCTATGAAGAGAGCGAACTTAATGGCATCTCTGAATCGGGGTTGATTTTGGAAGTGCAAGATGGCAATGGTGTATGGAATAATGCAATCACTCAAGTGCAAGTTAGCTCTTTGACCATGACTCTAGGAGATTATTTATATAGTGTTGTTAATCAAAATGGAGGATCAACTTCATCTTCAACTAATCGAATTAACAATTATGGTCAAATAGGGTCTGGTAATTTATTTGTAACTAAAAACGGAAAAATAATTTCGTATTAATACTTTAAATTTCCTACACAACATCAATTTAATTAATGGTAAAAAATCTTTCTAAAATTTTAAAAATTCATCCAAATGATAACATCGTTGTTGCTTTACGTGATTTAATAAAAGGCGATATAATTAAATTAGAGGATGATGAATTTAAACTATTTAGTAATGTTGCAGCTAAGCATAAATTTTCGATTGAACATTTAAATATCGGAGATTCTGTCTACATGTATGGAGTGGTAGTAGGTAAGGTAAAAAAAACAATTTCCAAAGGAGAGCATATTTCCACAAATAACATTACCCACGAAACTGCGGACTATGTTGTTTCTAAATCCAATAACCAAGATAAATGGGTTAGGCCAAATATTGAAAAATTTTCAAATAGTACATTTTTAGGATATCATCGTGGTGATGGAACTGTCGGTACAGAAAATAATTGGCTTGTAATTCCTCTTGTATTTTGTCAAAATAGAAATATAGAAACGCTACAACATGCTATACTTGGTGGACTGGGTTATGAAAACTCAAGCAAAAAATCATTCGATTTGACAGCGTTGATAGATAACTATGAATCTGGAGCATCAGAAAGCGATTTGATGAATATAGATGTTATATCTAAAACCAAAAAGAAGCAAAAAAACTCTTTGTTTCCAAACGTAGATGGCATTTACTTTTTAACACACGATGGTGGTTGTGGCGGTTCAACTTCTGATGCTGTAACTTTATGTCATTTATTAGCAGGTTATATCAATAATCCCAATGTAGCAGGAGCTACAATTTTAAGCTTAGGTTGTCAGCACGCACAAATAAGTATTTTGGAGCGAGCGTTGAAGCGTATTGCACCTAATTCAAATAAAACTGTATATTTTTTAGAGCAACAAAAAAGTAATTCAGAACCTGAATATATTGCAGAAGCCATTAAAAAAACATTTATTGGTCTTGTTAAAGCCAATAAAATTTCAAGGTTACCAGCTCCGTTAAGTAAGCTAACTGTTGGCTTGGAGTGTGGTGGTTCAGATGGATTTTCGGGAATCTCTGCAAATCCAACATTGGGTTATGTTTCCGATTTGATTGTTGGTTTAGGCGGTTCTGCAATACTTTCTGAATTCCCAGAACTAAATGGTGTAGAACAAGAGTTAATTAATAGATGTAAAGAAGTTGAAAAGGCAGAAAAATTTGCAAAAATAATGACGGCTTATAACACAAAAGCAACTGCACTTGGAGCTGGCTTCTCTGCAAATCCCTCACCAGGTAACATAAAAGATGGATTAATCACTGACGCAATTAAGTCAGCTGGTGCAGCAAAAAAAGGCGGAACTTCACCAATTGTAGATGTTTTAGATTACACTGAACAACTCGTTAATCCAGGATTAAATCTTTTATGCACACCTGGAAACGATGTAGAATCTACAACGGGACTAGCGGGATCTGGAGCGAATTTAATTTTATTTACAACGGGACTTGGAACCCCAACTGGTAACCCGGCAGTACCAGTTATAAAAGTTTCTACTAACACCTTCATTTATAAAAAGATGAATGATATTATTGATTTTAATACGGGTACCATTATTGAAGGAACAGAAACGATAGAAAGCTGCGGCGAAGCCCTTTTATCGTATATTATAAGAGTGGCAAGCGGAGAAATTGAAGTTAATTCTCGCCGATTAGGACAAAACGATTTTATTCCTTGGAAAAGAGGACTATCATTATAAAGCTATAATATGAATATTAAATTTTCTTTAAAAAATAAAAATGCAATTATTACTGGAGGCGGAAGTGGTATTGGAAAGGCTATAGCTGAAACCCTTTCAATTCAAGGAGCTTACGTGCATATATTAGATTACGACATTGACTCTGCTAATGAAACCGCGCAAGATATAAAAGCCCAAAATTTACTAGCAAATGCTTATTTCTGTGATGTTTCCAATTTTGAAGAAGTTTCAAAAACTATTTCATCAATTGCTTCATTAGGTTCAATTGATATTTTAATTAACAATGCCGGTATAGCACATGTGGGAAATATTGAATCTTGTGAAGAGGAAGACTTAGATCGTTTATATAACATCAATATTAAAGGGGTTTATAATTGCTTAAAAGTATGTATTCCTTTTATGAAAAATAATGGTGGCGGTGTTATCTTAAACATGGCCTCAATAGCATCATCTGTTGGTATTTCAGATCGATTTGCATACTCTATGACTAAGGGAGCGGTATTAACCATGACCTATTCAATAGCTAAAGATTATATAGACGATAATATTAGATGTAATTGCATCTCACCGGCTCGTGTTCACACCCCTTTTGTTGATGGTTTTATTAAGAAAAACTATAAAGGGAATGAAATAGAAATGTTTGAAAAACTTTCAAAAACACAACCCATAGGTCGTATGGGAAAACCACAAGAAATAGCCGACCTAGCCTTATTTTTATGTTCCGACGAAGCTAGTTTTGTTACTGGAACTAATTATGGTATCGATGGAGGTTATATAACACTTAATTCAAAATAATATATATGAGGTTAATTCGATTTGGAGCAGTTGATAAGGAAAAACCAGGAATTCTTTTAGAAAATGGAAACAGGCTAGACGTTTCTGCATTTTGTGATGATTTTGACGAAGCTTTTTTTGGAAACAATGGAATAGAAAAACTACGAATTTGGCTTGATAAAAATCAAGAAAATTGTCCAATTGTTAGCAATGATGTTCGCTTGGGGCCACCTTTAATGCGACCTTCAAAAATTGTTTGTGTTGGACTAAATTATGCCAAACATGCTGCTGAAAGTGGAATGAGTATTCCTGATGAACCAGTTTTATTCTTTAAGGCAACCACTGCAATTGTTGGACCAAATGATCCTATAATTATTCCTAAAGGTAGCAAAAAAACGGACTGGGAAGTTGAATTAGCGGTAGTTATAGGTAAAAAAGCATCTTATGTTAGTGAAAGTGAAGCATTACATCATGTGGCTGGTTATGTATTACATAATGATGTTAGCGAACGCGCATTCCAATTAGAGCAATCTGGGCAATGGGTAAAAGGAAAAAGCTGCGATACTTTTGCACCAATTGGGCCATTTATTGCTACCCCCGAAGAAATTGATAATCCAAACAATTTAAATCTTTGGCTTAAGGTTAATGGAGAAGAAATGCAAAACAGTAGTACTTCAGATTTTATTTTTAATGTTCAGCAAGTGGTTAGTTACATAAGCCAATACATGACTTTATTACCTGGTGATATTATTTCAACAGGAACACCATTTGGGGTCGGTTTAGGATTAACACCTCCTCGTTATTTGAAAGACGGTGATGTTGTAGAATTAGGAATTGAGGGATTAGGAACTTCAAGACAAACTTGTATAGCTTACAAATGATTATAGATAGCCATCAACATTTTTGGAATTATAACCCTCAAAGAGACATTTGGATTGATGACTCTATGGAGGTTATTCGAAAGGATTTTCTTCCCAATGATTTAAAACCAATTTTACAAGAAAATGGAGTTAATGGCTGTATTGCTGTTCAAGCAGATCAAACTGAAATAGAAACAGAATTTTTGTTGGAATGTGCTAAACATAATCCATTTATAAAAGGGGTTGTAGGTTGGGTAGATTTAATTGCTGAAAATCTTGAAGATCGCTTAAAGCATTTTACTACCAATAATTTATTTAAGGGAGTACGACATATTGTACAATCTGAGAAAGACGATTTTTTACTTCGTAAAGATGTACAACATGGAATAGGTTTGCTATCGAAATATAATCTTACTTTTGATATTCTTGTTTTTCCGAAACAACTTCCAGCAGCCGTCCAAATGGTTAAAAAATTTCCAAAGCAAACCTTTATATTAGACCATATTGCCAAACCAAATATTTCGCAGCCTATGACTGAATTATGGAAAACCAACATAACGGCATTGTCTAAATTTGAAAATGTTCATTGTAAGCTTTCTGGAATGGTAACAGAAACTAAAGACTTTTGTTTTACAAAAGAAGATTTTACACCCTTTATAGATCATGTATTTTCGTGTTTTGGTGCCAACCGAATTCTATTTGGATCAGACTGGCCTGTTTGTCTACTTGCAGCGGATTATACTAAAGTAATAACATTAATTAGTGAATATCTAAATGCATATTCTGCAAATATAAAATCACAAGTTTTAGGACTTAACGCTATTAAAATTTATAATCTTTAATAATATGGACTTAGGATTAAAAGATAAAGTAATTATTGTAACAGGTGGTTCAAAAGGCATTGGTAAAGGTATCGTATCTCTTTTGGCTAAAGAAGGTGCACAACCTGTAATTATTGGACGAAATAAGTCGAGTATTGAAAAAGTAATTAATGAATATCAAAAAATGGGACTAAAAGTTGGTTATGCATATGCAGAATTAACATCCCCAGAACAATGTAAAAAATCTGTAAGAGAGGTTTTAGATAATTATGGTCGTATTGATGGACTTGTCAATAATGCAGGGGTAAATGATGGGGTTGGTTTAGAACACGGTAATTACAATGATTTTTTGGAGTCTATCAATCGTAATCTGACACATTACTACTTAATGGCTCAACTGGTACTTCCAGAGCTAAAAAAAAATAAAGGGAGTATTGTAAATATTGGGTCTAAAACTGCAGACACTGGACAAGGTGGGACTTCGGGATATGCTGCGGCTAATGGAGGAAGAAATGCACTTACTCGTGAGTGGGCTGTAGAATTATTACCATACTCGATTAGGGTAAATTGTGTTATTGTAGCTGAGTGTTTTACCCCATTGTATGAAAAATGGATTAATACATTTGAAAAACCTAAAGAAAAACTAGACTCAATTACGAAAAAAATTCCATTAGAAAAACGAATGACAACAGCATCTGAAATTGCAAATACAGTAGCTTTTTTGCTCTCAAACTGTTCAAGTCATACCACTGGGCAATTGGTTTACGTAGATGGCGGATATACGCATTTGGATAGAGCAATTAAAAATCAAGAATAATGGCCAAACCCTTAAAAAAATATTGTTTAGCCTTAGACTTAAAAGACGATCCTCAAAAGATAAATACCTACATAAAATATCATCAACAAGTGTGGCAAGAAATCAACCAAAGTATCAAAGATTCAGGTATTCAAAAAGCAGAAATATACCATACAGGTAATCGATTGTTTATGATCTTAGAAGTTGATGAAACTTTCTCATTTGATCGAAAAGCCAAGCTCGATGCCTGTAATCCAAAAGTTCAAGAATGGGAATCATTGATGTGGGAATTTCAACAATCCCTTCCCAATAGTAAGCCAAATGAAAAATGGGTATTGATGGATAAAATTTATGATTTAAATGCATAGAAAAATATGAAACAGGAAATGAACTACAAGTATCCTTCAGTTGATGATTTGCGTCTTCGGGCTAAAGCAAAAATCCCAAAATTTGCATTTGAATATTTAGATGGAGGTTGTAATGATGACGTGAATCTAAAAAAAAATACCGAACGTATTAGAGCTGTGGAGCTTAAGCCCAAATATTTAGTGGATTATAAAGCACCAAGTTTGAAAACTGAACTTTTTGGACATACATACGATGCCCCTTTTGGTATTTCACCTGTTGGACTGCAAGGACTAATGTGGCCAAAGTCTCCTGAGATTTTGGCAAAAGCTGCTTTTGACCATAATATTCCTTTTGTATTAAGTACTGTAACAACGTCAAGTATAGAACGAATTGGAGAAATAACACAAGGAAAAGCATGGTTTCAACTTTATCATCCCTCAGAGGAAAGTGTTACAAAAGATATCTTAAAAAGAGCTGAGACTGTTGGCTGTCCAGTATTAGTAATTTTAGCAGATGTACCTTCGTTTGGTTATCGACCAAGAGATATACGCAATGGATTATCCATGCCTCCAAAAATGACATTAACCAATATCATCAATGCCATGAAACGTCCACATTGGTCTCTGCAGACACTTATAAATGGACAACCTAGTTTTGAGATTTTAAAACCTTACATGCCCAAAAATTTAAATCTAAGTCAATTAGCAAAATTTATGGATGCTACTTTTTCAGGTCGACTAAATGAAGAAAAAATCAAAAAAATCCGCGATTTGTGGAAAGGAAAACTTGTATTAAAAGGGGCTGAGTCTATACATGATGTTGAAAAAGCCTATCAACTTGGAATAGATGGAGTTATTGTGTCAAATCACGGAGGTCGACAAGTTGATGTAGGTCAGGCTACAATAGATTCCTTGAATACCATTGTCCCACAATATAAAGATAAAATCAAAGTAATGATGGACAGTGGCATTCGTGGTGGTGCCGATGTAGCACGTGTCATGGCAAGCGGTGCTGAATTTAGTTTCATGGGACGCACTTTTATGTATGGAGTTTCGGCTTTGGGAGAAAAAGGAGGGAATCACACCATAGCCATGCTTAAAACTCAATTAACGCAAGTTATGGAGCAAATGAGCTGTGCTGAAGTAAAAGATTTAACAAAGAACATAATTTAGGCATATAGATATCATATGATGAACAAAAGAGCTCTTTTTTTATGCATTACTTTATGGATTTCACTAATCGGTACTGCACAAAATGGAATTAAAAAATATATTCCAAGTGAAGAAAATTTAGAAGCTCGAAAATGGTTTGAGACTGCAAGATTTGGACTTTTTATTCATTGGGGTGTATACAGTATTTTGGGCGATGGTGAGTGGGTAATGAACAAAAAAAACATTCCAAAGGAGACTTACGAAATATTACCTTCATTATTTAATCCAACTGAGTTTGATGCATTTCAATGGGCTAAAACAGCAAAAAATGCGGGAATGAAATATATTACAATTACTAGTAGACATCATGATGGATTTTCGATGTTTAATTCAAAGGCTAGTGCTTACAATATAGTTAGTAAAACGCCTTATAAAAAAGACATTTTAAAAGAGTTATCAGAGGCTTGTCAATCGGAGGGAATTAAATTGTTTTTTTATTATTCCTTATTAGATTGGTATCGAGATGATTATTTTCCAAGAGGTAAAACAGGCAAGGGAATTACCGGTAGGGGTAAGGGTAATTGGATAGATTATATTAAATTTATGAAGAAGCAGTTAACAGAACTGTTGACAAATTATGGTCCAATTGCAGGGATTTGGTTAGATGGACATTGGGATAAAAAAGATGCGAATTGGCACTATAATGAGATTTACGAATTAATTCATCAATTACAACCAAGTTGTTTGATTGGAAATAATCATCATGAAAGCCCAAAATGGGGTGAGGATTTTCAAATGTTTGAAAGAGATTTTCCTGGGAAAAACACTACTGGTTTTGGCACTTCACATGACGATGTCAGTACTAATATGCCTCTAGAGGTTTGTGAAACAATTAATGGTTACTGGGGATTCAAGTATAAAGCCAATAAACATAAATCTGCGAAAAGTATAATTAAAGATCTTATTATTTCAGCTGGGCATGGCAGTAATTTTTTACTCAATGTAGGTCCAATGCCCAATGGTCAGATTCAATACGAACATGTTGTTACTCTAAAGGAAGTAGGGGACTGGATAAGACGAAATGGAGATGCCATTTATGGAACAAAAGCAGGGCCATTTCCACCATCAGATTCTATGGTATCAACGATGAAGAAAAATAAAATATTTATTCATTTTATAGATTCAAACAGTAAATTATTTGAAATTCCCAACAAGAAACTAAATATTGAATCTGTTGTTTTATTAAAATCTAAAAAATCAATTGATTTTAGTACAAATTCCAATAGGATTAAGTTTTCTATTCCTGATGGAGAAATTGATGACATCGCCACCATCATTCAAATTAATCTATTTTAAATTATGAAATATTCAGAATCCATTCCGGTAGTACCAAAAAAATTTATAGTCCCATTTATTCTATTAACCTCTTTATTTGCTTTATGGGGTTTTGCAAATGCAGTTACAGATCCCATGGTGCAAGCCTTTAAAAAAGTATTAGAATTATCTAATTCTCAGGCCGCATGGGTTCAAATGGCCTTTTATGGAGGCTACTTTTGCATGGCCATTCCAGCAGCCCTATTTATGCGCAAATACTCATATAAGGTAGGGATTCTAATTGGATTAGCTTTGTATGCAACTGGTGCTTTGTTATTTTATCCTGCTGCGATTACAGAACAGTTTTGGTTTTTTTGTCTCGGGTTATACATTTTGACATTTGGTTTGGCTTTTTTAGAGACTGCTGCAAATCCTTATGCCCTTGCAATGGGACCGAAACAAACAGCTACTCAGCGTCTCAATTTAGCACAGGCCTTTAATCCAATTGGTTTGATACTAGGCCTTTTTGTAGCCCAGCAATATGTATTAAAACAACTTAAATCTGATGATGTTTTAGATTTTAGCGCATTAGATGAAGCTTCTAAAATCATAATCAAAACTACAGATTTGATGGTGATTCGAAATCCTTATGTAATATTGGGATTGGTTATAATAGCAGTATTTGTTTTATTTTTAATAATTAAAATGCCCAATTCAAAATATGATGTCTTTAAAGAAAATATTGGAAAAACAGTTAAAAGATTATTCAAAAATAAAGATTATTCAAATGGTGTTGTAGCTCAAGTTTTATATGTCGGTGCACAAATCATGTGTTGGACATACATCTATCAATATGCTGAGGGCATTGGCATAGACAGTGTTACGGCTGGCTACTACCAAATGGCTGCTTTTGTACTTTTTACTGTAGGCCGTGCTACTGGCACCTATTTATTACGTTTTATAAATGCTGGTAGATTATTAATGATTTTTTCTTTGTTTGCCATAGGTTGTACTATTGGGGTAATCCTTATTTCAAGCATTTTAGGTCTCTATTGTTTAGTTGGAGTTTCCTTTTTTATGTCGCTTATGTTTCCTACGATTTATGGAATTGCTCTTGGAGGCTTAACGGAAGATGAAAGTAAAATTGGTTCTGCTGGACTTGTAATGGCTATTGTTGGTGGAGCGCTTATGCCAAAACTTCAAGGGATGATTATTGACCTTGGTGGTTATGGAGTCAATGACATAAATATATGGGGTGTATCTGAAGTTAATTTTTCATTTGCCCTACCCACTTTTTGTTTTTTATTCATCACATTTTTTGGACTAAAGTCCTCAGTAAACAAATGAAATTAATAATTCAAAAATTATTTTTTCTTCATCTTATTTTTTTAAGTTGTCAAGAAAAAAAAGAGGTTTTCGTGAATTTTTCAAACCCTGAGATTGATTATTCAGGTAGGGTGAATTTTAACAATAAAGAAAGCGCAGAGATATATTGGGCAGGAAGTTCTATTAAAATGAATTTTGAAGGTGAAAGCGTTAGTGCAATTTTGAAGGATGAGTCTGGGGATAATTATTATAACGTCATTATTGATGATAAACTTGAAGCTATTATTCAACCCGACACGATACAGAAAACTTATACATTGGCCTATAATTTGTCAAAAGGAAAACATACCGTTGAATTGTTTCGAAGAAATGACTGGAATGGAGGAAAGACGCAATTTTTTGGATTTAAGATTAATAACCATGCAAAGCTATTACCAAAGGCAGAATCTACTGGCCGAAAAATAGAATTTTATGGTGATTCCATCTCTGTAGGCTATGCAAATGAAGATACCTCTGGTGCCGATTCTCCCCTAGGATTGAATACAAATAATTACCTAAGTTACGCGGCTTTAGTTTCGAGACATTACGATGCCAAGTATCAATGCATCTGTAAAAGTGGTACTGGTGTTGCTGTAAGCTGGCACCCTTTAACTATGAATGAATTGCACAATAGACTAGTACCTACACAGGCGCAGAGTATATGGGATTTTTCATTGTATCAACCTGAAATTGTAGTGCTTAATTTATTTCAAAATGATTCGTGGCTTGTCAATCTTCCAGAGCATAAAGAGTTTAAAAAAAGATTTGGTACTACTGCTCCTACCGATAAATACATTGTTGGAACATATGAATCACTAGTATCAAAAATTAGAAATCATTACCCTCAAGCCAATATAATTTGTACTCTTGGGAGTATGGATGCTGTTAAAAACGGATCAAAGTGGAGGGACTTTATTGAATTGGCAGTTCGAAATATGAAAGACCAAAAAATATTTACGCATTATATGCCTTACAATAATTCTAAAGGACATCCTTCAATTTCAGATCATCAACAAATGGCTAATAGTTTGATTAAATTTATAGATCAAAACATCAAATGGAGTGCTAAGCTTAAAAATTAATAAATTACAATAAGATGAAATATGTATTAATGGTGATTGCTTTTATAGTGCTAAGTGCTTGTAATCACAAAGAAAAAAAAGTTAATGAGCAAACTAATCCTAATATAATTTTTATCTATTTGGATGATTTAGGTTACGGCGATGTCAGTGCCTATGGCGCTACTGAATTGGAAACACCTAATATGGATTTCTTGGCAAATAATGGGCGTAAATTTGTAAATGGATATGCAACTTCAGCCACGTGTACACCAAGCCGATATGCGCTACTTACAGGTCAATATCCATGGCGAAATAGAAATGCTAAAATCCTTCCAGGTACAGCGCCACTTCTCATAGACACAACTCAAACTACAGTTCCCAAAATGTTACGCAATCATGGTTATAATACTGCTGTTATTGGAAAGTGGCATTTAGGTCTTGGAACTGGAAATGTGGATTGGAATTCGCATATATCCCCTGGCCCCAACGAAGTTGGATTTGACTATAGCTTTATTATGGCGGCAACTCAAGATAGAGTACCAACAGTTTATATAAAAAATGGCTATGTTTTTAACCATAATTCTGAGGACCCCATTGAAATTGATTATAAGAATAATTTTTCTGGTGAACCTACTGGAGAAAACTCCCCACATTTATTAAAAATGAAAGGGGATCCACAACACAATAGAACAATTGTTAATGGTGTTCCTCGTATTGGGCATATGAAAGGTGGACAGTCTGCTCGATGGATTGATGAAGATATGGCAGATATATTTCTAGATGAGGTGAAAGCTTATGTTAAAAAAGAAAAAGATCAGCCGTTCTTTCTCTATTATGGATTGCAACAGCCTCACGTACCAAGAACACCTCATCCGCGTTTTGTTGGTGCTACAGGAATGGGTCCCAGAGGCGATGTAATAGCTGAAGCGGATTGGTGTATTGGTGAACTCATTAAAACACTCAAAGAAGAAGGTGTTTTGGAAAATACTCTAATTTTCTTATCAAGTGACAATGGTCCTGTTTTGGATGATGGCTATGAGGACGATGCCATTGAAAAATTAGGGAAACATACCCCATCAGGCAATTTAAGAGGAGGAAAATACAGTTTGTATGAAGCGGGTACTAGAGTCCCTTTCATTACCTATTGGGAAGGACATATTGAACCAGGTGTATCCACCGAAATTATTTCACAGGTGGATTGGTTATCCTCACTATCAAATCTAATTAAACAACCGGTAAATAATCTTGATAGCGAAAATCATTTGGATTTATTGTTAGGAAAAAGCGTAAAAGGACGTAGTGATATCATTTTAGAAGCGACTTCTAGAACAGCCTATCGTCAAGGCGATTGGGTATTGATTCCACCTTATCCTGGACCAAAAATGTTTTTAACTAAAGG
>CAXPPN010000041.1:0-26082 GCA_964219345.1 Aeromicrobium sp. | reverse complement strand
CTATTTCAATAGATTCAATGTCCGTTTGAGACGCGTATACCAACAAATAATCACGAGATTTATAAACTTCTTTGGGTAAAATGTTTAGTGCTTTTGCAATAGTGTCCGGGAGTACTGCAGGAACACCCTCTCTTGTCGGCAATTCCATATGGTAAAATCCATCGTCACACCGCACCTTTAGTCTTCCGCTTAAAGTTTCGAAATGGATAGTATTTTTTTTATACTCCAGATGAGTATATAAACAATGCGCTGTTGCTAGTGTAGCATGACCGCATAAATCCATTTCAATATCAGGTGTAAACCAGCGCAAATGTATATGGTCCTCAAGCTCAACAAAAAAAGCTGTTTCTGCTACAGCATTTTCTTTTGCAATAGCCAGCATCGTTGAATCTGGCAGCCACTTATCTAACCGTATCACACAGGCAGGATTGCCACCTGTCAACCGTTGTGTAAAGGCATTTATATGATAAATTTTTAATTCCATCAGTGTAATTTATTAAAATTAAATTAAAACTAAAATATTAATTTTAAAATGCAATTGATTTTATTATATTTGAAATTATTAACCAAAAATTTTTAAATAAAATGAAAAAACTAATTTTTTTATTATTTGTGTTTGCAGGAGCAAACCTATCGGCTCAAGTTGCAAAGTCACGTTATATTAAAGTTGATGAAGACAAAGGTGAACAGGTATACGAGGCCATTAAAGCAAAAACTCAGAAGTACAATCAATCTGCAGAAAAAGGAGCACATTATACATTCTATATCGAAACTGGACCTCGAGCAGGTCAATTATTTAGAGCTCGTATAGAACAAGATATGGCAGGATTTGATGTCGATGGCAATCCAGAAGAATACCAAATGTGGAAAGAAACTGTAGCGCCTCATGTTACAAACGATTTATTTCAAGTATGGTATTACAACAAAAACGTTTCACATGAAATTACAGATCTTTGCGAAAAACCATTACGCCAAGTTTTATTGTATAACATAGACCCTGCAAAAGCCGATGATTTTTGGACCTTCCGCAAGCGTGTCTATGATGCTATTGTAAAGTCCGATGCTCAAATCGATATGGGTGTATGGACTGTTTTTGCTGGAAATCGTGGTTTGAATGTCTTAGTAGGATTTGCTCACGAAAACCATGCTGAAATGGAATTAGACGGTACAGAAGAATGGTCTAAAGTGGTTGAAGCTTACAATGAAACACATGGTGAAGGACAATTCAAAGCGGACAATGCAAAACTAAGGGAAAGCATGTCTGAATGGGGCAACAGTACGCAGCTTTGGACATTTTTACCAGAGTTAAGTTCGCCTTGTGTGACGCCTTAAATTCTTACAACAATGATTTTATACAGCCCGAAGCATTGCTTCGGGCTGTTTTGATTACAATATATTCATTATTTACTTATTACTAATGATAGAACACACAAACTGCACTGTTTTTATAAAACTTTAAAATCGAAATAGTAATGTTGTAGTGAAATGAGTAGTTTTGATGTGTTTTAAGCACAAAAAAATCGTTTTATTTTTTCTTTAATCACACATTTTACAGGTTAAAATAATACATTCGGATATTTTTACAGATTACAAAATAAATTTCGTTTGTATACTAATTGTAGTGTTTTATTTTTCAACCAGACTGAAAAATAGCAGTATTTTGTCGTGGTGTTTTTTGATAAAAAAAACATACATATTTTTTAATACAAAACAACCAATTATTTATTACTTAAAAATTTTAAATGGATTCAAACAACAACATATATATAGGAAATAATCCCGCTCGTTTTTCCAACCAAGAAGTTTCTGGCGATGAAATTATTATTGGCGATGAGGTTTTTTATAAAATTTCAAACTATAATAAAATGCGTCCATTTTTTATGAGCATTGTGAGCAATTCAGATCACTGGATGTTTATTTCAAGTACTGGAGGACTTTCTGCTGGAAGAAAAAACAGCAACTATGCTCTTTTTCCTTATTATACAGACGATAAAATTACAGAATCTAGTGAATACACTGGTAGCAAGTCCATTTTTTTGGTAAACAAAGGTGATAAAACTTTTTTGTGGGAACCATTTTCTAGTAGACAAGCTGGTGTTTATGAGATTACTAGGAATTTATATAAAAATGCTTTTGGTAATAAGGTCATTTTTGAAGAAATAAATCATGATTTAGAGGTTGTATATTCTTATGAATGGAATTCTAGTGACACCTATGGATTTGTTCGAAAATCAACATTAAAAAATGTCGCCAAAACAGCTGTAGATATTCGTTTATTGGACGGAATTCAAAATATTTTGCCTTACGGTGTTGAAGATGCTCTTCAAAATAGCACGAGTAATCTTGTAGATGCCTATAAAAAATGTGAATTGGAAACCGATAGTGGAGTTGGAATATACTCCCTAAGTGCCATTATTGTGGATAAAGCAGAGCCAAGTGAAGCATTAAAAGCCAATATTGTTTGGTCTGTTGGACTAAAAAATTCAAAAAAACTACTTTCATCTGCTCAAATTGATAGTTTTAGAAGAGGAAATACGATCACTGAAGAAACTGATGTAAAAGCAGAACGAGGGGCATACCTTTTGACTAGCGATGTAACTTTAGGTGAAAATGCTCATGAAGAATGGACTTTGGTGGCTAATGTAAATCAGTCTATAAATGATATTTCTCGGATTAAAAAAAGCATTAAAAATCAAGCCTCCTTGTTGGAGGAATTAACAGCTTCTGTTGAGCAAGGTACACAACAACTTATTGCATTGGTTGGTGCCTCAGATGGTTTGCAACTGACTTCCGATCGTGCTAGAAATACGAGGCATTTTGCCAACACCATGTTCAACATCATGCGTGGAGGAATTTTTGATGATAATTATACTATTGAAAAAGAAGACTTTAGTAAGTATTTAGAAAATGCAAATCACAAAGTGTATTTCAAAAAGTCAAATGTAATTGCTGCTCTCCCCGAAACGTTTGATTTGAATCACTTAAAATCAATTGCTCAAAGTGATGACGATAAAAACTTCAAACGCTTGTGTTATGAATATCTTCCATTAAAATTTAGTAGACGCCACGGAGATCCTAGTCGTCCTTGGAATAAATTTTCAATAAACACACGTAACGAAGACGGTTCAAAAATCTTAGATTATCAGGGAAATTGGCGTGATATTTTTCAAAACTGGGAAGCCCTTGTTCATTCGTATCCAGAATTTATTGAAGGGATGATTCATAAGTTTTTGAATGCTACAACTTTTGATGGTTATAATCCTTATCGTGTAACAAAAGATGGTTTCGATTGGGAAACTATTGAGCCAGATAATCCTTGGTCTTACATTGGATATTGGGGAGATCACCAAATCATCTATTTGCTTAAGTTCCTAGAGTTTATAGAAACCTATTACCCAAATAAATTAGAGAGCTATTTTTCTAAGGATTTGTTTGTTTATGCAAACGTTCCATACAGAATAAAATCTTACGACCAAATTCTTAAAGATCCAAAAAATACAATTGACTTTGATCACGAAGCAGAAGCACGAATTCAGCTTAAGCGTGAGGAAATTGGTGTAGATGGCGCATTACTTCGCGATAAAAATATATTCATATATAAGGTCAACTTTATTGAGAAAATTCTAGCCACTGTTTTGGCTAAAATATCCAACTTTATTCCTGAGGGTGGAATTTGGATGAATACTCAACGTCCAGAGTGGAACGATGCAAATAATGCATTGGTTGGAAATGGAGTTTCAATGGTTACTTTATATTACTTACGTAGATTTTTAAAATTCTTTGAAACTACTTTGAAAAATACTTCTACCAAGGAAGTTGAGATTTCTGTAGAACTAATTGAGTTTTTCAATCAGGTTTCAGAAACGCTTAAAAATAATACAGCTCTTCTTTCTGGATCGATTTCAGACCAAGACAGAAAAACTGTTTTAGATGGTCTTGGGAAAGCTGCAAGTCACTATAGAACTACAATTTATGAGAAAAGTTTCTCTGGCGAGAAAAACACTCTAAATTTAGATGAGATTTCAACCTTTGTAAGTGTAGCTTTAGAACATTTAGAACATTCAATTGAAGCCAACAAAAGAGCGGATGACCTATATCATGCATACAATCTGATGACTATAAAAGGGAATGATGCAGTTTCAATTTCGTACCTACCTGAAATGTTAGAAGGTCAAGTTGCGGTACTAAGTTCTGGCTACCTTTCTACTAAGGAAGCATTGAGTGTATTAAATGCGCTAAAGGCGAGTAAGTTATTTAGACCAGATCAATACAGTTATATATTATATCCAAATAAAACGTTACCACGATTTGTTGATAAAAATACAATTTCGAAAGAACATGTTCAATCTTCAAGTCTATTTCAAAAACTTGTTGAAGTAGGGAATACACAAGTGATTACAAAGGATTGTAATGGAGAATTTCACTTCAATGGGAACTTCAATAATGTAGACAATTTAAAAGAGGCATTGAAGAACTTACCTGAAGAATTTTTAGATTTAGCATCAAAAGAAGCTGAAGTAATTTATGGAATTTTTGAAGCCATTTTTGATCACAAATCCTTTACAGGTCGTTCGGGAACTTTCTTTGGTTATGAAGGTCTTGGTTCTATTTATTGGCACATGGTATCCAAATTATTATTGGCAGCATTTGAAACAACAAAACAAGCCATTGATGAAAACAATGAGCCAGAGATAATTGGGAAACTTTTTGATCATTATTTTGAAATCAATGCAGGTATTGGAGCCCACAAATCCCCCGAACTTTATGGTGCTTTTCCAACAGATCCATACTCACATACACCCGGAGGAAAAGGGGCGCAACAACCAGGAATGACAGGCCAGGTAAAAGAAGATATTTTATGTCGATTTGGAGAACTTGGTGTAAGAGTGACTGATGGTATTCTTGGTTTTGATGCAGGTATTTTAAAAGCATCTGAATTTTTACAAGAAGCAGAAAACTTTAATTATGTAGATGTAGATCAAGAGAAACAGAGTATTGCATTAGAAAAAGACAGTTTGGCATTTACAATTTGTCAAGTTCCAATAGTTTATAAAAAAGCATCTGGGTCTTCGACCTCAGTTGAATTTTTTGATGGTCCTACAAAAATGTTTGATGCCAATAGATTAGATATAGAAACAACAAAACATGTTTTTGAAAGAACACATAAAATAAAACAAATTACTGTTTTTGTGGTAAAATAATACGACATAAACAAGCAAACAAAAAAATACATAGTGGCTTTAAACAAACAAATAAAGATTCTCTTTGTTTTGTGTTGTTTTTTAAACATATCATGTATAAACAAAACAAAAGAAGAATTGAGTCTTAAACACAAAACAGCGGCACAAATTTTGGGTAATCCAGAATATTTAGCTATTTCCTATGGAGGCTATCGCACGACATCAAGAGAGATTCAGCCTTCATTGGAAGCCTTGAAAGAAGATTTGAAAATCATGTATGCCATGGGAATTAGAATCATAAGGACTTACAATTTGCAGTTTCCACATGCATCAAATATTCTTAAAGCCATAAAGGAATTGAGAGAACAGGATAAAAGTTTTGAAATGTATGTGATGTTAGGGGCATGGATAGATTGCGCTAATGCATGGACAGACCTTCCACCAAATCATGATATAGAAGACGAAAAGAACAATGCTTCTGAAGTAACCAAAGCCATAGAGTTTGCAAATAAATATCCAGAAATTGTAAAAATAATTGCCGTAGGTAATGAGGCTATGGTACACTGGGCAACCCCTTATTTTGTAAAGCCAAAAGTTATTTTGAAATGGGTTAATTATTTACAAGAAAAAAAAGCACAAGGACATCTTTCGGACTCATTGTGGATTACCAGTTCAGATAATTTTGCCTCTTGGGGAGGAGGAAGTTCGGATTATCACAATAATGATTTGGAACAATTAATTGCTGCAGTAGATTATATTTCTGTACATACTTACCCCTTTCATGACACACACTACAATTCTAATTTTTGGCTTACGCCAGAAAAGGAATCTTCATTTTCTGAAATTGAAAAAATTGATGCAGCAATGGAACGTGCAAAGTCCTATGCAGTTAGTCAATATCAAAGTGTAAAAAACTATGTAAATTCATTAGGTTTAGAAAAACCAATTCATATAGGTGAGACCGGTTGGGCAACCACATCTCAAGGCTTATATGGGACAAATGGTTCTTATGCAGCCGATGAATATAAACAGGCATTGTATTACAAACTTATGCGTGAATGGAGTAATGAAAACAATGTGTCTTGTTTCTTTTTTGAAGCCTTTGATGAACCATGGAAAGATTCAAATCATCCAAACGGTTCTGAAAATTTCTTTGGATTCTTCACTGTTGATGGCCAAGCAAAATATGTATTATGGCCTCTTGTTGATAATGGAATTTTTTCAGGTCTTTCAAGAGATGGAAATTCTATTAAAAAAACCTACGAAGGCCATAAAGATATTTTATTTAAGGATGTTTTTCCGCCAAAATCCGCTTTAACCCTAACCAATTAGTACTATGAAACTTTTAAGTTTATTTTCAGTTTTATTATTTTCATTGGCATTACTTTTAATTCCAAACGTACCTGATAATGTTCAGGTTCAAGGAAATCATTTATTGTTAGATAATTCGCCATTTTATATAAAAGGAATTTGCTATCATCCAGTTCCAAAAGGACAAACAAATCGCGATTTCCAAACAATTGATCAGGATTTAGAACTCATGAAAGAGGCAGGAATAAACACAATACGTGTGTATGCGCCTATAGATGATATTCAAGTTTTAGACAAAATTGATGCTGCAGGACTAAAGCTTATTGTAGGATTTGGATACAATCAAAATGGAGTTTTTGATATACTTTCGCAGACCTATTTGGATTATATAAAAAAATATAAAGATCACAACGCTATTTTAATTTGGGAATTTGGAAATGAATATAATTACCACCCAGAATGGTTTGGCGGCGATATTACAAATTGGTACAATGCCTTAAGTACAGCAACTGACTTAGTGCATGAACTTGACCCAAATCATCCAGTAGCTACAGCTCACGGAGATCTCCCAGACAAGCAAGCACTTCAATTAAATCCTAATATTGATATGTGGGGGTTAAATGTCTATCGATGGGATCAACCTCAGTCTGTTTTTCGAGAGTGGCAATCAATTAGTAATAAACCTGTTTATCTTTCCGAAGCAGGAGCCGATAGTTACATGAAAATTGCAAAAGCAGGGTTTGAACAAGGTGAAAACCAACATGCACAAGCTGCTGCAAATGGAAAAATTATTGACGCTGTTTTTAAAGAAAGTGATAACAATTCTGGAATCATAATTTTCTCTTTTACTGATGGTCTTTGGAAAGCAGGAAATCCAGACCAACAAGACATTGGGGGTTGGGCACCAAACAGTAGTGGTGTACCTTACGATGGTGCTCCAAATGAAGAATATTGGGGCATAGTGGATATTGATAGAAATAAAAAAGAAACTTTTGAAGTCATTAAAGAGAAGTTTTTGAACTTTTCATTAGATAAAAACAACTAATCAGTAAATAATATGAAGTTCAATACAATTTTATCATTTCTTATTATAATTTCAACTTTTTCTTGTATGAATTCAAAAAAAGAAACCCTTACCGTTTTTGAAACCTCACAAAGTGGAAATCAACTTACAGAGCTTTCAAATTTTGATTCAGGAGTTACTCCTTCTTCAATACATTTAAATTTTGAACAAAAATTTCAAACGATTTCGGGATTTGGCGGAGCATTCACAGAAGCTTCAGCGCACTTACTTAATCAAATGACTCCAAAAAAAAGAACCGAAATTTTAGATGCATATTTTAGTAGAAAAGGTGCAAATTATTCGTTGACACGTACCCATATGAATTCCTGTGACTTTTCGTTATCTAATTATTCATATACACCAGTTAAGGGGGATTTACATTTAGAACATTTTTCTATAGAAGAAGATCGAGAAGACCTTATCCCAATGATTAAAGATGCATTGGCCACCTCGGAGGACGGGTTCAAACTTTTTGCATCGCCATGGACTGCAGCACCATGGATGAAAGACAATAATAAATGGGTAGGCGGAAAACTTCTTCCTGAGTTTTATGATACATGGGCGTTGTTTTTTTCAAAATATGCTGATGCCTACAAACAAGAGGGTATCGATATTTGGGGATTCACTGTTGAAAACGAACCTTTAGGCAATGGAAATAATTGGGAAAGTATGCACTTTACCCCAGAAGAAATGACTGATTTTGTACAACATCATTTAGGACCAAAATTAGAGGCCGATGGCAAAGGTCACCTTAAAATATTGGGATACGATCAAAATAGACAAGAAATAAAGGAGTGGGTAGATGTCATGTATAAAGACGAAGCATCTTCAAAATATTATGATGGGACAGCAATTCATTGGTACGAAAGCACATATGATTTTTTTCCAGAAGCATTGCAGTATGCACATCAAAAAGCACCAAATAAATATTTGATTCAAACAGAAGCATGTGTAGATTCTGAGGTTCCTGTTTGGAAAGATGATGCTTGGTATTGGAAAAAGGAAGCAACCGACTGGGGTTACGATTGGCGAGAAGAAGAAAAAAAATATTTACACCCAAAATATGCTCCCTCAAATCGCTATGCTAGAGATATTATTGGTTGCCTAAATAATTGGGTAGACGGATGGGTAGATTGGAACATGGTTTTAGATCGTCAGGGTGGACCAAATTGGTTTAAAAATTGGTGTATTGCACCAATTATTGTAGATCCTAAAGCGGATGAGGTTTATTACACACCGTTGTATTACATCATGACACATTTCAGTAAATTTATTCGTCCTGGTGCAGAGGTGATTGGAGTTGATTCTACAGACAAAAATTTAATGGTTACAGCTGCTCAAAACCCCGATGGTTCTGTTGCTGTTGTTGTATTTAATGAAGGAATGGAACAAAAATCATTTGAATTAAAAACATTAGAATCAACAAAGCAAATTTCAATAAGTCCCCAAGCTATTCAAACTATATTGATTACTAACTAACAAACAAAAAATATGAATAATTTAAATAAAAACAACAAAGTACCAATGGGCCAAAAAATTGCTTTTGGTTTTGGGATGTTGGCAAATCAAATGTTTCCAGCAATATTGGGAATCTTTATGGTCGTTTTAGTTGAGGACCTTGGATTTTCTGGATGGATGTGGTCTTTAGTGTTTCTTTTTCCAAGAATTTTTGATGCTTTTTTAGACCCCATTATGGGATTTATTTCAGATAACACAAAATCAAAATGGGGACGACGACGACAATATGTCTTGGTTGGCGGAGTAATTATGGGGCTTGCCTATATTTTTATGTGGCAACTTTACAAAGCTGATGGAGTAGATTACAACTTTTGGTATTTCTTTTTATGGTCTTTAGTATTTTATTTAGGCCTTACAATTTTTAGTGTTCCATACGTAGCTATGGGATACGAAATGAGTGATGACTTTCATGAAAGAACAAATATTATGGCTATTTCTCAGTGGATTGGCCAATGGGCTTGGGTTATAGCACCTTTGTTTTGGATTATTATGTATGATGAAAACTGGTTTCCATCAGCAGATGTTGCTGTTCGCGAATTGGCCATTTGGGTGGCTATACCCTGTGCTATTTGTGCCATTGTCCCTGCAATTTTTATTGAAAGTAAATCAACGGTTAGCGAGGACTATGAACCTCTAAATCTAGCCAATATTGGCAATAGCGTAACAAAAATATTTGAAAGTTTTGTTGAAGCCTTTAAAATTAAAGATTTAAGAAAATTATGTGGGGCAACATTTTTAATATTTAACGCCTTTAATACAGTTGCGGCACTTACTTTTTTTGTTATTGTCTATAAATTATTTAATGGTGATGCTGGTGCAAGTGGAATTTGGGTTTCTATGTTTGGATGTTTAGGGGCTTTAGGAACAACTTTTATTGTGATTCCAACGGTGGCTTGGATGTCCAAAAAAATGGGGAAGAAAAAAGCGTTTATGGTGTCACAATCAATCTCATTAGTAGGTTATATTATGTTGTACTTCTTGTTCATTCCAGGAAAACCATGGATGTATATAATAGCATTGCCTTTCTTTTCGTTCGGAATAGGAAGTTTGTTTACCATAATGATGTCTATGACCGCCGATGTAATTGATATTGATGAGATAAATACAGGAAAGCGTAGAGAAGGTATTTTTGGAGCTATTTATTGGTGGATGGTAAAAGTAGGTTATGGGATTGCTGGCGCACTTAGTGGAGTGATCATTACTGTGGTTGGGTTTAATCCAGATCTTGTAACACTAGACCAACAATCCGCTGTTGATGGATTACACGCTTTTTTCTGTTTTTTCCCAATGGGAGGAACCATTCTTGCAATGTTTGTAATGCACAATTATAGTATTACTGAGCAAAAAGCGAATGAAATAAAAGCAGAATTAAAAGAAAAAAGGAATAAATTTGCAAATTAAAAATTAATTCCAAAAAATTAACCGATGTCTTACAGAAAAGAAAAACAAAAATCGCTTCTTGGTCTAGATGTTAACCAATTAGAAAAAAAAGAACTTCAAAACCTTAGTCAATCTGTATTAAACGCTGGAATGCATGGTCTATGTTTTAGTCCCTATGAAGAAGGTCAAGAACCTGGAGATCTAATTTCCGAAGCACAAATAAGAAGAAAACTAGAAGTAATTTCACCCTATACTCAATGGATTCGTACGTTTTCTTGTACAGAGGGAAATGAACAAATTCCAAAAATAGCCAAAGAATATGGTCTCAAAACTCTAGTAGGTGCATGGCTGGGTGACGATAGTGAGGTCAATGAACAAGAAATTGAGGGACTTATTGCCCTAAGCAAAGCCGGTTTTGTAGATGTTGCTGCTGTAGGAAATGAAGTCATGTATCGAGGAGATTTGGAAGAAGATGAGCTTATTACATTTATTAATCGTGTAAAAAATGAAATTCCAAACATACCAGTTGGTTATGTAGATGCCTACTACGAATTTTCTGATCGTCCAAAAATTACTGAAGTTTGCGATGTTATTTTAGCCAATTGTTACCCCTATTGGGAGGGTTGTAGTTTGGAGTACTCTTTGGTATATATGAAACAAATGTATCAACAAGCACTAAATGCAGGCAAAGGAAAAAAAGTAATAATCACAGAAACAGGATGGCCAAGTAAAGGAACAAGTTTAGAAGGCGCACACCCCTCTTATGACAATGCATTGCGTTATTTTATCAATGCACAAAAATGGTCTAAAGATGATGCCATAGAAATGTTTTATTTTTCATCTTTTGATGAGTCATGGAAAGTAGGTTCAGAGGGAGACGTAGGTGCTTATTGGGGACTTTGGGACAAAGACGAAAATTTAAAATTTTAATTACTTCACAACATAAGTATCATGAATTACACAAAGGTTTTAGGAATTCCAAATGGGCTTGCAATATGCTATTCGGGATATCGTGAGGGACAACGCCCAGGCCATGTGTATCCAACTTATGATGAGGTAAAAGAAGATTTACTTATCATTGAAAAGCAATGGCAATATATTAGACTTTACAGCTGTGATAAACATTCAAAAACAGTTTTAGAAGTTATTAAAAATGAAAATTTGCCGCTTAAGGTAATGTTAGGAGCATATATCGAAGCAGAGAAAGATAATCCAAATTGTCCTTGGGGGGGCACATATTCTTCGGATCAGCTATCCAAAAACAAAAAAAGTAATTTCAAGAAAATGGATGTGCTAATTGGTTTAGCAAATCAATATCCAAACATTATATTTTCACTTTCTGTTGGCAATGAAGCATGCGTAGATTGGACCGATCATTTGGTCTCTGTTGATGCCGTTATTAGTTATGTAAAGCACGTCAAAGCCAATGTAAAACAACCTGTAACATTCTGTGAAAATTATGTACCATGGCTCAACAAATTAGCTCCTTTAGTTGAAGAATTAGATTTTATTTCAATCCATACCTACCCTGTATGGGAGTATAAATCAATTCATGAGGGAATGGTCTTTACAAAGCAAAATTATGATGCTGTTGCAAAAAAATACCCTCACAAGCTTGTTGTCATTACTGAAGCAGGGTGGGCAACAACATCGAATGGATATGGAATACCTGTAGAAAATGTAAACGCTGAGGTTCAAAAAATTTATTACAAAGCGCTTTCAGATTGGAGTATTTCAGAATCTATTCTAACGTTTGTTTTTGAAGCTTTTGACGAACCTTGGAAAGGTTCAGATGACCCAAATGAGCCAGAAAAACATTGGGGATTATATACTGTGGATAGGCAACCAAAACTTGCTATGCAACCAATCAGCTACAAATAGGCCAACTTTTTTAAAATTTCACTAAATTGCATCTCTTTGGTGTTCATTCTATCATGAATGCTAAATTAAAGTTCTAGTTTTTTGTTCCTATGAAAGATAAAATAAAATGTCCTAATTGTGGTCACGGATTTGATGTTGAAGAAGCATTAAGCGGACAATTACAAGCTCATTTTAAAGCAGAGTTTGAAAAAAAAGTTCAAGATCAAGCTAAAATATTTAATCAAGAAAAGGAAAAACTTGAACAAGAGCGCTTAGAATTTCAAACTAAAAAGGAAAAAGAAAATGAAATTTTTAAAGCAAAACTAGAACAACGAATTCTTCAAGAAAAAGAAATCATTCAAAACAAAACAAAATCTGATTTTGAGCTAGAGCTCAAATCGCTAAAAGCCCAATTTGAGGAAAAAAACAATGAAGTTCGTGCGCTTAAACAACAAGAAATTAATCTCAAAAAAAGGGAATTAGAATTAGAAGAAAAAGCAAAAGACCAAGAACTTTTAATCCAACAACAACTACTTGAAAAACAAAAAGAAATTGAAGAAAAAGCCCGTGCAAAAGAGCGCGAGGCCAATGTTTTGAAAGAACGCGAGTTTCAAAAACAATTAGAAGATCAAAAAAAGCTGATTGATGAAATGAAGCGCAAAGCAGAGCAAGGTTCTATGCAAATGCAAGGTGAGGTACAAGAATTAGTTTTGGAAGAACTTTTGAAGCAAAGTTTTCCTTTTGATGAAATTTCTGAAGTTTCCAAAGGGATTAAAGGTGCAGATGTGATTCAAACTGTTGTTAATGCACAACAAATTCAATGTGGAACCATTGTTTTTGAAAGCAAACGAACAAAAAATTTTGATAATAAATGGATTGATAAACTGAAACAAGATCAAATGCGAGTAAAAGGTGATATTGCTGTTTTGGTAACAGAAACAATGCCTAGTGATTTGAATCGTTTTGATTTTAAAAATGGGGTTTGGGTTTGTCATTTTAGTGAGGTAAAAAGCTTGACAAAAGTACTTCGAGAAGTATTAGTAAAGGCACAGTCTGTTTCGGCTGTTCAAGAAAATAAAGGCGATAAAATGGAATTGTTGTATAATTATTTGACGAGCAACGATTTTACTCAAAAAATAAAGCGAATTATTGAGACTTATGATACAATGAGTTCTCAATTAAATTCAGAAAAAAAGGCTATGAGTCGCATGTGGGCTACTCGCGAGAAACAAATTTGGTTGGTTCAAGAAAATTTAAGTGCATTATTCGGTGATATCAAAGGGATTGCGGGGAATGCTATTGATTCTGGAAACTTACTAGAACTAAATGATCCTGATTTTGAGGACTGATGATTTCATGAAATCAATCATTTTTTCTATAATTCTTTTCCCAATTCCAAGCAGATTTTACCATTGAATTTAGATCACGTTTTGCAGTCCATCCAAGTTTTTTGGAGGCCAATTCTGTAGACGCAAAAACAACAGGAACGTCTCCATCTCGTCGACCTGTAATTTCATAATTTATTGACAAATTATTTTGAGTTTCAAAAGCAGTAATGACCTCCAAAACAGAGTATCCCATACCTCTTCCTAAGTTGTAAATTTCAAAATTTTGTTCTTGTTTTTGGTCAACAAGACGATTAACTGCAACGACATGTGCTTCCGCCAAATCCATAACATGAATATAGTCACGAATGGCTGTTCCGTCTTTTGTTGGGTAGTCATTTCCAAAAACCATTAGTTTCTCTCGAATACCTGCTGCGGTTTGTGTAATGTATGGCATAAGATTGTTGGGAATACCATTAGGGAGTTCGCCAATTTCACCAGACTCGTGTGCTCCAATTGGATTGAAATAGCGTAAACTGATAACAGAAAAATCTAAATTGGCAGCGGTGTGATCTTTTAAAATTTCTTCAGCAATTTTTTTAGTATTTCCATAAGGAGAAAAAGGTTTGCTTACTGGACTTTTCTCTGTTACTGGGCATGTTTCTGGCATGCCATAAACAGTTGCTGAAGAGGAGAAAATAAAGTTATTTATGCCAAGTTTTTGTTGTGCTGTAAGCGTATTTATTAGAGAAAAAAAGTTATTCTCATAGTATTGTAATGGGCAATCTACAGATTCTTTTACAGCTTTGTAAGCTGCAAAATGAATTACTGCCAAAGCCTCTTTATGAGCTTCAAAAGCAGCGCTTGTGGCATTTTTGTTTTTTAAGTCAACAATACATAGTTCTGGGCGTTTTCCTGCTATTTTTTCAATTCTTTCAATACTTTCTTTACTGGCATTAGAAAGATCATCAAAAACCACAACTTTATATCCTTGTGCTAATAATGCAATGCAAGTATGTGAACCTATATATCCACAACCCCCTGTTACTATTATTTTTGACATTTTTTATTTTTTTTAAATGTATAAATATTATTCGAGATGGAATATATTTATTTAAAATGTGGTATCAATGCGGTAGTTTTTCTTTTAAAATACCATAAATAAATGTTCCTAATATTGCTGCAATAATAACAATACTAATAGGCAAAAATCCAGCACCCAAAAGAGTAAACATTGGTCCAGGACAGGCGCCTGCTAATGCCCATCCAAGTCCAAAAATAATTCCACCAAGCATATATCTTGTAAATCCTTTTTCTTTTGGAATAAACTTAACTGCTTCGCCATAAAATGACTTGATATTATTACGTTTAATTATTAATGTACTAACCACTCCCATTGCCAAAGCAGTCCCAATAATTCCATACATGTGAAATGCTTCAAGACGAAACATTTCATAAATTCTAAACCAAGATGCTGCTTCTGATTTATACATCGTAATACCAAAAAGAATACCAATAATTAGATAGAATAGAGTTCTCATAGTTTAAAAAATTAAAGGAAACAAAAAGTGAGTCATAATCAATCCACCAATAAAAAAACCTACAACTGCTATTAGAGATGGTAATTGCAAATTACTCAATCCAGAAATGGCATGCCCAGATGTACAACCACCAGCATAGCGGGCTCCAAACCCTATAAATAGCCCACCAACAAATAAAATAATAAGTGTTTTTGGGCTAGAAAAAACATGAGTTTCAAACAATTCTAAGGGGAGATATGCAGTTCCAGCGCTTTCAAATCCTAGGGTTTTTAAGTGTTCTATTGTATTTGAATTGATAAGTACAGCATTTTCATTGGTCATAAAGTTTGCAGCAATATAACCTCCAATAACCGCACCCAATACAACAACTAAGTTCCAGCGCTGTGCTTTCCAATCAAATCTAAAAAAATGCACTTGTTTTCCAGCGCCACATATGGTGCAAAGTGTACGAAGATTACTAGACATCCCAAATTTTTTCCCCGATAATTGCAATAATAACATTATGAATGCTATTGCAATACCAGAAATATACCATGGCCAGGGTTCATATATCAAATTCATAATTTTAAGTATTAGTGATGTAAAAATAATTTATTTCCATTGAACTTATGTAGTTGCAATTAAGAATTCCATGTAGAAAATAAATCCGGCCATAAGCAGAATAAAATACCCAAATCCCTTTCGAAGCTTTTGCCCATCAAATAGGTGATTTAAAAATGTGCCAAGAAATATACCAACGATTGCAATTGCTGTAAATGTTAGCAAAAATCCCCAATCAATATTCATGGTTAGGGCATCACCTAAAAAGAATCCAATCAAAGATTTTAGGGTAACAATCACAAGGGATGTTCCTATGGCTTTTTTGATATCAATTTTTGCTAATAGTACCAATGCAGGAATGATTAAAAAACCACCACCAGCACCAACAATTCCTGTAATTGCTCCAATCAATACACCTTCCAATAATATGAATAAATAGTTGTATTTAACTTTTTTAGTATTTAATGTTGTTGGGTTTGATTTTGGGGATTTAAGCATTGCAAATGCTGCTGGAATCATAACCAATACAAAAAGTCCAAACATGGCCATCCTTCTTGTTATTGTAGTACCATTTAAAACAAATAATTCGTCTGGAATTATTGGAATTAAAAATGAGCGAACAAGTGACACACTTAAGATGGCTGGAAGACCAAAAATAAGTGCAATTTTAAAATCTACATTACCTTTTTGAAATTGTTTGAATCCGCCAACTAATGCACTACAACCAACCACAAATAGCGAATAACCTGTTGCTAATTTTTCATCGAGCATAAACAAATATGCCAAAACGGGTACTGCCAAAATAGAACCACCACCTCCAATAAGCCCAAGTGTTAGCCCAATTAGAAGTGCAGCACAATAACCCAAAATTTCAATGATTTCCATTCGAAGAGTTGTTTTAATTCGACCTAAAATTTAGGCGACCCAAAAGTAGTAAAAATGCAACAAAGGACTCAAAAATCTGTATTTAAGTTTTTTTTGTAACTTTAAAAACCCTCCTATGTGATATATTAATCTACATAAAATCAATGTATTATGATTAATTTATTGTCTTACAAAACACTTTATAATTTTGCATTATCAGAAAAGGTAAAATTAAAAATAGAGAAATTTATCTTAGTAATTGCTATGATAAGCTTCTTGATTCATTTGTCTTTAATTTATTTAAAAAAATACAACGTTTGGAATCCATTTGAAGACTCCAATTTCTTTGATAATCCCATTGCAGCCATATATACTCCATTTTCATTCATCCTAATTTATGAGGTATATTTATTGATTTTTTATCTACCAAGATCAATAACAACTTACATTACAAAACAATATGAAATTATCACGCTTATTGTGATAAGAAGAATTTTTAAGGATTTGTCGAATCTAGAATTATCTTCCAATTGGTTTGATATAAAAAATGACATCACATTCACATATGACATTATTACAGCATTAATTCTCTTTTTTATGATTTATGTATTTTCATATCTCAGGGAAAGATTAGAAAATAAATCCTCTTTGAATTCTATGGAGTCTCCACAGATAATGCAGTTTATTAGGATCAAAAAAATAATGGCTACTCTACTTATTCCTATTTTTATATTTATTGGTCTGCTCACTTTTGGACGTTGGATTATGGATGCCGCACCCGAAAACCTTTCTGCAGTGCTCAAAGATGTCAATAGTTTGTTTTTTGATGAGTTTTTTGCAGTGCTTATAATCGTAGATGTTCTGTTGCTTTTAGTCTCTTTTTTCTACACAGATCAGTTTCACAAAGTCATCAGAAATTCAGGCTTTATTATATCAACAATTTTAATCAGAATGTCATTTTCTGTAGATGGTGTTTTGAACAATATTCTAATTTTTGCATCTGTTGCTTTTGGTTTAGGAATTCTTTGGATTCACAATAAATTTGCAAAAAACTTAAGGTTAGAATAAAAAAAATCCAAACGTTTAGTTTGGATTTTATGAAAATTTGCAAAAAGAAAAATGAACTATTTTTTTTCTTTTTTCATTTTGGAATGCTTTCTTTTCTTGCGTTCTTTTTGCTTTTCTATTTTTTTCCATTTTTCATATTGATCTGGATTTAAAATAGACTTCATTGCATTTCGCATTTTAATTTTTTCATCCAACATATTAACCTGCATTTGAAAACGTTCTTCATCTGAAGGATTTTCTTTGAGTCTGTTTTTTTTATGCATTTTATGTTGCCTAGCTTTTTCTAAAATTAGGGTGTAAAGCTGTTCTTGCTGCGATGGGTTTAATTCTAGCTCTAAAGTCATTTTTTTTGACCAAAGTGTAGCTTGTTGTTCAGGAGTCATATTCTTCATATTCTCCATTCGTTTCTGTCTTTTCATACCATTTTGATTGGGCTGTGCTGTGGCTGAAAAACTTATTAGTAAAATTAAAATGCTTAAAATAGTTCTCATAATATGTTTAATTTGAAAGTATATATTCTATAACTAATGAAAATAGTTTTTATTACATAATTAGCTTAAAAATTCTACAACAAGTTCATCATCAGTTTTATAGACCTTTGCTAATCCTTGTTTTGTTAAGCCTTTAATGCCTTTGTCCCACCCTTTATTACTCAGTCCAGCTTGGTTTTTTAAATCTTTTAGAGGGATTGTATTTTCTTTTTTTAGAATTTCAAAAATGGCTTTTTCATTTTCACTTAAATCTACTACTTTTTTCTCAGGTTTCATTTGAGGAAAAAATAAGACTTCTTGTATGGAGGCATTGTTAGTCAAGAACATTATAAGCCTGTCCATACCAATTCCCATTCCAGATGTAGGTGGCATACCATATTCCAAAGCACGAAGGAAATCTTCGTCTATAAATTGTGTGGCTTCATCGTCGCCTCTGTCGGCTAATTTAAGTTGTGCTTCAAAACGCTCACGTTGGTCTATAGGGTCATTTAATTCAGAGTATGCATTTGCAATTTCTTTTCCACAAACCATAAGTTCAAAGCGTTCAGTTAGCTCAGGATTGTTGCGGTGTTCTTTACATAACGGACTCATTTCTTTTGGATAGTCTGTAATATAAGTAGGCTGAATATAATTGCCTTCACATTTTTCTCCAAAAATCTCATCAATAAGTTTTCCCTTGCCCATGCTTTTATCCACTTCAATACCCATACCAATAGCTGCTGCTCTAAGCTCATCTTCAGATTTTCCAGTAATATCAAACCCTGTAAATTCTTTTATGGCATCAGTCATTGTGACTCTTGCGTATGGTGCTTTAAAGTCAATCTCATGACCACCAAATGTAGCTTTTGTAGTTCCATTAACGGCTATGGCACAATGTTCTAAAAGTTGCTCACAAAATTCCATCATCCAGTTGTAGTCCTTGTAAGCAACATAAATTTCCATAGCAGTAAATTCTGGATTATGTGTGCGATCCATGCCTTCATTTCGGAAGTTTTTTGAAAACTCGTAGACACCATCAAACCCACCAACAATCAAACGTTTTAAGTACAGTTCATTCGCAATTCGCATATATAATGGAATGTCTAAACTATTGTGGTGTGTAACAAATGGGCGCGCTGCAGCACCTCCTGCAATGGGTTGTAGTACGGGTGTTTCTACTTCAAAATAGCCAGCGCCATTAAAAAACTCACGCATGGCATTAAAGAGTTTTGTACGCTTGACAAAAACTTCCTTAACATGTGGGTTTACGGCCAAATCGGCATAGCGTTGTCTATAACGCATTTCGGGGTCATTAAATTCATCGTAGGTGTTTCCTTCTGAGTCTGTTTTTGGAAGTGGTAGAGGTTTTAAAGCTTTACTTAGAAGTTTAAAATCCTTAACAAGAACAGTTTTTTCACCTACTTGAGTGGTAAAGAGTTCCCCTTCAACACCAATAAAATCGCCCAAATCAAGAAGTTTTTTAAACACATCATTATATGCTGATTTGTTTTCACTAGTACAAATTTCATCACGATTAAAATACACTTGAATGCGCCCTTCACTATCTTGTAGCTCTGTAAATGCTGCTTTTCCTTGTACCTTTTTTCGCATCAAACGACCTGCAACAACCACTTTGTCACCTTCTTTAAAGTTATCTTTTATTGTGCTGCTGGTGTGCGTTACTGGATATAAATCGGCAGGATAGGGGTTTATTCCTAATGCACGAAGTTTTGCGAGCTTTTCGCGACGTACAAGTTCTTGTTCTGAAAGTTGCGCCATAATAATGGTGTATAATTTTATCACAAAGATAATGACATTGGTTTGGATTTCAATAGGGGATATAAAATTATGTGGAAGTGTAACTTTATTTACTAAAATTCGTCCTATAATTCTAAACCAATTTAAATAAAAAAAACCATGAGTATTTGGCGAGTTTTACTCTCTATTTTATTTCCTCCATTAGCTGTTGTTGACAAAGGATGTGGATCTTTTGTTATTGTGTTTATTTTAACCCTTTGTGGCTGGGTTCCAGGAATCATTGCAGCGTTGGTGATTTTAAATAATCCTAATCGTTAAACTTGTATATTTGTTCCATGAATAAAACGATTCTGGTTCAAGATTTAGGGTTAAAAGATTACAAGGAAACTTGGGATTTTCAAGAAGATTTGTTCAAAAAAACGGTAGACTGTAAAATAAAAAACAGGCGAGAAAATACTGAGCTACTAACCCCAAATCACTTTTTATTTGTAACTCATCCACATGTGTATACACTTGGGAAAAGTGGTGATTTTTCTAATTTACTTTTAAGTGAAGAACAATTAGCCGAAAAAGGGGCAACATTTTATAAAATTAATAGAGGTGGAGATATCACGTATCATGGTCCAGGTCAAGTGGTGGGTTACCCTATTTTAGATTTAGAAAATTTTTTCACAGACATTCATAAGTACTTAAGATTATTGGAAGAAACTATTATTTTAACGCTTGCAGAATATGGACTAAAAGCTACCAGAAGTGATGGTGAAACAGGAGTGTGGTTGGATGTTGGCACCCCTTTTGCGCGCAAAATATGTGCTATGGGTGTACGTGCCAGTCGATGGGTTACTATGCACGGATTTGCTCTTAATGTCAATACCGATTTAGGTTATTTTGATCATATTATTCCTTGCGGAATTCGTGGGAAAGCGGTTACATCCCTTAGCGTTGAACTCAACCAAGAATCAGTTAATGAAAACGAGGTCAAAGAAAAATTATTAAAGCATTTCTTTGGACTTTTTGAGGCTGAAATAAACTAATAAATTCCATACATGATGAACTCCGAGTCATTACTCTGGCAAATAAGCTCTAGTGCGGAGTCTTTATCATCGTAGGAAAGATCAATTTTAGAAATTCCATAAATAGGAAATCCTGATAAAACAGTTGCTTTACTATCAAAAAGCGTTACTTTTTGAGCCTGTTGATCGGTCAATGCAATATAGATTTTATCATTTAAATAAAACAGTTGAGGGGGTAAATAGTTACCAAAATCCAAAATAGTTTTATTACTTTTTATTTGTAATTGATTTGCCCATTGAGCAACCAAAGTTCTGCTTGAACACGTCATATTTGTTTGCGCATCAAAACCAAGGGTTTGTTTGCTAACTCGACCTTTTATATCTACCTGTACAAGCTCGCCTTCAGTGTCTATTGTAGAGAATTTATTGTTGTAGAAATAGATATTTTGATCCGAAAAATTTATAGACTCTTTAACGTCAATTCTAATTTTCCCTCTTCGATTTAAAATTTTTAAATCATTATCGGTAGCAAAAACAATATAATCTTTGCCGTTGTAACGAATGTGCTGGGGAGCGTTTAAAATCTCAGAATCTGGAGTGTATGAAAACCCTTTAACACGTTTTCCTTTACCATCATACATCAAAAGTGATTTGCCTTGAGTTACCAAAAATCTGTAATTTTTATTTTTATCATAATCAAAAACAGAAACAGCCTGGGTAATTTTATCTTTAAATTTCAATGGAAATGGCCCAACATCTTTGCCTAAACGGTCCAAAACATAAACACGATTTTCAGTTGAAAACACCATTTGAAAACGGCCATTTTTGTACAAATCAACTTGGTTGATACGCCCAACTATTGGGCCCGATAATTTCTTTTTCCAGCGTACAACGCCTTGGTTTGAAATCAAATACAACTGATTTTCAATATCTTGTACAACAATATCTTTTTGTTGTGTTTTATGATTTTTAACGAATTGAACATCACCCAATATTGTTGCATCAAGTGTCATACTGAAAATTTCATTGATTTTTTTCTGTTTTTGAGTTGGTCGAAAATGTTCAATTTGTGCATTGAGATGAACAACTTCATCGTCTCTTATGACTTGAACCATTGAATTTTTATAAGCCTCCAAATCTGTTCTAGATAATGATGTTCCAAAAATAGGATTCAGTATTTTGGCTAAATTTTCAGGTGTAAATATTTTTTGATATGAAATATCATCACTCAATTTTTGTTGAGTATTTTGAAATGATTTGCTGTTGTTGAGGTTGTTTTTATTAATATGTTTTGAAATAATTTCTTCAGTTAAAGTTTCGTTTTCAGAGAAAATCAAGAATTCATCAATAACTGTATAATTTGAAATATTGATTTTGGGTAATAACCCCTCAAAATTTTGATTGAAAATAGAATCATTTTCAAACTTGTATATAGGCACAGAGCGGAATGATTGCAATTGTTCTTGATAACCTACAAGAGCTTCCTTGCTTGTGCTAATATCAATGGAATGCAATAAAATTGCAGAACCATTAGATGTTTTTATGCTTCCAATTTCTTGACTGGTTTCTAGTAAAGTTTTGGAAAGCTCAGAAAACACTAAAGTACTGTCTAATGCTTTAAGATTTTTTGAAAATTGCTGGAAATCGGAATATATAAAAGTCTCGAAATTTTCAATATCATCTGGAACAATACTGCTCAATTGCTGTGTCTTAGGGATGATGTTTTCAAATAAATGATTCCATTTGCTATTTGAATCAGTGTAAATTCCGCTTAATGAAATATATTTTGGAGTTGCTTTGACATCTAATAAAACGTTATTGAACAAAGAAAATTCCTTTCCATACTGCTCAGGTTTTGCTAAATAAACTGAAAATGTAGCATTTGGTTCAGTAAGTTTTGCAAATTTTTTGTAGGGGTGACCGGTGGTGTTTTTTAAAGGTGTTGATTTAGAATTTGAAGTCGAAAAAACCCATATGCTGTCTCGAATGGAGTTTTGCTTTAACAATTCTTTTGACCCAATATGTTTTTGTTGAGAAATGAATGTATACTTAGAATTTCCGGATATACACACAAGCAAAGGTCCAGAAATTTTTAAGCTGTCTATTGAGGTAAGATTATTTTCAAAGATGGATTTGAACTTTGTTTTGGAAAGTAACTCATTGTTTTTCAATGCACTTTTGAATACATCTATAGAGTTGATATGCATAACAACTTGAGCATCATTTGGAATAAAATCCTCAATTGACCCTTGTTTATTTTGTTTATTCTGACAATTTATTGTCAAAACAAAAACAATAAAAACCAAAAACTTTCTTAGCATGAAATTTAAATCAATCAACCTCCAACAAATATAGAATTAAAATTCAAAACCTAACTGGTTTGGCAGGAGTTTAAAAGACATTCTGTGGTATTTTGTAGGGCCATATTTTTTGATGGCTTCTCGGTGTTCTTTTGTGGGGTATCCTTTGTTTTTTTTCCAATTATACATAGGGAGTTCTTCATGAATTTTTTCCATATAATCATCACGATATGTTTTTGCCAAAACTGAAGCTGCAGCAATATTAAGGTATTTACCATCCCCCTTAATTATGGTTTCAAAAGGAATATCATTGTATGGTTTAAAACGGTTGCCATCGACACTAATAAATGTAACATTTTCTAATTGATCTACAGAGCGATGCATGGCCAATATTGAGGCGTTTAGAATATTAATTTTATCAATTTCATTGGGGAAAATATGTGCTACAGCATAGCCAATAGCCTCTTTTTCGATAATTGGGCGAAGTATATTACGCTTTGAATGAGAGAGTTGTTTTGAATCATTTAGTAATTCATTTTTGAATGTTTTTGGTAAAATTACTGCAGCTGCAGTTACAGGTCCAGCCAAACATCCTCTGCCGGCTTCATCTGTGCCACATTCAAATTTTTGGTTACTAAAACTGAGTTTAAGTGTCAAACCTTAAAGTATATTATTGGTAAATATAAATTACTTTTTTTGATTATACTCAAATCCATCAAAATCCCTAATAATTTCCTACTTTTGAACCAACAATTTAGAACCCTCAATAGGTCATGTATAAATATCTGTTTGTTTTTCTTCTATTTCTGACTGCCAATAATATATATGGTCAACGTAATTTGAAAACTTTAGATGGTAGTGCTAAAAGATCAAATACTTCTAGGAACATGGGAACAGATAGTCTCTATGACAGAGGAACAAAAAAGATTGCAAAAAACACAAAAGCAAAAATTGAAGATTATAAAATCATTTCAAGAAAAGGGGATACTACCCATGTTGATACAACATTAACAATTCAAAAGGAATATAAATTCAATTATTTAAGAAGAGATTATTTTGAGCTTTTGCCTTTCAACAATATGGGCCAAACATATAATACGTTAAGTCATAATATGTCTAGCCAGAATATGCTGCCTAGATTTGGAACAAAGGGGAAGCACTATAATTATATGAGTGTAAACGATATTAGTTATTATCATGTACCAACACCTCTAACAGAATTGATGTTTAAGTCGAATTTTGAACAAGGTCAATTGCTCGATGCCTTTTTTACTACCAATACTTCAGAACAATTTAATTTTTCTATAGCCTACAAGGGTATGCGTTCACTAGGGAAGTATCAACATATTTTATCTAGCACAGGAAATTTCAGATTTACAACAAGTTATCATACCAAAAATAAACGCTATCATGCACGTGCTCATATGGTAACTCAAGATATTTTAAATCAGGAAAATGGTGGAATTTCGGATGAAGATCTTGTGGAATTTGAAAATGGAAATGAAGAGTTTATTGACCGTTCTTTGTTTGATCCTCTTTTTGAAGACGCACAAAGTAGTTTGGAAGGCCGCCGCTATTATTTGGACCATACTTATCAGTTAAAGAAGCAAGACTCATTGGGGAATAATGGAATAAATATTGGTAACTCCATATACATTGAAGACAAATACTATCATTACACACAAAATAGGAATGCTGCTATTTTTGGTGATGCATTTGTAACCTCAAACCTATCTGACAAAAACACATTTGAGCATTTCTACACTTCGTTTAATGCAGAGTATAATAATAAAATATTAGGAGAATTATCGGCACAGTTGAGCTGCAATTCATATAATTATGGGTACAATTCTTTAGTTATACTCAATGGACAAACCATCACCAATCGCCTAAAGGAATCTGTACTGTCATTTGAAGGAGGTTATAAGCATCAGCTTGGTCCGGTGGAGCTAAAAGTCAATCTTGGAATTAATGTCAGTGGTGACTTAGAAGGTAATTTTTTGGATGCTCAAGCCAACTACAGCATCAATGATGATATGCGTGCAACCGCCAGAATCAATATAAATTCATCTGTTGCAGACTACAACTATCGACTTTATCAAAGTGATTATTTGAATTACAATTGGCAAAATAACTTTAAAAACCAACAAACTCAACAATTAGCTTTTGATTTCCACTCTAACAAGCATGGTGCTTTATCACTAGATTATTCCACCATAAACAATTACCTGTATTTTGAAAACAAAGAACAACAAGGTGTAAAGCCTTATCAGTATGACGGCACAGTCAATTATATTCGTGCTAAATATGAGAAAGAATTTAAGTTTAAAAAATTTGCATTAAACAATACAATAATGTATCAGCAAGTGTTGGATGGCGATCAAGTTCTCAATGTCCCTCAATTGAACATAAGAAATACCTTATATTATGCCAATGAATTTTTTGAAAAAGCATTGTATTTACAAACAGGTGTCAACTTTAGTTATTTTTCTGACTATAATATGAATGCCTATGATCCGGTACTTTCAGAATTTTATGTACAAAATCAAAAAACATTAGGAAATTTTCCACGTTTAGACTTTTTTATAAACGCAAAAATTCAGCAAACTCGGCTATTTTTGAAAGCCGAACATTTCAATTCTGCCATGACGGGCTACAATTTCTATTCAGCACCCAACTATCCATACCGCGATTTTATTGTTCGTTTTGGTATTGTTTGGAACTTCTTTTTGTAGTTTTACAGGTTAAAAAACACTTTTCTTTATTTTTTTTCAAAATTAATATAAAAAGTATTGTGGTTGTAGGAAAAGGGTTTTATATTTGCACCCGCTTTGCGTATGAATGCGCAAAGTTTTGATTTTAAGAGACGTTCATTAAACATATTGATTGAC
>CAXPPN010000040.1:0-37031 GCA_964219345.1 Aeromicrobium sp. | reverse complement strand
ACCCCCTGTTGGTTCATTATTACAGGAAAGAAAAACTAATCCAGTAAAAAAATAATATATATATCTCATAGTGAAGTTATTTTGATGTTTATAATAACTAAATATAATAAAAACATATAGACTTGAGTCATCGTTGGACCCAAAGGCAAAATCTTTACAAAAAGAGTTCTCTTTTAAAAAACAAAGATATTAACTAATTTTAGCAGTTTTTTCTTTAATAATTCAATTGGGTGTAAAGTCTAACCCTCAGTCTAAATAGTTTTGGGTTTTATTTTCATTGAAGCTGTAATTTCTTTTATTGATTTTTGTATCAATTATGTATCATATTTTTAAAATTTATTATTTAAATTCGATTTTATTCGGTATAAAAATTTAAAAAAACATGGGAAAAGAACTTACTGTAAATGGGCGTAAACTATTAAAAACACTTCAAAAAGAATTTTCAAAAAAATATAAATTCCTGTTTTTAGCCTTTATTGAAGATGAAGATCGAGGAAAGACAGTAAATGTTAAATCATTAGACACCTCACTGACTATCAAAGAAGCTAGAAAACAATTTAGTAACGAAGAAATATCATTGACTGGTAGTAAAGTTGTTAGAAACATGGAAAAATATTTTTGGAAAGAACTCGGTATAGCAGTTCAAATTGCCGTTAAGGATTATGATGGACACAAATATTATTTTCCTATAGGAGATTATTTTAATAAATTATCATTAACTAAAGCCAATCAATGGGCTGAACGCAATAATTGTTCAGAAATTGACGACGTTTCTGAATTATCAGGAAAAACAGTCTTTTAAAAATTGAATTCTATGCATAATCCTACAAAGTTAGGTTCTAATGCATTGGATGGTGCTAAAGTTATCTATGGTGCTATCAAACAACTTAAAGGTAAAAATACTTCAAATACTCGAGGTCTTATTGGAAGAATTATTCGTGATATCCATCACAATGCCTTTCCAATGGTAAGTAAGCAAAGTGAACTTGTAGCCAAAGAAAAAGGACTGAGTTTCATTGGTCAATCTCATAATAAAACTTATCATATTGCTAGAGAATTAAAGAATTATAAATTTCACAGAGAACACGTTGGAGGTGGTGTAAATTCAATGGCTTATACACTTTTAAATCAATATAAAAAATTTAATAGTCCTGATGATGTTTTACAGTGGTTAGGTGAAAATTATTTTGTTGTTTTACGACTTGATTCTGAAAAAGATAATATTAATGAAAACTCCAATTTGGAGGATATAAAAGACTTAATACATGCCTAGGAAACACCGTTTTAAAACCTCACGAGGCGAAACTTTTTGCCAATATTGTGGAGCAGATAAGGATGTGTGGGATAATGAATGCTCACATTACACTCAGGGCAGTCCACATAATTTTGTTAAGATGAAGCCTGACAATTACAGAAAATATACTGTCAAGGACCTTATGATCTATGCAAGTGAAAATATTGAAAAATTAAACAAAACGTTTGAAGATAAATTTGATGTTTCAATAGAGCTATCAGTTAAACCATTTGAACATAATGGTGAAATGGTTAAATGTGTCGATATGCACGCTAATCGGAAAGGAGATATAAAAGCAGCTACTAAATGGTTCAATTGGTGGGATGATCTTGAAGAAAATTTAGGCCCAGGTGGTTACGAAACAATAAACAATCCATTACGTTATGAAATAAGATGTAATAGGTGTATGGATGATCGAGATACTTGGTCTGGTTGTTCTTAGTAGAAACCTTATTTGATTAATATCATTAATTCCACTCAAAAAGTTTGAACTTTCATAAGTTTGGGTCACAAAGGGAATTACAGAAATGTAGTTCCTTTTTTTGTTTTATACGTGCACCTATTCACTTTTTTATTATACCTTAGGGTGATTATTACTCTAAAACTCGATACAAGACCTTAATTATGACTTTAAATGAATGTCTTGAATTTTGCAAAATTTGTCAAAACAGACACCTTGACTTTAAAACTGGATTAGTTTGTTCTTTAACGAATGAAAAACCTCAATTTGAAAATAGTTGTAAAGACTTTTTGAAAGACGAAAAAGAGGCTGAAAGAAAGCTAAAAATGAAACTTGATGCAGCTGGAAATGCTCGATCTCAAAAAGGATCTTTAAACCCAAAAAAGAATATGAATTATGGAATTTTTCTGACTATTGCAGGAATATTACTTTTAGTATTCATTTCTTTATTATTTGGACTAATAGTAACTTTTGGTGGAATTTCATTTTATATTAGAGGAAAACAGCAGGAAAAAATATTAGCTGAAAATAAAAAATTTAATGAAAAAATAAATAAAAACGTTACCTAACAACGTGTATAAAAAAGTCGACTATATAGATAATAAAACTATACAAAGGCTATGGGACTTTGAATTTATAGATTATTTTTAGCTGGTTTTAATTGTTAACGTATTCAAATCCTCCAAAAAGCTCGAACTTTCATAAGTTTGGGTCACTAAATCGGAGAATTGATTCACAGTAATTGGTTCTCCTTTTTTTGTGTTTGAAATTTCCTTCGATAAAATCGGAATTGAGCCAAAAATTGCATTCACTTTTGGGGTTCGAACTCGGTCATTTGACTTGTCGTAACCCAATCCGGATGGAAAGACTAAATTTTGCAGTTTTTGTCGTTGCTTTAAATCTCCATCTACCCAAATCTTCTAGAAACCGAATTATGCTTTGGTCTATTTTTCACTAGATATTTTTAATGAATTTTAAACACATCTATGACAGGGAGCGCCTCATTGTTAAAATCAAATAAAGCTTGATTTTCCCATGGTGAACCCTCTATTGATTCTTCACCATTCCATGCAACTAGTTCTGCGCCCCAGTAAGATAAACCTATACCACCATCAAGATTTGTCATCATTGTTTTTAGTTGTTCTACGAAGTCTTTTTGACCTTGTGGAGTAGCTGGAAATTCTGGTAAAATCAGTTGATTTTCAAGACCGACAATGTTATTTGTCCAATCATTCCATTCTAATGTAAAAGGATAGGCTGTTTCGGCAATCATAATTTCTTTGTTGTACAATGATTTTAGCTCGCTTAAGTTTTGTTCTAACTGCGATAAAGATTTACCATGCCAAATAGGATAATATGAAATACCAATTATATCATAATCTAAGTCTTTAACATCATTAAAAAACATATCAGCTCCTTGGTGTCCTGCATAGTGTAACATTATTTTTGTTGAGTTAGTAGAGTAATCTCTAACAGCTCGAATACCTTCATTTAAAAGGTCTAAAAACTGATTTGGTTCAGAATATCTATGGCCTTCTGGATGAAGTAATCCATTATTAATTTCATTTCCAATTTGAATGATCTCTGGGTTTATTTGCTGTACTACCATTTTTGTGTAATTGTAAACAAAATCTTTCAATGTATCATATGAGACATTCTGCCACTCCGATGGGGTAACTTGATGCCCAGGATCCGCCCAAGTGTCTGAATAATGTAATGTTAGATAAATTTTGAACCCCATAGATTTTAAAGTTTCGGAAAATGACTTTACTTCAGAAAGACTAGAATGTTCATCTATTGGATTTACCCATAATCGAATTCTAATGGTATTGATTCCCTTAGATTTTAAAAATTCCAAAAAAGAGATTGTAACACCATTATTATCCTTAAAAACTGGGTTGCTTAATTCAATTTTGGGATACGAAGAAATATCAACAGCTGAAATAAATTCACTTTCATTATTCCCATTTGAAGTTTGATTCACATCATTTTCAGAACATCTACAGCAAATCAAAATTACGCTAAAAGCTAATATTTTATATTTTAAATTTTTCAATAAAACAATTTAATGAAATATTATTTTTCGATAAGAATTCTAAAACCCCAAGGTTTTAAAGTTATATTTTTTGACAATTCTATTTTTTCAGAAGCATAGTCTACTGCGCCAACAGACGGGTTTTTAAGCTGTTCATTTGTGGAAGAAAAATTACCCAAAAAAGTAACCGTTTGCCCACCTTTTTCTCTTTTAAATGCCAAAACTTTAGAATTATCCTGGTCAATTTTTTTGTATGCTGCGGCACTTTTTCCGCCATTTAGAGCTGGGCTCGAATTTTTAAGTTGTCCTAATTTTTCGAGCAAAGGCCACATTGTTTTTTTGGTATGCGGGATTTGATCTTTCTCAAAAAATAGTAATCTGTGGTCCAAATCATATTCTTGTCCAGAATAAATTAAAGGCATGCCTGGTACAACAAAACTAAGAGCTGTGAGAAGTTCGGAGGCATCTCTCATTCGTTCTTTTATTGTCCCATTCCATGAGTTTTCATCATGATTTGTAACAAAATTCATCAATATATCATCATTTTCGTACCTTCCTGTATCTTTTTTAAATACGTCATCCCATAGTTGTATAGCATTTTCTGATGTTGCCATTTGATTAAAAATATGATGGCGTTCCCAACCATATGCCATATCAAATAAATCATTTCCTTTCAAAAGATCAGGTTGATCGGCCTCTGCTAACATAAATAAGCTTTTTTCTGAGCGGAGCTTTGGAATAGCATTTTCCCAGAAATCTAAGGGTACAGCACTTGCAACATCACATCTAAAACCATCCACGTCTTCCTCTTTTACCCAATAGAGCATGTCTTTAATCATTTCTTTACGCATCTCTTTATTGTCGTAATTTAGATCAGCAACATCTGCCCATCCCCAAGACTCACCCGTATCTGGATTGATAGGGTCGATAACCTCTCCATTTTCATTTTGAGTATAATATTCTGGATTCGTAGTGAGCCAGTTATGATCCCATCCAGTATGATTTGGCACCCAATCTAAAATGACAAACATACCGTTATCATGTGCAGTTTTAATCATATGGCGAAAATCATCAATTGTACCAAATTCTGGGTTGACTTTCGTGAAATCTGAAACTGCATAATAACTTCCAAGCATTTTGTTGCGTTCTGTTTCATCTTCAATAAGATAAGCAAAATCGCCACCTGTAGCTTTGCGTTTGGTTTCTGAAATTGGGAAAATAGGCATTACCCATATAATTTTAACACCAAGTTCTTTAAGCTGTGGAATATCTTTTGTAAAGTCATTAAATGATCCTGATTCTGAATATTGACGGATGTTAACTTCATAAATTACAGCATTTTCCATATCAGCTTTACTAATAGGTGTGTAAGATTGTTTGTTTGAACTTACTGCTGTTTTTGAAGATTGTTTACATGAACCGAACACAAAAACAAGGGCTAGTATGATACTTAATTTTTTCATTTTTATTGAATTTAAAATTTGATTTTAATTTTTGATTTATTTGAGGTATTCCAAGTCAAATTTAATTGACATGTTTTAGTCAAATAATCATATTGATAATTTATTTTTTTATTATTAAAAAACACTTTTTTTGGAACCTTATTCAAATTATAAAGCACAAGATTAATTTCCTTTATAGTTGATTGAAATTGTACACCATTTGTTGCACTAAATTCTATTTGAATTTTTTTAGGATTGTGTTTAGCATCTACTTTTAGAAGTTCATAATGGCCGTTTTCATAGGCATTTGCTAGCACCCCATCATCATTATAAATAAGGCGTTGGGTATGTTGCACATTTTTATCAAAATAATAATGCAACTCAAATTGATCTAATTGGTAATTGTCAGTAGACTGAATAGGTTTTGTCATAGGAACTATTGCACCAGCTCTTACAAATGTGGGAATCGAGTTTTCTTGGGTTTGAATGAATGTTGTTTTACCGCCTTCAAATTTTTGTTTGGTGTAAAAATCATACCAATTGCCAGTTATTGGGAAATCTACCTTTTGTTGTTCTTGACCTGCTTTAGTTATCGGAGAAATTAAAAAATCATTGCCCCAAAGATAGGTGGTTGAAATGGTGTTCATCTCAATTCTAGAATCCTCAAAGAATAGAGGCCTCATAAGCGGTAATCCTTTTGTGTTATTTTCAAAAACTAAGTGATAATTATAGGGCAACAATGCATAGCGCAAATCAACGGCTTGTTTTGACAATTCGAGTGCTTTTTGTGATCTAAAAACAGGTTCACTTGGGGCTTCTTCTTGTGCATGAGGTCTAAAAATAGGCTGAAAAACGCCATATTGCAACCATCTCACATAGAGTTCATCGTCTAAATTAGCGCCTGCAAAGCCACCCAAATCCGAGTGCATGTATCCAAGTCCTTGAAGACCCATTTGAAGTGCAATTTCGGTCTGAGATTGCAGTCCACCCCAAGTTCTATTGACATCTCCAGACCAAGGAATGAGTCCATAACGTTGAGACCCAGAATATCCAGCTCGCATTAGAACAAACGGTCGTTCTTTAGGAAAATCTTTTTTATATCCACTATGAATCAAACCTGCCCAGTCGTGTCCATAAATATTATGAACTTCATCGGCAGTTCTGTTGTAATGTTTTAAGGCTGTTGGGTGTACCTCAGGTTCTCCTAAGTCCCCCCAAACGCCTACAACTCCTTTTGCTCGTAAACCCTTATATATAGACCAAAACCATGATGCGCCTTCTGGGTTGTAGATGTCTATCAATCCAGTATTTCCAAAGTAAAAATCATAAGTAAAGGGCTTACCCAAAGCATCCGTAGCCAACACTTGTTTCTCTACAGCTTCAGTCCATCGATTTGAGGTCGTTAAAACAAATGGCTCTGTTATTGTTATTGTTTTGACACCTTTGGTTTTTAGTCTAGAAATCATACCTTCAAAATCTGGGAATGAGTCTCTGTAAACTTCTAAATTTCCCATTGTTCCAGTAATGGTTTTACCAAACCAGTAGAGATCTAAAATCACAGCATCAATGGGGACGTTTAAATCTATGTATTTATTGATGGTCTTTTCCACTTCTTCTTGTGAGTGGTAACCAAAACGACTTGCAAAATTTCCAAGCGCCCAACGTGGAAGCATCGGCTGCTTCCCTGTTAAATCAGTGTACTGATTAATAAGTTCAGGCCATGAGTTTGTTGCAATCACTTGGTAAGTCTTTCGTCCTGAGATTGTTTCGTAAGTCAAATGATTAGTTTGTTCACTATCCAAATCTAAATACCCAATAGGGGCGTTGTCAAAATGAAGCATATAGCGATGTGATGAGACAACAATTGGTATAGTATAATTCATTAGTTCGGAGTGTGTTTCGTAGCCATAATGAGCTTTATTATACAACTCTAGCCTATGTCCTCTTCGATTCATTCCTAATGCTCGAGCTCCTCCGCCGTACAACACTTCGTTAGATTTGATATTGAAATTTATTTTCTCTAAACTGTCATTTTTTGTATAACCTTCAGCTTCTGAAATTATTAGCTTATTGTTAAAGTAATATTGTAATTGAAACGGTAATTTTTGAACCTTGATTACAATTCCATCGGTTTGTAAAACAAAATGATTTACCTCCTCTTTAAACGTAACATCAATTTGTTTTGGTTTTAAGACAACAGCATGAGACTCTTTTTTTTCAGTTTCTCCTGTTGGGATAAATGTAGTTTGTACAATATTTTTTGTGTAGGGGACAATTTTATATAAACCGTCGTTGACTTTAATTTCTAGACTTTGATTTTCTATAATTTCAACACTTTCAAAAATTCGATGAGGATTTTGTGCGAAAACAATACCAAAGGAAAAGTAAATAAGGAGACCTAAAAATTTATTCATAAGTTATTTGTTTTTAAGTAAAAAGGTGAGGGGTGTAGCCAATCTTTTATTCCAAAATTTTTCTGCATGTTCGTGTTCATCAAATTTTAGATTGACCATTGATTCATTATCGTATGATTTATATTCTAGCGCTGTAGTCACTAAATTTTGATAATTTAAATAGAGAGCATCTAATGTTTTTGTCCCATAATCAAAATAGATTCTATGATTAGTTGGAGAAGGTAAGTTATCCATCATGTAATCTAAAATAGCATAAGGAATTTGATTAGATTCTGAATTAGAATAGGTGCCAATCCAATGAGTAGACAAACAAGCTGCAGTTCCAAATACATCAGGGTATTCACAAATGGCATAAAGTGAAATCAAGCCTCCTCTACTGGAACCCATAATGGCAGTGTCTTTTAGAGATGTTTTTGTCGAAAAATTGGTGTCAATGTATGGCTTTAATTCGGTGACTATAAATTTGAGGTAGTCATCGGAATTAATAAATGTTTCTTGATTCTTTTTTTCTGCCATGCGTTTCAGTGCTTCTTTATTTTCTTTATCTAACGTTTCAAAAACTTTTTGAGGAAAATAATTTGCATTACGTTCTGAGTATACATTCCAAATTCCAACAACAATAGTCTCTTTAATTTTAGAAGTTTTTAGAAGTGCTGACATATGCTCATCAACACCCCATTCTTGGCCATTCCATGTTTTATCTGCATCAAATAGCATCTGGCCATCGTGCATATACAAGACACTATACGTTTTTGTATTGTCATAGTCTTTTGGAAACCATACATCGACATTTCTTGGGGTAACATATTTTGATGGAAATTTTTCTATTCGCTTAATGTTACCTTCAATTTTTTGTGAAGGATTCATCCAATAGGTTTTTATGGAATCCAGTGAAGAAGAAGATGCCCATAGCATATTTACACTTAAAGAAAATAACAGTATATGAGTTTTGTTTAAAAGCATTTATTAAGGGACTAAACTGAAAATATAACTTCCTTTTTTTGCTAATCTTAGGCTATCTTGCCAGATAAAAATTTCTTTTGTTAGCACGTTTTGAAATGTTTTTCCATTGAAGTTTAATTCTTTTAAACGATTTAAATCGACAGAAATTGGGGTTTCGTTTTTATTCAAAATTAAAAATGCTATATCGTCTTCAATTTGTCTGAAAAGAAAATATACTCCCGAATTGGGTGCAAAATGGACGGTCTTTCCATGATGAATTGCAGCACTATTTTTTCTAAAATTCAAAAGCGTTTTCAAATAGTTTTGCATATCTTTTTGATCCTCATTCAATCCTTCTCCATTGAAAGCATTTACTTGATCACCAGCCCAACCTCCTGGAAAATCTGTTCGAATAAGGCCATGGTCACCAGGATTTTCAAAATCTTGCATCAAAATTTCTGTACCATAGTATATTTGAGGTATTCTTGGTAGCATCAAAAGAGTACTCAAGGCCATTTTTGTTTGAACAATATCGCCTTTTAGTTCCGTATATATTCGGCTCATGTCGTGGTTATCCATCATGGCCATAATAGCTTTTGGATTAGGATAGTGAAAATCATTAGCCAATCCATCATATATTTTAATAAGTCCATTTCCCCATGCTTCTTCTTCGGCAACCCCTTTTTTAATATTGTCCAACATTGCAAAGTCCATAGTTGAACTCAAATTTGAAACATAGTTGTGTTTTGATTTTGGATCATTTTGCCAATATCCAATCAGTAATGGATTAAAACTCCATTCTTCCCCAACAATTGAAAAATTTGGATACTCTTTCATTATTGCGCCTGCCCAATCACTTAAAAATGCTTTATCTGCATAAGGATAGGTGTCTTGTCTAATTCCACTTAGACCTAATTCTTCAATCCACCAAATACTATTTTGAGTGATAAACTTTGCCATGAAAGGATTTTTATGGTTTAAATCTGGCATAGTTTCAACAAACCAACCGTTCGTCATTTCTTTTTTATCGATTTCTGAAGCATAAATATCTTGATTTACAGTGCGGCGATGGTTAGAATATTTTGTGGGTTTTCCTGATAAAAAATCATCTTGATAATTTAACCAATCTTTAAAAGGTAAATCATCCATCCACCAGTGATACAATCCACAGTGGTTGACAATTTGATCCATAATAAACTTGATTCCACGTTTATCAGCTTCTTTAACCAAAGTTTTATATTCATCGAGAGTCCCAAATCTTGGATCAACCTCATAATGATCTGTAATAGCATACCCATGATAAGAACCTCTTTTCATGTCATTGATTCGAAGTGGACAAGACCAAATAGCTGTAAATCCCATATCATCTATATAGTCTAAATGATCTGTAATGCCCTTTATATCGCCTCCATGACGAGCATAATTATCCTTGCGATTTATTTTTTGCTCTTGTAAATTTGGTTGAATGTCATTTTCTGGATCTGCATTTGCGAAACGATCTGGAGTGATTAAATATATTGCATCTTCAGAGTTAAAGCCTTTATATTCTGAGGCCAATTTTGTTTTTTTCTTTAACTCATATTCCAAAGTGTAATATTGACCATCAATTGAAGAAAATAATAATTCAAAAACTCCAGGAATTGTATTTTTTTGAATTTTCAAATCAATAAACAAATAATTTGGACTATCAGCATTGTGAACTTGCACAATTTCAATGCCTGGCTTGCTAACACTAACTTCCATTTCTTGAATGTTCTCAGATTTTACTAATAATTGAAGCTCTTCAGACTCAAATCCAATCCACCAATGTGGGGGCTTAACTTGATCAGCTTGAAGCGATGTTGATTGGATTATTTCCTGGGTTTGATCTGTTTTTGAATTGCAACTAAGTAAAACAAAAAGCAAGAGGCAGAAATGAAATAATCTTATTTTGTTTTTGAATGAGTTCATTACACGGTCATCAAGATGTTTGGTTTAACATTCATAGGTTGGTCATTTACAATTATTTGCACAGACTCTTCTCCAGAAACCTCGAAACTTGTTTCTGTATGATTAACAATGACTTTTAATATAGTTTCTCTAAAATTCACTTTAAAAGAATAAGACTGCCATTGTTTTGGAATTTGTGGTGAGAAATGCAACTGATTGTTTTTGACACGCATTCCTCCAAAACCTTCCACAATACTCATCCATGTTCCCGCCATTGAGGTAATATGAAGTCCTTCGTGCACTTCATGGTTATAATCATCTAAATCTAATCTAGAAGTTTGTAAGTAAAATTCATACGCTTGATTCATGCGTCCCAATTTTGAAGCTTGAATACTATGAACACATGGCGATAGCGAACTTTCATGAACGGTAAGGGGTTCATAAAAATCAAAATGTTTTTCCAATTCTTCAATTGTAAAAGCGTCCTCAAAGAAATAGAATGTTTGCAAAGTATCGGCTTGCTTTATGTATGGAGATCTTAATATTCGATCCCAAGACCAATGTTGATTTATTGGTCGTTCGTTAGCAGATAGTTCAGATGCAGGAGTAAGATTTTTGTCTAAAAATCCATCTTGTTGTAGATAAACACCATGTTCTTTTGAATAGGGTAAATAAATAGATTTTGACATTGATTTTATCACTTCTATCTCCTGTTGTTTTAGTTTAGTTTTTGTTAAAATTCTGCGATATGCTTCTATGTTTGTAGCTTTTATCCTTTCTAAAGTATCGAGTGTAAACTCCATGCACCATTTGGCAATGTAATTTGTGTAAAAATTATTATTAACATTATTCTCGTACTCATTTGGTCCTGTCACTCCAAGCATAACAAATTTCTGTTTTTGTTCTGAAAAATTAAATCGCTGATACCAGAAACGGGTGATGGCGATCAAAACAAAAATTCCTTTTGAATACGTATAGGATTTATCAGCAGTGTAACGTTGATAATTGTAAATAGCAAAAGCAATGGCGCCATTTCTATGAATTTCTTCAAAAGTAATTTCCCATTCATTATGACATTCTTCGCCATTCATGGTCACCATAGGGTACAAGGCTGCGCCGGAATTAAATCCTAATTTTTCTGCATTTTCAATAGCTTTTTCCAAATGATGGAAACGATATTCTAGCAAACTTTTTGCAACATTTTGAGATTTTGTAGCCATGTAGAATGGTAGACAATATGCTTCTGTGTCCCAATAGGTACTCCCACCATATTTTTCACCGGTAAATCCTTTAGGCCCAATATTTAGTAGGGGGTCAGTTCCCAGGTATGTTTGATTGAGTTGGAAAATATTAAAGCGAATTGCTTGTTGCGCCTTAACATCACCTTCGATAGTAATATCGGCCATTTGCCATATTTTTGCCCACGCTTGAATTTGCTCCTCTAACAATGTGTCAAATCCTTTTTTTGAAGCCATTTGAATTGCAGTCGCTGCAGATTTAAGCACATCATCATTTTTGCGATCTGAAATATATCCTCCAATTTTTTCTATAGAAAAAGTTGACCCTTGATCAACATGCATCAAATATGTGTGTCCAATTCTTGAATTGGTCTTTTGTTCAGAAAATGAAATTGCTACAGGCTTTCCATTTAAAGCACATTGATGGTGCATAAAGGTACAGGTCTTAAACCTAGTTTTCATGGTTTCTGCTTCAATAAAGGCATTAGAATTTTCAGAAGAAATTGATAAAATCTCCCAAAATTGATCATCCCAGTTTTTATCTTGATTTGTGATATTGCCATCCAAAAAAGGGTCAAAACTAATTTCGGCCGAACAATTAAGTGGGGTAACTTGATATCGTATAGCGCCAATTTCGTCTTGAGAAATACTTAGAAATCGTAAACTTTCTACAGAAACTTGAACATCATTGCTAAGTGTTGCCTTAAATGATCGAGATAGCCAACCTTCTTTCATATTCAATTCGCGCCTAAAGTCAGATATTGATTTGCAGGTATTTAAATCTAATACGACATCATTAACAACTACATTGATACCAATCCAGTTTGGTGCATTTAGAACTTTAGCAAAATATTCTGGATAACCATTTTTCCACCAACCTACTCTTGTTTTATCAGGATAATATACTCCAGCAATGTAGCTTCCTTGAAAGGTGTTACCTGTATAAGTTTCTTCAAAATTGGCTCGTTGCCCCATAGCACCGTTACCTAAACTAAAAATACTTTCAGAAGATTCAACATTTTTTGGTTTAAACCCCTTTTCAATAATGGACCATAAGTCTGGAATTATATAATCTTGGTTCATTTTACTATTTTTTAATTAATTGCTCTAAAAAGTCATTACTCATAACTTTAAAGTTTTGAAAATTATATTGTGCTTCGTGCAAAATTTTTGGGTCTCCAATACCAACACTTGTCATTCCCGCTTTATTAGCTGCTTGGATACCCGCAACAGAATCTTCAAAGACAATACAGTTTTTTGTTTTAGATTTTGTTTGCTGTGCAGCTCTTAAAAACACTTCAGGATTTGGCTTGGCTTTTGAGACATCATTTCCATCAACAATAGCATCAAAAAGGCCTGTAATTTTTACCTTATCTAGAATTGGTCTAGCATTTTTACTAGCCGATCCTAATGTAATGTATTGCTCTTTGTTTGTTAAATATTTCAAGACTCTGTCAACATCTGGTAAAAGCTCCGATGTGTTCATACCTGAAATGTATTCGATATAGTTGGCGTTCTTTTGATTCATTTTGTTTTGAAATTCAATAGGATCTAAAGTGCGTCCTGCCCATTTCAAAATTTTTTTTAAGGAATCAATACGACTAACGCCTTTTAGTTGTTCATTTTGTTCAACAGAAAAATCAATACCAAGTTCATTTGCTAAAGACTTCCAAGCCTGATAATGATACTTTGCAGTATCTACAATAACACCATCTAAATCAAAAATGAAGCACTTTCTTTTCATAATTATTTGGATTGATATCGTATTGCAGAAGGATTAGTAATCAACAAATTTGTTAATGCAGCAATAAGCAGACTAATTCCAGCGATTAACATACTGTTTATGGCCTCTGGACCTATTAGATTTGATAATTTATTAATTGCACCTAGGGCTGCTGCAATTTGTGGAATTACAATAAACATATTGAAAATTCCCATAAACACCCCCATTTTATTTGAATCTACAGCACTAGAGAGCATAGCATAGGGCATCGATAAAATACTTCCCCAAGAGAATCCAATTAAAATAAAACAATATTTTAATTGCTCTGGTGACGCTATAGACATACTTAAAAAGCCAATACCTCCCAAAGCAAGTGAACCCATGTGTACATATTTTCTGTTAATGGTTTGTTTAGAGGTATATAAAGTTAAAAGAAGGGCAAAAGCCATTGAGGAAAGCCCATAAACTCCCATGGCAGAACCCACGGCATTTGATGATTCCTGAAACGCTGTATTCACAATATCAAATTCGGCTTTTCCAATTTCGGTTGAAAGGTCATATTGTGCTTCTATTGGCGCAGGTGTTTTAAATACATGTTCGGTGAGCGCAGGATTGGCCATACTCCACATGGTGAAAAAAGCAAACCATGAAAAAAACTGTACAACACCAAGCTTTTTCATTGTCGTTGGCATTTGACCAATGTTTTCAATAATATCTGGTATGAATCTGTTTTTTTGAGATCGTTCTTTTTCAAATGCATCCATATCTTCTGGTGGATACTCAGATGTGGTCATAATAGTGTACAACACACTTACAAAAAACACAAAAGCACCAATGGCAAAAGCCACTTTAACAGATAGTGGCACCACTCCAGATGGCGCAGAATTACTAAAGCCTAATTGAGAAACCATCCAAGGCAGATTACTTGCAATCCATGTTCCTATTCCAATAATAAGTGTTTGTACTACAAATCCATAAGAGCGTTGTGATTCTGGTAATTTGTCTGCAACTAGTGCACGAAAGGGCTCCATAGAAATATTTATGGAAGCGTCTAATATCCATAAAAATCCAACGGCCATCCAAAGCACTGGTGAATGAGGAACAAAAAAGAGTACTAAAGAACTTAAAATGGCACCAATTAAAAAATATGGTTTTCTACGACCAAGCTTCGGATGCCAAGTTCTATCGCTCCAATATCCAATAATAGGTTGAACAATAAGGCCCGTTAGTGGTGCAGCAATCCAAAGCATTGGAATATCTGCCTTATCAGCACCCAAAGTTTGAAATATACGAGACATAAAGCCTCCCTGCAACGCAAAACCAAATTGTATACCTAGAAATCCAAAACTCATGTTCCAGATATCCCAGAACCCAAGTAATTGCTTTTTCATAATAGTATAATTTAATAATTAATACTATTTTGATAATCAGCTAAAGTGGTTATCAAAACTTAAAAGTGAAAAGTAGAGTTATAAGTTTTGATGCGACAAACATATAAATATTTTTTTTGTATACCAAATTATTTTGTAGAACCTCTTTGAATTAAATTAGTTGAAATTACAACAGTTTTTGTGGGCTCTTTTGGCAAATCATTAACGCGTTCATCAATGCGTTGAATAAGTAATTCTGCGGCTTTTGAACCCATAGATTCTCCGTGTTGACTTATTGTTGACAACTTTGGTGTGGCATGTTTTGAAAGCATTCCATCTGTAAATCCAATAACTTGAAGATCGTTGGGGATTTCATACCCCATTTCTTTAGCAACTTTCATTGCAACAACAGCATAGAGCTCATTTACAGCAAAAATTCCATTGACATCCGTATGATTGAGCAGCACTTCTCTCACTTGTTTTTCTAAAGCATCAAGGTGATCTTCTTCATACAAAAGTTCATCGTCAATTTTTATTATTAGATCACGAATTGGATTTATTCCGTGGTTTTTTAATGCTTCCAAATAGCCTTTGGTTCGTAGTCTCCCCACACTTACATAGTCCTTAGTTGTTAATATTGCTATTTTTGTTGCTCCTTTATTTATTAGTGTATTTACAGCTATTTCCGCGCCTTTGGTATCATCAACAATAACCTTATCACAAGGGATTTCAGCAACAACTCGATCAAACATCACTAAAGGGATGTCTTCGTTTAATGTTTCAGTGTAATGCTGATAGTCTTGGCGTTGCATCGTTTCTCTTGACATTGATATAATAAATCCGTCTATACTACCGTTTGCCAACATTTCCATATTGATAACTTCGTTAGAAAAAGACTCATTTGATAAACCAACAATGACGTTGTAGCCATTGGAATTTGCATATTTTTCTACACCCTTTATAACTTTTGTAAAAAAGTGATGAACAATATCAGGAATAATAATTCCTATTGTTTTTGTCTTTTTATTCTTTAGGCTTAATGCAATATTGTTTGGTCTATAGTTCAATAATTTAGCAAATGCCTTAACTCTGTCAATGGTGTCCTGACTTATTTCTGGACTATTCTTTAGTGCTTTTGAAACTGTTGAAATGGAAACATCCAACTCTCTAGCTAGTTGTTTTAAGGTAGTTCTCTTTTTCATGACTCATGGACTTTTAAAAATTGCATTAAAACGTGCTTCATTAGCAAAAATAGCAATAATGAAACCTATTTTTTATGTTTTTTATATAATTTGAACTGTTTTTTGAAGATAATTCAAAAACTTATCAACACGAAAACGTTGTAGTAATGTTATAGAATTGTTAAATAATTCCCAATGATATACATTAGCCGTGAAAAGTAGAATTATAAGTTAAAACCTAAAATTAGTCTTAACTAACAAACATTTTATGAAAACAAAAATTAATAGCTTCTTATTTTTACTATTGATTCCCATCATATGCTTTGGGCAATCAAGCGTTAAAGGTACTGTGAGCGAAGAAGAAAGTGGACTACCACTTCCAGGTGTAAATGTACTTATAAAAGGTACCAACACTGGAACAACAACAGATTTTGATGGGAATTATCAAATTTCTGCCAAAACTGGCGATGTACTTGTTTTTTCTTACGTAGGATTTTCTACACAAGAAATTTCCTTTAATGGAGAAAGTACTCTAAATGTGCAATTGGCAGAAGATGCTTCGGCATTGGATGAGGTTGTTTTAATTGGATATGGTAGTGTAAAAAAAGATGATTTAACTGGAGCTGCAGATTTAATTACTTCAGAAGATTTTAACCAAGGCCCTTTAGTTTCTGCACAACAATTGATTAGTGGAAAAATTGCAGGGGTTTCTGTAACTTCTGGTAGTGGTGCCCCAGGTGAAGGTCAGGTTATTCGTATTCGTGGTAATGGATCTTTGAGTTTATCAAGCAACCCTCTTTATGTTGTTGATGGAATTCCTTTAAATGACGGCGGTGTTGGAGGCTCAAGAAATCCATTAAACCTAATCAATCCAAATGATATTGAAAGCATGGTAGTATTAAAAGATGCTTCTGCAACTGCAATTTATGGATCACGAGGAGCCAATGGTGTCATAATTATTTCGACAAAGTCTGGTAAGTCTGGAGATTTTAAATTTAATTTTAATGCATCAACAACATCTCATAACCCCTTGAATCAAGTGGACGTTATGAACTCAGATCAATTTAGAGAAACAGTAATTAACACAGGCGACTCAAATGCAATTGGTTTATTAGGAACTAGTAACACAAACTGGCAAGACGAAGTCTATGATTCTGCCATGGGGCGTGATTTTTCGTTAAGTGCTACAGGTGAATTGGCCAACATACCTCTACGACTTTCTCTTGGGTACTCTGACCATGATGGTATTTTAAAAGGAGATAACTTTGATCGAAAAACAGCTTCTATCAATTTTAAACCAGAGGCTTTTGGTGGTGATTTGAAAATGAGCTTTAACGCGCTTTACTCAAATACAAATAATACTTTTGCAAATAGAGGTGCCATTGGAAATGCTATTTCCTATGATCCAACGCAAAGTGTATTTGATTCAACATCGCCCTATGGGGGTTATCATTCTTGGATTGATCCTGCAACTGGTAGTCAATATAATCTTGCCCCAACAAACCCTGTTGCATTACTCGATTTGACTGATGATACGTCAGAAATAAATAGAATTGTTTCTAATGTAAAGTTTGATTATTCTTTTCCATTTGTAGACGGCTTAACTGCCACTGTAAAGCTAGGTATCGATCAAACTGATGGCAGTGGTGGGACTATGACTTCAGCAGACATGCCCACATCAGATCCAACCTTTGACGGAGCAGTAAGTCGCTATGATAATGAAGCAACAAACTCTTTGTTTGATGCATATTTGACATTTGAAACATCATTTAATGAAGTTCATAATTTAACTGCCGTTGTTGGTCACTCATATCAATCATTTGAGTTCTACAACTACAGCTACGATAGCGAAGCTGAGGAAGATGGGAATGATTTTGAATTTATTGATAAATCCAAAAATGTATTACTTTCTTATTTTGGACGCTTGAACTATGATTATAATGGTAAGTACTTGCTAACAGCAACCTTAAGAGCTGATGCATCATCTAAACTTAATCCAGACGATCGTTGGGGCTATTTCCCATCTGTGGCTGCCGCATGGAATATTCACAAAGAAGACTTTATGAAAAGTTCTTTCTTTGATGAACTGAAACTTCGTGTTGGATATGGTGAGGTTGGTAATGTCAATGGATTGGGAGATTACAGATTCCTCACACGTTATACCGGAAGTACATCAACAGCAAATTATCAGTTTGGAAATTCATTTTACCAAACTTACAGACCAGAACCTTTAAACGAGGAGCTGCGCTGGGAAATTGGACGTACTACAAACTTTGGTGTAGATTTTGCAGTCCTAGACAATCGTCTTTCTGGGTCTCTAAATTATTATGTTAGAGAAACAAAAGATCTTATTGCATTTTCTTCCATTGATCCATTTACAAACTTTGGTAATAGAGTCGATAAAAATATTGGGGATATGGAAAACAAAGGGGTGGAAATTATGTTAAATGCAACACCGGTTATTTCGGATAATTTCGAATGGTCAATCGGTTACAATATTGCTTTTAATGACAATACAATTACTAACTTACCTTTTGATCAACCAACAGGTGGTATTAGTGGAGGTGTAGGTAACAATGTACAACTACACACTCAAGGACAGGTACCAAACAGTTTCTTTGTATTACAGCAAGTTTATGATGCTGATGGTAATCCAATCGAAGGAGCCTATGTTGATAGAAATGGAGACAATATAATTAATGACAATGATAAGTTTTTTTACAAGTCACCATTTGCTGATATTACCATGGGGCTAAACACAAATATTAATTATAAGAACTGGGATTTTGCCATGGTTACTAGAGCTAGTTTAGGAAACTATGCATACGACAACGTTGCGTCTAGTACTGCTTACCAAAGAAGAGCTACTGAAAATAGCATCCTAACAAACCTTCACTCAGACTACCTAGATACAGGGTTTGTAAACATAACAGAAAACAACCTGTTAAGTTCTCACTATGTTAAAGAAGCATCGTTCTTTAGAATAGACAATATTGCTATTGGATACACATTTGATTTCAATAGTAATACAAGATTTAGAGTTTACGGGTCAATGCAAAACGTATTGACAATAACTGACTATGAAGGATTAGATCCGGAAATTTTTGGAGGAATTGATAACAATTTTTATCCAAGGCCTCAATCTTTTGTGTTCGGTGTAAATATTGACTTTTAATAAAACATAAAAACAATGAGAAAATTAATTTTATTATTAGCGGTCTTTATTGGTATTGTATCTTGTCATGATGACTTGAATCAAACACCAATTGATCCAGATAGTTTCACAGAGGAAAACGTATTTGTTAATGCTGAAGAAGCAAAAGGCGCTTTAGCCAAGTTGTATGCTAGTCTAGCACTTACAGGACAAAACGGGCCAGCTGGCCAACCCGATATTGCAGATATTGATGAAGGATTCTCTCAATTTACAAGAATGCTTTTCAACTTAAACGAGTTGACCACAGACCACGCCGTAGTAGGTTGGGGAGACCCAGGACTACCAGATTTGCATGGAATGTATTGGTCATCAAATAATGACTTTACTGAAGCGATGTACAATAGGTTAGCTCAAGAAGTTTCATTCTGTAATTCATTTATTTCGAATGCTTCCAATTTGACAGATGCTGTAGCTGAAACATACATAGCGGAAGCACGTTTTTTAAGAGTATTTGCGTACTATAACTTAATTGATTTGTTTGGAAATGTTCCTTTATCAACTTCAATCTCAACAGATTTACCACAACAAAGCTCAAGATCTGAATTGTTTAATTTTGTTGAAAGCGAGCTTTTAGAAATTAAAGACCAACTATTACCTTCTGGTTCAAATGAATATGGTCGTGTTGATCAAGTTGCAGCCTGGGCTTTATTATCTAAACTCTATTTAAATGCTGAAGTATGGACTGGAACACCTCGTTATACAGATTGTGTAACCTATTCTAGCGAGGTAATGAATTCCACATATATGATAAATACGAATGACGCCAATGGCAATGGGACTGCTTATGACGAATTGTTCTTGGCGGATAATGATACCAACGGTGCTCAAAATGAGTTTATTTTTACAGCCAATTTTGATGGCCTAAGTTCACAAACCTATGGTGGTACAACTTTCTTGGTCCATGCAGCTATTGGTGGTACCATGCCACCAGGCGATTTTGGAGTCAATGGTGGATGGGGTGGAATTAGAACCACCAAAAATTTGGTTAATAAGTTTCCTGTTGGTAGCGTGGATGTAAACGCACTCAATTCAACGCTTTCAGGAACTCTATCAGACTGGGGATTAGTAGGTGATGCTACAGCCAATGGTTGGAGTGGCCCAGATATGGAAATGTATGAAACGAGCTCAAATGTTTTTGAGTTGTATGCTTCACTTTTAGGAAATCAAATGAAATTTAGATTTAATGAAGATTGGGGACAAAATTATGGCGATTTTGGAGCTGATGGCACTTTGGAAGCAGGAGGAGATAATATCGTTATTCCCGCTGATGGTGCCTACCATGTTGTGTTAGATCTTAATGCATTGACCTACACCATAACTGAGGTTCTTCCAGAATCTGACAAACGTGGCATGTTTTATACCGACGGACAAAGTTTAGAAATTGAAAATATCCCACCATTTAACAATGGATATGCAATAACTAAATTTAAAAACATTGATTCCAATGGAAATCAAGGCGTTGATACCTCTGGTAATTTTGTAGACACTGACTTAGCGCTTATTCGTTTAGCTGAAATTTACTTAAACTACGCTGAAGCAACTCTTAGAGGCGGCGGGGGTGACTTAAATTTAGCCACTACCAAAATCAATGATTTAATTGCTAGAGCATACGGAAGCAATAACAATTCAATATCTTCCTCTGATATGACACTAGATTTTATATTAGATGAACGATCAAGAGAATTGTATTGGGAAGGACAACGACGTACAGATTTGGTAAGGTATGGTTATTTTACATCTGGAAATTACCTATGGCCTTTCAAAGCCAATCAACCTGCTGGTATAGGTACTGATGAGTACAGAAATCTGTTCCCAATACCGCAGTCCTCAATACTAGTAAACCCTAACCTACAACAAAATGAAGGATATAACTAAAATATTTAAAATCATGAATAAATTAAAATTATTAGTCTTATTAATCGTTGGAGCCATAAGTTTTAACTCATGTCTCGATGACGATGCTGATATTACATACGTAGCTTCACCATCTGGGGATTTTATGTTTAGTAATACTTTCCTCGATACGTATGTATTAACCCCAGCAACATCTGGAAATCTCGGAGAGAGATTCACCTGGAACGATGCTGATTTTGACGTTCAAACTAATGTAAATTATGAACTTCAAAAATCTATTGTTGGTGATTTTTCTGATATGGAAATTGTGGGAACAACCTCAAATAATTATTACGACGTTAGCATAGGAGATATGTTGGGATATGCTGCTCAGGCCGGATTAGATAACGATCCAGCCACACCTGCACCTGACAATGGAGATATTGCTTTTAGAGTAAGAGCAACTGTTGGAACAAACGCTGATGTAGAAACTATGAGTAATGTGGCCATGTTGACTCTAATGTTACCTGAGGCCTCAGGAGGCGGTCCAGTATGTGATTTGGACCAAATATGGCTTGTCGGCGCTGGTGTTCCAGATGCTGGTTGGGGATGGACTTCTCCAGTTAGACTAGGTTGTAATGGTGATAACACCTATTCTGGAAATGTTAATTTTCAAAACAATGGTGGAGCTGATAACAACTTTAGAATGTTTACTTCTGAGGGAGATTGGGCATCAGGTTTAAACTATCCTCACTACGATGGGGAAGGTTATACCATCGATAGTAATTTTGAAGATGCACAAGATGGCGATAATAACTTTGCATTTGTTGGAACATCAGGGTTTTATCACATTGAGATCAATACAGTTGCTAAAACAATAACTTTAAGTGAACCACAATCTATTGGAACTTGCGAATTTGAAATTCTATACCTAGTAGGTGCAGGAGTTCCAGATGCCGGTTGGGGATGGGCTACACCTGTTGAGTTATTCTGCGCCGGCGATGGTGTTTACTACGGGCCTGTAAACCTACAAAATAATGGTGGAGCCGATAATAACTTTAGATTTTTTACATCTGAAGGAGACTGGGCTTCAGGAAGAAACTATCCATGGTATGTAGCTGAAGGCTATACTATAGATAGTAATTTTGAAGACGCTCAAGACGGCGATAATAATTTTGCCTTCATTGGCACCTCTGGAGTGTATAATCTAACATTAGACACCAACACTAAAACAATTACACTAAACTAGATTAATTGCGTTGTTAGAATCAAAAAAAAGGAGTTGATAAATATCTGCTCCTTTTTTTTAATTATTGAATTTTATTATAAATTTATAATATGAAAAAAATACTCTTATTCTACTTATTACCACTCATGGGTTTGGCTCAGGTTAGCACATCACCAAGCACAATTGAAATAAATCAACAAATTACCATAACTGTAGATGTTAACAGCACTGCCACCAACTGTAATGGTATGAATAACCCCAACAAAGTATATTTACATTCAGGTGTTGGTACCGACAGTGACGCTTGGGGTACATCAGTCGTTGGAAATTGGGGACAAGATGATGGTGTTGGTGAGATGTCCGATAACGGCGATGGAACTTGGAGTATTACTTTTATTCCTCAATCCTACTACGGTTTAACTGAAGCTGAGGCTAGTACAATAACAAAAATGGGGATGGTTTTTCGTTCAGAAGATGGATCTCAAGAACTTAAAGATAACGGCTGTTCAGATTTCTTTTTTAATGTTGGGGCCTTCCAAGTCACATTAATCAACCCAGACTCAAGTGATGTTATTCTTGTTAATTCTGGAAGTCAAACACAGATTTTAGCTCAGAACAATAATGGTATTGCAAATTATGAGCTTTTTATAGATGGAGTTAGTTATCATACTGCATCAAATACAACATTCTATCAAAGTTCTTTTGTAACCAACATAACCGAAAATAAAGCTTGTCAGCTTGTCGTGACTCAAGGCAGTAGTAGTATTACAAAGAACTTTAACATCTTTGTTAACGCCACAATTAGTCAAGCCATACCAAGTGGTCTGGAGCAAGGCATCAATTATAACACGACTGATACCTCAAAAGCTACTTTGGTGGTCGAAGCACCATTTAAGGATTTTGTATATGTGGTTGGAAGTTTTAATAATTGGACTCCAACAGCTCAATATGCAATGAAAAAAGATCCCAACTCAGATTTATATTGGTTGGAACTAAGTGGGCTAATACTTGGACAAATTGAATCCTATCAATATTGGGTTTTTGACCAATCAACAATCTCTGGATCACCAAAGTTAGTTAAAACAGCAGACCCCTATTCTACACTTGTATTATCACCTTACGATGATCCCTACATTCCTTCAGCTACTTATCCAAATTTACCCACTTACCCGTCAGGACAAGATAGAGAAGTCACGGTACTTCAAACGGCAAAACCACCATATAATTGGCAAGTTACTGACTTTCAAAAGCCATCAAAAGAAGATTTAATTATCTATGAACTTTTAATTAGAGATTTTGATGCTGACCGTAATTTTCAAGACGTTATTGATAAAATAGATTATTTTAAGAATTTAAATATAAATGCCATAGAATTGATGCCTATTATGGAATATGAAGGCAATGAAAGTTGGGGGTACAACACATCATTTCATATGGCTTTAGATAAATTCTATGGTACAGAATCTAAGTTCAAAGAACTCGTTGATATTTGTCATCAAAATGGTATTGCTGTGATATTAGATTTGGCTCTCAATCACGCTTTTGGGCGAAACCCACTTGTGAGAATGTGGATGGATGACCCAGACGAAAATGGTTGGGGTGAACCAAGTTCAGAAAATCCATATTTTAATACGGTAGCAACACACAGCTATAGTGTTGGATCAGATTTTGACCATAGCAGCAATCTTACAAAAAACTATACCAAACGTGTAATAAAGCACTGGATTGAAGAATTCAAAATTGATGGTTTTCGTTGGGACCTTACCAAAGGGTTTACTCAACAGTGTACAGCTGGAGACGATAGTTGTACTAACGGTTATCGCTCCGATCGTGTAGCTGTACTCAAAGAGTATGCGGATTATTCTTGGAGTATAGATCCTGATCACTATGTGATTTTTGAACATTTAGGAGGCCAACAAGAACAAAAAGAATGGGCCGACTACAGAATAAATGAAGGAAAAGGCATAATGCTTTGGGGAAAAATGACCAATCCTTACAACCAATTAACTATGGGCTATGCTAATGATTCAAATTTTAATGGCATGGGGCATAACAGTCAAAATTTCATAGGAAAACGTCTTATTGGTTACGCAGAGAGTCATGATGAAGAGCGAATCATGTATAGAAATTTATTATACGGAGCATCAAGCGGTGGTTATGATGTTAAAGACCTCAATACAGCTCTTCCTCGTATGTCTTCACTTGGTGCAGTTACGCTGACCATTCCTGGACCAAAAATGATTTGGCATTTTGGCGAGTTAGGTATGGAAAACTCAATTTACACATGCACAGGTGGTGGTGTAAATACACCTAACGATGCAACTCCGGGAGATTGTAAATTGGATACAAAGCCTCAGCCTCAATGGGTTGATAACTGGTTAGGGAATGCGGTTCGGGCTGATATTTACAACACCTGGGCACGCCTCAATGAACTTAAAATCAATGAAGCTGTTTTTGAGGGGGATTACGACATAAATTCAGGGACATTAACCCCAAAAATATATATTTGGGATGACAACTTGCCTTCAACAAGTTTAAAAAACGTTGTTATTCTTTCAAATTTTGAGTTAATCACCCAAAACATCACTCCAAACTTTCCCTATGCAGGGACATGGTATGATTTAATGGACCCGTCTGGAAATACCTCAATCAATGTGACAAGTACCACTGCACCTATTAGTATTCCTGCCGGAGGATTTAGAATTTATGGAAATCGCCCAGCAGAGACCTTAGATACAACGGAATTATCAGAGGAGAAGATTATTCAAATCTATCCAAATCCTGCAAACACATATTTTAAAATTAATCAACGTTCAACACAAATTAATATATATGATATGTTAGGGAAATTAATTCAAACTCACAAAGGGAAATTGAGTACCGGATATCGTTACAATATATCTAGTCTAGAACCTGGTGTTTACCTTATTTCTGTTGTTACAGAAAGAGGTAAAATGACTCGCAAACTTATTAAGTATTAATCAATAAAATAATTCTACCGACTTGGAGTATTTATTTCTGTAAGAATTTCTGTTCTAATCTAGTGATCGCATAGTTATAAAAGTACGCCAACCTAACAATGCCATTTGAAATTTTGTGGCCTTGCTTAAGTCTACCCTACGTTTAGTTAAACTGGGTAAAAAAAGTTTATTGAGAAGAGCTAAAGTTTTAAAAACTAATTTCATATTTCAAAAATAGAATTTCTTTGTGATAAATCAAGCTAATTTAGTGTCATAACTTATATTTGTCTAAAATACTTGTATGGATATTGTTTTGATGCTTTTAGGATTCGTGCTTCTTGTTATTGGAGGTGAATATTTGGTACGTGCTTCGGTTGGTCTTTCCTTTAAGCTCAATATTTCCAAAATGGTAATTGGTCTTACTGTTGTGTCCTTTGCAACATCGGTCCCAGAATTATTAGTAAGTTTGAATGCAGCACTGCAAGGCGCCCCTGCAATTGCTATAAATAATGTGATTGGCTCAAATATTGCTAATATTGGACTTGTTCTAGGAATCACTGCGATATGTACTACAATTGAGGTAGATAAGTCGTTTTATAAATTCAACTGGCCAGCACTTGTTGTTTTTTCATTACTCATCTATTATTTTCTTCAAAATGACCAGCAGTTGTCCTCATCTGAGGGTTGGATTTTGTTTTTAGCATTGTTGGTATTCATTTTTTTACTTTTAAAAACATCTGGTACTTCAAAATCTGAAGATTCCGATGCTACAATTGATGCGCTTTCCAAAGTTTCATATTTTAAAATATTGATTTGGCTTACTATAGGAGGAGTAGCCTTATATTTTGGCGCCGATTGGCTTGTTAATGGCGCTGTTGTTGTAGCTCAAAAAATGGGGGTTAGCGAAGCTGTTATTTCTGTTTCTTTGGTTGCTGTTGGCACAAGTATTCCAGAACTTGCAGCATCCATAATTGCAGTCATTAAAAAAGAAAAAGCAATCTCACTAGGAAATTTGATTGGCTCAAATATTTTCAATATTGGATCGGTATTGGGACTAACCTCAATTGTAAAAACAATTCCTGTTGAAGATGTTCAAATTTTATCAAGAGATGTGTTGTGGATGCTCGTTTTTGCGGCAATAATTATGCCTTTGGTTCTCATCCCTAAACGCCACAAATTACAATTTAAAGAAGGGTTTTTCTTAGTCTTGCTTTATTCTGTGTTTTTAATTTTGCTATTTCTTTAAAACCTTTACTCAGTAGAATAATCACTCAATTCTTCAATACTTTCAATAGATACATTAGCAGGAAAGTCTAATGGAATGTCTAAAAAATTAAGTAAACCAATAAGCTGAGATGAAAGACTAATACCTTGAATAGTTTCTGCTCGGACAAGACCAATGTTATTCGCATAAAAATAAGTGACTTTCATGACATCTTGAGTTTCCAAAATAGGAATTGTTTGTGTAAATCCTTCTACACTAAACGTACCAATTATACCAATATTTAATGTAAATTCTGCTTCAAAAACATCGTTATAGTTTGTGTCATTAATAGTTTCATTAGTGTAAAAGTTTATTTTTTTTGTAGAAATTCTACTGCTGATTTCTACTGGCACATCTGTACCCATAATATCGATGGTTTCAGAAAAATTACTTTCTTGAACAAACATTTCCTCATTATTTGATGCCTCTAAATTTAGGAGCGTCATATTTTCGATCGAAAGGTCTTGAGTGAATCCTAAATCCAATAGGTTTTGAGGAACATCAATAGTACCATCAAAAACCAAAGTCGTTGGTGTTTTGCTGATTGTTCCGTTGGTAAGTAATATATTCATGCTGCCATTGGTTACTCCATTATTATTTGCATTTAATGTGAAGGAATTTTCATCAATTGAACTTATATAAATAGAATCGGTGGCTGAAAAATTCATTTCAGGAACATCTGAACTACTGCTTAAAACATCATAAATCCAGTAATCATTATCACCATTTGGAGAAAAATCAGAAGTTGTATTGTTTGAATTATCAGCGTTAGAATCATAAGCTTCATCACTACAGCTCAGAATAAAAACAAATACAATAAAAAGATAAATTGCTTTCTTCATTTTTTTTAAAGTTATAGCCTAAAGGTACAAAAATCAAAGCAAAAAAAACGCTCATCTTATTGGATGAGCGTTTAAATATATGATTATAAATAATTATTTTTTATTCATTTTCTTGATGTATTGCTGAAGGGCCATACTCATAGATGGTGTTTCTTTTGTTGGAGCTGAAATATCAACTCTTAGACCTTTGCTTTCAACGGCTTTAATGGTGGTATTACCAAAAACAGCAATTCGTGTGTTGTTTTGTTTAAAATCTGGGAAATTATGGAACAATGACTCAATTCCTGAAGGACTAAAGAACACTAAAATATCATAATATACATCCGCCAAATCAGATAAATCACTAATAACTGTTTTATAAAATACTGCTTGTTTCCAATTTAAACCCAATTCGTCAAGAGCTTTTGGAACAGAGGGTTTTAGCTTATCTGATGAAGGTAGTAGAAAAGTTTCATCTTTATATTTACTTATAACCGGAATCAGTTCAGGAAATGTTCTTTTACCCACATATATTTTACGTTTGCGATACACCACATATTTTTGAAGGTAATAGGCAACGGCCTCAGATTGACAAAAGTATTTCATAGTGTCTGGCACTTTAAAACGCATTTTTTCAGCAACTTTAAAAAAATGATCCACAGCATTTCTACTTGTTAAAATGATGGCTGTAATTTTAGAAAAGTCAACTTTCTGAAGGCGAATTTCTTTGGTAGTTACATCTTCTACGTGAATAAAAGGGCGAAAATCAATTTTTACTTTTTGCTCTTGTTGAAGATCAAAGTATGGAGAGTTTTCAGCTTTTGGCTCTGGTTGTGAGACTAATATAGTTTTTACTTTCATAAATTGATTAATCTTATATGATTGGTTAATCTCGATTTAAAACCTTATAAAAAACTAAAAAAGGTCCAATTTCGAGAGTGCAAAGATATAAAATAAAATAAAAGAAATTGTTCAAAAGTATGTTAAGATTTGATCGAATCGTTTTTATCATACCAGCTGTAAGCATCAAGAGAATAAGAATGGCAGTTAGTGTAATTAAAGTGGTATCGAAATTTACGCCAAAAACAATAATTGCATTTAGAGGTAAAAGGACCAAACCAATGAAGTTATAACTGCTAATTTGTTGAAAGGTTAAAATGTTAAATATTTTATTCAAATCTAAAACATAGCCTAAGAATAATTCAAAACCAATTTTAAGTAAAAATCCTAATGCTACAAAGGCAATCAACTGAGAGAATACCAAAAGACTCATGGAGACAGGTTCAAAAAAAACGTACTGATAGCTGATCCATCCAAAAACAACAATATTGAGGCAAAAGTTTAAAAAAAGTAGAGCATCAAAATTATCGAAAAAAGAATGTTCTTTGAGATAAATACGCAAGTAGTTTGTATTCCCAAATAGCCTTAAAAACTCTAAGAATCGAAATGGATGAATGGTTTTGGCCACCAAAACAATGACTAAACTTACGAGGCAAAACACAACATACCAATCGTTTGAAACAACTTCTCTGAGCATATACAAATCTAAGAAGAATATTTATTAAAATGATCCGTTAAATTAACGTATTTTTGTTTTACATAATCATGTTTTGAAGGACACATTAGTTATTATACCCACCTACAACGAAATCGAAAACATCGAATTGATTTTACGCGCTGTTTTTTCATTGTACAAAGAAGCTCATGTTTTGGTGGTGGATGATAATTCTCCAGATAAAACAAGCCAAAAAGTAAAAGAATTACAAAAAGAATTTCCCACGACCTTATATCTTATAATGCGTCCCCAAAAAACAGGACTAGGCCGTGCCTATATTGATGGATTTAAGTGGGCACTAGAGCGTTCTTATCAGTATATTTTTGAAATGGATTCAGACTTTTCTCATAATCCAAAAGATTTAAAAATACTGCACCAAGCATGTTTGACCCCCAATGTTGACGTTGCTGTAGGGTCTCGATATGTGAAGGGCATCAATGTTGTGAATTGGCCATTTTCTCGAATTTTACTTTCATATTTGGCTTCATTTTATGTGCGTTTCATTACTGGAATGCCTATCAAAGATCCAACCGCTGGTTTTGTCTGTTACAAACGTAGTGTCTTGCAAGCAATTGATTTAGATGATATTCAATTTGTTGGTTATGCGTTTCAAATAGAAATGAAGTTTAAAGCCATAAATAAAAAATTTAAAATCAAAGAAATACCTATTATCTTTACCGACCGAATACGTGGAGCATCAAAGCTCACAAAGGGAATTATTTCTGAGGCCGTTTTGGGAGTTATTCAAATGCGAGCTCAACAACTTTTAGGCAGATTATAAATGCAAGAAAAATCTATATTAATAAAAAATGCACGCATTGTAAATGAAGGTACAATCTTTAATGGCGACGTGCTTATTGAAAATCAATTTATAAAAGAAATTTCCGAGTCTATAAGTGCAAAAAATGGTGATACTCAGGTCATCGATGCAGAAAACAAATTTTTGCTTCCTGGAATGATAGATGATCAAGTACATTTTAGAGAGCCTGGCCTAACACATAAAGCAAATATTGCCACAGAATCCAAGGCTGCAATTGCAGGTGGAATTACCTCTTTCATAGAAATGCCCAATACTGTTCCTCAAGCAACAACTATAGAGAAACTAGAGGATAAATTTAAAATTGCTGCTGAATCTTCATTTGCTAACTACTCGTTTATGTTTGGCGGAACAAATGACAATTTGGAAGAAATTCTAAAAGTAGATTCAAAAAATGTTGCAGGACTCAAGTTGTTTTTAGGATCTTCTACAGGAAATATGCTTGTGGATAATCCAGAGGTTTTAGAACAAATTTTTTCGAGTACAGACATGATTATTTCTGTACACTGTGAAGATGAACAAACCATTCGAGAAAATACTCAGAAGTACGTATCAGAATATGGCGATGATATTCCTGTAAAGTATCATCCTATAATAAGAAGTGAAGACGCCTGTTATTTATCGTCATCAAAAGCTATTGAGTTGGCCAAAAAAACTGGAGCTCGACTGCATGTATTTCATTTGTCTACGGCTAAAGAAATGAAATTATTTACCAATAAAACTCCTTTAAAAGACAAAAGAATTACGGCTGAGGTTTGTATTCATCATCTTTGGTTTTCAGATGAAGATTATGATAAAAAAGGGACACTCATCAAATGGAATCCTGCCGTAAAATCTAGTACCGATCGTGAGGCCCTTTGGAAAGCGCTTTTGGATGATAGAATAGATGTTATTGCTACAGATCATGCCCCTCATACAAAAGAAGAAAAAGACAATCCATATACAAAAGCACCTTCTGGTGGACCATTAGTTCAACATGCTGTTGTAGCACTAATGGAGGCCTATCACCAAAACCAAATTTCAATAGAAAAAATAGTAGAAAAAATGGCACACAACCCTGCTATTTTATTTCAAGTTGAAAAAAGAGGCTTTATCAAAAAAGGATACTATGCCGATTTGATTTTGGTGGATCCTCATAACCCTTGGACGGTAACAAAAGACAATATTCTCTATAAATGTGGTTGGTCTCCTTTTGAAGGAACAACATTTAAATCAAGAATTACACATACCATTTTAAATGGTTCTTTGGTATACCATAATGCACAATTTTCTAACCACAATGCTGCAATGCGTTTAACCTTTAATCGATGAGAATATTTTGTTTTGTTCTTTCAGTTTTTATCCTAATCTCTTGCAACAGAAATAAGTATAAAGCCCCTGATGATTTAATTTCTGAAGAAAAAATGGTAGATGTTTTATATCAATTTATGATAATGAATGCAGCTAAAGGGATTAATAAGAAAATTTTAGAACAACATATCGAAGACCCTTCACAATATATTTTTGATCAATTCAATATTGATAGCCTGCAATTTGTAAATAGTAATACCTACTATGCCAACAATAATGAAGTTTATGCTTCTATATACAAGCGTTTGGAACAAAAACTTGAATCGGATAAAAAAGCAATGGAATTATTAGTTGAAGCGGAAAAAAAGAAAAATGATTTCATAAAAAAATCAAAAATAAAGCAAAGAGATACGGTTTTTGAGTTCAATAGAAAAGAGCGCAGCATCAAGAACCGACTTTCTCCAAAAAAAATCGACACGTTGCAGAAACGGAGTCAGTAATTGGTGTCCATTGAAACCCTTTTAAATCTTTTTGAATTTTGTCTGAACTATAAAAAGATTTTTTAAATAAAGTTTTGGCCAGTTCTTTAGTCAGTCTTCTTTTTCTTCTTAAAACTTTTGAAAACAACCAATCTGCTCTCCATCGGATTGACAATAAAACTTTTGAAGCTACTTTTTTAGGACTTTTCACATGCAGAGTTTTGCAAATCATTGACATGATTTCTTGGTAAGACACATTTGCACTCGCCAAAATATATCTTTCATTTTCAATTGATGAATTCATCAATTGCGTCATTGCCAAAACAACATCTTTCACATCGACATAGGCAGTAACTCCTTTGGCTGCATAGGATTGACCTTTGTAAGCCAATTTAAATAATAGTCCGCTACCAGTATTCCAAAACCCTGGACCAATAATAACTCCTGGATTAACTATTACTGTTGGGATACCTTCTTGAGTGCCGCGCCAAACTTCCATTTCGGCACCATATTTAGAAATGGCATATACACTTTGATCTTGATTTCCACTCCAATATGTTTCTTCATTTATATTCTTTGAGTGGTGTCCAAGAGTGGCAATTGAGCTCACATAACACAGTTTTTTTATAGCATTGCTAATGCATAAATTGACAATATTTGCAGTTCCTTTGATATTTACATTTCGAAGTTTTTTGTAATCCGAAGGATCAAAAGAAATATATGCTGCACAATGATAAACATATGTTATATCTTTGAAGGCAAGAGTTAATTTCGGAATATCATTGAGATCGGCTTCTATCCATTCAATAACATCAAAAAGTTCAACTGCGTTCTTAGAATAGTAAGAAAAAATGATTTTCACACGCTCAAGATTCGACCCTTTTCTATATGTGGCTCGAATTTTTTTGCCTTGTTGAGCCAATTTGAGAAGTAAATGACTGCCCACAAGTCCTGTACCGCCTGTAACTAAAATCATGATGCGAAATTACTGAATTTTCTTTTCTCGGCATTGTTGAATCTTTTATCTTTGTTTAACAAAATTTAAAAAATGGCCAATAATTTTATAGAGGTACTAAAGTGGAGAGGAATGATTCATGATGTTATGCCTGGTGCAGAAGAACATCTTTTGGAACACATGCGTGCTGCGTATGTAGGCTTCGATCCCACAGCAGATTCTTTGCACATAGGAAATTTAGTACCAATTATGTTACTGGCACATTACCAACGTTGTGGGCACAAACCTGTGGCTTTGGTGGGTGGTGCAACAGGTATGATTGGTGATCCATCGGGAAAATCTGCCGAACGAAATTTATTGGACGAAACAACACTACGTCACAACCAAGAAGCCATCAAAAAACAGCTCGCACACTTTTTAGATTTTGAAAGCAATCAACCCAATGCCGCTGTAATGGTGAATAATTACGACTGGATGAAAGATTTTTCGTTCTTAGATTTTATTCGTGATGTGGGTAAGCATATTACCGTCAACTATATGATGGCCAAAGATTCTGTAAAAAATAGAATTTCTTCTGAAAGTAGCGAGGGTATGAGTTTTACAGAATTTACTTATCAACTGGTTCAGGGTTATGATTTTCTTCATTTATATCAAGCGCATCAGTGTACCATTCAGATGGGAGGAAGCGATCAATGGGGCAACATCACAACAGGCACAGAATTGATTAGGCGTATTGGAAATGGTAAAGGATTTGCCATTACATGCCCACTCATTACAAAATCTGATGGTTCTAAATTTGGAAAAAGTGAAGGTGGAAATGTGTGGCTTGATGCTAAAAGAACATCTCCGTATAAATTTTATCAGTATTGGTTGAATTCAAGTGATGAAGATGCTGAAAAATACATCAAAATCTTTACATTTTTAGAGCAAGATGAGATTAATACTTTAATTGAAACACACAAAGCGCAACCCCATCTGCGTCAATTACAAAAACGATTGGCACAAGAAATTACCACTATGGTACACGGTGTTGAAGATTGTGAGAATGCCGAAAAAGCATCTCAAATTTTATACAGTAAAGCATTCAAAGAAGATATCCAAACCTTGGATGAAGCTACTTTTTTAGATGTTTTTGAAGGTGTACCACAAGCCGATGTGTCGAAATCTAAAATTTTAGAGGGATTAGACATGATTGCAGCGCTTTCGGCAGAAACAGGCTTTTTAGCGTCTAACGGAGAAGCACGACGTGCCTTGAAAGAAAATTCAATTGCGGTCAACAAAGAAAAGGTCAATGAACAGTACACATTAAGCGCAGCAGATTTGATTAACGATACCTATATCATCTTAAATCGAGGCAAGCGAAGTACTTTTATTATCCGTTCTGTTTAAAGCACCATCAAATTACAACCTCTAATATCGGATTGGTCAAAACGTCCAAGCACTTCAAAGGTGCCGTTTTCATGAATTTTCCCTAAATCTTGTGTCGCTATAAATGCACAGGAATTGATGTTGGCCAAATCAATGATATTGAGTCCACCAGATTTTTTTTCGCCTAAAATTGTTAGTGCATCTTCAGGATCTCTAATGAGCACTTTCATCCATGGCGGTGTAGAAAACAAACCATCGCCTTTGGAATAGGCCTGTGACAAAAGCTCGGTCATCCCATATTCACTATGGATTTTATCCACACCAAATCCTTTTTTTAAAATGGCATGTAATTCTGATTTAATCAATTCTTTTCGGCGGCCTTTCATTCCACCAGTTTCCATGATTGTGGTATGTTTTAGGTCAAATTGATGAAATTCTACCAAGTCCAGAAGCGCATAAGAGACACCAATAAGAAGTGTTTTTTGCCCAGAAGTTTCAAGTTCTAATAGGGTTTGTTTTAATGCGTCTAAATCATTTAGATAAAACCCACTTTTTGGGTGCTTAGATTCTTGAATCATATCCTCTACCATATATATCAAAGAAGACCCTTCGCGTTCCAAATAGGAGGGGAGAAGAGCCAAAATTGTATAGTCTTTGACGTTGCCATAAAAGTGCGAAAACCCTTTTTGAAAACTTGTTTTATAAATGTTGAGATCGGCCACATGGTGTTGGCTTACTACATTTCCTGTAGTTCCACTGCTGGTAAACGTTTGTTGAATCTCTTTTTTAGAGGAAACAACATTATGAGTTTTAAAAAATTCTATAGGTAAAAAGGGAATATCTTCTAATTTTTGGACATCGCTGGGGTGTATGTACAAAAGATCACAAAAAGAACGATATACTGGATTTTCTTCAAATTGAAATTTGAATAGTTCGAGTGCTTTTTCGGTAAAAGCCGCTTCGGAATTGATATAAAAAATTGATGTATAGTTCATTATTGTTTAAATGCATTACAAAAATAGAGAAAATAAAAAGAGCGTTGCAATGCAACGCTCTTTTTAAAAAAGGTTTAAAAATCAATTATTGAATAATTAATTTTTTAGTAGTTGTGTTTTTATTTTGCGTAAGTTTTACCACATAAACACCTGCATTTAAATTAGATACATCTAAACGCTCATTATTGACCACAGTATTAACCACTTCTTTTCCAAGCAAATCAAAAACTTGTGCTTGTACAGCACCCATTTGGTTGGATTTGATGGTAACAAATCCAGTATTTGTTGGATTGGGAATGAGATTGAAATTACTAAGTTCAAATGAGTTGGTAGATAATGAAAAGTCTGAAACTGTTCTAGCATAAACTTGTGCTGTACCATTATACTCCCCACTTACTCCAGTAACATCAATAGTACCAGATGGTATTACTTCACCTGTGAAAACTCCATAAAATTCTGTTCTCATTGGGATGGTAAAGGATCCATCCGTCAGGTTATAATTTGTTCCATTTGAAAAAGTTGCAGTACCATCAGCATCCACAAAACTTACATTTTCTAATTTAACCAGTGTTGATTCATAGGTATCAGGATCATTATTAAGTTCTGAAATGGTAACTACTTGAACAGTTATCGAGTTACCAGTTGAAGCAATAACTCCTGAATCAACAAAAGGGACTAATCTTAAAACACCATTAACTTCCTCTGTATATCCCTTTAATCCAGTAATCATGTCACCAATATTGTATGTAGTTGTTATTACATCCTCACTGTCATATATTAGTATCCCTGAATTTGTTGCGTCTTGTATCCACCTTCTATTTTGATAGCCATTTGTTTGACTTACAAAAGAACTTCCAGATATTACGTAATATTTTCCTAAACCATTAATTCCAACATCTGATTTTAGCGCACTAATGTTAGCTACTTGTGTTAGTGTAGATACACTGAATGACACATCATCAGTGGCTACTACAGAACCGCTGTCAATTAAATTAACAGTAACTGAATACGTTTGACCGTCTTCTGTATTAATTGTAAATGGGCTTGTTGCATTATTTGTGGTTGCACCGTTAACAACAACATCAACTGTTTCACTTCCAGAAAGATTTGTTGTTACCCATTCTAAATTAACACTTGTTGTTCCAGGGCTAAAGGTTGTTTGATCAACCGGAGATGTTAGTGTAATTGTTGTTGTTGGTGTGCCAAGAGTAAAGGGGGTTGTAATAATTGGAAGCATTAATTCACCGTCTGAAGTTTGGTTTGTCCAATTTGTAGTTAATGCAATTTGAGTAAGGTAATCGCTGTAAGATCCCTGATTATCCCTTGGCCCAGTATATTGACCTCCGTCAGGACTTCCTGAAGTTGTAAATGTAAAAAAAGTTGAGCCTTCAGTTAATCCTGTACCGTCTAGAACCCCTTGATTATTTGCTTCATTTTGTGCACCACAAATGAAAACTGTAGGCGTAGCTGGGTCTGTACCAGTGTAAATAAACACCGCATCTCCGCTGCCAGAAAAATTTAAAGAACTTCCTGCAGTAATTGATCCGTGTGATACAACAGAAGAACTTCCTGATGATAAATCATTAAATGTAATTATCGTTCCGGCTTGAATTAAATTTTCACCAGTATTCCATGTGAGTTCTCCTTCATTTGTATCAGCAAAAGCTAGTCCATTTGCTTCATTATCTGAAATGTAAATTATAGAATTTGCAGCAATATCGGCTAAAGCAACTAATCCTAAATCATCACCACCATCAGCATTAAATGCAACCACTGATAAATCACCAGTAGTCTGCCCAAAAGACAAGTTAAAAGCAAAAAAAGTAAAAAGTAAAAAGTAAAAGTGTTTCATAAGTTAAATTTTGATTAATTCCCGCAAATATAACTAATTTTGAAGCACAATCCCATATAATTTAATTGAAAATCAATCAATTAACCTAAATTTATATTTTACTTTGCAATTAATTAAAAGATTGACAAAAAAGGGTGGCGCGTATTATCTAATTACCAATTTTTTTGTGGATACTTTGTGGTGTTGTGTGAGGCGCACCATATAAACACCAGCTGGTAAATCTTGAACATTCAATGGCGCTCCATGATTTATTGTCTTAGAAAAAACATTTTTACCCAGTGCATTGTAAAGTTGTACAAAAATAGGGTCCTGGCTTATTGTTTTTAAATGAACAATTCCATTGCTAGTGGGGTTGGGATAAAGTTGAATGTC
>CAXPPN010000039.1:0-18992 GCA_964219345.1 Aeromicrobium sp. | reverse complement strand
ATGAAGCCTAAATATTTCTTTTTATTAACTTTTATGTTTTTTTGTATGTCAGCAAACACACAAAATCAAAATAAATCAGTTTCACTTTCAATAACAGCATCCCCATTTCCGGTTGAAATTAATAATTAAATGAATTTTAAATATTTTTATATCATTTTGTCTCTTTTTTTGTCTTTTTTAAATAGCTGTAAAAGCACTCGCTCAATACATTTCCAATCTGAAATACCTTTTCAAATAGAATCGCCTTATTATCAGCCCTGGAGCTCTGGAGTACAAGGTAGCGGTAGTGGAATAGATGTAATTTTACCGATTAAAAATCTTAATGCTATTGTCCCCGATAGTATTCATTTTCAAGGTCAGCGTACGAAAGCAGTAGTTTATCAAAATATTATAGTTGGCCATATTAATACGATTAATAATAAACGTCAAGATATAATATTGAGTAATGAGCCCTTGGCAGAGCTAAATAACCAACTTCTTCCGCTCAAAGATTCATCTCCATTTGAGATTGAAAATAATGCTTGTATATTGAGTTATTTAATGAAAGGGAAACGCTATTATTGTAAGATTGAAAATTTAGAGCGTCGCTTAACAATTTCATATCCTTTGTTTCCTCCACCTCAATAGAATAATTATTGTAAATGGTTTAAAAAGTGTATTTTTAAGCTCACAAAAGGATTACTTTGAGTCGTTTAAAAACGCTTTATAAACAAACATTTATCTATGGCCTAGCAACAGTAGTGCCCAAGATGATTAGCTTTTTGTTGGTACGTTTGCACACCGACAAGTCCGTGTTATCGAATGTTGCCGACTACGGTGATGTTTCTCTTATTTTTGCCTACTTTGTTCTATTTAATGTGCTTTTGGCCTATGGTATGGAAACTGCTTTTTTTCGGTTTTTTAATAGTGATGAACATAAAAAAACGGTGTTAAGCACCTCAGCTATTTCCTTATTATTGACTTCAACTATGGTTTTGGTAATAGGCTATATATTTAGGCAAGATCTTTCAAGCCTTATTCATATTGATGCCGACTATATTGTTTTGGTGCTCTGGATTCTATTTTTTGATGCGCTGGTCATTATTCCCTTTGCTTATTTAAGGGCATTAGGCAAAACAATTAAATATACCGTAGTGAAGCTTACAAATGTTATTTTGAATTTAGGGCTTAATATTGTCTTGCTTTTATATTTAAAATCATGGGCTGAAACTTCAACACTTTGGCAAACATTCTACAAGCCAGATTTTGAAGTTCATTATATTTTTATTGCTAATGTTATTGCTAGTGGTGTTACCCTTTTACTTTTGATTTCTTTTTATTTTAAATTGAACTATTCTTTTAGCACAACACTTTGGAAAAAAATGTTACGCTATGCTTTTCCTGTCCTTGTGGCAGGCGTTGCCTTTTCAATTAATGAAACCTTTGATCGCATTTTATTAGAACGTTTACTTCCAGAAAATTTATCCAAAGATGCTATAGGAACTTACTCAGCGTGCTACAAACTGGCATTGTTTATGATGCTTTTTGCAACAGCTTATCGACTGGGTGTTGAGCCCTTCTTTTTCAACAACGCAAAAGATACAGATGCCAAAACGAATTATGCCAAAATCTTAGAATTCTTTGTCATTTTTGGCGCTTTGATTTTATTATCTGTTGTTGTTTTTGTCGATGTTTTAAAATTGATTTTGATTCCAAACGAGGCCTATTGGGAAGCCATGACTGTAGTTCCTATTTTGTTGCTAGCTTATTTATTTTTAGGTATTTATCACAATCTTTCGGTATGGTACAAAATTACTGACCGTACCAAATTTGGCGCATATATTTCTATTTTTGGAGCACTCATCACACTTTTGATTAATATCATATTTATACCAAAATTTGGATATATGGCCTCTGCAACAGCAACACTTTTTGCTTATGCAACAATGGCTGTGACTTCTTATAATTTGGGCAAAAAACACTACGCTATTCCTTATAATTTAAAAAAAATTGGACTTTATTTAGCGATGTCTATTATTTTTTCGGGGCTTTCATTTTATGTTTTTAGAGGACACTATTTTATTGGTATTCTTTTAATTTTAATTTTGATAACCGTTATATGGATCAAAGAAAAAAACTTTTTAAAACAACTTGTTAAATCTTAGTTATGAAGATTAATATTATCAATAAATCGTCACACGCTTTGCCAAGCTATGAAACAATTGCCTCTGCAGGCATGGACCTTCGCGCACATATTGTTGATGCTATAGTTTTAAAGCCTCTGGAACGAAAAATCATTCCAACAGGTCTTTTTATGGAACTTCCTGTGGGGCATGAAGCACAAGTTCGTCCACGAAGTGGACTAGCGGCAAAACATGGTGTTTCTGTACTTAATAGCCCTGGAACTATTGATGCTGACTATAGAGGAGAAATAGGGGTCATTTTAGTTAACCTTTCGAATGATATTTTTACCATCAATAATGGGGATCGAGTGGCTCAAATGGTCATCGCCAAACATGAACGTGCCGAATGGAACGAGGTGATAAATTTGTCGGAGACTAGCCGTGGAGAAGGCGGATTTGGAAGTACTGGGCGACAATGATAAACATGCGTTTTATATTGTTATTTTTTTTCGGTTTTTTTATTGGCCTAGATAGTACCGCTCAAATTGAAAATGACAGCCTTCCGTCCATAAAACAACCTTTAGAAATACAGTTTCAAAATTATTTTTATGAAGGTCTGAAACAAAAAGGTATAGACAATTACAACAAAGCCATTGACGCCTTTGTAAAATGTGCCGAATTGTTCCCAGAGCGTGCTGTTGTTTTTTATGAATTAGGAGATCTTTATTTTATAACAAAGTCCTACCAACGCTCTGAAAGCAATTTAAAAAGAGCCATTGATTTAGAGGCTAATAATTTTTGGTTTAAAGAAAAATTATATCATCTCTATGTGCATCAAAACAATTATATTAAAGCCATAGAAATAGTAAAATCACTGTTATACAAAGACAAGGATTATGAAGAAGATTTAGTCAATTTGTATGCCAGCGCAGGCCAATTTGACGAAGCGATTGCACAAATAGAAGTTATGGACAAACGCTATGGATATCAAGAGAAACGCGATCAAACACGAATAGAAATATATAAACGAACACAAAACCAAAAAGAGCATATCAAGTTTTTAAAAAATCGTTTGAAAGAATCACCAGAAAATGAACAAAATTTTCTTAATCTTATTTTTACGTTAAGCCAATACAACTTAAAGGAAGATGCATTTTCTTCGGCTAAGGCATTTCTAAAAAATCATCCGAAATCTCATATTGCACACGTGGCCTTATATAAATTTTATTTGGATGCCGAAGACTATAACAATGCGATTTCTTCAATGAAAATAGTTACATCAAGTAATGTTTTAGAGCCCTACTTGAAAGTAAAAGTGCTGAGTGATTTTATGCGGTTTGTTCAAAAAAATCCAGAGTACAAAGAAATATTGTTAGAAGTTCAGCCAGCAGAATCTTTAGACACCTCTAACCGTTCAAATTTGGAATGGGGTCAATATTTTCTAGAACAAAACAAGTTAGATAAAGCGCTAGAGTTCTACGAAAAAGTATTAGAGGAAACCCCAGAAAACTTAGCAGTAATCAAAACAGTTGCAAAACTTTATTTTCAGACAAAACAATACAATCAGGCCGTAGATTTTACCACAGATCAATTAGAGTTGTTTCCTACTCAATTGGAGTTATATTTAGTTTATGGCACATCTCAAATGGCTTTAAAAGAATGGAATCAGGCTTTAGGGATGCTCGAAATAGGTCTAGATTATATTTTTGAAGACAATGAAATTGCAGTACAGTATTTCAATTTATTAGCTGAACTTTACAAAAATCAAAACAATATTAAAAAATCAATGGCGTTTAGTGATAAAGCCAAATCAATGCAATTGAAATTATGAGAAATTTTTTATTCTATCTAACAATTTGTTTCATTTTTAGCTGCAAAAGTACTCAAACCTTAGCGTCTTCATCATCGCTCAATCCAAAGCTTAAAGCAAAGCAAATTATAAAAGCTCATAACAAGAAAAAGTCCGATTTTATAACCTTACAATCTCGACTAAAAATTGAACTTATTGAGGGCGATAAGTCACAAATTCACACTGTTACTTTGCGTATGGAACGCAATCGAACAATTTGGATTAATGCATTTTTGAATATGGTTCGACTAAAAATCACTCCCGAAAAAGTCCAAATGTATAATAAGCTAGATCGCACCTATTTTGAAGGAGACTTTACACTTATTAAAGACTTTTTGGGCGTGGAACTTAATTTTACGCATATCGAAAACTTACTTTTAGGACATACGATATTTACTTACAATTCATCGGATTTAAAAAAGGAACCTCATCCAAAATCTTATGCGCTTTTACCAAAACAGAAAAATGCTTTCTTTGAGGTTTTATATCTTTTTAATCCAGGATTTTTTAAGTTGGACGGACAGATAATCAGTCAACCAAATCAAAACAGAAAATTGAATGTATACTACCATACATTTCAAGACATTGAAGAAGATATATTTCCCCAGCAAATGACTATTAAAGTTGTTGAAAATCAAAAGGAAACTACCCTGAAAATGAATTTAAAATCCGTAAGTTTGAATCAGCCATTACGGTTTCCATTTAAGATACCGACAGGATACAAACCGATTGAACTCTAATGCAATATAAAACTCAATATCTTGCCTTTATTTTCTTTACACTACTGGTGTTAAGCCATTTTGGAGGTTATGCACAAAGCAAAAGACAATTGCAGCTGGAAGAACGTCGCCGAGAGTTACAACAGGAAATTAGACAAATTACAAATTTGTTGTTTGCTGGAAAACAAGAGAAAAAATCGGTGGTGAGTATTGTAGAAGATTTGAATTATAAAATTAGTGTTCGAAAAAATTTAATTCGTATTACAAATCAGCAAGCCAATTTATTGACAAGAGAAATCAACTCCAACCAAAATGAAATTTCTAAACGTCGTGATAAATTAAAAATTTTAAAAGATGACTACGCCAGTATGATTGTAAAATCTTACAAAAATAGAGCAAACCAAAACAAGCTTATGTTTTTGTTGTCATCTTCTAATTTCCAACAAGCCTACAGGCGCTTACAATACATTAAACAGTATGCCGATTATCAAAAACAACAAGCAGAAATCATAAAAGCAGAAACAGAGAAACTACAAATATTGAATAAGGATTTACTGCGTCAAAAGAAGGAAAAACAAACCCTTGTAGCAGAAAACAAATCTGCGAAAGCGGTTTTGGACAAAGAGCTTCAAGACCAACAATCGCTTATAAAATCAATACAGAAAAATTTATCGCAATTTTCTGCACAAATTAAAGCTAAACAAAAAGAGTCGGATAAATTAGATCGAGAAATCCAAAAGTTGATTCGAGAAGCTATTGCGGCCTCTAATAAAAAAGCAGGGAAGTCTGTAAAATCGGCTACTTTTTCTTTAACTCCAGAACAAAAAATTCTTGCAGCAAACTTTACATCCAACAAAGGGAAATTACCTTGGCCAGTGGCGAGTGGTGTAGTAAAATTACGTTTTGGAACCAATCCATCGCCAATTGACCCTACTATTAAAATTAAGAGTAATGGCGTGCGTATTGCAACCAATAAAGGCGAACAAGTCCGTGCTGTTTTTGAGGGAACTGTGCAAGGAATTATGACTCCAAAAAATGGGAATAATACTATTATGGTGCGTCATGGCAACTACATTACAGTTTACAAAAATCTTTCCAAATTTTATGTAAGTAAAGGAGATAAAGTCAGCACAAAACAAGTGATTGGAGAGGTAATCACAAGCAAGTCTACAGGGGAATCTATTTTAAGTTTTGGTATTTACAAAGACAGTTCTATTCAGAACCCTTCACATTGGATTTATAAACTCTAGAGGGTTATTTTTTCTTAAAAAGCGCTTTTAGCTCACTCGCATCTTCGGCATCCATTTTCCCAGCCAAAACTAAGCTCAATTGACGACGTCTTAGCGCCCCGTCAAAGCGTTTTTTTTCCTGTTCGCTCTCAGGAATAAGTTCTGGAATTTGTACAGGTTTACCGTTTTCATCGACTGCAACGAATGTAAAAATGGCTTCATTGGCTTTGATTGGGGTATTAAAATTATTATCGGTGTACCATACGTCCAAATACACTTCCATTGAACTTTTAAATGCTCTTGAGACTTTAGCTTCAATAGTAACAATACTTCCAAGTGGGATGGCATGATTGAACGCCACATGATTTACAGAGGCGGTAACAACAATGCGTTCGGAGTGGCGCTGAGCTGTAATACTTGCTGCACGATCCATACGGGCCAAAAGTTCACCTCCAAAAAGGGTGTGAATGGCATTGGTTTCGCTGGGTAAAACTAAATCTGTAACAGTAGTTTTTGAATCCGAGGGGTGTTTTGTGTTCATAAGACTTTAATCTATGACACAAATGTACGATTATTAGTTTTTATTTTTCAGAAACACAAGGATTGAAATAGAAATGCCCAATAATAGAATTCTTATACTTTTTAACAAAAAATCATTGAGATAAAAATAAACACATAAATAGATACTTGCCGAAAGTAATAGTACTGCCTTAATAATTTTAGGTTTCATGTTGTAGATTTAATGGGAAAAATTAACTGTAATAGATTAAAAATAATTAAAAAATCAATCCTAAACAAATAAAAGCAACCATGCTACTTCTAATGCATTGATAAACATTAGATTAATTAATTTGTATAACAATGATAAATTAAATCTTATGGCAATGCCTTAATAAGTAGCCAAGCAGTATCGTCTTGTGTACGCTTAATGTTGAAGAGTGCACGTTGAGCTTCTTGTCGTGTTTGGTAGCTATCGTACACGACTTGATGTAACCCATAGCGATTTTGACCAATCTTTCGAGCCTTATAACCAAGGCGTTTTAGTTGACGTAGTTTACGATCGCAATTGGCTTCAATTCTAAAAGCGCCCGCTACAATATGGAAGTTTCCATATGACTTATTTACATCCAACGTAATGGCTGGCAAAGGAGTATTTACCACAAAAGTAGCTTCTTGTATTTTGCTATCTAAAGCAATATTGGCTTTTTCTTGTGCCAAAATATTTTGCTGTTCGATATGTTGCATATACGCATTAGAACCAAAAACCCCTCCAAGCCCAAGCATGATAACAGCAACAGCAGCGTATTTATAAACAGACTGTGTTTTTCGTTTTCTAGGGGATAAAGCAATTGGTGCTTTGTTCTCGATGTCTTCAGCTAATTTTAGGTGTTTAGCTCTAGAAATCGCTGGGGATACAAATTGTGTTAATCCAAAAGCTTCTGTTAAGTAATTTAGGCGGTAAGAAGGTTCAAAAAGGAGTTGCCCATCTTTTGTATTATGTAATTCGCCAATATTATGGAGTTCTATAGTTTCATTTTTTCCCAAACGCTGTTTAAGAGTTGCCACTTGCTTAGCAATTTTTGCTAATGCATTTTCATAAGAAATTTGTTCAATTTCTGAAATATGATTTGCTAAAACACCGTCATTGGTTTGTAACTGCGCATTGAATGATAATCGTTTTGATGGAGGATAAAAAGCATTCTTGCTTTCTTGAACTTTAGCAGGAATTTTATGTGCCAAAAACGCTCCAAATTCTGGCACCACTACACAGTCGTAGCGGTATAGAAGATTGCTTATGTATTGGCTTAATTGCATAAAACCAAATGTATAAATTTTTTTTGAATTTCCATAGAAGCCAAAAGAAGAAGTTTATCTAACAGTTTTTATATATTTACATACAAATTTTTCCCAAATGAATCCTACACAATTACATTATGCTTTGGCTTTGCAGGCCGTTCCAAATATTGGTGATATTACTGCTAAAAAACTTATTCAACATTGCGGAAGTCTAGAAGAAGTTTTTAAAGCATCAAAAAAACACTATTTATAGACTTAGAATCAGATGAACAAATTGTGTATGACTTTTTAAAAAAAGAAGGGAAAACACTTTTAGATTTAATTGCCTTGAATTGTGAAATACCAATTTCAAAAGCGGCCTATTTACTTTTAAATTTAGAACTCAAACGAGTGGTAAGTCCTTTGCCTTGAAAAGAATTTGAATTGATTTAGTACCCTAACTTTTCACGAACACGATTCAAAACATCATTTGCAACTGCAGTTGCTTTTTTTGCGCCAACAGCTAGCGCTTTTTCTACTTCTTTGGGCTGTGTCATGTAGTGATTATAGCGATTGCGTTCTTCAGAAAAAGTCTTACAAATCAGATCAAATAATGCTTGTTTGGCGTGGCCATAACCATACCCTCCAGCTTCATAGTTTGATTTCATGATTTTTAATTCTTCTTCTGAAGCAAGAAGGGAATAAATTGCAAAACAGTTGCATGTTTTCCAATCTTTAGGGGCTTCTAATGGCGTGCTATCTGTTTGAATAGACATAATTTGTTTGCGTAAAGCTTTATCATTTTGAAAAATATCAATAACATTATTTTTGCTTTTACTCATTTTTTGCCCATCAGTCCCAGGGATAAGCTTAGTTTGTTCTTGAATTTTAGCTTCAGGTAAAACAAAGGTTTCTCCCATTTTGGCATGAAATCTAGAAGCAACATCTCTTGTCATTTCGATGTGTTGCAATTGGTCTTTCCCAACAGGAATGATATTGGCGTCATACAATAAAATATCGGCAGCCATAAGCATAGGATAGGTAAACAATCCTCCATTGACATCTTCTAATCGACTGGCTTTATCTTTAAAGCTATGGGCTAATTCTAATCTTGAAAATGGGAAAAAACAACTAAGGTACCACGCAAGCTCTGTTGCTTGAGGCACATCGCTTTGTTTGTAAAAAACAGTTTTTTCGATATCCAATCCAAACGCAAGCCATGTTGCTGCAGTGGATAATGTATTTTGACGCAGAATTTCGGCGTTTTTAATTTGTGTTAATGAATGTAAATCGGCAATAAATAAAAAAGAATCATTTTTACTATCATTACTCATTTTGATAGCAGGCAAGATTGCTCCTAAAATATTTCCCAAATGTGGTGTTCCTGTACTTTGTACGCCTGTTAAAATTCTGGCCATGTGGCTTTTGTTTCTTTGATTTCTATACAAAGGTACTTTTTTTGAGCAAAAGGCTCAATATTTTTAGTAGTTTTGATGTTGATGAAGCTGATACAATACCCACTTTGGATTCTCTATAGAATTTGGTTCTATGTTTTAGTAGGGATTACTATAGTTATTTTATTTCCTTTTTTGTTTGTTTCAATTTTAAAGTCCTCTTGGTATCCTTTCTTTTTCAGATTAGCGCGATTATGGGCAAAATGTATTTTGATAGGAATGGGATTTTATTGGAGTATAAAATGGGCTCAAAAATTAGAAAAAGGTCAGAGCTACATTTTTGTGGCTAACCATACTTCAATGACCGATATTATGTTGATGTTAGTCATAATTAAAGACCATCCATTTGTCTTTGTTGGGAAAAAAGAATTAGCACGAATTCCATTATTTGGTTTTTTCTACAAACGGACCTGTATTTTGGTTGATCGTAGTAATACCAAAAGTAGACAAGCTGTTTTCAAAAGTGCACAAAAGCGCATTGAAAGTGGGCTAAGTATTTGTATTTTTCCAGAAGGCGGAGTGCCAGAAGAATCCATTACTTTAGATCGTTTTAAAATAGGGGCATTTCGTTTGGCTGTTGACCATAAATTACCATTGGTCCCAATAACTTTTTTTGACAACAAAAAACGCTTGTCTTATACTTTTTTTAGCGGAAGTCCAGGAAAAATGAGAGCCATTGGGCATTCATTTTTAAATCCTGAAAAGCATAAAAAAGATGCTGCAAAAAAAATGAGCAATGAGGTTTATAACCTATTGCTCAATTCTTTAGAAAGCAGTAAGACTAAATAATCAATTTATTCAACACTTCCTTTTATTGCTACTTTGATTTTTTCTTCTAGCTCATCCATAAGATCTGGATTGTCATTAATCATTTGCTTCACAGCATCACGACCTTGACCAAGTTTTGTTTCATCATAACTAAACCAAGAACCACTTTTCTTTATAATATCAAATTCTACGGCAAGGTCCAATACTTCTCCAACTTTTGAAACACCTTCTCCGTACATGATATCAAATTCTGCAAGTTTGAATGGTGGAGCAACTTTATTTTTCACCACTTTTACTCGAGTTTTATTACCACGAACAGTTCCATCGCTATCCTTAATTTGTGTAGAACGTCTTATGTCTAATCGTACAGAGGCATAAAATTTTAGAGCATTTCCACCAGTGGTCGTTTCAGGATTTCCAAACATTACTCCAATTTTTTCACGTAATTGATTAATGAAAATCATTGTACAATTTGTTTTGCTAATTGACCCTGTAAGTTTTCTAAGTGCTTGAGACATCAATCGCGCATGAAGACCCATTTTTGAGTCGCCCATTTCTCCTTCAATTTCACTTTTTGGGGTAAGTGCTGCAACAGAATCAATCACAATCATATCAATGGCACCAGATCGCACAAGGTTATCTGCAATTTCTAGGGCTTGCTCACCATTATCGGGCTGAGAGATGATAAGGTTGTCAATATCTACGCCTAAGTTTTGGGCATAAAAACGATCAAAAGCATGTTCAGCATCAATAAACGCGGCAATTCCGCCAGCCTTTTGAGTTTCAGCAATGGCATGAAGCGTAAGGGTCGTTTTACCTGAAGATTCTGGACCGTAAATTTCAACAACTCGACCTTTTGGATAACCCCCAACTCCTAAGGCAAGATCCAATCCAAGAGAGCCTGACGAGATGACATCTATGTCAATAACTGGAGCATCACTCATTCTCATTACTGTACCTTTACCATAGGCTTTATCTAATTTATCAAGCGTTAATTTTAAGGCTTTAAGTTTTGCTTCTTTTTCGTTGCTCATTTTATAAATTTTTTAGGATTGATTTAGCCCTGCTAAAATACTATTTCTTTATAAAATCTATACAAATAAAAACTGCTTTTTGTACAATTTTAACGTTCGTCAGACTGTTTTTTCAATATTATCTTCTCCAAAAAAGTTGACGGATTATTCTAAACAATAAAAAATATTACATTTGTAGCTCAAATATTCATTAACTTAACACTAGTATAGCATGCAACTGTACAACAACTTAAGCAATAATGAAAGAGCAGAACTTATAAAAAAAGCCGGCAAAGACCGTCTTACAATCTCTTTCTACAAGTATGCCAAAATAGGCAATCCTGAACTACTCAGAAACCATTTATTTTTATTCTGGAACGATATTGATGTTCTTGGGCGAATTTATGTTGCCCAAGAAGGTATTAATGCACAATTGTCTGTACCAGCCGAAAATTTTGGTATTTTTAAAACGCATTTGGACACCATTTCATTTTTAGAAAATGTCCGCCTAAATATTGCCATTGAGCAAGACATGTATTCCTTTTTAAAACTCAAAGTAAAAGTGAGAGATAAAATTGTTGCAGATGGACTAAATGATGATACTTTTGATGTTACAGACATTGGAACTCATGTCAATGCGGTTAAATTTAATGAACTCATAGAGGACGAAAATGCTGTTTTAGTTGATATGAGAAATCATTATGAAAGTGAAATAGGACACTTCAAAAATGCAGTAACACCAGATGTTGATACATTTAGAGATTCTTTAGATTTAATTGAAGATCAACTAAAAGAACACAAGGAAAACAAAAAGCTAGTTATGTATTGTACGGGTGGAATTCGTTGTGAAAAAGCAAGTGCATATTATAAGCACAAAGGGTTTAAAAATGTATACCAACTAGAAGGAGGGATTATAAATTATGCCCGACAAGTCAATGCATTAGGGATCGAAAATAAATTTTTGGGGAAAAACTTTGTTTTTGACCAAAGACGTGCAGAAAAAATATCTGATGAAGTTATTGCAAAGTGTCATCAATGTGGATCTCCTGCAGATATTCATGTCAATTGTGCTAATGAAGCTTGTCATTTACTTTTTATTCAATGCGATAGCTGTAAGGAAACTATGGAAAACTGTTGCTCCACACAATGTATGGAAATCAATCGATTACCATATGAAGAACAAAAAGCATTGCGTAAAGGTCAAGGGAATAGTAATGACATTTTTAAGAAAGGTAGAGCGGACCATTTACCTTACAAAAAAGACCTTAGAAACATTTTTGATACACTTAAAAAAAAATCGAAAACTAAGTCAGACACATCTTTGTAAGTGCTGAATCTTTTTTAAGTTATTAAATAAGTTTATATTTACGTATAAATTAAATTCAAACAACTGCGTGTGTTTTACACAAGCAAATTCAAGATAAAAGTATGGGGTGTGCAACTTGTGCAACAAATAAAAGTGGTCAGCCAAAAGGCTGCAAAAACAATGGAACTTGCGGCACAGATTCATGCAACAAACTGACTGTTTTTGATTGGTTGTCAAATATGAGCTTGCCTAATGATGCTACACCTTTCAATTGGGTGGAGGTGCGTTTTAAAAATGGCCGTAAGTTTTATTACGAAAACACAGAAAATCTAACCCTAAGTATAGGAGATATTGTGGCTACTCAAGCTGAATCGGGGCACGATATAGGAATGGTTACACTTACAGGGGAGCTTGTAAAGGTTCAGATGAAGCGCAAGAAAATCTCCGAAACTCCAGATAAAAATTTTAAAATTTATCGCAAAGCCTCACAAAGAGATATTGATGTATGGATTGAATCGAGAGACAAAGAAGAAGCCATGCAAGTCAAGGCGCGCCAATTTGCAATAGATTTGAGGCTTGATATGAAAATCTCAGACATTGAGTTTCAAGGTGATGGTAGTAAAGCGACTTTTTATTATACTGCCGATGGGCGTGTTGATTTTCGGGAACTCATCAAATTGTATGCAAGAGAATTTAGAATTCGTATTGAAATGAAACAAGTTGGATTGCGTCAAGAAGCTGCTCGACTCGGAGGCATTGGTTCTTGTGGTCGAGAATTATGCTGCTCTACATGGCTTACAGATTTTAGATCTGTAAGTACCTCTGCGGCACGCTATCAGCAATTATCTTTAAATCCATTAAAATTAGCTGGCCAATGTGGAAAACTAAAATGCTGTTTGAATTATGAGTTAGACGCTTATTTGGATGCTCTAAAGTCATTCCCCAAAACAAATATTAAACTCAAAACAGAAAAAGGTATTGCAGTATGTCAGAAAACAGACATATTTAAAGGAATAATGTGGTACGCCTACGAGGGCGAATGGATAAATTGGTTTAAGTTGACAACAGAACAATCCAATGCGATTATCGCATTGAATAAGTCTGGAGAAAAAGCAACGAGCTTAGAGGATTATGCTGCTGAACTTTCTGCCACAATAGATAATAAAATAGATTTTGAAAACGTTGTTGGACAAGATAGTTTAACACGTTTCGATAAGCCGAAAAAAAATAAAAGGCAAAGAAATAAAAAGCGCCATTTCAATCGAAAACCCCGAAATGAAAACAACCAAAGCAACAAAATACCTAAAGTTCAAAAAAATGCAAACTAGATTTTGGTTTGGATTTTTAGCTCTTTTTTTGATGACATCGTGTAATCAAAACAGCTCATTTGATCGCTACACCTCAGTTGATAATATTTGGGATAAAAATCAAATTATTTCTTATAATTTTGTAGTTGGGGATACGCTACAAAATCAAAACTTATACATAAAAATAAGAACGTCTGAAGACTATAAATACAGTAATTTATTTCTTATTGTTGATTTAGAATATCCAAATGGGAAAATTGAAAAAGACACTTTAGAATATACCATGGCTCTGCCAAATGGTGCCATGTTAGGCAGAGGACTTATGGCTATAAAAGAACATAAACTTTGGTACAAAGGACATGCAACACCTTTTGTGTTTTCGGAAGTTGGAGAATACACCATAACAATAAACCATGCCATGCGTGCATTCGATGAAGTTTCGGGAATAAGTGCTCTGGAGGGCGTTTTGGACGTGGGGTTTTGTATAGAAGACTTGGAATAGTAAATAATTTATTATGACTAAGAAAAAAACAATATCAAAATTAGATTTTTCAAAACCAAAACGTTGGTTTTGGATGATATTTCTAGTGGGGATTTTATTTATTCCATTCATTTTCCTTTTGGCCTCATTTGGTGCTTTTGGATTCATGCCCGACCATACAGTTTTAGAAAATCCTCGAACAAATTTGGCCACAGAAGTTATTTCATCAGATGGCGAAACCTTAGGCAAGTTTTATTATGAAGACAACCGCACTCCCATAGGTTTTGATGAACTTCCAAAACATTTGGTTGATGCCTTAATTGCCACAGAAGATATTCGTTATTTTGACCACGCAGGCATTGATGCAAGAGGGACATTAAGAGCGCTTTTTAAACTTGGAAAAGGTGGAGGAGCAAGTACCATTTCTCAGCAACTGGCGAAACAACTTTTTCATGGCGAAGGCTCTAGAAATACACTTGGACGAATTACTCAAAAAATAAAAGAGTGGGTGATTGCTACACGCTTGGAAAAACAATACACTAAAGAAGAAATTATTGCCCAATATTTTAATATCTATGATTTTGGGAATAACGCCGATGGCATCCGAAGTGCAGCTCGTATTTATTTTGGGAAAGAACCTTCAGCTTTAGATCTAAAAGAATCGGCAATGTTAGTAGGGATGTTCAAAAACTCATCCTTGTACAATCCAAGACCAAAACGCAATCCGGTTGGGACAAAAAACCGTAGAAATGTGGTGTTAGCACAGATGGCCAAATATGATTTTATTTCAGAACAAGTTAAAGATTCATTACAGCAAACCCCCTTGGATTTAAACTATTCACCAGAGTCACACAGAGAAGGTATTGCAACATATTTTAGGGCTTATTTAAAAACATTTTTAAAAGAATGGGTAAATCAACCTGAAAACAGAAAACCCAATGGCGAAAAGTATAATATCTATAAAGATGGTTTAAAAGTCTATACAACTCTTGATTCACGTATGCAATCTATTGCAGAAGTTGCAGTTACAGACCACATGAAAGCACTTCAAGCAGAATTTTTTGTTCAAAATACACCACGAAGAAATCGAACAGCACCATTTTTAGACCTAGAAAAAGAGGAGATAGACCAACTATTAAAAATTGGAATGAAGCGATCGGAACGTTGGCGAAAAATGCGTTACGATTTAAAGAAGCCCGTAGAGGAAATTGTAGCGTCATTTAAAAAGCCAACAAAAATGAAAATATTCTCTTGGACGGCAGAAAATAATGAAATTGATACCGTAATGACTCCAATGGATTCTATGCGTTATTATAAATCATTTTTAAGATCTGGGATGATGTCTATGGAGCCTCAAACGGGTTTTGTAAAAGCTTGGGTTGGCGGTTTTAACTATAAACATTTTCAGTATGATATGGTAAAACAAGGCAAACGACAGGTTGGTTCGACGTTTAAGCCATTTGTATATGCCGCAGCCATAGATCAACTTCACCTGTCGCCATGTGATACTTTTCCAAAAGCACAAATTACAATTCCGGCCAATAAATTTGGGAATGTGAAACCATGGGCGCCAAAAAACTCAAATAAAAATTACTCTGGATTTGAAACGCTAAAGTCTGCCTTAGCAAATTCAAGAAATACAATTACTGCTAGATTGATGAATGAGATTGGTCCACAACCTGTTATCAATTTAGCAAAAAACTTGGGGGTAGAACAAAATCTTCCTGCTGTTCCATCTATTGCACTTGGAACACCAGATTTGAGTGTCTATGAAATGGTTGCAGCCTATTCAACTTTCGCTAATAAAGGGGTGTATACAAAGCCCGTAATGGTTACTCATATTGAAGACAAAAACGGCACATTATTGTATCAGTTTTCACCAGAAACCAAAGATGTTTTAAGTGAAGAAATTGCTTATGTGGTTGTTAATTTAATGGAAGGTGTAACCCAATTTGGCTCTGGACAACGTTTACGCCATAGTTTCGCTAAAAATCAAGCCGTATATAAAGAAATTATAACAGGTTATCCCTATGAGTTTGACAATCCCATTGCTGGGAAAACAGGAACAACACAAAACCATAGTGACGGATGGTTTATGGGAATGGTTCCCAATTTGGTCACTGGCGTATGGGTTGGAGGCGAAGATCGGGCAACACATTTTAAAACAATTACCTATGGGCAAGGTGCTTCTATGGCACTTCCTATTTGGGCCAATTATATGAAAGGCTGTTATGAAAATGAAGATTTAGAAATTTCAAAAGAAGAATTTGAAAAACCAGAAGAACTAACCATAGTTACAGAATGTGAAAATATGACATCAAACGATGATGGCGATGTTTTAGAACAACAAGAAATTACACCAGATATTGACTTTTAGATTACAACTAAACTTTTAATAATTTATAATCTCAAAATAGTATTATGATAAATAAACAAGTAGATAATGTACAAGCAGCCTTAAAGGGTGTTGAAAGTGGCATGACTTTACTATTGGGCGGGTTTGGATTGTGTGGTATTCCAGAAAATGCAATCTCCGAACTTGTTGCTATGAATGTCAAAAATTTAACATGTATTTCTAACAATGCTGGGGTTGATGATTTTGGACTTGGGCTTTTACTACAAAAGCATCAAATAAAAAAAATGGTGTCATCCTATGTTGGAGAAAATGATGAATTTGAACGCCAAATGCTCTCTAGTGAATTGGATGTAGAGCTCATTCCTCAAGGGACTTTGGCCGAACGTTGTAGAGCTGCTCAAGCCGGATTTCCAGCAATATACACTCCTGCAGGTTTTGGAACAGAGGTGGCAGAAGGAAAAGAAACTCGAGAGTTTGATGGAAAAATGTATGTTCTTGAACATGCGTTTAAGGCCGATTTTTCATTCGTTAAAGCATGGAAAGGAGATGCTGCTGGGAATTTAATTTTTAAAGGAACAGCAAGAAATTTTAATCCAAATATGTGTGGCGCTGCCAAAATTACTGTTGCTGAGGTCGAAGAATTAGTCCCCGTTGGAACTTTAAATCCCAATCAAATTCATATTCCTGGAATATTTATTCAACGGATCTTTCAAGGAAAGGATTATGAAAAACGCATTGAACAAAGAACATTAACACCTAAACCCTAAAATCGATCATTATGTTAGACAAAAACGGAATTGCAAAACGCATTGCAAAAGAAGTCAAAAACGGATATTATGTCAATCTAGGCATTGGAATACCAACTCTTGTCGCCAATTTTGTTAGAGAAGATATAGAGGTTGAGTTTCAAAGCGAAAATGGAATTTTAGGTATGGGGCCTTTCCCATATGAGGGCGAGGAAGATGCCGATTTGATTAACGCAGGAAAACAAACAATAACGGCTTTGGATGGCGCAAGTTATTTTGACTCGGCCATGAGTTTTTCAATGATTCGTGGGCAACACGTCGATTTAACTATTTTAGGGGCTATGGAAGTCGCAGAAAATGGAGATATTGCAAATTGGAAAATTCCAGGACGCTTGGTCAAAGGCATGGGTGGTGCAATGGATTTAGTGGCTAGCGCAGAAAACATTATTGTAGCTATGATGCATACCAATAAGCGAGGTGAGTCAAAACTTTTGAAACGCTGTAGGCTGCCATTAACTGGTGTAAATTGTGTCAAAAAAATAGTCACAAATTTAGCCGTTATAGAAGTTACAAATCAAGGGTTTAAGTTATTAGAACGTGCACCAGGAGTAACTGTGGAGGAAATTAAAGCAGCAACGGAAGGGGAGCTTATTGTTCAAGGGGATATCCCAGAAATGGTATTATAAACCTTTTGGAATTGCGTTGATAAGTCGTTTTGTATACGCATTTTTTGGTGCACTGTAAATATCATCTGCTTCACCACGTTCCACAATTTTTCCTTGATTCATAATCAACAACTGGTCTGCCATATATTTTACGACTGCTAAGTCGTGAGAAATAAAAATATAAGTAAATTTAAATTCCTCTTTCAAAGCATTTAAAAGGTTTAAAACTTGTGCTTGAACAGAAATATCAAGCGCAGAAACAGACTCGTCACACACAATTAGTTTTGGCTGTAAGGCAATAGTTCTTGCAATTCCAATACGTTGGCGTTGGCCACCAGAAAATTCATGAGGGTAACGATCAAAAGAAGAAGCGTCTAAACCTACTTTTTCAAGAAGATACTTTACTTTTTGTATTTGCTCATTAGTATTGTTGTAAAGGTTATGTACCGCCATTGGCTCTAAAATCGCTTCACCAACGGTTAACCTTGGATTGAGCGATGCAAAAGGATCTTGAAAAATAATTTGAATTTCTTTTCTTAAAGCTCTTATGGATTTTGGGGACATTTTATTTAAATCTTTTCCTCTATAAAATATAGTTCCTGAAGTTGCTTTATTAAGTTGTAAAATAGCTTTCCCTAAAGTAGATTTTCCGCATCCCGATTCGCCAACTAATCCTAGTGTTTCTCCTTCATAAAGTTTGAAACTAACAGTGGTTATGGCTTTAAAAGCGGTTTGTTTACTAAAAACACCAACCTTAGAGTAGTAGATTTTTTCTAAATCAATCACTTCTAAAAGTGGCGGATTACGATAGAGTTCTTTATGTTTTTCTTTACGGATTTTTTTTGAAACTTTTTCTAAAGACATTGTTTTGGATAAAACATCTTCAACAGTTGGGAGCTTTTTCAAACGTACATTAAGAGATGGCCGTGCAGCAATTAATGCTTTTGTGTACTCATTTTTTGGGGTTTTAAAAATTAATGTTGTAGCGCCTTGTTCCACAATTTTGCCTTTGTACATGACCACTGTTCTGTGTGCAATTTCAGAAACTAATGCTAAATCGTGACTGATAAAAATAACACTCATTTGTGTTTCCTTTTGCAACTCTTGAATCAGTTCAATAATTTCATTTTGAACAGTTACATCTAAAGCGGTAGTTGGCTCATCCGCAATCAACACATCTGGTTTACAGGCCACGGCCATAGCAATCATAATCCGTTGCTG
>CAXPPN010000038.1:0-59796 GCA_964219345.1 Aeromicrobium sp. | reverse complement strand
ATCCATTAACTACTCTAAATCGCTGGCCCGGTGTAATCGGTTTTAATTTTCTTACTGACATTTCTAATTAGATATTAGCGTATAAATCAATTGTTTCACCTTCCTCCAGTTGTACAATTGCCTTTTTTGTGGCATTTGTTTTACCATGTTGAATCCCCGTTTTTGTGTATTTGGTTTTTCGATCTGGACGGACATTTATTGTTCGAACTTTGGCTACAGAAACACCGTAAGCAGCTTCTACTGCTTTTTTGATTTCTACCTTGTTCGCCTTTGTATTCACCAAAAAGCTAAAACAGTTTCTTAACTCACTGTCTAGTGTCGCTTTTTCTGTGATGATGGGTTTAATTAAGATACTCATGGTGTTCTTATTTACTTAAATTCGATTCAATTCCTTCAATTGCACTTTCTAAAAGCACAACTTGATTGGCATTTAGAATTTTATAAGTGCTTAGTTCTGAGCTAGTTACAACTTCAGAGCCTTTTAAATTGCGCGACGACAAATATACATTATTATTTGGCGCTCCCAAGACAAACAAAGACTTTTTGCTATCAAGGTTAAGGGCTTTTAAAACTGCTGTAAATGCTTTTGTTTTTGGTGCTTCAAAATTGAAGTCTTCCAAAACGGTAATGGCTTTTTCGTTGGCTTTAATCGTTAATGCCGATTTTCTAGCTAAACGTTTAACGTTTTTATTTAACTTGAAACCATAGTTTCTTGGTCTTGGACCAAAAATACGTCCACCACCTTTAAAAACTCCAGACTTGATGCTACCTGCTCTGGCAGTACCAGTTCCTTTTTGTTTTTTTATCTTTCTTGTACTTCCAACAATTTCACCGCGTTCTTTAGCTTTGTGGGTTCCCTGACGTTGATTAGCAAGATATTGCTTAACATCTAGATATACCGCATGATTGTTGGGCTCTATAGCAAATACATTATTAGAAAGGTCTGCCTTTCTACCTGTATCTTTTCCGTTGATGTCTAAAACTGCTACTTTCATTATTTCTCAATCTTTACGTAAGCGTTTTTATGACCAGGAACGCATCCCTTAACTACAATTAAGTTTTGATCCGCTACTACTTTTAAAACTCTTAAATTTTGAACTTTTACCGTATCAGTACCCATACGTCCAGCCATTTTCATGCCTTTAAAAACACGTGCAGGGTAAGATGCTGCACCAATAGATCCTGGAGCTCTAAGTCGGTTGTGCTGACCATGTGTCGCTTGTCCAACTCCTCCAAAACCATGACGTTTTACAACCCCTTGGAATCCTTTTCCTTTACTTGTTCCTGTGATATCTACAAATTCACCTTCTTCAAAATGCTCTACTGTGATGGTATCACCTAATTTGTACTCCTCATCAAAACCTGAAAATTCCGCGACTTTTTTCTTAACAGTTGTACCTGCTTTTTTGGCATGACCAATTTGAGCTTTTGTGGCACTTTTTTCTGTCTTGTCATCGAAACCTAATTGAATAGCTTCATAGCCATCCTTTTCTTCAGTTCTGACTTGGGTAACAACGCATGGTCCAGCTTGAATGACAGTACAGGGCATGTTTTTGCCGTTCTCGTCAAAGATGCTGGTCATTCCGATTTTTTTTCCTATTAACCCAGACATATTTATTAATTTATTGTTTTACTTTTATTTTATTTTTTTTCAAAAATTAAGGGTCAAAACACGTTTCAACCCTTGAAATGTATTTTTCCCGTTTTTCCTTCGCACGCAGCTTAGGACATTTATTCTGAAATTGTTTCGAAATCTAAAATATGATTCCTTAACAAACCTCAGTAAATTAATTATACTTTAATCTCTACTTCTACACCACTTGGCAACTCTAGTTTCATCAAAGCATCAATGGTCTTTGATGATGAACTATAGATATCTAGCAATCTTTTGTAGGAACTTAACTGAAATTGTTCTCTTGACTTTTTATTAACGTGAGGAGAACGCAATACAGTGTATAGTTTTTTGTGTGTTGGCAATGGAATTGGTCCAGTTACAACAGCACCTGTACTTTTTACAGTTTTCACAATCTTATCTGCAGACTTGTCTACCAAGTTATGATCGTAAGATTTTAATTTTATTCTAATTTTTTGACTCATGTTCTAAACTTTTAAGATTGCACGCCTTTAGCTTCTTTGATGACTTCTTCTGAGATATTTGCTGGGGTTTCAGAATAGTGTGAAAACTCCATTGTTGATGTTGCACGACCAGAAGATAATGTTCTTAGGGTAGTTACATATCCAAACATTTCAGAAAGTGGAACTGTAGCTTTTACAGTTTTTGCTCCTGCTCTATCACCCATGTCACTGACCTGTCCACGACGGCGGTTAAGATCTCCAACGATGTCACCCATATTTTCTTCAGGAGTGATTACCTCAAGTTTCATAATAGGTTCCATTATAACGGCTTTTGCAGCTTTTGCAGAATTTTTAAATCCTAGCTTAGCAGCCAACTCAAAAGACAATTGATCTGAATCCACATCATGGTAAGAACCGTCAGTAAGTGTAACTTTCATTGCATCGACTTCATATCCAGCCAATGGGCCGTTTTGCATGGCCATTTTGAATCCTTTTTCTACAGATGGAATAAATTCTTTTGGAACATTACCACCTTTGATTTCAGAAACAAATTCTAAGCCTACTTTTCCTTCCTCAGCCGGTTCTAGCGTAAAGACAATATCAGCAAATTTACCACGTCCACCAGATTGTTTTTTATAAACTTCTCTGTGTTCTGCTCGTTGAGTAATCGCTTCTTTGTACTCTACTTGTGGTTGACCTTGATTCACTTCCACTTTAAACTCTCGTCTCAAACGATCTACAATAATGTCTAAGTGAAGCTCACCCATTCCAGATATGATTGTTTGACCAGAGGCCTCATCAGTACGAACAGTAAACGTTGGATCTTCTTCCGCAAGTTTTCCAAGCGCCATCCCTAGTTTATCAACGTCTGCCTTTGTTTTTGGTTCAACAGCAATACCGATTACTGGATCTGGAAACTCCATAGATTCTAGCACAATTGGGTGCTTTTCATCAGACATGGTGTCTCCTGTTTTGATATCCTTAAATCCTACAGCTGCTCCAATATCTCCAGCTTCTATATATTCAATTGCATTTTGTTTGTTGGAATGCATTTGATAGATACGAGAAATACGTTCTTTCTTTCCAGATCTGTTATTTAGGATATAAGATCCTGCATCTAAACGACCTGAATAGGCTCTAAAGAATGCCAAACGCCCAACAAATGGATCCGTTGCAATCTTAAATGCTAAGGCTGCAAATGGCTCTTTTACGTCTGGTTTTCTTAGTTCTTCTTGGTTAGTGTTTGGATTTACACCTACAATACCTTCTTTGTCTGTTGGAGAAGGCAAATAACGACAAACCGAATCTAAAAGGAATTGAACGCCTTTGTTTTTGAATGCCGAACCACATACCATTGGAATGATGGCCATATCCATTACAGCAGCTCTTAGTGCAGCATGCACTTCGTCTTCAGTAATAGAATCCTCATCTTCCATAAATTTTTCAAGAAGATTTTCATCATAAGTGGCCACTTCCTCTATAAGGAGTGCACGATACTTACGTGCTTCTTCTTTCATATCTTCAGGGATATCGATAATATCGAATGTTGACCCCTGAGTTTCATCGTGCCATACAATAGCACGGTTTTTTACTAAATCAATGACACCTTTAAAGTCTGCTTCATCACCAATATTTAATACAATTGGCACTGCATTTGACTTCAACATGTCTTTTACTTGCTGACAAACTCCAAGAAAGTTTGATCCTTGACGGTCCATTTTATTGACAAATCCAATACGTGGTACTTTATAATTGTCTGCAAGTCTCCAGTTTGTTTCAGATTGTGGCTCAACACCATCAACGGCACTAAATAGGAATACAAGACCATCCAATACACGCAATGAACGATTTACCTCAACGGTAAAATCAACGTGGCCTGGTGTGTCTATAATATTAAAGTGATACCCTTTAGTTTCGTTTGTTGGCTGACCATTTTCTGTTGGAAAGTTCCAAGTACAAGTTGTTGCAGCAGAAGTAATTGTAATCCCTCTTTCCTGCTCTTGTTCCATCCAGTCCATTGTTGCAGCACCATCATGTACTTCTCCAATTTTATGAGAAACTCCTGTATAGTATAGGATACGCTCAGTTGTGGTGGTTTTTCCTGCATCAATGTGCGCAGCAATACCTATATTTCTTGTAAATTTTAAATCTCTTGCCATTTCTGATTAGAATCTAAAGTGTGAGAATGCTTTGTTTGCTTCGGCCATTTTGTGTGTATCTACACGCTTTTTGACTGCAGCGCCTTCTTCTTTAGAAGCGGCAAGAATTTCTGCAGCAAGCTTTTGAGCCATTGATTTTTCGTTTCTTTTTCTAGAAAAATTAATTAACCATTTCATGGCTGTAGAAATTTTTCTATCTGGACGAATTTGCATTGGGATTTGGAATGTAGCACCTCCAACACGACGGCTACGTACTTCTACGTGTGGCATCACATTGGTTAATGCATCTTTCCAAATTTGTAAAGCAGTTGTTTCTTCGTCTGTATTTTTCTCTTCTACGATGTCTATTGCATCATAAAAAACTCTAAATGCTACAGATTTTTTACCATCCCACATCATCATGTTTACAAAACGTGTTACAAGCTGATCATTAAATTTTGGATCTGGTAAAAGTGGTCTTTTTTTCGCCTGTCTTTTTCTCATGTCTTCTTTTTAAAGTGTTTGAATTACTTCTTTGGGCGTTTTGCTCCATACTTAGAACGACGTTGTGTTCGGCCTTCTACACCTGCAGTGTCTAATGCGCCTCGTACAATATGGTATCTAACTCCTGGCAAATCTTTTACCCTTCCACCTCTAACTAATACTATCGAGTGCTCTTGGAGGTTATGTCCTTCACCTGGGATGTAAGCGTTTACTTCATTACCATTGGTTAACCTTACACGAGCAACTTTACGCATTGCTGAGTTTGGTTTTTTTGGTGTTGTTGTATAAACACGCGTACACACACCACGTCGTTGTGGACAAGAATCCAAAGCAGCCGATTTACTCTTCTTAGTTAATTTGGCTCTTCCTTTTCTTACTAATTGTGATATTGTTGGCATAAATTATATCTATAATTTTTTCAATCCTCTTATAAGAGGGGTGCAAAGGTAAACATTAAAATCAATTATTCAAACACTATAACCTTTATTTTTAGAATATTGTTGCTTTTTTTTTCTTTGCATACATTTTCATACATTTTTACGTTAGTTTTACATCAAACTATTGCTCTTGAATTTCAAACAGTTATCTCTTCTTTGGATAGTGCTTTTTGGCTTTTGCTTTTGGCAAACTCATGCACAAAAATCAACCCTAAAATTCAAAACTCAGATTGAAGAAAACCAAGTTGTTTTGGACAGCATAGGCTACAATAACCGTTTTGATTCCATGCAGGCATTGAAACAAGAAATTGATGTTCTGCAAAAACGTCTATATTATATGGGCTATGTGAGCAATCGCATTTTGTATACAGATAAAAAAGAAACCCATTTTACCGTAAAAATTGAATTGGGAAACATGTTTAAACATGTTGACATCTACGAGAATACCAACTATTTTGAACCATTGGGGTTTGATGTACAAAAAGAAGCACAAAACGACCGCTATTTTGTTCGTGTTCCAATAGAAGTGTTAGAAATTACTTTAGAAAAAATATCCAAACTACTTTCTGATGAAAGTTATGCTTTTGCTACCGTTCGATTGGATAATATCCGACCAAAAAACAAAACATCTTTACATGCTGATTTAAGGATAACCAAAGGAGAAAAACGGATACTTCAAGATATAAAAATTTTGGGCTATGATAAATTTCCAAGAAGTTACATCAAACATTTTTTGGGCATCAAAACCCAAAACCCTTTTAGCTTAGAAAAAATAAAACGTCAAATGGAACTTTTGGAGCAATTACCTTTTGTGCAGCAAAAAAGACCAGCAGAAGTTCTTTTTACGACAGACACCACAAGTGTATATCTCTATTTAGAAAAAATAAAAAGCAATCGTTTTGATGGATTTTTGGGATTTGGATCAAATGAAGAGACTGGCGCTATTGAGTTTGATGGTTATCTTGACTTAACCCTTAACAACAACCTCAACTTTGGAGAATCATTCAAACTCAACTACAAAAGTGATGAAAATGAACAAAAAACTTTTGATGTTTTATTGCAACTCCCCTATTTGTTGAGTAGCCCAGTGGGTGCTACCCTTAATCTAAATATATTTAAAAAAGACAGTACCTTTACAACTGCACAACAAGGTCTAAAATTGTTTTATCAACTGAACGACAAACAACAAATAGGTGTCACACTGCGCAACCTACAATCTAATGTAATTACAGAACCATCCACAACGCTGACTGAAGATTATAAAAGCCAGTTTTATGGACTAACTTATCAATACACTAAACGTCAAAAAAACGATGTTCTTTTTCCAATTTCTTCTCAAATTGAGCTTTATACAGGACTTGGAAAACGTAAAACAGCAACGACTATACAACAACGTCAACTGCAACTTAAAGGGTTTCACACTTTTCGCCTAAACCCCAAAAACAGTATTTTTCTTAAAGTTCATCTTGAAGCATTAGATTCTAATGAATACCTATTTAATGAGTTAATTCGATTTGGTGGTATCAATTCCATTCGAGGTTTTGAGGAAAACAGCTTGTTTGCTTCTAGTGTTGGCGTACTGTGTACAGAGTACCGCTATCGCGTTGCGTCTTCACTATTTTTACATAGTATTATAGATGCAGGTTATATGCAAGACTTACAGCTCAATGAAGAGCAACTTTTTGGATTTGGGTTTGGATTTGGATTGCAAACCAATGCAGGTCTTTTGCGCTTTAATTATGCCAATGGTAAAACAAAAAAATCACCCTTTATTCTCTCGAATTCAAAGGTACATTTGAGCTTGACCACTACGTTTTAGCTCCAAAATCCCTCAAAAGATTAAACAATTGTTAAAATTATATTAAAAATTAACATACTCTTAAAACTTGTTAACTTTTATTTAAGCGATTAGCGAGTACTATTTAAAATTAAATCATATGAAACCCAAATTTACGATGATTCTAATGCTTTTTGCATTGGGAGTGCAGCTACTAAATGCACAACAAAAAACTGTTTCAGGAACCGTATCGGATGAAAATGGATTGCCCCCCACAGATTTTGATGGAAACTACCAAATAAAAGCCAGCACAGGCGATGTCCTAGAGATTAGCTGTGTGGGGTATGGTATTAAATGTTTAATTATTTTAATTTTTTTTGAAACAAAAGTTGGTTATTTGAGTTTTTATCGTTTCTTTTGTGGAGACTAATTCAAATAATTAACAAAAATGAAAACAAAGTTTAGTGTAATACTAACGCTATTATTGGCGTTGGTAGTGCAAATCTCTTTTGCACAAAACCAAAATGTTTCTGGTACTGTTTCTGACGAAAACGGATTGCCCCTAGCTGGTGCAACTGTTGTTGTTGAGGGAACAACGACTGGAGTTTCAACTGATTTTGATGGTAACTATTCTATTCAAGCAAACCAAGGGGATGTTCTTTTGTTTAGCTACGTAGGGTATTCTACACAATCACAAGCAGTTGGAGCAAGCAATACAATTAATGTTTCAATGGAGCAAGACAACGCTTTAGAAGAAGTTGTTGTTGTTGGATACAACTCCACTAGTAAAGAAGCATTTACAGGTACCGCAACAAAAATTGAAACCGAAAACATTGAAGCTAAGGCTATGGGCAACGTTTCTCAAGCGCTTAGAGGTGAGGTTGCCGGTGTAAACGTAGTTACTGGTTCTGGTGCTCCAGGATCTGATGCAACAATCCGTATTCGTGGTTTTGGATCTGTTAATGGTAACCGTAGTCCACTCTACATTGTAGATGGTGCGCCATACGCTAGTGATATTTCTGCAATTAACCCTGCTGATATCGCAAGTTTAACTGTTTTGAAAGATGCTGCGGCAACTTCTATCTACGGTTCTCGTGGGGCAAATGGTGTGATTGTAATTACAACCAAAAGAGGAAAAGTAGGAAAATCGGAAATTACTGTTGATGTAAGAACAAGTATCAATACGCTTTTCTTACCAAACTACGATGTAATTGAATCTCCAGAAGAGTATATTGAGCTTTCATACAGTGCTTTGAAAAACAAAGCTACACTACTTGGAGAAGCCAACCCATCTGCTTGGGCAAGTGCTAACTTGTACGGAACTCCAGAAGGAATTAACCCAGTGTACAACATTTGGGATGTAGATGGCAATCAATTGATTGACCAATCTACTGGAAAATTCAACTCTGGAATTGGACGTCGTTATACTCCAACACGTTGGGCTGACGCTGCTTTTGGTACTGGTTACAGACAAGAAGCAAACTTACAATTTAGTGGAGGTAATGAGAAAACTCAATTTTCTACATCTTTCGGATATCTTGAAGATGAAGGTTACACTATTAACTCTAAATACACTCGATATTCTACACGTTTAAGCATTGATCACAACGCTAAAGATTGGTTAAGAGTTGGAGGAAACTTAGCATTTACTGGTGGACTTTACAACAATTCATCTAGTTCACAAGGTTCTGCAGGTTCTTCAGGAAACATCTTTGCATTAACCAATACTACACCAGCTATTTATGACATCTATTTAAGAGATACAAATGGGGAATTGGTTGAAGATCCAATCTTTGGAGGATACCAATATGACTATGGTAATGAATATGGTCGTAGAGCATGGAATGCTACTAATGGTATAGCAGATGCTATATATGATGTAGATAAAGATGAAGCTATAACACTGCTAGGAAACTTTAATATTGGAGTAGACCTTACAGAATGGTTGACTTTTGATGTACGTTACAGTGGACAATACAACAACTTTGATAGTTATAGTAGAGGTAACCCTTACTATGGAGGTAATGCTGGAAGTGGAATTCTTTTCGTGACTAATAGTCAATCTACTAATCAAAACTTCCTTCAAATGTTGAGATTCAACAAATCTTATGGGAATCACAATATTGATGCTTTTGTTGCTCACGAATCAACTGAACAGAAATTCACTGCTATTAGTGCAGCAGCCGAAAATGCTATCTTACCTAACACTTTTAGTTTAGATCAATATACAACTCCTTTTGGAAGAGCTAGTTCTTACATGCAAAGTTGGACTCTTGATAGTTATTTTGCACAATTGAACTATAACTACGACGGGAAGTATTACATTAGTGCCTCAGGAAGACGCGATGGTTCATCTCGATTTAAAAACAACAAATGGGACACTTTTGGTTCTGTTGGTTTAGGTTGGATTGCTTCAAAAGAAGATTTCTTTCCAAAGGATAGTTTTGTAAATTACTTGAAACTTAAAGCAAGTTATGGTCTTATTGGAGATCAAGGAACTAATCTTCGTTACGGATGGCAAATTTATAATATCAACCAAACTCCAGACGGATCTTATTCATTTACACAGAGTTCTAACTTAGCCAACCCAGATTTAACTTGGGAGGTTAAAACATCAACTCAGTTTGGTATTGAATCATCTCTATTCAATGACAGATTAATGTTAGATTTAGATTACTACGTAAATGATACTAAGAACCTTTTCTTTACACAAACACTTCCAGGATCTAGTGGATCTGCAAGTATTGACTATAACGATGGTGTGTTAAGAAACAATGGTTTTGAATTTAACGCTACAGTTAAAGTATTTGATACAGAAGATTTCAAAATGTCATTCAATATCAATGGAGAAATGTTTGATAATGAAATTAAAGAGATGCCAGCAGATTACTTCACTGGAGAGCCAAAAGTATTGGACGGAAGATTATCTCAAGGAAGTTCTTTATACGATTGGTACATGAGAGAATGGGCAGGAGTTAATCCAGCAACTGGTGCTGCAATGTGGAACCTTTACTATGATGACATCAACGGTGATGGTGTTTTTAACTCTGGAGATTCTCAAATTGCGAGTATGACATTGTATTTGGATGAAAATCCTAATGCTAATGTTCAGCAAACAACAACTGAAGATTACACAGATGCTACTCAAAAGTATGTTGGAAAATCAGCTATTCCAGATATTAGAGGTGGTTTCAGATTAAATGCTGAATACAAAAACTTTGATATTACTGCTCAGTTTAGCTATAGTCTTGGAGGATATGTATTTGATAGTGGATATAGAGTTCTAATGAACAACAGAAACCTTATTGGAAATGACAACTTCCACACCGATGTAAGACAAGCATGGAAACAACCTGGTGACATGACAAATGTTCCAAGAATGAGTGCTGGATATTTTACTGATACTCAGCATAGTTTAACGTCTACACGTTTTCTTACAAAAGCAGATTTCCTTTCACTAAACAATTTAAGAATTGGTTATACTTTACCAGAAAACACTGCTAGTAGAGCAAATCTTTCTAAAGTTAGTTTCTTTGTGTCAGGTGATAATTTAATGATGTTGAGTGCTAGAAAAGGATTGAATCCAACAACCTTAATTAGCTCTTCAAATTCAGGTATTTACATGCCAATGACAACTTTTAGTCTTGGTACAAAAGTTCAATTTTAAAATTTAAAAAATGAAAAGAAATTTAATTTATTCGATTTTAGTATCCTCACTTGTATTTGTGGGGTGTTCTAAAGAATTTTTAGAGCCAGAAAGAAATACACGTAGTCTTACCGCTGAAGATCTTTCTAACTTCGCTGATGTAAATCCTGCACTTGTTGAAGGTACATTAGAGGGAATTGGTAGTTTCATGATTCAAGATTTCGGTGTAACTGGAAGTAGACATTATGACTTTGGTCAAAAAGGTGTTGATATCTGGTCAGATATTGTTTCAGGAGATATGGCATTGTCTGCCAGTGGTTACGGATGGTATAATGCCTCTGCAAACTTGGTATGTACAATGGACTTTACTCGTGAAGAAAATAGAATTATATGGGATTACTATTACAGAATTGTTAGTCTTGCCAACAGTGTAATTCAAACTTCTGGTGGTAACAATGCAGTTCCAACAACTGATGGAGCTAGAAAGGTATTAGGACAAGCAAAAGCATCTAGAGCTTATGCATATTGGTACCTAGCACAATTATTCCAAAAGAGTTATGATCCTGCACAGCCAATACTTCCATATTATGATGGCGAAACAATCAATACGGCTAAAGTTCCTGCTTCTCAAATTTATGGTTTGATTATCAGTGATTTAACTGATGCAATCTCTTTATTAGACGGATATGCTCGTCCTGATAAAAGTAAAATTGATAAATCAGTAGCTCAAGGTTTATTGGCATATGTATATGCTGGTATGGGGAACTGGGCTGATGCAAAAACAATGGCTGATGCTGTAATTTCTGCATACCCAATAACAACTACTGGACAATTAGCATTCCCAGGTGCTGGATCTGGATTTAACAATGTTAACACTGGTTCTTGGGTATGGGGCTTCGACTTAACAGAAGAACTAGGACACCAATTAGTTGATTGGTGGGGACAAATTGACATGTATACATATAGCTATGCATGGGCTGGTGATTACAAGTCTTGTGATGATGCATTGTATGCTCAAATTGCAGCTAATGATGTAAGAAAAAATCAATTTGGTGATGAATTTCCTTTCCATGCTGGACAGTTAATGCCAAATGGTAAATTCTTTGCTCCAGGAAGAACAATAGGTGGACAATACCTTATCACTACTGATTTAATTTTCATGAGAGCTGATGAGTTCCACTTACTAAGTGCTGAATGTGCTGCTCGTCTTGGGAATGATGCAGATGCAAAAGCAACAATGATTAATCTATTGGATAATCGTATTCCAGATGCTGCTGCTGTAGTAAATCCACTTTCAGGATCTGCTTTACAAGATTTCATTTACCTACAAACAAGAATTGAGCTTTGGGGTGAAGGAAAATCATATTATGCAATGAAGCGTAATCAAGCCACTGTAACTAGAGGTACAAATCACGTATTCCGTGCTGGAGAATCATTTGCTTATGATTCAGATGAAATGTCATTCCAGATTCCACAGAGTGAGATTAACAACAACCCTAGTATTACGGATCAAAACTAATGTTAATCAAAAAATTTAAAATGATGAAAAGAATTAATAATTATAAATACATTTCAGCATTTTTCCTTCTTACTTTAAGTTTATTCTTAGTAAGTTGTGAAGAAGAAATAAATGATGAAAGTTTCATTTCAAATGATTTCGTATCATTCAGTTTCGACCAAGATGTTGATGTTAATATTGGCGAAACAATTGCTGTAGGAGTTGATGTATATGCTTCTTCAGCAAATAGCGCTGATAGAACTATTGGATTGTATGTAGATGATTCAAGTACTGCTTCTGCAGGTTTTTCTGTGCCAAGTTCAGTAACAATTCCTGCTGGAGCAACTCAAGTTTCCTTTGATGTTACCATCACTGGAGGTTCATTTTCTTCAACAGAATCAATTGTTATTGGAATGACAGCTGCAGATGGTTTAGACATTCCTACATCAGTAAATGATGATGGAAATGTAGTCCATAAACCACACACCATAAATGTAACAGATGTGTGTCCAGGAACTACCGTTTATTTAGATATTACCTTTGACAACTATCCAGATGAAACTGGATGGCAAATTACCTCTAATGGAAGTGTTGTGGATCAAGGTGGACTTGTTAATGGTGCTCCGTATCCAGCTGGGCGATTTGACATTACTGGATATAGTAGTAGTTCATTGAGTTTGAACTGGTGCTTACCTAGTGGTAGTTACACTTTTATTATTTACGACTATTTCTATGATGGTATTTGTTGTTCTTGGGGAACTGGTTCATATTCGCTTACTACAGAAGATGGAACTGTTTTAGCTTCAGGAGGTTCATTTGGATTTAGTGAAGAAACAGCTTTCACACTCTAATTAGCTAAATAATTTAATTAAAAAAGAGCGGGCAATGCCCGCTCTTTTTATTTAAGTAGACAATTTAAATTAAATTGTATTTTTACAACATGCAAAAAGAAACAAGTTTGTACGGATTACGTGCCATTTTAGAAGCCATTGAAGCTAAAAAATCCATTGATAAAGTGTTTTTACAAAAAGGACTTCGAGGCGAATTATTTGGACAACTAGAGCATGCCATTCGAAAAAATGGTGTTAATTATAGCTACGTTCCTCTTGAAAAGCTAAATAGAATTACAACAAACAATCATCAAGGGGCTGTGGCACAAATTGCACCCATTTCTTTCTACGAACTAGATGCATTAGTCTCTGCAGTAAAAGAAACAAAAGAAAATCCATTATTTATAATTCTCGACCAATTGAGTGATGTTCGAAACTTTGGTGCCATTATTCGGACTGCGGAGTGTACAGGAGTTGATGGCATCATTATTCAAAAAAGTGGGTCTGCTCCCATCAATGGAGATGCCATAAAAACAAGTGCTGGAGCAGTTTTTAATATCCCAATATCTAAAGTCGATCACATTAAAGATGCTATTTTCTATTTTCAAGCATCAGAAATACAAGTTGTTGCTGCAACAGAAAAAACAGATCATACGCTTTATGATATTGATTTTCAATCGGCAACAGCAATAGTAATGGGCTCAGAAGGCAAAGGGGTCTCTCCCTCTGTTCTCAAACTTGTTGATGCCAAAGCAAAACTTCCAATGTTTGGTAGCATTGCCTCATTAAATGTTTCTGTAGCTTGTGGTGCTTTTTTGTACGAAGTTGTACGACAACGTCATTCCTCTTCTTTATAAGTATAGTTTATGTGCAATTCTGAATCATGTTCAGGTTTTGGAATTTCAATAAAATTACCATCAGCATCAAACTGTTTTAAAAATGGGTCATCGGAGGGATTAAAATCTGATTGTTCCCATTCAAATTGTTCTGGTTGAGCTACAGCTTTTTTAAATAGTAAAGCAAACATCAATCCTACAATAAACCCTGATAAGTGTCCTTCCCAAGACATATTTTCTTTTACAGGAAAAATGTACCAAAGCATCCCTCCATAAAGAAAAACCACAACAAGCGAAAGTGCAATGAGTCGAAAATGCTTAGAAAAAAGCCCTTTAAATAATAAAAAACTCATTAAAACATAAATAAGCCCACTCGCACCAATATGATAAGCAGAGCTGCCAATACACCAAGTCAAAAATCCTGAGAGTAGAATTCCACCAAAAATCAACTTCCACGCCAGTGGTCTATAAAAATAAAATAGAGCCATTGAAAGAATAAATAGTGGAATACTGTTATGATACAAATGTGTTAATGAAACATGTACAAAAGGACTAAAAACTACACCAATCAATCCTTCTATTTTTCGAGGGTAAATCCCAAAATATTTAAGTTGAAAACCAAAACGCAATTCTGCCCAAAAAACAATCCAAATTATAAGAACAAATAGAATTGGATAGCCCAAAACGCCAGTGGTAAATCGAAAAGATGACACAGAATTCATTGACATAAAAATACAAAAGTTGAAATAACTTAAAAAAATGATTTAATTTGTAGTATGAACACACCACTTGCCGAACGTTTGCGTCCAAATTCATTATCGGACTATATTAGTCAGCAACATTTGGTGGGACCTCAAGGCGCACTCACACAAGGCTTGAAACAAGGACTTATCCCATCCATGATTTTGTGGGGGCCGCCTGGAATAGGAAAAACTACTCTAGCGACTATTATTGCCAAAGAATCCGATAGGCCTTTTTACACACTAAGTGCTATAAATTCTGGTGTAAAAGATGTTCGAGAGGTTATTGAAAAAGCCAAACAAAGTGGAGGGCTTTTTACCACCAAAAATCCTATTTTATTTATTGATGAAATTCATCGTTTTAGTAAATCGCAACAAGATTCACTACTTCAAGCTGTAGAAAAAGGATGGGTGACACTCATTGGTGCGACCACAGAAAACCCTAGTTTTGAAGTCATCTCTGCCCTACTCTCTCGCTGTCAAGTTTATACTTTAAAATCTTTTGAAAAAGAAGATTTAGAAACCTTATTGCAGCGCGCCATTACCACTGATGAAGTCTTATCAACAAAAATTATTATACTAAAAGAAACGGAAGCGTTGATTCGACTATCGGGAGGAGATGCGCGAAAATTACTCAATATTTTTGAGCTTATTGTCAACGCTGTAACCTCCAAAAAAATTGAAATCACCAATACATTAGTAACCGAAAAAGTGCAAAACAATTTGGTGCTTTACGACAAAACTGGAGAACAACATTATGATATTGTTTCGGCATTTATAAAATCTATTCGAGGCAGCGATCCCAATGCAGCTGTGTATTGGCTTGCTCGTATGCTTGAAGGCGGCGAGGATGTGAAATTTATTGCTAGACGCCTCTTAATTTTGGCTAGTGAAGATATTGGAAATGCAAATCCTACAGCACTGGTAATGGCCAATTCTACAATGCAAGCAGTGGCCACTATTGGGATGCCAGAGGCACGTATCATACTTAGCCAATGTGCAACTTATTTGGCTTGTTCTCCAAAAAGTAATGCCGCCTATATGGCCATTAATCAGGCTTTAGAAGCTGTAAAAAACACAGGGAATCTTAGTGTCCCTCTAGACTTACGAAATGCACCCACTGAGCTTATGAAAACTCTTGGGTATGGTGAACACTATAAATATGCTCACAACTACGAACATAATTTTATTGATCAAGAATTTATGCCTGAAGGTCTAGAAAATTCAAAATTCTATAGGCCTGGAGATAATTCTCTTGAACATGCACAAAAAGAATTTTTGAAGCAACGTTGGAAAGATAAATACGGTTACTAGTTATTTATTTTACGAGGGGTTCAATCACAATTTTTTGATTGATAACAAACTCCCTAACCCATCGATTACCACGTTTGTAAGCAATCCCTGGTAGATTATCTATAAGAAAAACGCCTTCGTAAATAGTAGCGTGAAGTGTGTGTAAAATCGTAGCAGTCGACTCATTAATAACTTTAAAACCATATTCTGTTGGAGTTATTTTAACCTTAGAAATATCTTTTGTAACATCATCTGGAGTCGGTGGTGCTGATGGAACAGAAGATGATGTAGAAACTTTTGGTGGCGCAGGCGGTGTTATGACCTCAACGGGGGTTGGTACAGCTGTTATCTCAATGGCTTTAGCTGAAATAGGTGTTTTATAACTATAGTTAAGCTTAGCAACAGATTCAAATGCTGCTCTAAGTGCTGCATGATATCCTTTCTTGAAATCTTTCAATTTGGAAGTTCCAATAGCTGATTTAAAAACAAGTTCATTTTTGCAGTTTCTAAATTGAACTTCAAGTTTGGTATTTAAAAATCCTTTTATCTTTTCTACATTGACATTCAACAACAAACAACGATTATTTACAAGATCAGATGGATAGTTAGAAGATGTGTCCAAAACCAAAAATCCATTTTTCTCTAAAAGAAATTTTGTTAGTGAATTGACTTGATATTGATCAGTAGACTTTAAAAAATCAAATCGGTCTGGCACGGAAACATATTTATAATTGTTAATGTCATTTTGACTAAAAACTGCATTTTGAGATAGTATCAAAAAGAAAAAAAATAATGTAGATAAATATTTCATGGTGTTCTAAATTTTACATCAATATAATTATTTTTTTAAAACTACAGATAACGTTTAAGCTCTAAAAGTTCGTCAATGCTATCAATATGTTGAGGAATAGAATCTTTGTGATAATTAAAACACAGCGCATCAATTCCAAAATTTACCGCACCTAAAATATCCGCTTCAAGATTATCGCCAATCATTAGGCTTTCGTCAGGCGAGGCTTTGGCCACAGAAAGAGCGTGCTTAAATATTTTAGGGTTTGGCTTTTTTACCCCTACCATCTCAGAATTAGTTACTGTTTCAAAATAATGTGCAATTCCCGATTTATTCAGTTTACCGTGCTGTACTTCTTTAAATCCATTGGTAATTATGTGCAGAGTGTAGTTGGGTTTCAAATAATCTAAAATCTGAATTGTTCCCTCAAAAAGATGATTAAAAGTTGAAAGATAAGTAATGTATTCATCTGAAAGTTTATAAATCAGCCGCGTGCTCGTTTGAATTTCAAGTGCATCAAAAGCATCTTTCAGTCGTGCAAAACGCAAACTGTTTTTATCTATTTTTTCTTCACGATACAATTTCCAATAGGCTAAATTTATGGGCATATACACCTTTAAGAACTCCTCTAAGTCAACTTGGATGTTATTAATTTTAAAGATTTTCTCAAAAGTTAATGCTGAGTTTTTATCAAAATCCCAAAGCGTGTGATCCAAGTCAAAAAATAAATGTTTTTTATGCTGATACATCATGTGGAGAGTCTAAAATAATCTTAAATAATGTTTTAAAATCGGTCCAACGATCCCAACCACTAAAAGTATAATTATGGAATATTGGGGTAAATGTTCCGTTAACATTTTTAACTTCTTGAATGGCTCGAATTAGCGTTTCTTTTTTGTCTAATAAAGACGTATAATTTAAGAGTGAAAAATCCATCAATTGGTAAGGATGAATCATCAGTGGGGTTTGTACTTCAAAGTCTAAATCATAAAACAAAAAAGGCGTACAAGTTCCAGCTCTGAAACCAATCGTGTCTGGATAACCCATAGAAAAATCAGATTGAATTTCTAAATCGACATAATGGCGATAGGTCGTTGGGAGATTAACCTTCGAGAAAGAGGCCCTAGTCTTTGTTGTATGAGAATTTACAACAGCGTCCAAACGATTTTTTTCTTCTTTCAATTTATCAAAATCATCTAGTGCTAAAAATGAGGTTTTTAAACCTACATTACAATAATCTCTTATAGATTTAATATGAGCTACAAACTCTTTTTTGTTCAAATTAATACTCTTGTCATAGGTCGAATAATCTCCTACCAAAAAGAAAACATCAAATTTTTGTTTCGATATTTTTTGACGATTTATAATATAACTAAAAGTATTATATGGGTCTTTTTTTAATCCAAAAAGAACAAGAAAACGGTCATAAAAATTCCTAAATTTAAACTGAGCAATATCTGAAAAAAAACCACCAACAGTTCGTAAAAGACCTTTATTTTTAAAAAAATAGGCCATCGGTATATCTATAATTGGATGAATACAAAATGATCTGTTTTGAAAAGTTATGTCAGAAAAATAATCTTCAAGTGCTGCTTTTAATTTATAGGCCCACAAATCTACAACGGGTTGATGCAAAAAATTATGTTGATGAGCGATGCTGTGTTCTTTGGTAAATCGGCCGTATACATCTTTTACATGAGGTAAGTACTCTTCATATCGACTCAATAAAAAAAATGCTGCTGAAAAAATATCAAAGGGTAAATTACTTTTTTCTCCAACATAAAAAAAACACTTGGTATTTTCCCATTTTTGAATACTAATTTCCACATCCGAAAGTCCTTGTTCAAACAGCAAACCATTACTTTTTATAAAAAATTCTGAACCTAGAGGCTGAGTACCATAAGACATTTTTGGTCCAGAATGTGCTATAAAAACTTCAACAACAGATGTAAAATCTATTGGTATTCCCAAAATACGGGTGCAAATTTGTTTAAAAACAAATTTGAGTCTACTGGTAATTTTTGGTGTATAAATGAGTAGCATTAAAGCATTTTTTCATCAGCAAAACTAAAATAAGTTTTTTCTGTGACAATAAGGTGGTCAAGTACCTTTATCTCTAATGTTTGAGCGGCTAATTTAAGTTTTTTAGTAAGATTGATGTCAGATTGACTTGGATAAAGCATTCCCGAGGGATGATTATGCACCAAGATTATTGCAGTAGCACCAACTTCCAAGGCCTTTTTTAATACCAAGCGCACATCAACGACAGTGGCTGTAATGCCACCTTTGCTCAATTGAATTTTGGTTACAATTTTATTAGAATTATTTAAATACAACACCCAAAATTCCTCATGATTAAGAGTCCCCAACAAAGGCTGCATCAAATCAAAAACTGATGCGCTAGAAGTGACTTTATTTTGATGCTTTACAGCAGCCAGTTTATGGCGACGGCCTAGCTCCATAGTTGCCATAATTTTTATGGCTTTGGCTTCGCCAATTCCCTTAAAATGAGTAAGTCGGGATAAGGTAAGTTTTCCCAATTCATTTAAATTATAATCCACATTAGATAGTAGAATTTTTGATAAATCTACTGCGTTCATATCCTGTGTGCCAGAGCTAATAATGATAGCCAAAAGTTCGGCATCACTCAAAAAACGAGCACCATTATCTCGAAGTTTTTCTCTGGGTTTGTCGGCTTCCGACCAGTGTTTTATTGTTATAGAATTTCGGGGCATTGTGTTTAAATTAAATTATTAAATTTTGAAGTGTGTCAAAATTCAAACCACCATAATTTCCAGAACTCATAAGCAACAATGAGGTGTTGGAGTAGTTTTGAGTTTTTAGAAACTCTTGGAACTCTATTGGGTCTGTGTAAATTGTCAAATTTTTATGCTGAAAAGCATTAGCAATTTGTTCTGAACTAATGGGTTTTAATTGTTTAATTTTTAATGCAGAAGGCGAATAAAAAACCACTACCTCATCTGCGGATGTTAATGTATTAGCATATTCTGATAAAAAAATCTCGTTAAGACTACTATAAGTGTGCAATTCCAAACACGCCAGCAAACGCCGTTGCGGATATTGATGTTTTACCGCATTAGTTGTGGCTTTCACTTTACTGGGTGCATGAGCAAAATCCTTGAAAATTACCGAAGATTGATGCTCAACAATTTTTTCTAAGCGTTTGTCTGCTCCTGTAAAAGTTGCAATGGCTTCATAAAAATCTAACTCATCAATTCCCATATGTTGACAAATCCATTTTGCTCCTGCGAGATTATTCAAATTATGTTGGCCAAATATTTCTAAAGGCATAGGACCTTCTGGGGTTTCCAAATATGTAGTACCATTATCAATAGTATGTTGTGGCGTTTCGTATGGAAACTTGCGAATTGGGTTTTCTCTCGCTTCAACTATTGCTTTAACATTTTGATCCTCAATATTATACGAAATACTCCCTCCTTCAATGATACTGTCTGTAAAAATGGAAAATTGTTTTTTGTAGTCTTCAAAAGTCGGAAAAACATTAATGTGATCCCAAGCAATTCCACTCAACAATGCAATGTTTGGTTTGTAATGATGAAACTTTGGACGAAGGTCAATTGGAGAGCTTAAATATTCATCTCCTTCTAATACAATAAAATCATTGTCATCGGTCAATTGAACCATAACATCAAAGCCCTCTAGTTGTGCTCCAACCATGAAATCAACGGCTTTGTCATGATAATTCAAAACATGTAAAATCATTGCAGTAATGGTTGTTTTTCCATGACTTCCGCCAATAACTACACGCGTTTTATTTTTGGACTGCTCATAAATAAATTCGGGATATGAAAAAATATTTAGACCCAATTCCTGTGCTTTAATGAGTTCTGGATTATCAGCCTTTGCATGCATTCCCAAAATTATTGCATCTATAGACGAAGTAATCTTTTCTGGAAACCATCCCATTTTATTTGGCAATAAACCACGAGCATCTAATCTAGATTTTGAAGGTTCAAAAATTACATCATCACTTCCTGTAACATGCATTCCTTTTTGATGCAAGGCCAACGCTAGGTTGTGCATAGCAGCCCCACCAATGGCAATAAAATGAACATTCATAAAAATTTATTTTAACAAGGTAAATATACGCAGAGTACACAAAATTTTAATGTGCTATGGACATTAAAATACGCATTTTCTCATTTTTAGCTAATTCAAATTTTGAATTTAATTTTAGTGAAGTCTCCAAATGGTGTAGAGCTACCTTTTCTTTTTTTTGTTTTAAATACAACCTTGCCAATTGATAATGTGCCATTTCGAGAGGAGTTCTATCAATAGAATTAAATTCAGAAATATATTTATTTAATAAAAATATTGAAGAACGCATGTCTATTCTCCCTGTAGTACAGGCTAGCGCAAGATCATAATGGAGTGAATTATTATGCGATTTACATTCTGATTGTTGTTTGTTTTGATGCTTTAAACACGAGATTGTTTGACGTAACTCCGCTCCTTTTTTTACAAAAATATTGGATTGATCTATATCCTTTTTGTGTTCATAAATATAGGCTTTGGCAAAATAGCCATTGATTTTTGAAATGGATTCTAATTCTTCGGCATATGCTAGAGCTTTTTTATAACTTCCGCCCAAAAAAGCAGGTAATTGAACAAATAGCTCTACTAGTGCCCAGCGAACTTCCCAATGCTTAGAATCTAGTGTTGCAGCTTGAGAAAATGACTTTTTTACCTGATGAATCAAACCAAATGCATCAAAACGTGAACTCTGTTTTGCCTTTTGACCCAACACACCTCCATACTTGTAATGGTAATCTGCTACGCTTGGTTTCGCTTGAACTAATTTTTCATAATAATATGCTGCAGAATTCCAATCGAGCTGACTTCCATACACATCGCCAAGAAGCTCTATAGCTTTATAGTTTGTAGGATGTAAAACAATAAATTGCTCTAGTTTTGGAGTTAATTCATCGTATGATTTTGAGGCCCACAATGCATAAAAATCATTGGGGATTTCTTGACCAAAAATCAAAATTGGAAAACAAAAAATCAATAAAAAATAGTGCCGTTTCATCATATTACAAGGAGATGCTATTTTTAATCAAAAATGAGTCCAAATTATATGTTTAAGTATTTAATTGCTTCCAAAGAAGATCTTTCAACTCAACAATTCCTTTTTGAGCTACTGATGAAATAAAAATATAATCAACAGCTAATTCATTATCCAAAATTTGCTTGAGTTCAGTTTTTAATTCTTCGTCAAGTAAATCACTTTTTGATATGGCTACCAGCCGTTCTTTGTCTAACATTTCTGGATTATACCGCCGAAGTTCATCCAATAAAATATCATATTGATTTTTTATATCATCGGCATCTGCAGGAATAAGAAACAGCAAAATAGAATTGCGTTCGATATGTCTTAAAAAATAATGTCCGAGGCCTTTTCCTTCCGCTGCACCTTCAATAATTCCAGGAATATCGGCCATTACAAAAGATTGAAAATCTCTATATTCTACAATCCCTAAATTTGGTTTTAGGGTTGTAAATTCATAATCGGCAATTTTTGGCTTCGCCGAAGTGATGACAGAAAGTAAGGTCGATTTTCCTGCATTAGGAAACCCAACAAGTCCAACATCGGCAAGAACTTTTAATTCTACAGTAACATACTTTTCTTCAGCTGGCATACCCGGCTGTGCATAGCGTGGGGTTTGGTTTGTTGGGGACTTAAAATGCCAATTTCCACGACCGCCTTTTCCGCCTTCACACAATATTACTTCTTGATTATGCTCTGTAATTTCAAACAAAATAGCATTAGTTTCAGTATCACGAACAACTGTTCCTAGAGGAACTTCTACAAATACATCCGTTCCGTCTGCGCCAGTACTTCTGCTTTTGCTACCGTGCTCCCCATGGCCTGCTCTAAAATGTTTTTTAAATTTCAGATGATGTAATGTCCATAAATTTTCATTTCCTCGAAAAATCACATGACCTCCACGACCACCATCACCTCCATCTGGACCTCCTTTTGTAATGTATTTTTCACGATGAAGATGTACTGAGCCTTTACCCCCATTTCCAGAGCATGCATATAATTTTATATAATCAACAAAATTGCCTTCAGTCATCTGTTACACGTATTTATAGAGTATCTATCACAGCATTGAGACGCTGAGTAATCGTATCAATATCACCAACACCATTTACCCCATGATACTTTCCTTTTTGGTCGTAAAAAGATTTTAAAATAGCGGTTTCATTGTAATAAATTTGTATTCGATTGCGTACAATTTCTTCTGAAGAATCATCAGATCTTCCACTTGTTTCACCTCTTTTTAAAAGTCGTTTTACCAAAACTTCGTCATCTACCTCCAATGCAATCATTGCATTAACCTCAGCATTGTAGGTTTTCAAAATATCATCTAATGCTTCAGCTTGAAACGTATTTCTAGGAAAACCATCAAAAATAAATCCATTAGCATCCGGATTATTTGCAACAACATCACCAAGCATATCTATGGTCACTTGATCTGGAACAAGCTCACCTTTATCCATGTAAGATTTGGCTAAAAGTCCTAAATCTGTTTGGTTTTTTATATTATATCGAAAGACATCTCCTGTTGAAATATGTACAAGATCATATGTCTCTTTTAAAAAATTGGCTTGTGTGCCCTTTCCTGCTCCTGGAGGACCAAATAATACAATGTTTTTCATGCTATTGTTTAACGGTTGTTGTAATATTTAAAGAAAAATCTCTAAAATTTAATTCATATTTGGCCACAAAGATAATTAATTACAAAGGTTAAAAAGGGTTTTTGATGTAAGATTCCATTTTAAAGTGTATTTTTGTGGTAGAATTAAAACTTTAGCAATTTAACAAATATGCATGTTTTCTCTTCTCAATATAAAGTCGGTATTTTAGGCGGTGGACAACTTGGGAAAATGCTCCTCTACAACACTAGAAAATTTGATATATACACATGTGTTTTAGACCCAAATCCTGATGCACCTTGTAAATTAGCTTGCAACGAATTTTTTGTTGGAGATCTTATGGATTTCGATACTGTTTTTGAATTTGGAAAAAAAGTAGATACCCTTACTATTGAAATTGAAAACGTAAATGTAGATGCCCTTGATGCCCTTGAAAAAGAAGGTATAAAGGTTTATCCATCAGCTGAAACTTTGGCCACAATTCAAAACAAAGCAAAACAAAAACTTTTTTATGTAGATCACAATTTACCTACCGCAGACTTTAGAAGATATGCATACATAGACGAACTCAAAAGAGCTGTAGAGCACAACGTACAACCCTTGCCTTTTGTTTGGAAAAGTGCACAATTTGGCTATGATGGAAAGGGTGTAAAGATTGTTCGTACTATTACAGATTTAGATGAACTTCCAAACGTAGAATGCATTGCTGAAACTTTAGTGCCTTTCAAAAAAGAACTTGCAGTAACGGTGGCAAGAACACCAGATGGAGAGGTCAAGGCCTACCCCGTTGTGGAAATGGAATTTCACCCTGAAGCTAATCAGGTGGAATATGTATTATGCCCTGCACGAATTTCAGAAAATATTACAAAAAAAGCCGAACTTGTTGCCCTAAAAACTGCTGCAGCGTTTCATCATGTGGGGCTTTTAGCTGTAGAATTATTTCTTACAGAAAATGATGAAATCCTGATCAATGAAGTGGCTCCAAGACCACATAATTCTGGACATCAGACTATTGAAGCTAGCTACACGTCGCAGTTTGAACAACATCTTCGTGCAGTTTTAAATTTACCCCTAGGCGAAACAAAAAACAAGGTGAGTGGCGTTATGGTCAATCTTGTTGGTGCCGAAGACTATCAAGGTGCTGTAGTTTATGAAAACATAGAAAAGATTTTAAAATTAAATGGTGTTACCCCACACATTTATGGTAAAAAAGAAACTCGCCCTTTTAGAAAAATGGGGCATGTAACCATTGTTCACCCCGAAATAAATGAGGCTCGAGCAATTGCACAACAAGTCAAAGAAACCATCAAAGTAATAAGCAAATAATATGGCACAAGTAGGAATCATTATGGGAAGCGACAGCGACATGCCTGTCATGAAAGAAGCAGTAGAAATACTTAAAAATTTTGATATTGATATTGAAGTCGATATTGTTTCTGCACACCGCACACCAGAGAAATTAATGGAATATGGATCAACCGCACATCAAAGAGGACTAAAAGTGATAATTGCAGGTGCTGGTGGTGCTGCACACCTTCCTGGCATGATTGCAGCCATAAGCCCACTTCCTGTGATTGGTGTTCCTGTAAAGTCTAGTAACTCAATTGATGGTTGGGATTCTGTGCTCTCAATTTTACAAATGCCTGGAGGCGTTCCAGTAGCTACTGTAGCACTAAATGGAGCAAAAAATGCAGGGATTTTAGCCGCACAAATTATAGGAGCTTCAGACAAATGTGTCCTTGACAAAATTCAAGTTTACAAACAAGGACTAAAAGTTAAGGTTGAAAAAGCTTCAAAAAATTTAAACTCCTAACTCAGAAGATCCGTTTCTCATGAACATTCTGAACAAGCGTTTTGAAACCCCATATGGAACTGCGCCTTTTTCAAAAATAAATACAACTGATTTTTTGCCTGCTTTCAAAACCGCTATTAAAAAAGCTAAAGCAATCATAACCTCTATTTGTGAAAATAATGATCCGCCAACATTCGAAAATACAATTGAAACTTTAGAATTTTCTGGGCTAGAATTAGAACGGATTTCAAGTTTATTTTTTAATCTTAATGCTGCAGAAACTAACGAAGAAATTCAAAAAATTGCTCAAAAAGTTTCTCCGCTCCTATCGGAATTCTCAAATGATATTGCTCTAAATGAAGTGCTTTTTAAAAGAATAAAAACTGTTTTTGAACAAAAAAACAGTTTAAAATTAACCTCTGAGCAACAGCAACTTTTAGAAAAAAAATATAAAAGCTTTTCAAGAAATGGCGCTTTACTCAATTCAGATGAAAAAGAAAAGTTAAGAGAAATTGATAAATCCTTGAGTGGTTTAAAACTAACTTTTGGCGAACATCTGCTAGCTGAAACGAATCGATATGAACTTCATATAACAGAGGAATCAGACTTAGATGGACTACCAGAAGATGAAAAAGAAGCTGCAAAATTACTGGCCGAAAAAAAACAAAAAAAAGGCTGGATTATAAGTTTAGATTATCCAAGCTATATCCCCTTTATGACCTATGCCAAAAACCGTAAACTACGCGAAAAACTTTCTTGTGCATTTGGGAAAAAAGGATTTCAGAACGATGAGCTTGATAACCAAAGCATTGTTTTGAATATTGCTAATCTTCGCCAACAACGTGCAGCGCTTTTAGGGTATAAAACCCATGCCCATTATGTTTTGGAAGAACGTATGGCCAAAACACCCGAAAAGGTCATTCATTTTTTAAATGATTTGCTTGAAAAAGCAACACCTTTTGCCAAAAAAGAATTTGAAACTTTGTGTGCTTTTGCTTACAAAAATGATGGTATTGAAGAACTTCAAAAATGGGACGGTGCATATTATTCTGAGCAGCTAAAAAAGAAGCTTTTTGATATTGAAGACGCACAGCTGAAACCTTATTTTAAATTAGAAAATGTAATTGAAGGTGCTTTTCTAATTGCCAAAAAACTATTTGGACTGGAGTTCAAAAAATTAGAGGACATTGATACTTATCATGAGGATGTGATGACCTTCAAAGTTCTTGATAATGATTCAAATTTTGTAGCTATTTTTTATGCCGATTTTTTCCCAAGACAAGGAAAAAGGAGCGGTGCTTGGATGACATCTTTTAAACCTCAGTATATTCTGAATGGCACAAATGAAAGACCACATGTTTCTATTGTTTGCAACTTTACAAAACCCACAAAAACAATACCTTCTTTACTTACTTTTAATGAAGTTACAACACTATTTCATGAATTTGGACATGCACTTCATGGGATGTTGGCCAACACCACCTACCCTAGTCTGTCAGGAACAAGTGTAGCTTGGGATTTTGTGGAACTTCCAAGCCAATTGATGGAAAATTGGTGCTACGAAAAAGAAGCCTTGAGCTTGTTTGCAAAGCATTATCAAACTGGAGAATTGATTCCAATGGAATGGATTGATAAAATTAAAGCCGTTGGAAAATTTCAGCAAGGAATGCAAACACTTCGTCAACTTAGTTTTGGACTTTTGGATATGAGTTGGCACGGGAAAAACCCTACTAAAATAAAATGTGTAAAAGCACATGAAAAAGAGGTGTTTTCGTCAACACAACTGTATCCAGATGTTGAAGAAAATTGTATGTCTACAGCTTTTGCTCATATTTTTCAGGGTGGTTATTCTTCGGGGTATTACAGCTACAAATGGGCCGAAGTTTTGGATGCTGATGCATTTGCCTACTTTAAAACTAAACATATTTTTGATACTAAAATTGCCAACAGTTTAAAACATTATATTTTGAGTCAAGGTGGAACAGAGAACCCTTTTTTTTTATACAAAAAATTTAGAGGAAAAGATGCCAGCAACAAAGCCCTTTTAGAGCGTGCTGGACTCGTTTAGAATTTCTAAACTAATTGATATCAACCACCAGAAAATAGGTAAAGCTTCAACCCAAAATGCAGTGTAATAATATGAGTTTTGAGGGCGGCTTTTAGCGATGAAAACGCATAGCATCATCAACATAATTGATGTTGATATAATTTCTGCTCTACTTGTATTATTAAAAAATAAAAAGAAAACTAATACTAATATCCCTAAATAAGCCAACGTTTTGGTGTTGAGTAGTCCTATTTTTTGTGGAATTGTAGAGAGCTTTAAATCATCAAAATTCATGTCTCTAATTTCGAAAGGTAACATGAGGACAAAAATAAAAACAAAGCGTTCTATTCCCCATGTATAATTAAGTTCAAAAACCTCCAAACCAACTTGTAACTGTGGTAATAATGCAGTTGTAATTGCCCAAACAAAGGCGATAATATATATTTTAAGACCACTAATTTTTCTAAGACTATTGTTAGAAAACCACTTTAATGGCGTGCCATAAAAAAATGTAATTATTCCTAAAAAAAGTAGACTCCATTGTACATTTGATTTTAACTGAAAAAAACAAATTGTAAATCCAAAAACACACAATATACTTAGTACTTGAATCTCTTTAAGTTTTGTTGTTAGCGATCTATAATGAAATTTGGCCAAGCCAAAATACTTAACAAAATTATACCCAAAAACAGTAGCAAAAAAAAGAGCAAACAAAAAGAAAAAATCAACAGAAAAATTTGTTTTTAAAATAGTTAAATAACTAAGCGCTAACACGGAACAGGCCACATGCAAGCTACTATTGATATAAAATTTAAAAATTCGTTTTAAAAAACCCACAGTGCAAAAATAACCAAACTGTTGATAAGCTTAAAAATCGGTTAAAAACTTTAATTTATAAACAAAAAAAAGCATGAAAAAAGCCGTAATTTTGTTTTTTACTTAATCATCATAAAAATATGAACCCAGATATTTTTTCGCAAAGACATATTGGTCCAAACTCAGATCATTTAAAAGAAATGTTAGATGTAATTGGAGTAGACTCAATTGATGAATTAATTGATCAAACTGTTCCTAACAACATTAGATTACAAACTGATTTAAATTTAGATTTACCTCTAAGCGAACAAGAATTTTTGGAACATATTCATGCACTTGGCTCTAGAAATAAAGTTTTTAAATCTTACATTGGAATGGGGTATAATCCATCCAATTTACCTGCCGTTATCCAAAGAAATATTTTAGAAAATCCTGGTTGGTATACCGCTTACACCCCCTACCAAGCAGAAATTGCTCAAGGACGACTTGAAGCATTGTTAAACTTTCAAACGATGGTAACGGATTTAACTGGGATGGAACTAGCCAATGCATCTTTACTTGACGAAAGCACTTCTGCGGCTGAGGCCATGGCGCTTTTGTTTGCCGTAAGAGAACGTGCTGATGTAAAAGCTGGTGTGGTTAAATTTTTTGTTGCAGAAGATATTTTCCCCCAAACACTTGATGTACTAAAAACACGAGCTATCCCTATTGGAATTGAACTTGTGGTTGGAAACCCAGATGAATTTAATTTTGGTTCAGACTATTTTGGAGCGCTTGTGCAATATCCTGGAGCATCAGGTAAATTAATTGATTTAAAATCATTTATTTCAAAAGCCAATTCAAACTCAATTAAAGTTGCCGTTGCGGCAGATATCCTAAGTTTAGTTGTTCTTGAAGCACCTGGTCACCTAGGTGCAGATGTTGTTGTTGGAACAACTCAGCGATTTGGTATTCCAATGGGGTATGGTGGTCCTCATGCTGCTTATTTTGCTACAAAGGAAGCCTACAAACGTCATATTCCAGGACGTATCATTGGGGTTACAAAAGATATGAATGGTGAGCGTGCTCTTAGAATGGCACTACAAACTAGAGAGCAGCACATCAAAAGAGATCGTGCAACCTCCAACATATGTACCGCACAAGTTTTATTGGCAGTCATGGCAGGAATGTATGCTGTATACCATGGTCCAAAAGGCTTAAAATATATTGCAAATAAAGTTCATAAAAATACTGTTCTTTTAGCCAATTCATTAACAAATTCAGATTTAAAATTAAGGCATTCATCATTTTTTGACACGATACAAGTTGAAGTTGAGGATGCAAAAAAAATTCAAGAAATAGCATTAAAGCATGAGATAAATTTCTTTTATCCCAATGCCAAAACCATTTCAATTTCTGTCAATGAGACGACTACAAAAAAAGATATTGAAGCTATTCTTCTTGTTATTTCTGAAGCATTAAATACAACACTTACAATTGAAGAAGCATCAACAGAAAATAGATTGCCTAATAATCATGTTAGAACATCAGAATTTCTAACAAATTCTGTTTTTAATTCATACCATTCAGAAACTGAATTGATGCGTTATATAAAGCGTCTGGAACGTAAAGATTTGGCGCTAAACTTCTCTATGATTCCACTAGGATCATGTACAATGAAACTGAATGCAGCCGTAGAAATGTTGCCTTTAAGTTGGTCGAATTGGGGCAATATTCATCCTTTTGCTCCTGCAAATCAAGTGGAAGGCTATACAGAAGTTTTATCTGCTTTAGAAAAACAACTTAATGAAATCACTGGGTTTTCTGGTACATCTTTGCAGCCAAATTCTGGTGCTCAAGGCGAATTTGCAGGACTAATGACCATTAGAGCCTATCATGAATCTCGAGGAGATCATCACAGAAATATCTGTATTATTCCATCATCTGCACACGGAACAAACCCTGCAAGTGCTGTAATGGCCGGCATGAAAGTCATTGTTACAAAATCATCTGATAATGGAAATATAGACGTCGAGGATTTACGCGAAAAAGCAACAACACATAAAGAAAATCTTGCAGCGCTAATGGTGACCTACCCCTCTACACATGGCGTATACGAGTCTGAAATAAAAGAAATTACACAAATCATTCATGACAATGGTGGGCAGGTATATATGGACGGTGCTAACATGAATGCTCAAGTTGGACTTACAAATCCAGGGAAAATTGGTGCTGACGTTTGTCACCTCAATTTGCATAAAACTTTTGCTATCCCACATGGTGGTGGCGGACCTGGTGTTGGGCCAATTTGTGTTGCCGAACAACTCACTCCTTTTCTTCCTGGAAATCCAATAGCTGAAACAGGCGGAACTCAATCCATTACATCAATTTCTGGAGCACCTTTTGGATCGGCACTTGCGTGTTTAATATCATATGGATACATCAAAATGCTTGGTGCTGAGGGTCTAACGCAAGCCACCAAAGTCGCTATATTAAATGCAAATTACATCAAGGAGCGTCTTGAAGGACATTATCAAACACTCTATACTGGCGAACAAGGTCGAGCAGCACACGAAATGATTATTGATTGTAGAGCATTCAAAACAAATGGTATTGAAGTTACAGATATTGCAAAACGATTGATGGATTATGGATTTCATGCGCCTACAGTTTCATTTCCAGTTGCTGGTACAATGATGATTGAACCTACTGAAAGCGAAAGTAAAGTAGAAATGGATCATTTTTGTGATGCTATGATTTCTATTCGACAAGAAATTGAAGAGGCAAGCAAATCTGACACCAATAACCCTCTAAAAAATGCTCCACATACTCAAGAAATGGTGTGTCACGATCAATGGGATTATCCATACAGTAGAGCTACAGCCGCTTTTCCACTATCATACATTAAAGAAGATAAATTTTGGCCATCTGTACGTCGTGTAGATGATGCCTATGGAGATCGAAATTTAATCTGTACATGTGCCCCAATTGATGAATACGCCGAAGTATAACTAAAACAAAAAAATGAGTATTCGAATTACGGGGACAGGTAGTTATATTCCTGAATTAATCCAAAAAAACAACGATTTTCAAGATCGTGAATTCTATACTATTGAAGGCGAAGCAATTGACACACCAACTGATGTCGTTGTTGAAAAGTTTAAAGCTATTACTGGTATTTCTGAAAGGCGTTATGCCAATGAAAACCTTACCGCTTCAGATTTAGGAGCTTTTGCAGCAGAAAAAGCACTATTCGATGCTAAAATTGACCCTGAAACATTAGATTATATTATTTGTGCTCACAATTTTGGTGATGTTAAGCACAGTGCTATTCAAAGTGATATTCTTCCATGTTTAGCTGCAAGAATTAAACATCTTTTAAAAATAAAAAGTCCAAAATGTGTAGCTTATGATATCCTTTTTGGATGTCCGGGTTGGGTAGAAGGTGTTGTTCAAGCACAAGCATTCATCAAAGCTGGAATGGCAAAACGCTGTTTGATTATTGGAACAGAAACACTTTCTAGAGTTGTCGACCCTTTTGATCGTGACTCTATGATTTATGCCGATGGTGCAGGAGCAACAATAGTTGAAGATTCTGAAGAAGAAGGAGGAATTATTTCACACGAATCTGCATCATACACTCATGATGAAGTCTATCATTTGTTTTTTGGGAACTCTAATGACAAAACGCAGGACGAAGACGTACGTTATATCAAAATGTATGGAAGAAAAATTTATGAATTTGCCCTGAATAATGTGCCAGCGGCACTAAAAAATTGTCTCGATAAAAGTGGTTATACCATAAAAGATGTTAAGAAAATACTCATTCATCAAGCGAACGAAAAAATGGATGAAGCCATTGTAAAACGCTTTTACAGACTTTACAAAACTCCTGTACCAGAAGGAATCATGCCCATGACCATACATAAACTTGGTAATAGTTCTGTAGCCACAGTTCCTACACTATTTGACCTAATTCGAAAAGGAGAAGTTAATAATCACAATCTCAATAAAGGCGATATTATTATATTTGCAAGCGTAGGTGCTGGTATGCACATCAACGCTATTGTTTATAAATATTAAATGTACGAATACAACTTTCCAACAAGACGCTATAATTTGACTCTTAACTTTGTCAAAAAGTACATTAGCAAAAACGAGGAAATTTTTGATTTGGGTGTTAAAAACCCACTTTCTGATTTATTAAAATCAAACGGTTATACCGTTACAAACACAAATGGTGAAGATCTTGATTTTGATTGTTCATCTATTCAAAACAGTAAGGCAGATGTTGTTACAGCCTTTGAAATTTTTGAACATCTCGTTTCTCCTTTTGTTGTTTTAAAGGAAATAAAAGCTAACAAACTCATTGCAAGCGTCCCACTAAAACTTTGGTTTTCAAAAGCCTACAAAAGCAAAACTGATATGCGCGATCGCCACTTTCATGAATTTGAAGACTGGCAGTTTGATTGGTTGCTAGAAAAAGCGGGGTGGACAATTATTTCTAGAGAAAAATGGACAAATCCAACAAAAAAAATAGGAATTCGTCCTCTTTTAAGGTATTTCACAAAGAGATTTTATATCGTTTACGCTGAAAGAAAGTGAGGTTCTACATTATCATACCAGCACATAATGAAGAAGCATTTATAGAAAATTGCTTGATTTCCTTAGCTGAGCAATCGTTACTTCCAAAAAAAATTATTGTTGTAGACGATAATTCCACAGACAATACTCCAAAAATTGTAGAAACGTTAAAAAAACAATATGCATTTATTGATAGCGTTCGACACCAATCTTCTGATAAACATTTGCCTGGCGAAAAAATTATTACCGCATTTTACAAAGGATATGAGCAGTTGGATCAAGACTATGATGTAGTTTGTAAATTTGATGCTGATTTAGTTTTTCCAAAAAATTATTTAAAAACCATAGCAGAACACTACAAAAACGATCCAAAACTCGGACTCATTGCAGGTCATTGCTACATTGAAAAAAACGGGAAGTGGGTTTTGGAAAATCTAACCTCAAACGATCATATTAGAGGACCTTTGAAAGCTTATAGAAAAGCATGTTTTATGGCCATTGGCGGCTTACAAAAGTCCATGGGTTGGGATACCATCGATGAACTTGTAGCACTTTATAATGGCTGGTCTTTTAGAACAGACGATTCCCTTCATGTAAAGCATTTGAAACCTACAGGCTCTACCTACAATAGAAGTGCAAAATATTATCAAGGAATGGCGCTTTATAAAATGAGAAATGGATTTGTATTAGCTTTTTTATCGGCTCTAAAACTTTCTTGTAAGAAAAGAAAAGTTCGTCTTTTTTTAGATTATTTGATGGGGTACTTCAAAGCATGGAAAACCAATGTTCCTTTTATCGTATCAGAAAAAGAAGGGGCGTTCATAAGAGCATACCGCTGGCGTAAAATCATAGCGTTAATCTCTCCTTTTTAGATTTTAATCTTACACATCCAGTTTAGATCATCAGGAATTTCACCTGTACGAACACCGTTTATTGTCTCCAAAACCATTTGTCCTACTGGACTTTCATTGGAAACATGAATATCTTTGCCTTTATAACCAATTTCTTGAATCATTGCAATTCCAACAGCAGTACCTGTTCCAAAGGCTTCTTCCAATGTCCCGTCTTTGGAGGCTTCATTGATTTCATCAATAGAAATTGGTCTTTCTGTAACCTCATATCCTTTGTAGCGTAATAGTTCAATAACACTCATTCTTGTAATTCCTGCCAGTATAGATCCGTCCAAGTTTGGAGTAATGATTTTACCATTGATTTTGAAAAAAATATTCATAGTTCCAACTTCTTGAATACTTTTGAAATTGTGAGCATCTAACCATAAAACTTGGTCATAACCTTTTGCTTTTGCATGTTCAGTTGGTAAAATTGCTGCGGCATAATTTCCTGCTGCCTTTGCTTGACCTGTCCCACCATGTGCCGCACGAATATAATTGGTTTCAGCGTATAATCGAACTCTTTTTGTGTAAATTGGATTGGACGGAGAAGCCATAATTATAAACTTATACTGTGTTGCTGCTCTCATTCCAATAAATGCTTCATCGGCATACATAAAAGGACGTAAATACAATGCACTGCCTTGTTGTGGTGGAATCCAATTTTTGTCTAAACCTACCAAAACCTTTAAAGCTTCAACAAATAGTTGTTCAGGAAATTCTGGCATACCTAAACGACGTGCACTAAAATTTAAACGTTTTGCATTTTGTTCTGGTCGAAACAACATTGGAGTTCCATTAGCATCAATTGTTGCTTTCATCCCTTCAAAAATAGCTTGACCGTAATGAAATGCCATAGCAGCAGGATGAGTAGGCAATGCCCCCATTGGAACTATTTTTGGAGTTTGCCAGGCTTCATTTTCATAGGTACACAGAAACATATGGTCGGTAAAGGTTCTCCCTAGGGGAATGTCATTAAAATCTAAATCTTTAGCCTTAGATTCTTTAACTTTTTCAATGTGAATTTGGGTGCTCATTATTTGAATTAAAATTTATACTTTCATGAATTTTTTCAACTGGGTTTTGGTAAATTGGCTTAATGCCAAGCGTCCACTAATTTCGGCACGTTGTGCCAACAAATCATCCCAATGATTTGATTCCTCCCATTGAATTTTTTTAAATTCTGCTAAAGCCTCTGGGTTATATTTTGCGAGTTGATTGGCTACTGAAGAAACATGTTTGTTCAAATTGTCGTTAGTTTCAAAAACATTCGCATAAAGCCCTTTTTCTCGAGCCCATTTTGCAGAAAAAAATGTTTGTGGGTGAAGTGTCAACTGAGATACAGCAGAAAGACCTAATTTTCTTTTTAGTGCAGGTTCAATAACAAATGGGCCAATTCCAATATTCAATTCACTAAGCTTGATAGAAGCGTATTCACTCGCAAAGCATAGATCAACAGCTGCAGCCAAACCAACTCCTCCTCCAACGGCCTTTCCTTGCACGGTTCCTATCACAATTTTAGGATTTTTCCGTAAAGCGTTAATCACATTAGCAAATCCCATAAAAAATGTTTTACCCTCTTCTATTGTTGAAATTGCTGCCAAATCATCAAAACTAGCTCCTGCACAAAACGTACGATCGCCACCACTTTTTAAAACCAAAACATTGATATCGTTGTCTGTTCCTGCGTTGTCAATCACAGCACAAAGTTCTGTTAATATATTTGATGGTAATGCATTATGTGATGGATTGTAAAATTCGATGTATCCTACACCATCGATTTTGGTAAATTTTACATAAGAATCTTTAGGCATTGCTTGTATATTTTGTTTAGCTAATATACTTCAATTTTAGGAAATGACTACCAAAAACAAACAAAGCAGAAATTGGCTATTGAATATAAAAATTAGAATTTGAGCTGTGGAAATTCTCTTTTTAAGCTATCTATTTCAGAATCAATAGACTTCAAAAAAATTTGATGGGCTTCGCTATTGGGGTTCATTGGTTTGTGTTGTAGTCCATTTTGAATACGTTTGATGATTTTGAGTGTGTCATTAAGCCTCGAATCAATCCAAACAGACATGAATTTCTCCCAAATAAAATCAATCGCTTGAGCGCTTGGGTGAATCATGTCAGATTTATAAAATCTATAGTCTCGAAGTTCATCCATCATTATCTCAAATGAAGGAAAATAATGTAGTAGATCTGAAGAATGTACCGCTTTATGAATCGCAGAAATCAAATGGGCTTTGCTTTGAGTATTTTCAATATAGCCATCTTTGAGATGCCGCACAGGAGACAAGGTAAAAATCACCTCAGCTTTGGGATTGAAGGCGTGAATCAAATCTTTTATTTTGTGTAGAATATTGGTAATTTCTTCAACTGAAAACAAGACTTTTTCAAACTGCGTTGAGGGCAATTTATGACAATTGGCAACATAGTTTTGAGTATTAATGTGGCGATAACTCCATGCTGTTCCAAGAGTAATAATAAAATGAGAAGTTGTTTTGAAACGAGAATTGCAATCTTCAGTTTGTGAGGTTAGTTGATCTAAAAATAGTGTTTTTGAACTGTTATTTAGTTGAGAATGAGCATTGAAACTTTTCCATTGTTCATCAGCAAAAAAGACAGCATTTTCATCTATTTTATTTTCAGATACATTTCTCAAGAATGTTAAAATTGCTTGAGGATGGAATAAAATTCCAAAAGGATTACATAGAGTTTGGAATTTATAAAAATCTAATTTTTCAGAAATATGTTCTGTAAAACATGAACCAAGTAAAACTATTTTGGCATCAAAATCGATAGTATTGCCGTTGGTTGGGTTTAATGGAACTTCGGTTTGAAATTTCAAAACTTAAGATATAATGTCAACAACTTGCGCTAGTGCCTCAGCAATACCTGAAGGGTTTTTCCCTCCAGCAGTGGCAAAAAATGGTTGCCCTCCACCACCACCTTGAATATAACTCCCAAGTGTGCGTACAATGGTACCAGCATTTAAATTTTTTGAATCAACAAGCTCTTTTGATACATAACACGATAGTAATGCTTTACCATTTTGTTCTGAGGCAAAGACCAAAACTACATTGTCCTGTTTTTGTCCAATTTCAAAAGAAATATCTTTCATTCCATTGGCATCTAAATCAAGCTGTTTTGCTAAAAAATTTATTCCATTGGTGGATTGAATTTCTGTAAGTAATTGTGATTTTACGCTATTGGCCTTTTCTTTTAAAAGCTGTTCAATTTGTTTCTTAAGCTGGATATTTTCAGATTTCAAATTTAGTACTGCTTTGACAGGGTCAACAGTATTATTCAACGCGTTTTTGATTAATTTAAAATGCTGATTATTTTCTTTGAAAAAATCTTTTACGGCTTCATTAGTAATGGCTTCAATTCTGCGAATACCAGATGATACAGCACTTTCTGAAGTGATTTTAAAATGCCAAATATCTGCCGTATTTTTTACATGAGTCCCTCCGCACAATTCTATAGAATTTCCAAAACGGACTGTACGGACAACATCACCATATTTTTCACCAAATAGTGCGATTGCTCCATCTTCAATGGCTTGTGTTATTGGGATTGCTCGTTGTTCTTCAAATTTTAAGCGACCAGCAATTCTTGAATTCACATAGCTTTCAACTTCTTGAAGTTCCTCGTCGGTCATTTTAGAGAAATGAGAGAAGTCAAAACGTAAATAATCTGAATGTACTGCACTCCCTTTTTGCTCCACATGAGTTCCCAAAATTTCACGCAATGCTTGGTGCAACAAATGCGTAGCAGTATGATTACATTCTGTTTTAAACCTCTTATCAACCTCAACACTTGCTAGAAAAGAGTCTGTAAGATTCTTAGGCAAGTCTCTTGTAATATGAACTGTAACATTATTTTCTTTTTTAGTATTCAGAATATAAATCTTATCACCATTTGATGTTTCCAAATACCCTTTATCTCCGACTTGTCCACCACCCTCAGCATAAAATGGTGTAAGGTTAAACACGAGTTGATATTGTGTGCCATGTTTTGAGGACACCTCTTTTCGATAGCGGACAATCTTAACTTTTGTTTGAAGACTGTCGTATCCAATAAATTCTTGCTCATCATCTTCGCGAAGAACGGTCCAATCTTCAGTGGAAACTTCACGAGCAGCTCGCGACCTGCTTTTTTGTTTTTCAAGCTGAACCTGAAATCCAGCTTTATCCAGTTGCATGTTTTTTTCCTGAAGAATAAGTGCTGTCAAATCAACAGGGAAGCCATAGGTATCATACAATTCAAAAGCTTTATCCCCAGAAATTGTATCGCCTTGAGTTGTATTAATAATGCGTTCGAGCAGAATGAGACCTTGATCCAAAGTTTTTAGAAATGATGCTTCTTCTTCTCTAACTACATTTTGAATCAATTGCTTTTGAGTTTTTAGTTCCGGAAATGTTGTTGCCATTTTCTTAACCAAAACATTTACAAGACGATACATAAAAGGTTCTTTTTGGTCTAAAAAAGTAAACCCATAACGCACTGCACGCCTTAAAATGCGTCGGATGACATAGCCTGCACCATTATTGCTAGGCAACTGCCCATCTGCAATTGAAAAGGCAACTGTACGAATGTGATCAGAAACCACACGAATAGCAATATCGTGTTTTTCATTTTCACCATAATCCTTTCCAGAAATTGCTTCAATCTCTCGAATAATTGGAGTAAAAACATCAGTATCATAATTGGATTTAACCCCTTGAAGCACCATACACAAACGTTCAAAGCCCATTCCAGTGTCAACATGTTTTTGTGGTAAAGGTTCTAACGAGCCATCTGCTTTTCGGTTGTATTCCATAAAAACCAAGTTCCATATTTCGACCACATGAGGATGATCTTTGTTAACCAATTCACGCCCAGGTATTTTGGCTTTTTCTTCCTCGCTTCTAAGGTCTACATGAATTTCACTAGACGGTCCACAAGGTCCTTGATCGCCCATCTCCCAAAAATTATCTTTCTTATTGCCTATCAAAATACGATCCTCAGCAACAATATTTTTCCAAATGGAAAATGCTTCAGTATCCATTTCTGTTTTATCATTTTTATCACCCTCAAAAACAGTAACATAAAGAATATTTTTATCTATTTTATAAACTTCTGTAAGCAATTCCCAAGCCCATTCTACGGCTTCTTTTTTGAAATAATCTCCAAAACTCCAATTGCCTAACATCTCAAAAAGGGTATGGTGGTAGGTATCATAACCTACTTCTTCCAAATCGTTATGTTTTCCAGAAACTCTCAAGCATTTTTGTGTGTCGGCAATACGATTGCTTGGTGGTAGACCATTACCAATAAAATATTCTTTGAATGGTGCCATTCCAGAATTGACAAACATCAAGGTTGGATCGTCTTTTACCACCATTGGAGCAGAAGGTACAATGGTATGTTTCTTGTCTTCAAAAAACTTTAGAAAATTGGCTCTTATGTCTTGAGATTTCATATAATGTGTTAACCTTTTTGAAATAATTTGATTTTGCTCCAAAAACAAATTATATTTGTCCTTAGATGAAGCGTATTTAATACGCAACAAAATTTCAAACAAAAATAGAACTTTTTAGGCAATGTCTAACGTAAAATATTATTACGATCCTGAAACGCTTTCGTACAGAAGGATTACGAGCGATAAAAAGACAAAAGCAAAATTTGCGGTTGGGTTCATTTTTGCTTCTGCAATTTTTGGTTTTTTTGCGGCTTTGATTGGGAGCTATTATTTTGAATCCCCTCAAGAAAAATCCTTAAAACGCGAACTTCAAAATATGGAATTTCAATATACCCTATTGAACCAAAAAATGAATGAAATTGAAAGTGTTTTGGGTAATATTGAAGATAGAGACAATACTATTTACAGGCTGTATTTTGAGGCCAATCCCATTCCAAATTCTCAAAGAATACAAGGTTTTGGAGGTGTAAATCGTTATAAAAAATTTGATGGCTTTGAAAACTCAGAATTAATTGCTGAAACCAATAAACGCATTGATATTCTTCAAAAACGTCTTGTGGTTCAGTCTAAATCCTTAGATGAAATTACAGCATTGGCCAAAGACAAAGAAGCTTTCCTTGCAAAAATCCCTGCTATTCAACCCATCAAAAATGAAGATTTAACCCGTATGGCATCTGGTTATGGTTATCGAACAGACCCGTTTACAAAAATTAGAAAATTTCATTATGGAATGGATTTTACTGCACCTCGTGGTACTCCTGTTTATGCTAGTGGAGATGGTGTTGTTAAGCGCGCCGATTCTAGATCATCGGGGTATGGTAAGCACATACGAATTGATCATGGCTATGGCTATGTAAGTTTATATGCCCATTTACATAAATATAATGTTCGAAAAAATCAACGTGTAAAACGTGGCGACATCATTGGTTTTGTAGGGAGTACAGGACGTTCACAGGCACCTCATTTGCATTATGAAATTTTTAAAGACAAAAAGCGCATCAACCCTCTAAACTTCTATTACGGTAACCTTACTAGTGAAGAATTTAGCGAACTTTTGATCAAAGCCTCTGTTGAAAACCAATCCTTAGATTAAGATGCATGTCGATTTACCTAAAAAAATGTATTATACCATTGGAGAAGTTGCCAAAGCATTTGGTGTAAAAACTTCATTAATACGTTTTTGGGATGGGGAGTTTTCTATTCTAAAGCCAAAAAAAAACGCCAAAGGAAACAGACGATTTACACCGGAAGACGTCAAAAACTTAAAACTTATTTATCATTTGGTTAAAGAACAAGGCTACACTTTGGAGGGTGCAAAAACCTATTTGAAAGCACAAAAAGGAAAATCTTTGACTAATTTTGATATTATTTGTAAATTGGAATCCATAAAACATCAATTAATAAAAATTAAATCTCAAATCTAAACATTATGAAGAAATGGCTTATCCCTTTAATTATTGTAGCAGTAATCGGTTTTGGAGTTTATAATTGGGCCGTAGGGTTCAATAACACAGCCATAGAACACGAAGCAAATGCAAAAACAGCATGGTCTAATGTTGAAAGCAGTTACCAGCGCAGAAGTGACCTTATTGGAAATCTTGTAAGTACCGTAAAAGGTGCAGCAGACTTTGAAAAACGTACCCTCACTCAAGTCATTGAAGCACGTGCTAAAAAGCCACCTCAACAACTATTGATCCAACAAACATTACAGCTGAAAATTTAGAAGCATTTCAACAAGCTCAAAGTGGACTAAGTGGTGCACTTTCTCGTCTTTTAGTTTCCGTAGAACGCTATCCAGAACTCAAAGCAAATCAAAATTTTTTGGATCTACAAAACCAATTGGAAGGTACAGAAAACCGCATCAATGTTGCAAGAGATCGCTATAACAAAGCTGTAAACACTTATGATATTTTCACTACAAAATTTCCTAATAAAATTTTAGCAGGTTGGTTTGGTTTTGGTGAAATGGCACGCTATAAAGCAGATCCTGGAGCCGAAGTGGATTTTGACTTTGACTAAAACGAATTTGTGAATTCCTTAGAAAATTTTCTTACCACAGACGAAGAACAAGAAATTGTTTCGGCTATTCGTATGGCTGAAAAAAATACTTCTGGAGAAATTCGTGTGCATTTGGAACGTAGTACCTCAGAAGCTATTGATAGTCGAGCAAAATATGTTTTTCATGCCTTAAAAATGGACAATACTAAATTAGAAAATGGCGTATTGATTTATATTGCTATTGAAAATAAAAAATTTGGTATCTATGGCGATAAGGGAATTGATAGTAAAGTCGACAGCAATTTTTGGAATAAAACACGTGATGTTATGCAAAAGAATTTTGAAACTGGAGCATTCAAAACAGGAATTGTAGAAGGTATAAAAAGTAGTAGTGAAGCTCTAGAAAAATTCTTTCCTTGGGAAACGAATGATAAAAATGAGTTGTCAAATGAAGTTTCAAAAGGCGAAGTATAGATGAGTATTAAATTAAGATACCTCTCATTTCTTTTTGTCTTTCTTTTTGTCGGACAAAATTGTCAAGCACAATTTGAAATTCCTCCAAAACCAAACTTTCAAACAAGTGTTTATGACTATACAGACCTTTTAACACCAAATGAATCTAAAGCTCTAGAACAAAAGCTCATCAAATATGCTGATAGTACATCCACACAAATTGTTGTGGCAACCATCAATTCAACAGAGGGAGAATATATCAATTATTTGGCTACAAACTGGGCGCATAGTTGGGGTATTGGTCAAAAAAATAAAGACAATGGTGTTTTTATTCTTTTGGCTAAAAATGACCGAAAAATAAATATCAGTACGGGATATGGTGTAGAGCATCTTCTTACAGACAAAATGTGTAGTCGTATTATCCAAGAACACATCATTCCATATTTCAAAAAAAATCAATATGCTGAAGGCTTAAATGCTGGGGCGGATGCTATTTTTGAAGTTTTAACAGGAGCATATAAAGCAGCTCCAAAACAAAATGAATCCAATATTCCATTTGGATTAATACTGTTCTTAATCGTTATTTTTATCATTTTTATTGCAGCATTATCCAAACAAGATGATGGCAACAATAAAGGAAAACGTGCTCCTCGTACGAGTATTTTGGACGCTATCCTTTTGAGTAATATGGGGCGAGGAAGCTACCGCAAAAGCTCATCTAAAGGCGGACTATTTGGAGGCGGCGGAAGTTTTGGTGGTGGCGGTTTTGGCGGCGGCTTTGGTGGTGGTGGCTTTGGTGGCGGAGGCGCTTCTGGAGGTTGGTAAACCTACTTTTTTCGCATAAAAATAGTAACCGGTACACCAGAAAAATCATATAATGATCGTAATTTATTTTCTAAAAAACGCTTGTAGGGTTCTTTAACATATTGAGGTAAATTACAAAAAAATGCAAACTGTGGTTGAGGCGTTGGCAACTGCATGATGTATTTTATTTTAACATACTTCCCTTTTAAAGCTGGTGGTGGATTGTGTTCTATTATTGGCAACAAATCTTCATTTAAAACACTTGTTTTGATACGTTTTGACCTGTTTTTATAAACCTCAACAGCGGTTTCAATCGCTTTAAAAATACGTTGTTTGGTTAGTGCCGAAATAAAAACAATTGGAACGTCTGTAAAAGGTTCTATTTGTTTTCTAATATGAGTTTCAAATGCTTTGGTGGTTTTGTTATCTTTTTCTACCAAATCCCATTTGTTTACCAAAATCACAATGCCTTTATTGTTGCGTTGTGCTAACCAAAATATATTTTGTACTTGACCGTCAAATCCGCGTTGTGCATCGCAGACCAACAAACAAACATCGGCGTTTTCTATGGCACGGACACTTCGCATTACAGAATAAAATTCTAAATCTTCTTTGACTTTTGACTTGCGGCGAATTCCAGCAGTATCTACCAAATTAAAATCAAATCCAAAACGTTTGTACTTAGTATCTAATGCATCACGTGTAGTTCCTGCTATATCAGTAACAATATATCGATCTTCTCCAATTAATGCATTGATGAATGAAGATTTTCCTGCATTTGGTCGACCTACAACAGCAAAACGAGGCAATTCTGGTTCGTCATTTTCATTATCTTGAGGGAGTGCATCAACCAAAGCATCTAGTAAATCTCCTGTACCACTTCCATTAATACTTGCAATAGTGTAATAATCACCTAGACCCAATGCATAAAATTCTACGGCATCTTGTGCACGTTTAGCATTGTCTACTTTGTTAACGACCAGAAAAACAGGTTTTTTTATTTTTCTCAAAAGTTTGGCAACATCTTCGTCCATACCTGTTACACCCGTTTCTACATCAACCATAAAAATAATGGCATCTGCTTCGTCTATGGCCAATTCGACCTGTTTGTCGATTTCTGCTTCAAAAATATCATCACTTCCAACAACATAACCTCCAGTATCAATGACAGAAAATTCTTTTCCATTCCAGTCACTTTTACCATAATGTCTATCGCGTGTTACACCACTAACGGCATCGACAATAGCCTCTCGACGTTGAATCAATCGATTAAAAAATGTGGATTTACCAACGTTTGGACGACCTACAATAGCTACAATATTTCCCATCAGATGTTTAGAATTGCTGCAAAAATAGGAAATATCGCTAAGTAAAATGATGAAAACGTGAGTTTAAAAAGGTTTTATTATATTTAAAAACCAAATCTACACTTATGAATTTAAATAATGATATCATCTTAAGACCACGATTTTCGATCATGCTAAATCAAGATGCGAAAATTGTATTAGAACATTTCAAATCAAATACTAAAAAGAACAGTAGTGTCCGTGTTTCTGTAATAGAACCTCATATATTTTTAAAAATCACTAAAGAAAAACAACATTTTTGGTCACCACAATTACATCTTGAAGTCTTGGAGGAAGGAACATCATCTACTATAAAAGGTTTATTTGGTCCAAATCCAGTGGTATGGACTATGTTTATGTTTTTGCGTTTTATTGTCGCTGGAGTTTTTATAGGGTGTGGTGTTTGGGCCTATGTCAATCACTCCTTAAATGAGTCAATCCTGTTGCCAATACTACTAATGATTGCAATGGTAATAATTTGGATTTTATTCTATTTTGGTGGTCAAGTTGGAAAAGAAAAAGGAAAAGAACAAATGAATATTTTGTATCAATTTATGCAAGAAGTAATTTCTAAGAACCCCAAATAATGATAGAAAGTTTCATGACTGATCGTAACCAAAACGTTTCAATTGTCTGGAGTTTGAACGCCAGTTTTTATTGACTTTTACATACAATTCTAGGTGAACTTGCTTACCAAAGAATTGCTCTAAATCCTTTCGAGCTTCGCTGCCCACACGTTTTAGGGCTTTTCCTTTGTGTCCTATTAGAATTCCTTTTTGAGTTTCTCGTTCTACCATGATTACAGAACGCATACGAATGATTTTTTCTTCTTCAAAAAACTCTTCAGTATCGACTTCAACAGCATATGGAATCTCTTTTTTGTAATGCATCAAAATTTTTTCTCGAATTTTTTCATTCACAAAAAAGCGCTCTGGCTTATCGGTTAATTGATCTTTTGGATAAAAAGGTGGAGATTCTGGCAAGAGCTCTATAATGCGATCAAAAACATTTTTTACATTGAAACCTGTGAGAGCAGAAATAGGATAAAACTCAGCATTAGGTACTTTTTGTTGCCAAAATTCTGCTTGTGTCTCAAGCATTTCTTGATCCGAAGCATCTATTTTGTTAATCAATAAAATTACAGGTGTTTTTGTTGAAGTAATTCTATGAAAAAAGGCATCATCTTTTAATGATTTTTCTCCAATTTCAACCATATAAATCAAAATATCAGCATCTTCAAAAGCAGACTTTACAAAGTGCATCATAGAAGTTTGTAACTCATATGCAGGCTTTATAATTCCTGGTGTATCCGAAAGTACCACTTGAAAATCATCGCCATTAACAATCCCTAAAATTCTATGGCGTGTTGTTTGCGCTTTTGAAGTGATGATAGACAGCTGTTCTCCCACAAAAGCATTCATTAGAGTTGATTTCCCAACGTTTGGATTTCCTATAATATTGACAAAACCTGCCTTGTGCATTCCTTTTAAAATTTGCTGTAAAGTTACAACCTTATTTTAGACTAAGCAGATAAAGAAAAAATTATTGAGTCGCTTTAATAAAAGCTTCTACATCTTCAACCATATTTGTACTGCCACAAATAAATGGAACACGTTGGTGAAGTTCGGTGGGTTGAATATCTAAAATACGTTGGACTCCATTTGTAGCTTTACCATTGGCTTGTTCTGCCAAAAAAGCCATGGGGTTACATTCGTACAATAGCCTAAGCTTACCTGCAGAGGTTTTGGAACTTTTTGGATATAAATATATGCCCCCTTTAATCATATTTCTATGAAAATCAGACACTAAAGACCCTATATATCGTGAGGTGTATGGTCGATCGCCCTCTTCCATTTGACAATATTTTATATAATCTTTTATCCCTTGTGGAAAATGAATATAATTCCCCTCATTTACAGAATAAATCTTTCCATTTTTTGGAAATTGCATATTGGGATGTGACAAATAAAAAGTCCCAATGGCTGGATTTAAAGTGAAACCATTAACGCCATGGCCAGTGGTATACACTAGCATTGTAGATGTGCCATATATAATATAACCTGCCGCAACTTGCTCACTACCTTTTTGAAGAAAATCATCGAGGGTTACTGGTGTTCCTACATCCGTAACACGACGATACACCGAAAAAATAGTTCCTACAGAAACATTAACATCTATATTGGACGAACCATCCAATGGATCAATCAATACTATGTACTTATTTTGATGATTTTTATCATTACTGTTTATAGCAATAAAATGGTCTTCTTCTTCACTAGCTATACCGCAAACAATATTGCGATTGGTTAGCATTTGAATGAATTTCTCGTTGGCATATACATCCAATTTTTGTTGACTTTCTCCTTGTACATTTGTTTCTTCTGCAGCACCTAAGATATCAACGAGGCCCGCTTTATTGACTTCGTAATTAACCACTTTTGCGGCCAAACGAATAGAATTTATAAGTCGAGATAACTCTCCTGATGAATACTTAAATGAAGACTGGTGTTCAATGATGAATTCACCTAGTGTTTGATTTTTTTGAGACATTTGAAGAAAATTTAATGCAAATATCTAATATTTTTGTTCAACTACAACGTTTTCGTAATGATTTTATTTCTGAAAAATAAAAGCCATTTGAGTATCTTTGACCCCACAGAATAAAATTCTATGGAATACATCATCCGGAAAGCAAAAAAAGCAGACATGCCCAAAGTTTTGGACTTAATTGTTGAACTTGCCATTTATGAAAAAGAACCTGAAGCTGTTGAAATTAGTGTAGAGGATCTTGTTCAATATGGCTTTGGTACAACTTCAGAATTTGATTGTTTTGTGGCAGAGGTCGAACAAAAGATTATTGGTATTGCGCTTGTCTACACTAGATTTTCAACATGGAAAGGCATCGTTTTGCACCTCGAAGATTTGATTGTCTCAGAAAATATGCGGGGCCACGGAATTGGTTCGGCACTTTTGGACGAAGTGATAAAATTTGCAGACAAACTTGGAGTGAAACGTGTCAGTTGGGATGTGTTGGATTGGAACACTCCAGCCATTGAATTTTATGAGCACAAAGGTGCGGATGTCAAACGCGATTGGGATGTGGTGCATTTGAATGAAGAAGGGATTAAAAACTATTTAGCTAAATTAGACGCATGCAAATCTTAAAGTTTGGAGGCGCCTCTGTAAAAGATGCAGATGGTGTTCGAAATCTAAAAAAGGTACTCAATATTGTGGGTACCAAAAAAACTATGATTGTTATTTCGGCAATGGGAAAAACAACCAATGCCATGGAAAAAGTCATTGATCATTATTTTAATTCCAAACACCAATTGCAAAGTAGTATTCAAGATGTTAAAAAATACCATAATGCGATTTTGCTGGATTTATTTGAAAACGAATCACATGAAGTTTTTAAGGTGGTTTCAAATTTATTTCAAGAGCTATCTGACTTTTTTAGCCGTAATAAATCACCAGATTACAGCTTTGTTTATGATCAAACCATAGGTTTTGGAGAGCTTGTTTCTACAACAATTGTAAGTTACTACCTCAACCATGAGGGTGTTCAAAACAGTTGGTTAGATGTACGTGAACTCATAAAAACAGACAACTATTATCGTGATGCAAAAGTACAATGGGAAGCCACTCAATCTAAAATTTCTTCTGCAGTAAATGGTAACATTTTATACATTACACAAGGATTTTTGGGAAGCGATACCAACAATTTCACTACAACACTTGGCCGCGAAGGTAGTGATTACACGGCAGCTATTTTTGCGTATTGTCTAAATGCAAAAAGCGTTACAATTTGGAAAGATGTTCCAGGTGTACTAAATGCAGATCCGCGCTATTTTGAAAATGCAACTTTACTCCATTCCTTGTCCTACGAAGAAGCCATTGAATTGTCGTATTATGGTGCATCTGTGATTCACCCAAAAACATTACAACCACTACAACGCAAAGAAATTCCACTTTTTGTAAAATCTTTTTTAAACCCAAAAAACAACGGCACCAAAGTGGGAAAAGCCCTAGAGCTTTCTCCAAAAGTCCCCTGTTATATTTTGAGAGATAATCAAATATTGATTTCTGTTTCGTCTTTAGATTTTTCATATATCGTAGAAGAAAATATCAGTCATATTTTTAAGTTACTGCACTTGCATAAAATGAAAGTTCGGTCAATTCAAAATTCGGCCATTAGCTTTTCTGTTTGTATGGAAAATAAATATGATCACCTTGAACCACTCATATTGCAACTCAAAGCTAAATATGATGTAAAAGTCGATTTGGATGTAAAACTCTATACAATTCGTCATTACAATTCGGAAGCTATTGATGAAATTGAAAAAAATAAAACGGTATTGATGAAACAAATTACTCCAGAAACCGTTCAACTAATCACAAAGTCCTAGTTCTAATGAGTATTATTACCTCCAATGAAGTTGCAAAGGCCATAAATCTTGATAAATATGGGTTTATTGGTACGTTTTTGGCGTGGATTATTCTAAAAATACTCAAAATTTCGACGATTAATAAAATCTACAATAGAAACAAACACCTCTCCAATCTTGAGTTTTTAGATGCGCTTTTAAAAGAATTTAAAATCCGTTTTGAAATTCCAGATGAAGACCTAAAACGCTTGCCAAAAGAAGGCGCTTATATTACCGTTTCCAACCACCCTCTTGGTGGCGTCGATGGGATTTTGTTGCTTAAATTGATGATTGAGCAGCGTAGTGATTTTAAGATTATTGCCAATTTTCTACTCCACAAAATTGAACCCCTTATCCCCTACATCATGCCTGTCAATCCTTTTGAAAATAGAAAAGATGTAAAATCGAGTGTAACAGGCTTCAAAAATGCACTTTTGCACTTAAAAGAAGGGCACCCCTTAGGGATTTTTCCCGCTGGGGAAGTTTCAACATATCGTGATGGAAAATTATTGGTGGACAAACCATGGGAAGCTGCTGCCATGAAGTTGGCCAAAAAGGCAAAAGTCCCTATTGTTCCCATATATTTTCATGCCAAAAACAGCCCCTTATTTTATCGCTTATCCAAAATAAGCGACACGCTTAGAACAGCGAAATTACCATCGGAATTATTAACTCAAAAAAACAGAGTGATTAAGGTGCGTATTGGACGCCCTATTTCTGTAAAAGACCAAGAACAACACGAAACTCTAGAAGAATTTTCAGACTTTATTCGCAAAAAAACCTATATGCTTTCCAATGCCTTTGAAAATCCTAAAATTCTAAAAAACATTTCGAGTAGCATTAAAATTAATAAAGCACCTAAGAAAATCATTACGCCTGTAAATCCTCTTATTATGCGTTCGGAGGTGGACGATTTACGAGCCAAAAATTTACGCTTATTACAGAGTAAAAATTACGAAGTGTATTTGGCACCAGCAGCAACGATTCCCAATATTTTAAGAGAAATTGGACGACTACGTGAAATTACGTTTCGTGAAATTGGTGAGGGCACAAACAAGGCAATAGACTTAGATCATTTTGACACCTATTATCACCATTTGTTTTTGTGGGACACCGAAGCAGAATGTTTGGCAGGAGCCTACAGAATGGGGCTTGGAACAGAAATTTATGAAGCCTTTGGAATCGATGGTTTTTATCTACAGGATTTATTCCGTTTTGAACCAGAATTGCACGATATGATGAGCAAATCCATAGAGCTAGGACGTGCTTTTATCATCAAACAATACCAACAAAAACCCATGCCGCTCTTTTTACTTTGGAAAGGGATTGTTCATACTACTTTGCGCTTCCCCAATCATAAATGCCTTATTGGTGGGGTTAGTATTAGTAATCGTTTTTCGAATTTCTCTAAATCCCTGATGATTGAGTTTATGAAATCGCATTATTACGATCCGTATTTGGCGCAATATGTACATCCAAAAAAGGAATTTAAAGTCAAACTTAAAGATGCCGATAAGGATTTTGTGTTTGATGCTACCGAAGCCGATTTGAATAAATTTGATAAAATCATTGATGAAATAGAACCTGGTGCTTTACGCCTTCCTGTATTGCTTAAAAAATACATCAAACAAAATGCCCGCCTGATTGCCTTTAATGTTGATCCCCTTTTTAATAATGCCGTTGATGGTCTAATGTATATCCGAATTTCTGACCTTCCCGATAGTACGGTACGCCCTGTTTTGGAAGAATTTCAGGCGGAATTGGAACGGAAATATGGCCGAAAAGCGGAGGAAGAAGAGTAGTAGATTATTTCAACTGTTAATTTACAGGTTTGTAAAGCTAACGATTTAAGACATTTTGTTTAATGGAAAATCTCTTGGACTTTATCAACTATCGTTTGGGCTAATTTTTGGTGGCTTTCTACTGTCCAACCTGCAACATGTGGCGATAAAAGTACTTGTTTAAATTGCATCAAATCCTGTAGCGGTTTTGGAATTTTAGCCTCAGAAAATAAGTGTTCAAAACAACTTTTTTCATATTCCAAAACATCTAACCCTGCACCCAAAATTTGTCCAGACTCTAAAGCCGCTACCAAATCTTTGGTGACTACACTACGGCCTCGAGCGGTATTGATGAGCCAAAACGGATGTGCAAATTGTTGGATAAATTCGCTATTGATCATTCCAATGGTGCGTGGAGTTTGTGGGGTATGCAAGCTAACAACCTCTACTCTATTTTGAAATTCCTTAAGCGCAACTTGTGTGGCATTGTTGTCCCCCACATTGGTTTTAATATCGTAACATAAAACCTCAACGTCAAATCCTTTTAGCTTTTTGGCAAAGGCCTTGCCCATATGGCCATAGCCTATAATTCCAACGGTTTTTCCGTCCAGTTCTACTCCTCTATTGGCTTCGCGTTGCCATAGCCCTTGTCGAACTTCTGCATCAGCCTGATTGAGTTTGTTAATTAAGGACAATAACATCCCCAATGTATGTTCGCCCACAGCATTTTGGTTACCTTCTGGCGCTGCAATCAAGTGAATGCCTTTTTGAGTGGCGTAGTCCACATCAATATTTTCCAATCCTGCCCCTACTCGACCTATAAATTTGAGGTTTGTGGCCTTGTCCAAAAATGGTTTATCGATGGTAAAACGACTTCTAATAACAAGCCCATCGTAATTAGCAATTTTGGCTTCAATTTGAGCTTTTGAGCCTGTAAAATCTTCTTGGTTGGTGTGCCCAAGAGCCGCCAATTCTTCAATCAGCAACGGATGGTTGATATCCACATGAAGGATATTCATGCTATATATTTAAAATAAATTTTGCAATGATAAAGTATATCAAAATTCCAAAAATATCATTACTCGTGGTAATAAAAGGGCCTGTAGCAATGGCCGGATCAATACCTCTTTTATGTAAAAATAAAGGAATAAACGTCCCTACAATCCCTGCGACAATAATAACGGCAACCAAAGATACTGATACCGCCAATGCCGTCTGAACATCTTGTTGCCATGCCCATATAAATGCAAATAGAAAAAGAGCTAAAACAATACCATTGAGTGTTGCTAATAGCATTTCTTTAATTAAACGATTATTGATACTTCCTTTGATGTCATCGTTGGCCAGACCTTGTACGATAATAGCGCTAGATTGTACGCCAACATTTCCAGCCATTGCTGCAATAAGTGGGGTAAATAATAAAATCAGGGGATAATCTTCAATAATGGTATCAAAAGTTCCCATAATTACAGCAGCACCAACACCTCCAATAAGTCCCAAAAACAACCATGGCAAACGGGCTTTGGTGAGTGCAAAAATACTGTCCTCTGCATCAACGTCTTGAGTAATACCTGCTGCTAATTGATAATCTTTTTCTGCTTCTTCTTTTATGACATCAACAATATCATCAATTGTAATTCGCCCCAACAATGTTTTTTGGTCATCTACAACAGGCACAGCTTCCAAATCGTATTTGGCCATGAGTCGTGCTACATCTTCATCGTCATCATTCACATGAACAGAATCCACTTTTGGAATATAGATATCTCTAATTTTAGTTTCATTTTTTGCAATCAAAAGATCCTTTAATGAAAGACGACCTATGAGTTTTTCTTCTTTGGTAACGACATAAATAGAGTGAACTCTTTTGACATCTTTTGCTTGTACTCGAATTTTTCTAAGACATCCGGCAACGGTCCAAGTTTCATAAACTTTTACAAGTTCTTTGGCCATCAAACCACCAGCAGTATTTTCATCATATTCTAAAAGCTCATTGATATCTGCAACAAGTTCCTCATCATCAATTTGATCAATAACTTTTTGTTTTCGCTCTGGCGAAAGCTCCGATAATAAATCGGCAGCATCATCAGTATCGAGTTCCTTAACCTCCTCAGCAATTTCTTTTGCTGAAAGGTTTTGAAGTACTTTCTCTCGAACATCTTCTTCAAGCTCTGCCAAAACATCAGAAGTTGTTTCACTATCCAAAAGTTTGATAATATACGTCGCTTGTTCTAGATTTAAATCATCTAAAATTTCGGCAATATCGGCATAATGTAACTCATTGAGTTGCTCTTGAAGTGGTCCATCATTTCTATTTTTGATGTCCAACTCAATAGCCTCCAACAAAGCTGCTGTAATCTCAAAGGGGATATGCTCTTTAGATGTTTCCACTGTTACTCATTTTTTGTGTCCAATTCAATCGCTGTCGCTAATTTTATAAACGCATCAACAGACAACTGCTCCGGACGTTTGCCAAAGATAGTATTTGCTTTTAAATTTTCCGACAAATTAAACCCTTTTAAGCTATTTCTCAAGGTTTTACGGCGTTGCTGAAAGGCGCTTTTTACTACCGAAAAGAAAAGTTTATCGCTACATGGCAATACAAAATCTTGTTTTCGCTTAAGTCGAAGAACTCCAGAGTCTACTTTTGGAGGTGGATTAAAAACTGTTGGTGGCACTTTAAATAAATATTCTGCAGTATAAAATGCTTGTACTAAAACGGATAGAATGCCATAGGTTTTATTGCCTTCTTTTTCACAAATGCGCTGTGCAACTTCTTTTTGGAACATACCTGAAAATTCAGGAATTTGTTTTCGGTTTTCCAACATTTTAAAAACAATTTGAGATGAAATATTGTAAGGAAAATTACCTATAATAGCAAAAGACTTGTCGGCAAAAGTTTTAGAGAAATCATACTTCAAAACGTCTTCTTGAATAATACGATTGGACAACTCTAGATAGTGTGCTTCAAGATAAGACACTGACTCTGTATCAATTTCTATAACATAGGTTGTTGTGGGTTTTTCCAACAAATATTTGGTCAAAACTCCCATACCTGGACCAATTTCCAGTATGGTATCGTACCCCTTAAGTGTGAGGGTATCGGCTATTTTTTTGGCAATAGATTCATCGTTTAAAAAATGTTGCCCCAAATGTTTTTTTGGTTTTACGCTCATCAATTTTTAGTTACAATGAATTCATCTACAACTTCAAGCTCTGTACGAAAAGCCAACATTTTATCGCCAAAATGCTTCAAACCATCCATTTGTAATTCTGACGCAAACTCGTTTTGATACTTTAGCAGTGCATTTTTAGAATGTGCAAAATACTGCACAGAATAGGTGGTGCCTCCCATGTCTTCTTCCACCAAAACTTTTGTAAACAATGCTTTGGAAAACAATCCTGTGCCAAGTACTTGAGGAATATGTTCTTTTATCCATTCACGCCATTGGGCGTGGATTGAATCATCTACATTAATGGTTACATTGTAAATTATCATAAATCAATTGTTGTTTTATTTTTACTTTTTTCTCTCAAGTTACGAAAGTGTTTTTTTGATTCTACAAAATGAATACTATCAGGGTGATTGAAAATTATTTTTTCATAATATTGTATGGCTTGATCTGGTTGATCCAGTACTTTTCGATACAATTCAGCTAAAGCAAAATGGGCATCGTCTATTAAAATTTCTGATGAAAAATCTCCAATAATTCTTAAATAATTCTCTTTTGCTTTTTGATGTTGAGTTGTACTTTCAAACAATTCTGCTTGCAGCAATAAAGCCTCATCAACAATGGCGTGAGTGTTTTGCTCAGAAATAAGTTTATCAAGTACAGAAATGGCTTCTGTTTTTTTGTTTTGAAACGTTAAAAAATCGGCTTTGGCGTACAATCGTAATGGGGTTTGCAGGCTATCCCCAAACTTATGATCTGTAATTAAAAGTTGTAAATCTAATGCATCATTAGCAATGAGCTGAGAAGTTGATGCTTTAAGAACTTTTAATTGATTTTCTGCCCAATCAAAATCACCTTTATAATAACTTGTCCTTGCTGATTTGAATCGGGCCTCTTGCGCCAAAGTACTGTTTTTAAGCGATGTTTGTACTTGTGCATAGTACAAAAGTGCTTGATTGAATTGACTGTTTGTGACTAAAATATCAGCCAATTTCAGTTTTATTTTCCCCAAATCCGTTGGAGATAAATTTTGACCTAAAGCAGATTTTAAAAACGAAATTGCTTCTGGTTTTTGTTGAAAATGTAAGGCCAAAAAATCGGTATAAGACAATTGAAGTTCTACCGTTTCAGAATTTAATCCATATCGATCCAAAAGGGTATTATATTTGGTTTTAATTTGTTTTAAATCTGGAGAAGTTGTTCGAACAAGTTCGAATTCCAACAATTGCCTATTCGCCTCAATAATTAGTCTTGAGTCTTGAGCATTTTGAATCACATATTCAAAAACCTCAAAAGTAACGGTATAATTTTTAGCTGATTTTGCCATCATACCAACATCAATAATTCCTTGTAAAGAATTATTATTTCGACGAAAAATTGATCGCTCCAAAAGAAATGCTTTTTTAAAGTCTTGTTGCTGAACATACAGCCAACTCAACATTTGATTCCAAAAAATATTTGATGAAGATTTCAATTTTTTTAGCACTATTTTTTTAAAAATTTGATTGTATTCAGAATCTGAATGCTCTGAAATATAATCTCCAAAAAGTCTTAAAACTTGGTTGAGATAAGTCGGATTGTTTTCTGTAAAATTCAGGTAACTCAAAAACATATTTTGAACGTCTTTTTGTTCGGCATAAAGTCCTGCAAGACGGTATTCATAGTTTGGGTTTTGAGTTTGATTTAATGCTAGTTTATAGACCTCAATGGCCTGACTTACAAGACTATGCTCTTCAAATCTAAGGCCAATGGCATAGGTATAGTTTGGAACAGACTTGGCAACATCAATGGCTTGTTGATAATTCTCCTTGGCCTTTTCCATCTTGTTTTGAAGCTGAAAATTATAACCCAATTCTACTAACATTTGCGGATTGTTTCTTGTACTTAATTGGGATTTGATAAACATTTCGACCTCATCAAAATGCTGTAATTCTTGTTTTATTTCTATGATTCTAAAAACAAGATTTGAGTTTGTTGGATTGGAGGTATGTAGTTTTTGATAAAGAATTAGTGCTTTTTCAAATTCACCTTTGTTGAAGTAATTTTCGGCCAAATCATAATCTGTTTGTGCAGAAAGCACAAAAGTAAACATCCCAAAAAACAAACAAATAAGCGACTTCATCATTGTATTTTGGTAAAGATACTAAATGTATGGGCAAGTATTCAATGGAATTAATCGATTCGATCGAAGCCTGTGTAAGAGCGTAAAACTTCTGGAATTTCTATGCCATTTGGAGTTTGGTAATTTTCGAGAATTCCTGCCAAAACTCGTGGTAGTGCCAAAGAGCTGCCATTTAAAGTGTGTGCTAATTGTGATTTTCCTTCGGCGTTTTTAAAGCGTAGTTTCAAACGATTGGCCTGAAAGGTTTCAAAATTAGATACAGAAGAAATTTCGAGCCAACGGTCTTGTGCTGTTGAAAAGACTTCAAAGTCGTATGTTAATGCAGATGTAAATCCTAAATCTCCTGAACATAACTTTAAAATTCTATAAGGGAGTTTTAATTCTTCTAAAATTTCTTTCACATGCTCTACCATAGCATCAAGCGCATCATAAGAATTTTTAGGGTGCTCAACACGTAATATTTCTACTTTATCAAATTGATGCAAGCGATTCAATCCTCGAACGTGAGCACCATAACTTCCAGCCTCTCGTCGAAAACATGGTGTGTAAGTTGTCAATTGTTTTGGCAATTCACTTTCCTGCAAAATAACATCTCTAAAAATATTTGTTGCTGGAACTTCTCCCGTTGGAATGAGGTACAAATCATCGGCATCTATGTAGTACATCTGCCCTTCTTTATCTGGAAGTTGTCCAGTACCAAATCCTGAGGCTTCATTGACCACGTGTGGCACTTGTACTTCGCTGTAACCAGCAGCAGTATTTTTGTCTAAAAAATAGTTGATAAGTGCACGTTGCAATCGAGCTCCTTTTCCTTTGTAGACGGGAAAACCTGCACCTGTAATTTTATTACCTAATTCAAAATCAATGATATCATACTTTTTGGCCAATTCCCAATGCGGTTGTGCATCATTATGAAGCTGTGGAATATCTCCAAATCGAAAAACTTCTTCATTATCATCTTCGGAATTTCCAGCTGGTACTGCATCATGTGGAAGGTTGGGGATTTGATATAAGAGTTGTTGTAACCCTTCCGAGGTTTCATTTAAAATTTCACCTAGTGCTACTTTTTGATCCTTAAGATCTGTTGTTTTTTGTTTTAAAAGATTGGCTTTTTCTACTTGTCCAGATTTAAAAAGTTCGCCAATTTCTTTTGAAAGTGTATTTAAATCCGCTGCAGCCGTATCCAATTGGGATTGTGTGTTTCGTCGTTCAGCATCCAATGACAAAACATTTTCTATAATAGCTTCTGCATTGTCTATACGTTTTGAAAGACGCTCTATAACTTCTATTTTGTTTTCTCTAATGAATGCAACTTGTAACATGTGGAGTACTTTTATTTGGCAAATTTAATCAATTGGATGAATGTAAATTAGATTTTTGACAATAAATTGATACGTTGTTTTGCGGTGGATTTATCGTTTTCCAATTGTTCTTTTAATGCGTCTATGTTTGGAAATTTAATTTCGCTACGCAAATGATCTAGAAGCTCAATTTTTAATGTTTTTCCGTACAAATCTCCATCAAAATCGAAGAAGTGTACTTCAATATGGGTTTTGTTATCTTGTGAAACTGTGGGATTTTTTCCAATATTCATCATACCATATATTTGATGTCCATTGAGGTTTGATTGCACCAAATAAACCCCTTCTTTTGGAATAAGTTTGTACGATTCTTCAATATAGATATTAGCCGTAGGAAAATTTAGATTTGATCCCAAACCTTTGCCTTTTACAACAATTCCTGTAAGCATAAAATCATATCCCAAAAATTGATTCGCAATTTTCATTTTTCCTTCGTGTAGCGCTGTTCTAATTTTTGTTGAACTTACGGCAACATCCCCAATTTCTTGGGCATCAATTTGGGTAACTTCAAAGTCATAAAATTTACCAAATTCTATCAAGTCATCAATAGTTGCTGTTCGATTTCGACCAAAATGATGATCGTACCCAACAATGATGTGTTTTACTTTAAGTTTATTTACCAAAACATCTCTAACATATTCTAAAGAGGTGAGACGAGAGAATGATTTTGTAAATTCTTTGACCACCAAATGATCTACACCAAGTTCTTGTAACTGAGCGGCTTTTTCATCAATGGTATTGATAAGTTTGATATCGGAATCTTTTTGAACCACCATTCGTGGGTGTGGAAAAAAAGTAAGCACCAAGGCCTGTAGATCATTAGTTTTTGCAATATCAACAAGTCGACTTATGATTTTCTGATGGCCAATGTGCACACCATCAAATGTTCCGATGGTCACAACAGAATCTTTGATACGTTTGTAATCGGCTGCGGTTTTTATTTTCAAAATGGTGTCGTAGCTTTAAAGAACGAAGATAAAAAAAGTACTTTGTTTGTTTGTCATTCATTTATCTTTTTATGTCCCATTAAATTGATTCATTGTGTGGTTTACTCCCGACATGGCAAAGCTTATAAGCATTTTTGACGCTTGCTCAAGACGCTCGTCAAGTTTTTCAGATTCTTCATTTGTCCATTCTCCAAGAACATAATCAACTTGTCGGCCTTTTGAAAATTCATTACTGATTCCAAAACGCAAGCGATTATAGTTTATGGTATTGAGTTTGTCTTGAATATCTTTCAATCCGTTGTGTCCACCATTTGAGCCTTTGGTTTTTAGACGAAGTGTTCCAAAAGGAAGGTTTAAATCATCAGTAACAACAAGCAAATTTTCTAAAGAGATGTTTTCCTTATCGAGCCAGTATTTTACTGCTTTTCCACTCAAATTCATAAAGGTATTTGGCTTGAGTAAAAGGAAGGTTCTTCCTTTTAATTTATAGGTCGCAAGCGCCCCTAATTTTCGGGTTTCAAATTCTATTTCATTTTGTTTGGCCAGATGATTCAATACTTTAAATCCAATATTGTGGCGTGTACGCACATACTCTGTACCTATATTTCCTAGCCCTACAATTAAAAATTTTTTCGACATTAATTGTGATTCTTGTTTATTTGATTTTCTTTGAAATAACCACTTGAACATGTGTAAAAATAAAAAAAAGCATTCTGATTTTCATCAGAATGCTTTTTTATTTAATGTATTGATAATGAAAATTATGCTTCAGCAGGAGTTGTACTTTCAGCAGCACCTTCTGCGCTAGCTTCTGTTCCTTCTGTTCCTTCTTCTTCGTCTTCATCATCTTCAAGTTCTGCAACAGAAACTCTAGATTGTTTTACTTGACAAACAACAGTATTGTCTGAGTGTAAAAACTTATAGTCTTCACTAGGTAACTGAGAAACACAAACTTTATTTCCGATTCTAAGTTTAGAAATATCAACTTCTATAAAATCTGGTAAGTTTGTTGGAAGTGCTTTAATTCTTAACTTTCTGCGGTTTCTTCTTAGGACTCCACCAGCACGAACTCCAATAGAATTTCCTGTTAGAACTACAGGGATATCCATGGCAATTTCTTTATTTTCAAATAATTGATAAAAGTCGATGTGTAAGATGTTTTCTGTGACAGGATGAAATTGAATATCCTGAAGTACAGCATTGTAAGAAGTATCTCCCAAGGCAATCACAACTGTATGCGCATTTGGTGTGTATACAAGTTTAGAGAATGCCAATTCTTCTGCTGAGAAATGTACTGGCTGATCTCCTCCGTATAATACGCAAGGAACCTGTCCAGCATTACGTAAGGCCTTTGTTGCTTTTTTGCCCACGCTTTCTCTTTTCGATCCATTGATTGTAATTGATTTCATTTATATTAATTTAAGTGTTTACATTACGAATTTTGAGCTGATAGACTCATTTTGATGCACCTTGTGCATCACATCTGCAAATAAATCTGCACATGATAAAACTCTTATTTTTGAACTCTCCTGTGATGTTGGGATAGAGTCTGTAACAATAAGTTCTTCAAGTTTAGAATCTTCTAAACGTTGGTATGCTGACCCCGAAAGTATTGGATGGGTACAAATTGCACGTACGCTTTTTGCACCACGCTCAATCATCAGGTCTGCAGCTTTAGTCAGTGTTCCTGCAGTATCAACCATATCGTCAACAAGGACTACGTTTTTCCCCGTTACATCTCCAATTAGTTCCATATGTGAAATAACATTGGCCTTTGCACGTTGTTTGTAGCAAATCACAACATCACTTTCCAATGCTTTCGAATAGGCATAGGCTCTTTTGGAACCGCCCATGTCTGGTGATGCAATAGTTAGGTTGTCCAGATTTAAAGATTTTAAATAAGGTAAAAATATAGTTGAAGCAAATAGATGATCAACGGGTTTTTCAAAAAATCCTTGAATTTGATCGGCGTGTAAATCCATGGTAATAATACGAGTTGCCCCTGCTGTTTCAAGCATTTTGGCCACTAACTTTGCCGCAATTGGCACTCTGGGCTTATCCTTTCGGTCTTGACGGGCCCATCCAAAATAAGGAATTACTGCTGTGATATGACGTGCAGAAGCACGCTTAGCAGCATCCAACATTAGTAAAAGTTCCATTAAATTTTCTGGACCAGGATTTGTTGAGGCAATCACAAAAATTCTAGTCCCTCGAATAGATTCTTCGTAGGACGGTTGAAATTCACCATCGCTATATGTTGATGTAATGACGTTTCCTAAGTCTTCACCAAAAGCCTTGGCAATACGTTCTCCAAGTACCTTGGAATTTGTGCAGGCAAATATTTTGGGTTGTAAATTAGTTTTAGCCATTTTGGTTTACAGATTTTAATCTAATTTCTTCGATATTTTTTATCGAGTGGCAAATTTATGAATTTATTTGAACTGTAAAAGCATAAAACCAACTATTTTGTATTTGTATAACGAATAAATTTTATAGATTTGCAATCCAAATTTTAGCTCAAGTGGCGGAATTGGTAGAC
>CAXPPN010000037.1:0-49141 GCA_964219345.1 Aeromicrobium sp. | reverse complement strand
CCTTTTAAGGTGGTTATTGCAATGGGGCTCACCTCTTACCATCCCGAACAGAGCAGTTAAGCCCATTAGCGCCGATGGTACTACACTTGTGGAAGAGTAGGTCACCGCCTTTTTTTATACTGAACCCGTTTCAGTATCCATTAAGCCCTCACAAACGTGAGGGCTTTTTTTGTGGTCTGTTTTGTAGCACGAGCAGAAGCTATATAGGGTCTTTATGCCATAAAGAGTTTGATGTGCATCGGGTTTATCTCTTTGTAATAGCCATCGGTCAAAAAGAGATAAAGGTTTTTGTTTGGATTTTTGTACAGTCAATACCACCATCAAATCTTTGATGACCTTAAAGGTACGCCCCAATCCATATTTTGAAACGCCTTGTTGTCTAGCATTATGTTGCACATGTACTTGTGTAATTTCACCACCATTTAGGTGTACAAGCAAGTTGATAAAGCGGTGCATTCCATCGTATAAATTCAAGTTTTTGGCAGTGTCTTTGGTAAGGACTTTTAAGGCGCATCCATAGTCTTTTAGGTCCAGTTTTGTGGTGCGTCTTATGATATCATTTGCAATTTTGGAGGGTATCGTTTTAAGTAGTGAATCTTTTCGGTTTGTACGAATACCTGCCACCAAATCCCATTGTTCGCTTTTGGCTTTTTGTAGCATCATTGGAATATCCTTAGGATTGTTTTGTAAATCGCCATCAAGAGTTACAATATACTCTCCTTGTGCATGATCTATCCCAGCGGCCAACGCGATACTTTGACCATAGTTTTTTTGTAATTCTATGATGATTACATTAGCGTGATTTAATTGTTGTAATTGGGTTTGAGTGTTGTCTGTTGACCCATCGTTGATCAAAATAATTTCATAGTTGTAGTCCTTAAGTGCAGCGTCTATTTTGGATACTAATGGTGTGATGTTTTTTTCTTCGTTATGTACTGGAATTACAAGAGAAATCAATCCAAAATCAGACGGAAATGTTTGCATAAGAAACAACAATTTTATACCAACAAAAGTAAGCTAAATTTTGAATGAATTAGTCTTTTAGGACGGCTCTGGAAATTACAATTTTCTGAATTTCAGAAGTGCCTTCATAAATTTGTGTGATTTTGGCATCACGCATCAAACGTTCTACATGATAGTCTTTTACAAATCCGTTGCCACCATGAATTTGAACGGCTTCAACGGTGTGTTGCATTGCGACTTTGGAGGCATACAATTTTGCCATTGCACTAGAAGTGTCGTAATTATTGCCTTGGTCCTTGTCCAATGCTGCTTTATATACAAGTAGTCGTGCTGCTTCAATATCAGTGGCCATTTCGGCCAATTTAAAAGCAATGGCTTGATGGTTGCTTATTTCGGTGCCAAATGCTTTTCGTTCTTTAGAATATTCTAGAGACAATTCGTAGGCCCCAGCAGCAATACCAAGGGCTTGTGCAGCAATACCTATACGTCCTCCCGATAATGTTTTCATAGCAAATTTGAACCCAAAACCATCTTCACCAATACGATTTTCTTTTGGAATTTTTACATCATTAAATTGCAATGTATGGGTGTCACTTCCACGAATTCCAAGTTTATTTTCTTTTGGGCCAATTTCAAATCCTGGAGTGTCGCGTTCAACAATAAATGCATTGATGCCTTTGTGGCCTTTTGTACGGTCTGTTTGGGCAATTACCAAATAAACTTGCGCTCGTCCTCCGTTGGTAATCCAATTTTTAGTACCATTTAAAAGGTAATAATCACCTTTGTCTATAGCAGTCGTGCTTTGTGAAGTGGCATCACTTCCCGCTTCAGGTTCACTTAAACAAAATGCACCAATCCAATCGCCAGTTGCTAATTTGGGGAGGTATTTTTCTTTTTGCGCTTCGTTGCCGTAGGCCTCGATACCATAACAAACAAGAGAATTATTGACCGAAACCATTACACTTGCAGAAGCATCAATTTTTGACAATTCTTCCATAATAAGGACATAAGAAATGGTGTCCATACCACTACCGCCATATTTTGGATTGACCATGATGCCCATAAAGCCCAATGCTCCCATTTTTTTTACTAAATTGTCAGGAAATTGTTGTAATTCATCACGTTCGATGACGCCAGGAAGGAGTTCGGTCTGAGCAAATTCGCGTGCTGCATCGCGCACCATAGTTTGTTCTTCGGAAAGCTTAAATTGCATTCAGCAAAAATTAAATTATTCGTAATAATGTACCACAAATATAAATTAATATTAGATTATTTTCAAGATAAGTTTTTATTTTTATTAATATGATAAAAAACACCTATAATGTCGTTGGTATAATGTCTGGAACATCTTTGGATGGTATTGATTTTTGTTGGGTAGAATTTTCAAAAAACAAACATTGGGATTTTAAAATTTTAGCTGCTGAAACCGAAGCATATTCTACAGAAATGAAAGCTCAATTGAACGCTGCAATTTCATTACATCAAACGGAATTAGAGCACTTAAATCAAGAGTTTACAACGTATTTAGGTCATCGTATTTACAACTTTATTCAAAAGCATCAAATTTCAAATTTAGACGCCGTTTGTAGTCATGGACATACTGTTTTTCATCAACCTGAAAATGGACTCACGCTACAAATGGGTAATCTACCCAAAATAGCAGATTATATACAGCAAACGGTGGTTTGTGATTTTCGTGTACAAGATGTCGCTCTGGGCGGTCAGGGAGCACCTTTAGTTCCAGTTGGTGATGCGCTTTTATTTCCTGAATATGATTTTTGTTTAAACCTTGGGGGCTTTGCTAATATTTCTTTTCAAAACAATGATCAACGTGTAGCTTTTGATATATGCCCTGCGAATATCACCCTAAATCATTATATAAAAAATTTGGGTTTTTCCTATGATAAAGATGGAGGTTTGGCTTCACAAGGAAAATTATCTCTACCACTTTTAGAATCTCTAAATCAACTTGCTTTTTATCAAAAACAACCCCCAAAATCTCTGGGTTTGGAATGGCTGCAAAGCGAGGTATATCCTCTGATTGATTCATTTAGTTTGGATATTGATTCTATTTTAAGAACATTAGTGGAACATACTGCAACACAAATTGTTAGGGTATTAAATCATCATCATTTAAAACAAGGTTTATTTACTGGAGGAGGTGTGCTTAATTCTTTTTTGATGACTCGTATTGCGGGACTTTTGGGACAAAAAATTCCAATAGCAAATGAGTTTTTAATACATTTTAAGGAAGCATTGATTTTTGCATTTTTAGGGGTTTTAAAATTACGTAACGAGGTAAATTGTTTAAGAAGTGTAACAGGCGCCAGTAAAGACCATAGTAGTGGAAAAATTTATTTCCCTCATATGGATTAATTGCCAGAATTGTTTTATTATATTTGTTGGCATCAAAAAAAATGACCTAAACTTAAATTTGTGATATCCACCTAATTTAATTCTATGGAAACGATTATAATTGCTGTATTTGTTGCTGCTTATTTAGCAATCACTCTAGAACATAGCTTAAAGATTGATAAGCTTATTCCTGCCCTTATCATGATGGCAGTCAGTTGGGCATTTATTTCTTTTGGTATTGATGATTTCAATACTTGGTTTGATTCATCAAAACATGCTCTTTTAAGTAATTTTGAAGCTTTGACACATGATGGTAAAATGCACCTTATGGAAGAAACCTTGCTTTATCACTTAGGAAAAACAGCAGAAATTTTGGTTTTTTTATTAGGCGCAATGACTATCGTTGAAATCATTGCATATTTCAATGGGTTTGCAACCATAAAAAGTTTTATTAAAACCAAAAAGAAAACACAATTACTCTGGATTTTCTGTATTCTTGCGTTTGTATTATCAGCGATAATTGACAACCTTACAGCTACAATTGTTTTAATTTCTTTACTTCAAAAACTAGTAAAAGATCGAGATATTCGTTTATGGTTTGCGGGTCTTATTGTGATTGCTGCCAATGCTGGTGGAGCGTTTTCTCCTATTGGTGATGTAACCACAACAATGCTTTGGATTGCTAATAAAGTTTCTACCCCACATTTGTTTGGATATTTGCTTTTACCCTCTTTGGTGTGTATGCTGGCCCCCACATTTTTGGCGTCAAGACTTTCTGTTTTTAAAGGAAGTTTAGAAGTAGATGACAGTGAAGATCAGGCTGTTGGTCGCTTTAGTGGAACGATGCTTTACTTGGGGCTTGCGGCAATTGTTTTTGTTCCCGTTTTTAAAATGGTTACACATTTGCCACCCTATGTTGGGATGATGCTTTCTTTAGGAGTTGTAGCAATTTTTGCAGAAATTTATAGTTCTTCTAAATTTAGTTTAGAAGCACTAGACAAAGATGGGTATTCCAGTCCTGTTCATTATTCTTTAACCAAAATCGAGTTGCCTAGTATTCTATTCTTTTTAGGAATTTTAATGGCTGTTGCTGCTCTAGAATCTCTTGGAATTTTATTTGGCTTTGCCGATTGGCTAAAAGTTGCAACACCTCATTTAGGAACAGAAGTAGCGGGCACACAGGTATCAGATCTAGTGGTGTTACTTCTAGGAGTGGGGTCTGCTGTTATAGACAATGTTCCCTTGGTAGCTGCTTCTCTAGGAATGTTTTCTGAGCCAACAGATAACATTCTATGGCATTTTATCGCCTATTCTGCTGGAACAGGCGGGAGCATGCTTATTATAGGGTCTGCTGCGGGAGTTGTTGCAATGGGTATGGAAAAAATTAATTTTTTCTGGTATTTAAAAAAAATCACTTGGTTAGCTTTCGTCGGTTTTATTGCAGGTGCATTGGTCTTTTTCTTTACAAGAACATTATTCTAAAATATACGTTTTCTTGAATGATTACGTTTATATAAAATATTATTACATAAACAGTTATGAATTTTAGTATGCTTCAAACCCAAGCAGTTCCTTTCACAGAACCAGAATCAGTAGAAAAGACACTATCAATTATTGAATTGATTAAAAGTGGAGGCACAGCAGGACAACTCATTATTGCACTACTTTTTGTGCTTTTAGTTGTTGCTTTATATATCTACTTTGAACGTCTTTTCACTATTAAATCTGCATCTAAGGTTGATCCAAATTTTATGAACGAAATAAAAGACCATGTTAGTAGTGGAAAAATTGAAGCCGCAAAACTCTTGTGCGCACAAGAAAACTCTCCTGTTTCTCGATTGATTCAAAAAGGCATTTCACGTATTGGACGCCCTTTGGCTGATATCAATTCAGCAATTGAAAATGCAGGAAAATTAGAAGTTTATAGTCTTGAAAAAAATGTAAGCATTTTGGCAACCATTTCTGGCGCAGCACCCATGATTGGATTTTTAGGAACAGTCATTGGAATGATTCTTTCCATTTTTGAAATAGCAAATTCTGGCGGACAAATTGATATTAAACTTTTAGCCGATGGCTTGTACACCGCAATGACAACTACCGTTGCAGGTCTTATTGTTGGAATTGTCGCTTACATTGCTTTCAATCATTTGGTGAGTCGTACCAATAAAGTGGTGTATAAAATGGAAGCAAATTCTGTTGAATTTCTAGATTTACTTAACGAACCCGCACACTAATGAATATTCGCGGAAGAAATAAAGTAACGCCTGAATTCAATATGTCTTCCATGACAGATATTGTTTTTCTTTTACTCATTTTCTTTATGTTAGCCTCAACATTGGTGACCACCAATGCTATAGATATTTTGTTACCAAAGGCGAGCGGAAAAACAGAAAATAAAAAATCTGTTGCTGTCAGCATCAAAAAAGATTTGACTTATTTTATTGACCAAAAACAGGTAAAAACAAATCAATTAGAAGCAAATCTTATCAAGATATTACAACAAGAGAAAACACCAACAATTGTTCTTCGTGCAGAAAAATCTGTTCCTGTAGAAAATGTTGTAAAAGTTATGGATATTGCTAACCGCAACAAATTTAAGGTCATTTTGGCGGTTAAACCCAATTAAGATGAAGTATTTTAGAACAAAACAAGAACGCTACTCGGCGCGACTAACGGTGTTGATTACTATTCTATTGATTCTATTACTTTTTGTTGTTGGACCACCCTATATGGATCCCCCAAATGAATATGGTGTTGCAGTCAATTTTGGAACAACAGATTTTGGCAGTGGAACAAATCAACCTAAAGCTCCTACAACAACAAATACCGAACAAACACCCGAACCCAACACCGCTGAAACTCCAGCTGTTTCGGAACCTTCCACATCAAAAGCAGAGGAAATTATCACAACTGATGATGAAGCTGCAATTGCCATAAAAAAAGCAGAGCAAGAAGCAGCTAAAAAAAAGGCAGAAGAATTGGCTAAAGCAAAAGCAGAAGCCGAACGTATCCGAAAAGAAAATGAAGCTAAAGAACGTAAGAAAAAAGCATTGGACGCTCTTATGGGAGGTATTGGTGCTGATGATGGGAATACTTCTGGCTCTGAGGGTAATGATGAAAAATCTGGAGATAAAGGTCAACTTAATGGAGATCCTTATGCCCCTAGTTATTTTGGTAGTCCAGGGACTGGTAGTGGTGGTGTAGGATATGGGTTAAACGGTCGAGGAACGCCTACAAAATCTAAAGTTATCCCTGATTGTGATGAGGAAGGGCGCGTAGTTGTAGAAATCCATGTCAATCAAAATGGAGATGTAACTAGAGCTATTCCAGGAAAGAGAGGAACGAATGGCGATATTTGTTTGTATGAAGCCGCAAAAAAAACAGCGCTTACACATAAATGGCCTGCCGATATCAAAGCCCCAATTAAACAAATAGGATTTGTGATTGTAGAATTTAGTGTGCGTCAATAAATGAACTATAAAGAAACAACATCTTGGATGTTTTCTAGACTCCCAATGTATCAGAAACAGGGAGGCGCAGCCTATAAAGAAGATTTGAGCCGAACCATAGCTTTTGCAAAACAGTTGAATTATCCCGAACGTAAATTTAAATCAGTACACGTGGGTGGTACAAATGGTAAAGGATCAACAGCACATATGATTGCCTCTGTACTTCAGGAAGCGGGATATAAAGTAGGGCTATACACTTCACCACATCTAAAAGACTTTCGAGAACGCATCAAAATTAATGGTGCTATGATTTCAGAACAATTTGTCGTTGAATTTATAGCACATCAAAAATTGTTTTTGGAACAACATCAGCTTTCATTTTTTGAAATGACCGTAGGTATGGCTTTTTCATATTTTGAAAAAGAAAATGTTGATATTGCTGTTATAGAGGTAGGACTAGGGGGGCGATTAGATTCTACAAATATCATTTTACCTGAAGTATCTGTAATTACTAATATTGGCTTGGATCACACACAGTTTTTGGGGGATTCTTTGCAAGAGATAGCAACAGAAAAAGCCGGAATCATAAAACAAAATGTTCCTATTGTCATTGGAGAAACTCAACACGAAGTGCACTCCATTTTTAATCAAAAAGCAAAAAATTTAAATGCGAATATTTATTTTGCGGATGTGTCTATACACAAAACTTTTTCTTGTAGTCTTCAGGGAAATTATCAGAAAAAAAATATAAAAACTGCTCTCCAAACCTTAAAACTTTTAAAAGAAAATGGATTTGTTGTTTCTGATGAAAATATTCAAACGGGTTTGATAAACATTCAAAAAAATACAGGTCTACGAGGGCGTTGGGAAGTGCTTTCTGAAACTCCAAAAATTATTTGCGACACAGCACATAACAAAGAAGGATTAAGTTTGGTCCTAGATCAACTCCAAAAACAGTCTTTTAAAACCTTACATATTGTACTTGGAATGGTACGCGATAAATCTGTTGAAAATTTAGTCAACTTATTTCCAAAAAATGCTCAATATTATTTTTGTAAGCCAAATATTTCTAGAGGCTTAGAAGCCGAAATATTATCGAAATTTTTTACTTCAAAAGGGTATAAGGGGCAAATAAATTCTTCTGTAAACGAAGCATTTAAATTAGCAAAACAACAAGCCTCATCAGACGACTTGATTTTTGTTGGAGGCAGTACTTTTGTAGTGGCAGAAGTGCTGTAAATTTTACTAAAAAACCTTTTGTGAAAAGAAAAACTAGTCTATATTTGCAATCCAATTGATAGGGCGCGTAGCTCAGTTGGTTCAGAGCACCTGGTTTACACCCAGGGGGTCAGGGGTTCGAATCCCTTCGCGCCCACAAAAAAACCTCACTTTTTAAGTGAGGTTTTTTTAATTCAAGATGAATAGTATTAATTATCTCGCTTCACATGAATTACACCAGAAATAGTGTGTGAAATTCCTTGATAATCTTCATAGTCGCCACCAAAATTAATATCAATATACTCCCCAATTGCTGAGCCAAAGGAACTCAAGTTGTATTGGATAAAATTATTAGTATTGCTAATATCTTGACATTCATTAAGAGTAAATCCAGGAGTCGAAGAGTTCCAATCTATATTGTTGTAAACACCTTCGTAGTTAGCATAATTTGTTTCAAGAAATCCATAAATATAAAAACAGTTTTGTGTATTGTCATTACTTGAACCATAAACGGTAAGCGTTGGTGGATTTTCGTCTGGACCAAAAGTTACACTAATATTTTCAAAGAAATATAACGTTTCTCCACCGTCAATACTGTACTGAATAAACTCCTGTATACTGTCACATGCAGATAATACACCTAAGTCTGTTTCTGGGCTAGTTAGTGTATAAAAAATTTTACCAGTAGTTTGTAGGTTGTCATAGTCAAATCCTGTGATACTTAAAGTGGAGTCTTCATAGCAACTTAAAATATTGATTTCAAAAACACCATCGTTAACAATACTATAAAAGGGGGCACCTCCTTCAAGACTTCCTTCAACATACCCATTGACAACTGCACTACCATCACAAGTGTTGAAAACACCTGTTATAACCTCTAATTGTTCTGTTACTTCTGAGCTATCAAGAACAATATCAAGTGTTGTATCTTGACTAAGTGGTCCAACACTTCCGGCGGAGTTTGGAATTTCTTGATTATTACAGTAGTTATAATAGTAATATTTTAAATTTAAAATTTGATTGGCAGGAACAATTCCACAAACTTCTCCATCTTCATTAGTTATACCATTTCGACTGCCATTTTGCTCACTCTCAATATTAATTAGAATATTACCAAGTGGATTGTTATTTACATCTGTAATATTTAGACATAGAATAATATATTCAGCAGGGATATCACAATTCCAAAATGAAAAATGTGAGACCGTTCCAACATATTTCGTTCCTTGAAGCGTCGCACTACCTTCCTCAATCCAATAACCATTGTCTTCATCAAAATACCAAAGTGGAATTTCGTTGGGTGCAATAGCTAAAGTTTCGGGGTCCAATGGTACGGAAATAGTTGCAGTAGTGCCTTCTAATAAATTTAATTTTTCTCCGTTATCACCACGCAATTCCACTGCAAGCATCCCCAGAGTTTCTAACATTCTTGCTTCATTTTGTATGTTTTGTGCAAGAAGCATACCCGGCATTTGTTGTTCCATATTCTCGTCTGTTGGATTCAAAAAATGAAGTGTAACTTGAACATCTCCATTGTATTCTGTTCCATCAGATTTAGCATAGGCACCTGGCAAATCAACTGAAGCGCCATTTGCTAAATTTACTGTTTCTGCAATTCCAGAACTTACAGTTTCTGTCACAGTTTGGGGTAAAAGCATGATTTTAACTTTATTAATACCTGAAGTAGGCACTAGTGATCTAGATCCATGTATAAATCCAGGTTTTTCAACCTTTATGTATGCAAATTTTTCATAAACCTGTATGTTTTTTAAAATAAAAACACCATTACTATCTGTATCAGTTGTACTATTTCCAATTTGAATCATTGCACCGCTTATAGGATTATTTTGTGGATCGATAACGCGACCCATAAAGTCGCTATTGACTTGATTTCCAAAATTTTCCATAATTGTAGTAGAAGGCGTTGTAGGTGTTGTAATGCTGTTACCAGTCGGCTCGTCATTACAACTCATAAATCCTATTACAGATAGGATTAAAATTAACTTTTTAAGGGAATTATTTTTTTTTGATAACTCCATTTTGTTTGAAAATTATGGTGAATTCTCAAACAATATACAAAATCATTTCGATATGTTATTTATTTCAATTTTTCCTAAATAGTGTAGAACTAATACTAATATCCCACAAAGGAATTGAATAAAAGCAAATGGCTTTATTTCTTCAAAAGGGAACATATTTACAAATCCACTGATTGCAAAAAGGAATCCATATATATACCAAAATACTTTTCTGTATTTCCATTTTTTTTCTTCAGCTACCCGGATCATACCAAGTGAAACAAAGTGAATTATTGCAATAACAATAAGTACAATAAAAAAAATAAGTAGTCCTTTAGTCATGGTTTTATACGATATAGATAAATATAGTAAAAAAAGCCTGCTTTCTAAAAACAGGCTTTTTTTAAAAATATGTAAATGTTTTAAACTAACATAGTAACTGGATTTTCAATAAACCCTTTTAAGGTTTGAAGAAATGCTGCTCCAGTTGCTCCATCTACAGTTCTATGGTCACATGCAAGGGTGAGCTTCATGGTATTTCCAACCACAATTTGTCCATTTTTCACAACTGGTTTTTGAACAATTGATCCCACAGACAATATGGCTGAGTTTGGCTGATTTATGATAGAAGTAAAACTTTCTATACCAAACATTCCTAGATTAGAAATAGTGAAAGTACTGCCTTCCATTTCTTGTGGCGTTAGTTTTTTGTTTCTTGCTCGTCCTGCAAAATCTCTTACTGCTGATCCAATCTGTGGTAACGATTGCTCATTGGCAAATTTTACAACAGGCACTACAAGACCATCTTCTACAGCAACAGCTACACCAATGTGTACATGGTTGTTGAGTTTCATTTTGTCATCAAACCATTGTGAATTGACTTGTGGGTGCTGACGAAGTGCTAAAGCACAAGCCTTTACTACGATATCATTAAAAGATATTTTTGTATCTGGAATAGAGTTGAATTGCTGGCGGAATGCAATAGCATTATCCATATCAAATTCTACAGCAAGATAGTAATGTGGCGCAGAAAATTTGGATTCTCCCAAACGCTTTGCAATCACCTTACGCATTTGTGAATGTTTAATTTCATCAAAATCTTCTTGTCCAGTGGCTACAAATTTTGCAACTGAATTAGTAGCAGTAGCCGCTGCAGGCGTAAAGTCCTCGACATCACGTTTGATGATACGACCATTTTCACCACTTCCTTGAACTTGATGTAATGGAATTCCTTTTTCTTCGGCTATTTTTTTGGCTAATGGAGAAATAAAAATTCTACCATTAGTTGAATTGACAACAGGCGTTTCTGCTTTTGGTTCTGAAACGACTTCTTTTTCAACAACTGCTGTTTTTGGTGTTTCTATTACTTTTGGCTGAGGGGTTGTTTCTTCTACAGCTTCTGATGCTGCTGAAACGGCGGTAAAATTATCCGCTACAGCATTTACATCTGTACCCTCAGGGCCAATAATTGCAAGGAGATCATCTACTTTTGCAGTTTCGCCTACGGCTAGTCCTGTGTAAAGCAATGTTCCTTCGTTGAACGATTCGAATTCCATCGTCGCTTTATCAGTTTCAATTTCAGCTAAAATATCACCTTCTTGAACAAAATCACCTACATTTTTGAGCCAGCTTGCAACGGTACCTTCTTCCATAGTATCACTCAAACGTGGCATTGTAATCACTACAACTCCTTCAGGAAGTTCTACAGCTGCAGTAGTTTCTGGAGCCGGTTCATTTTCTTTTACGCTTACATCTTCAATAGTTGGAGTCTCATTTTCAGCAACTTGGTTTGTTGTTGTTCCATTGAGTAGTTCAGAAATATCTTCTCCTTCTTCGCCAATAATAGCTAACAGTTCGTCTACTTTGGTTGTTTCGCCTTCTTGTACACCAATGTGTAGTAGTGTGCCTTCATTGAAAGATTCAAACTCCATAGTGGCTTTATCTGTTTCGATTTCAGCTAGGATGTCACCCTCTTCAACGCGATCACCTACATTTTTGAGCCAGCTAGCAACGGTACCTTCTTCCATGGTATCGCTTAGGCGTGGCATGTTTACTACTATTGCCATAATTTATACTTTATGTTCTAAAAATGGATAATCTTCTTGTTCGTATACTGCGTCGTACATTAGACTTTTTTCTGGGAAAGGTGATTCTTCAGCAAATTTTTCACATTCAGAAACAAGTCCTTTTACCCGTTTGTCAATTTCTTTAATTTCGTCTTCTGTAGCGTAATTTTTTTCTAAAATAATATTTTTTACTTGTGTGATAGGGTCAATTTTTTGATACTCTTTAACCTCATCTTTTGTTCTGTAGTGTTGGGCATCACTCATAGAGTGTCCTCTGTAACGATAGGTTTTCATTTCAAGAAATGTTGGGCCATCACCACGTCTAGCGCGTTGAATCGCTTCGTCAAAAGCTTCGGCAACCTTTATAGGATTCATACCGTCAACAGGACCACATGGCATTTCATATCCTAATCCCAATTTCCAAATATCGGTATGGTTTGCAGTTCGTTCAACAGAAGTTCCCATAGCATAACCATTGTTTTCACATACAAAAACGACTGGAAGTTTCCAGTTCATGGCCATATTGAATGTTTCATGGAGTGAGCCTTGTCGAGCAGCACCATCACCAAAAAAGCAAAGTGTTACACCTCCTGTTTCGTTGTATTTGTCCCCAAAGGCCATTCCAGCACCTAATGGGATTTGACCACCAACAATTCCATGACCACCATAAAATCCATGTTCTTTTGAAAAGATGTGCATCGAACCTCCTAATCCTTGTGATGTCCCCGTTGCTTTTCCGTACAATTCTGCCATGACACGACGTGGGTCAACACCCATACCAATGGGCTGTACATGGTTTCTGTATGCCGTAATCATTTTGTCTTTGGAAAGATCCATCGCATGAAGTGCGCCAGCCAAAACGGCTTCTTGACCATTGTAAAGGTGTAAAAAACCTCTTACTTTTTGCTGAATATATACGGCGGCGAGTTTATCTTCAAACTTTCGCCAGAAGAACATATTTTCGTACCAATCTAGGTAAGTTTCTTTGGTAATTTCTTGCATGATTTCACATGGTGTTAGTATCGTAGATGCAAAAGTAATACTTTGATTGATAACCTAAAAAGAGTAAGAGTTAATTTTTTACCGAAAACGTTTTAGTTGATGCTTTAGGGCATGCTAATAATCTGTAAAATACAAATTATAGTACAGATTTATCAAAAATCCATGGAAGGATATTTTCTACAGAGCTAGAGTGAGCAATTCGTCCGTCTGTTCCCATAAAATAAAGTTCAATAGAATTGTCTTGTAGTTGTTCATATTCAACTAATGCTTGGCGGCAACCTCCACAAGGTGGTATGGGTGTGGTTTCTTTTTTGTTTTTAGATCCAGCTGTAATGGCCATTCTTAAAATTTTCTCTTTTGGGAATTTAGAATGGGCATAAAAAATAGCAGTTCTTTCGGCACAAAGACCAGAGGGGTATGCAGCATTTTCTTGGTTGCTTCCAGAAATAATTTCACCATTACTGAGTTCTAAAGCCGTTCCAACTAAAAAATTTGAATAAGGCGCATGGGCCTTTAACCTTGCCTCTTGAGCATTATGCATCAATTTTTGAATATTTCTAGGTAATTCATCAAGAGATTCAAAAACATTGATGTTGCATTCAATCTTAAGTTTCTTCATTTTTGAATCGATAAATTGGTTAAAAAAATCAGCTATTTACTCTGCTAATTTTAATATTCTACATATTCGCCATCCCCAAAATTGAAGGACAATGAAAAACGTAAAGTGTTTTCAAGTGGGCTTTGTACTTTGGCCGCCGAGAATAAATAGGATAAATCAATATCAATAGTTGAGTATTTGAATCCAGCGCCTAATGAGAAAAACTTTCGTGCACCTTTTAATTCATTTTCATTAAAAAATCCAGCCCTTAGAGCAAATGAGTCTTGATATAAATATTCTGCACTTAAAGCCCAAGTAAATTCATCTAATTCTTCGCTAAAACCACCTGGAGCATCCCCGAAAGATTGAAAAACTCCTTTAACAAAACTTACATTAGGGTCTTGACCTTCAATGATGACATTACTATTGACCACAGATCCACGAGTGTCTGTATCAGCTGGTGTTGTTCCATTTTCTGGATCATATACGCCATTTCCATTATTATCGGTATAGTTGTATTCTGTACCATAAACAGGTGGAGTGGGGACTAATAATTTAGTTACTTCGGCGGTTACACTGACTTTGTTATAGGAGTCAAAAATAAAATCAAATCCCCCACCGAGTCTTAAGTTTGTTGGTAAAAAGTTTTCGCGTCCAGCATCGTCATATTTTAGTTTTGGACCTAGGTTTTGAATGGCAAAACCGGCACGCCAGCGACCATTAAATTCGTCGTATGCAACTTCTTCACTTTGATAATATCCAGCGATATCGACTCCAAAAGAGCTAGCAGCTTTGGCAATGGGATCTAATGCTTGAATTTTTAAATCTGAGCGTAAATAACGAAGGGCTACAGCCATAGAAAATTGATCCGATAGACGTAGAGCATATGATGCGTCAAGTGTAAGTTCGTTGGGTTTTTCAATAAGTGCTTCTGAAAACTCGTCTGCGCGCAATTCAATTTCACCTAGTGAAAAGTATTTTAAACTTGCAGCAAAAGCACTTCGTTCATTTATTCTATTAAAATAGGTGACATTTCCTAAAAAAATATCATTTACTAATTTACTAAGGTATGGTGTATAACTAACAGCTATACCAGATTTCGCCTCAGAAAATGCATATTTTGATGGATTCCATTGTTGAGAATAGGCATCAACAGATGTAGCAACACCCATATCGCCAAGCGCTGCTGCACGTGCATCGGAAGCAATCAATAAAAATGGAACACCAGTTGTAATAACTCTTGAGTCTTGATTTGGAATTACTGTAGTTTGACCAAAAAAAGTATTTGATATAATTAAAGTAATTATTACGATAAAACTTCGCATAATTTTTTTGGTTGGTTTTAAAAATTCTAACATGTTTAATTTTTGGATTTAAAACAAATATAAGTTTTTATTAAAGGATTACAAGTTTTTCGATTTTTTCGGACTCCAATCCTGTTGTTGTTGATTTTACTTTTAATTTATAAATATAAACACCTTTTCCAATTTTATTTCCATAATCGTCAGTGCCATCCCAAGTAATGTCTCTTGAAATAGAACTAACACCATTTCCTGTATTTGTTTGTGTGTTTATGGTCTTTATTAATTTTCCAGAAACAGTGAATATCTGTATAGCAACGTTTAAAAGCCCCGAACTATTGTGATTGAACCAAAATTCTGTGTAATTTATAAATGGATTTGGATAGTTCAACACATTTGTAAGCTCCAAACTTTGATTTTGGTCGAAAACAACAAATTGAATTTCTTTTGTAGATGCATTATTATACACGTCCCAAGCTTTTAGAGATAGGGTATGCAATCCTGGACTTAAATTTCTAAAAGGATAATTTAGACTTCCACTTTGGTAGCTGTCAACATCAGCAATATAGTAGTCGTTTAAAATATACGGATTTGTTTCATCACCATCTAGAATGGCTACAATATCGTGTCCAATTCCACTTGCTGTGTTAATGCCATTTTCGTCGTATAGTTTCGCCAAAAGTGTTGGATTTTCATTGGTTATTCCACCAGAAACAAAACTTTCGTCACTCATAAAAAGTTCGATAGTGGGGCCAATATTATCTTCAGGAGCATTTAAATTAACCCCACCTATTTTGATGTCAAAATTATATCCGCGTTGGTCGCTGAGTTGGTTTTCAGTTTTGGAATACAAACTTATTTTTCCATTTCCTACAGGGATAGTAATATCTCTTGGAACAATAAAATTAATTTCAAAAATGCCATTTTCTACAGATGCTTGCCCTCTAAAAATGACTTCACCCATTGCTTCATAGTCCATAACGATGAGCTGTCCATTTTCTGTAGTTCCATCATTTCCTAATGTGCTTCGTTGAATATTTTTATCAAAAATTGTTGCGGTCAATGTTCCTGAATAATTATTTAAAATTGATCCTTGTTCATTTGCAACATAGCCCTCAATTTTTGCTGCACTGAGTGCTTGAAGTTCTAAATTTGATGTCGTTATGTTTTCATCATTTATTTTAGTCACAATAATGTCTGGTTTGGCAAGCGGTAATTTCAAGGCTGGATCACCTATATAAAAGACCAATCTACGCTGAAAACTATTGGTTACACTGGGGTCAATTTTAGTTAATCGTAAGGCTTCTGCCATACTTATGTTTTGGGTGTTATTATAGTCAAATAGGTATTGGCTAAGCGTGGTACTAAATTGAATCCCTACACTAATAAATATTTGTCTCGTTGTGGTGATCAAACTTATAGCTCCTCCATTTTTATTCCAATAAAGATACTCTCCAACAGTTGGACGTAGTGGGTTGTCAAATTTTGTGAATTCACAGGTAACTGTAACAAAACAGTTGAGTTTATTTAGGTTGTTGAGTTCTTGGGCATTAATTTTATCGAAAATCCGTTCTTGTGAAAGACCATCTTCGCCACCATGTCCAAAATAAGTGACTGCAACTGCACCAACTTCCAATGCATCAAAAATAGCATCATTAACTTGTGGATAACGTGCACCAGCCGACGAACTTTCTTGTTGGAACGCATCGGCATGAATTTTTTTCACATTTATAAAAGGTTTTGATTGTTTGACGTCCTCGGCAATGAAATCTGTTGTTTCCTGAATTGATTTATCCGATAGTTTGTCAACATCATCTGAAATCAGAAGGAAATTGTTACGCCAACTACCATATGCATCCTCTTTATAGTATAATTCAATTTTACGTACCATTTCTTCAGCACCCTGAGGGGTATCTGTCAAAATTCTACCAACAGCAATATCCAATTTATCAGCATTTGACATTGCTCCTTCATTATTATCCATCATTCCAAAAAAATCATCGGAAACGAATGAGTTTGTTAGGCTAAAACTGTTAATGGAAAACCATGATGGGGCTATGTTGGTGTTGTTGGAAATCCTATTCTTATAATCAAAAGATGCGTCACCAAACATGCAAAGATATTTTAAACGCTTGTTTGTGTCACTTGCGTTATCATAGACATATTTTACAAAATTTCTAATTCCAGCAATATCTTGCATACCAGAACTAAATTCCAAATAAATGGATTCTAAAGTCACAACTTTTACATTGAGATTGTTTTGAGTTCTGTTGATTCTCGCAAGTTGTTCGGCTTGATTTTGTAAAAAATGGGGTGTTATAATAAGGTAGTCAATATCTTCAAATTGTCCTTGTTGATTCAAAAAAACTGTTCCTTTAAGGTCTTGATTTTGTACAATTCTATTTGAAACTTGAGTTGGGGTAAAGGTGTCTGTTAAATCTACCGTTTGGAATTTTTTTTCTGAACCTAAAACAGTTTTAAAACTAAATTCTGTGGTATTGTTTTCATTACTGTAAGACACAGGATTGTAGGGGTCTGTAACATCCCAAACTTCTGAAATATTAGAGGCGTTTGAAATAGAAAATTCACCAATACCACTTAAGGTTGGCATTGCATTATGTTTGAACTGAAATTGTTGTCCTATTGACGTAAGCTCTCGTTCTGCTTCGATAGAAATATAGTCTAAATAGGCTTTTGCCGATGGATTTCCACTATTGTTGTAATTCAAATCTATGGTTACCAAATCAGAATTGCTATTGATGCTTCCATTAAAAATATCTTGTGTTCCAAGAATGCCATAGTCAATTGCGTTGAATGAAAGATTATCTATAACATTTCCATTTGCTTTAACCTCCATAGAAGTGTTAGATTCAGCTGTTGCTGCTGCATAAACTTTGAGTTTTAATGGGTTTTGAGTTACAAGATTTGGAAATTCGAAAGAAAAGGTTCTTGCATTTTCAAAATAAAAGCGATGACCAAACCACCGTCTACCCATTTGTCCAATATTATATTCATCGCTTTCAATAAACTTATAATCATGAAAGGTTGAAAATGTTACATCAGCATTTCCTGTTGGTGAATTTGCAGGATTTACCCGTAGACCATTCCCAGAACTTATTTGTACGTAATAATAAGCAGCATCACTGTATGGATTGATATGAGAATTATTTTCTTCATTGTAATATTTTGGGCCAATTGCATAAAACAGCAAGTAATCTTCATCATTAAAAACACTATCTTCTTCCCCAACAAATCTGACGGCATTTTCAATTAAGTCAAAAGCTATTGTTTGGTTGTTTGCCAAAGGAAGAGATTTGCCACCTTGACCAAAAATTTTAATATTTTTTGGGTTAACTGTACCCGTATTTATGCCCAAATCTCTAAAAAAGTTTTTAGTCAATTTAAAAACCCCTGTTGTATCTACTCGAAAGCGGTACCATTGACCAGATTTAAGCACCGAACTTTGAAGTTGAGCGTTAGCGCTCATAACTCTTTGAAATGTGTTTTTTTTGTATGAAATTGTAAAACGTTTCACTTTTCTTACAACGCCATTTTCTTTAAATAAAGCATTTGCCACTATGGTATTTGATGCTTTTCCACGAGATTTAGTATTATAAACTTTATACTGAAATGACTGTGGAATAGAAGATAGTTTCAAGTTTTTTAAATCAGAAAGAGGAATGGTCTCACTTTCTATGGATAATATGGTGATATTTTTGGGGTTAATTTCAAATCCAGTATTCCATTGTGCTGTAAATGTAATACCATTTTCTTCTGAATAGTTATAATGCTTAGCATCAAAATAAGGCAGTTCAATGTTTGAAATTCCTGATGAAAATACTTTTGAGCCTTCCCAATTGATTTCAAATTGTTGATTTTGAGCATTGCAGAGCAAAACCCAAAAAAACATCATTAACCCCCACGAAATATTTTTCATATACACCAAACGAATGAAGTTATTAAATCGTATATATTTCTAACCTCATTTTTCAAAATTACAATAATAAACGATTAAAAATGACGTTATCTAATAAAACCTAGGGTGCCAAATCAAAAAAAATACTTAAAAACGACTAAAAAAAATCATTGCAAACCAACACATAATTATTATATTGCAAATCCAAAATTTAAGGACCCCTTATTTTAATTTAATTTGAATATGAAAAATATTAAAATATCAAGATTGTTTTTTATTGTTGCTGTTTCAGTTGCTGTAACATCATGTAATAAATCCTCAAAATACGGAAACACTTCTCGAGGTACTGGTTGGAAAATCAACGACAAAGAAGGAGGCTTTCAATACAACACAAAATTTAAGGAGCAAGAAACTGCACCTGGATTGGTATTTGTAGAAGGAGGGACTTTTACAATGGGAAAAGTTCAGGATGATGTGATGCACGATTGGAACAATAGTCCAAATCAGCAGCATGTTCAGTCTTTCTATATGGATGAAACTGAAGTTACCAACGTAATGTATTTAGAATATTTGGATTGGATTAAGCGTGTTTATCCACCAACTGACCCTAAATTTACAGCAATTTATAACGGAGCTTTACCAGATACATTAGTATGGAGAAATCGTCTTGGGTACAGTGAAATTTTAATAGAAAACTACCTACGTCACCCTGCCTATGGCAATTTTCCAGTTGTTGGAGTAAGTTGGTTACAGGCTAACGAATATGCCAAATGGCGTTCAGATCGCGTTGCAGAAATGGGACTACAAAAAGAAGGTTATCTTGAAAAAGGCTCTCATATCCCTGGAGATTTAGTTACAGCCACAAGTAATTTCAATGTAGACACCTATGTAAATGCTCCAAAAGAGACTTACAAAGACAGTTTGGGAGTTCATCTTGGTGGCAAAGGTAAAAGAAGTAACGATTCTGTAGTAAGTTATGCGACTCGTGAAACGGGAGCTATTCCAATCAAATATAGACTTCCAACAGAAGCAGAATGGGAATATGCTGCGCTTGGTCTTACAGAACTTAGAGAATACAATATATACCGTGGGCGAAAGAAATACCCATGGGATGGCCAATATACAAGAACAGGTGAACGAAGAATTAAAGGAGATCAGTTGGCCAACTTCAAGCAAGGTAAAGGAGATTATGGCGGAATTGCTGGCTGGTCTGACGATGGTGCCGATATTACCAATGAAGTGATGTCGTATGATCCAAATGATTTTGGTATCTATGATATGGCAGGAAATGTTGCCGAATGGGTCGCCGATGTCTACCGACCAATTGTTGATGATGAGTTTAGCGATTTTGCTTATTATAGAGGTAATGTATATACCAAAAATGCAATTGCAGAGGATGGAAGTGTAAAAGTTGTTGGAATTGATGATATTGAGTTTGACACATTATCAAATGGAAAAATTATTGCAAAAACATTACCAGGACAGCTATCTCAAGTACCAGTTGATGAAAATGAAACCTATTTGAGAACAAATTTTGATACTAGCGATAATAGAAATTTTAGAGATGGTGATAAGCAATCTTCAAGGTACTTTGACGATTTTGAAGAGGGAGAAGAGTTGTCTTCAGACGATACTACTCGAAAAATGTACGACTCTCCAAAACATTTAGTAGAATCTAACGAAGATGGAAGTTTGAATAGAGAATATGACAAATCAAACTCTAGAACCTCTCTTATTAACGACAAAGTACGTGTATACAAAGGAGGCTCATGGAAAGATAGAGAGTACTGGTTAGATCCAGCTCAAAGACGTTTTTATCCAGAAGATATGGCTACAGACTTTATTGGGTTCAGATGCGCCATGTCTAGAGTAGGTTCTAAATCTAAGAAGAAAAAGAAAAAGAATTAATATAAAATCTTATGATTCAAAAAAAGTCCTAAACAATTCTGTTGGGACTTTTTTTTGTACTTTTAAGTTATGAAAATTAGAGACCTGCATCAATTATTTTTAAAATCAAAAGGTGTTACTACAGATACGCGTTCACTAACACCAAGCACTCTTTTTTTTGCACTTAAAGGTGAGAATTTCAATGCAAATAATTTTGCTCAACAAGCCTTAGACTCTGGCGCAAATTATTGTATAATTGACGAAGTTCAAACCCCAATGAATGAACGTTTTATTTTGGTTGATAATGTTCTTCAAACACTTCAAGAATTAGCCAATTTTCATAGAAAGTACTTAGATATTCCTGTTGTTGCACTCACTGGAAGTAATGGGAAAACAACAACCAAAGAACTTATAAACGCAGTACTAATTCAGCAGTATAATACACATGCTACTCAAGGCAATTATAACAATCATATAGGTGTTCCTTTGACTTTACTTCAAATGGATAAAACTACAGAAATTGGAATTGTTGAAATGGGAGCAAATCACGCTGGTGAAATTGCACAACTTTGCGAAATTTCTAGCCCAAACTATGGCTACATAACCAATTTTGGGAAAGCACATTTGGAAGGTTTTGGAAGTGAAGAAGGAGTGGTAAAAGCAAAAAGCGAATTATACGATTATTTGAAGCGTAATAAAGGCGCTATTTTTGTAAATATTTATGACAAAAAACAAGTTAAACAAATAGGCGATTATCAAAACATAAAAACTTTTTCATCTGAAAACACCTCTGATTTTACCATCAAACTTGAAAATGATAGATCTTTTGTAAATGTCAAAGTAGATGATGTTTATATACAAACTCAATTGCTTGGGCAATATAATTTTACAAATATTGCAGCAGCAATTTCTATAGGTTTATATTTCAAACTAGAACTAGATGTGATAAAAAAAGGGATTGAATCTTATGTTCCAAAAAATAATAGATCACAAGTCATTAAACAAAACTCTAACACCATCATAATGGATGCATATAATGCCAATCCAACGAGTGTTGAAGCGGCGCTACAGAATTTTAAAGCCATGAATGGTGAAGAAAAAGTAGTGATTTTAGGAGACATGTTTGAGTTAGGACCTCAAAGCTTTTATGAACATCAAGCTATAATTTCAATGGTAAAAGACTTTGATTTTACAAAAGCTTATTTTGTGGGTTCACATTTTTTTAATCATCAAAAAGAATTTCCTTTTGCAATTTTTTTTAAAAATGTAGCGGCTGTAAAAAAGCATATTAAACATACATCAATAAAAAACACTTTGATTCTTGTGAAGGGGTCTAGAGGTATGGCTTTGGAGTGTATATTAGATGTGCTTAAATCATAATTTTTGAATAAAAATAGCTATTTTTGTTTAATAATTTTACCAATTAACTAAACAAAAATGAAAAAATATTTGCCGTTTCTCTTCCCTATTTTATTGATTACATGTCAAGATGAACCTGTAGAGAATCAAACAGAGACATCTCAAAATACAGCTGAAGAAGACCAAGTTGTCGTAGAAAATGGTATTGAAACTCTTATGAGTTGTTTGGAGGTATTAGAAACAGGTGATTTTTCTAATTTACTGATAAATTTATTTGACAACATTGAAGATGATTCTGGTGATTTTCATGAAATCATGTTAGAAGCCATTGAGGATATTCCAAATTATCAACCGCTCATTGACTCCGAATACCCAGAAGAGCCATTTAATATTGAAAATTACTTTGGGGTTTATACTTACAATAACCAAACTCAGAGTTGGACAACAGCGGGTTCAAACTCAGAAATGAAAATGGTTTTTCCACTTTTTACAAATTCAACAACAAATGACACATCTATTACTCTTTCTGGTGTGAGTGAAGAGTTAATGGATGTTGAAGATCCAATATATATTCCTACTTCACTTGCATTTGATGTATCTCACAATAATCAAACAATGTTTGCTATTAATGTTGTAAATGTAGACTACAATATGTCTGGAGAAATCCCAATCCCAAATGATGTTGATTTTAATATATATATGAATCCATTTACTCATGAATTTTCGGTTGATGAATTAGCAGATGACACTTTTTCATTGGGGTACTCTCTTAGTAATGGTTCTGGCTGTGTAACACAATTTCAAGGTACTATAAAATTATTGTCAACAGATTACGAAAACTTAGAGGATACAGATATTGATTACATAACTGGAAGTATTACGACTAACAGCATGAATATTTCAATAGACATTGATGCAGAATATTTATTTGCACTAGACGATCCTACGGTTATTCAACTCAATAATTTTATTGATGTTGAGGTATTCAGCGAAAATACTTTGTTAGGAGAAATTGAAATTCAGGAAGATGAAGATGAAGATTATTATTTAAATATGGTTTTCATCGATGGAACAGTTGTAAATGTTGAAAATTTTTCAGGAATTGGTCAGAATGGCGATGAATTTATTCAAACATTAGAGGGTATTTTTGCACGTTACATAGATCGTTTAGACGATGAATAAAATCTATTGTATACTTTTTTTCTTTAGTGCAATTCTCTCTGCTCAAGAACAAAAAAATCAAATATATTTAAATGCTGATGATATAATCCCAGCTTTGTTCAATTCTAGTAATAGCTCATACAACCTTGGTTTTCGTCGACAAATAAAAGAAAATAAGCACCTACGTTTCGGATTAAAATATTTTCAGGAAAGTGAAAATGAATTTAGTATAGGGGTAAAACCAGGTATTGATATAGCCTTTAATTCATCAAAAAAATGGATTTTTTACTACGGTTTAGATTTGGCTTTAAGTTATACTGATAATATTCAGTCCGAACGAAAATATTATGAATTTAATCTTGTACCTTTTTTTAGAGCTGAATATGTAATAAGTGAAAGTTTTTCAATTTCAACAGAACCTGGACTTTTTATTAAAACATTAATCATAAAAGATGTTGATAATAGTCCAATTGATAATAGTAATACAATTTTTAGCTCTGGTATTGGAGAATTAGGTATTATCAATATCAACTTTTCTTTTTAAAAATAACGGAAAAAACTTTTATTTGAGTTTATTAAGTTTTGTGGGTCATACTGGATTCGAACCAGTGACTTCTACCCTGTCAAGGTAACACTCTGAACCAACTGAGTTAATGACCCATTTTAGATTTACAAAAATAATAATATCTTTGAACTATACGCTTTTATTAATAACTTAATTAGCAACACAAAATTTAACCAAAACGAACTTCAATTGATTAGTGTTTTAAATAATAAATATCCCAATTATATTATTGAATTTATGACAGAGGAATGGGTGCGTAATAATCTTATTGCTTTGATTTCCATGTTGTCAGTACTTGCATTAGGTCGTTTTTTGAATAAAAAACAAAATACTTATGTTTTGTATGCAATGGGACTTATTTTGGTGTTTTCATCCATTTACAGTCCTTTAAGATCATACCTCATCGGCGATTGGAATACAGCGACTGATTTGCCTCTTCACCTTTGTGGTATTTCTGGGCTTATTTGCGCTATACTTCCTTTTTTAAAGCGTAAACAAGTGCTTTTTGATTTTGTGTTTTATACAGGTATTATTGGTGGAATTATGTCTATGCTTACTCCACAAATGAATAGTTATGATGGGAGTCAATTTGCATATTTAGAATATTATGTCCGTCACTCTATAATTTTGGTGATGCCCATTTATTTGCTTCAAAATTACGGGATGGAACTTACCAAAAAATCTATGATTAGGACATTTATTGCTCTTAATGTTTTATTGGCTATCATTATGCCTTTTAACTTTTATGTGGGTGGAAATTATATGTATTTGGCCGAACCTCCACAAGTAAAAAATCCTTTAGTCATTGGTGAATGGCCATACTATGTGCTTTGGTTTGAAGTGTTTATGATTGTACTTTTGTTAGTGTTATTTTATAGTTCAAAAATTCGCTTACGCCAAATTTTTAATTTTTCTGTTTAATTTGCCTTTAGTATCTTCGTAACGTTTAATAATTTTCTATTATGAAACCCACAAAAACAGTCATTATTACAGGGACAAGTCGCGGAATTGGTTTTGAGCTAATCCATCTTTTTCATAAAGCAGGTTATGCTGTTTTGGCATTATCACGAAATGCAAAACCTGTTTCAAATTTAAATTATGAAAATATTACCGCATTATCTTTTGATTTAAATCATCCTGAGTACTATAGTCGTGTTGAGAATTTTATACAAAAAGAATGGACTCATGTTGATATCCTTATAAATAATGCGGGTGCAATTGTAAACAAACCTTTTTCTGAAACCACAATTGAAGAATTTAAAGAGGTGTATGCTACCAACGTTTTTGGTGTTGCAGAGCTTACCAGACGTGTGATTCCTTTTATGCAACCAAAAGGGCATGTGGTAACCATAAGTTCTATGGGTGGTGTTCAGGGTTCAATGAAATTTGCTGGACTCTCTGCATATAGTTCCAGTAAAGGCGCTGTTATTACACTTACAGAATTGTTGGCCGAAGAATACAAAGAAACAGGACCATCTTTTAATGTGCTAGCTTTAGGAGCCGTTCAAACAGAGATGTTAGAAGAGGCTTTCCCAGGATATAAAGCCCCTACAACTCCACTTGAAATGGCAACATATATTTTTGAATTTTCTGAAAAAGGGCAGCAGTTCTATAACGGAAAACTTTTGCAAGTTTCAAGTTCTACACCTTAATTAATGACAAGGTTTAACGTCTTATTAACTCGAATAAAATAAAATAATTCGCTATTTTTGTGAATTAAATTTTCACACCTAATGTTCAATAGTTTAAGCGAAAAATTAGATAAAGCACTACACGTCCTCAAAGGACATGGAAGCATCACCGAAATCAATGTTGCCGAAACACTCAAGGAAGTTCGACGTGCGTTGCTAGACGCTGATGTCAATTATAAAATTGCTAAAGAATTTACAAACACTGTAAAAGAAAAAGCACTTGGTCAAAATGTTTTGACCACTTTACAACCCGGTCAGTTGATGGTCAAAATTGTAAAGGATGAACTTACTGAACTTATGGGAGGTGATGCAGAAGGAATTAATTTATCTGGAAATCCATCCGTTATTTTAATGTCTGGATTGCAAGGTTCTGGTAAAACTACGTTTTCTGGAAAACTCGCAAAATTTCTAAAAACAAAAAAATCTAAAACCCCAATGCTTGTCGCTTGTGACGTGTACCGTCCTGCGGCCATCGATCAGTTGCATATTGTTGGAGAACAAATAGGCGCTGAAGTATATAGTGACCCTGGGAATAACGATCCAGTGGCGATCGCCCTTGCTGGTATTGCAGAAGCAAAATCTAAAGGCTGTAATGTAGTAGTTATTGATACGGCTGGGCGATTGGCTGTTGATGAGGAAATGATGACAGAAATTGCAAATATTCACAAGGCTATTACGCCGCAAGAAACGTTATTTGTAGTCGATTCCATGACAGGACAAGACGCTGTTAATACTGCCAAAGCCTTTAATGATATTTTAAATTTTGACGGCGTTATTCTTACAAAACTAGATGGAGATACTCGAGGCGGTGCAGCAATTTCAATTAAATCTGTTGTCAATAAGCCAATCAAATTCATTGGTACTGGAGAAAAAATGGAAGCTATAGACGTTTTCTACCCAGCGCGTATGGCCGATCGAATTTTGGGTATGGGTGACGTGGTGTCTCTTGTAGAGCGTGCTCAGGAACAGTTTGATGAGCAAGAAGCTCGAAAGATTCAGAAAAAAATTGCAAAAAATCAATTCGGTTTTGATGATTTTCTTTCTCAAATACAACAGATTAAGAAAATGGGAAATATGAAAGACCTTGTTGGGATGATTCCAGGAATGGGAAAAATAACAAAGGATATAGATATTGATGATGATGCTTTTAAGCACATAGAAGCTATCATTCATTCAATGACCCCAAAAGAGCGTTCGAACCCATCTTTAATCAATGCAAGTCGTAAAAAGCGTATTGGCGCAGGCTCAGGAACTTCTATTCAAGAAGTTAATAAATTGATGAAGCAATTCAATCAAATGAGTAAAATGATGAAAATGATGCAAGGTAGCAAGGGGAGAACAATGATGCAAATGATGAAAAACATGCCAAGATAGGGCGACACAAATTGGATTATGATATTACTTGACGGAAAACAAACCAGTGCCCAAATCAAAGAAGAGATCGCTAAAACAGTCTCTGGAATGAAAAAAAACAGTATCAAAGTACCTCATTTGGCGGCCGTACTTGTGGGAACAAATGGTGCTAGTATGACTTATGTAGGTGCAAAAGTTAAGGCCTGCGAGCTTGTTGGATTTGAATCAACACTGATTGATTTACCAGAAGAAACATCAGAACAAGAGCTGCTAAATCAAATTAAAGCACTCAACGATAATCCAGAAATCGATGGTTTTATTGTTCAATTGCCTTTACCTAAACATATAGACGAACAGAAAATTCTTATGGCTGTTCATCCAGACAAGGATGTAGATGGTTTTCACCCTATGAATGTTGGAAGATTAACACTCGATTTGCCTACATTCATTTCTGCAACTCCGTATGGAATAATGGAACTTTTGGAACGCTATGAAATCCCAACATCAGGAAAACATGTAGTAGTTATTGGAAGAAGTCATATTGTTGGTCGACCAATGAGTATATTAATGAGTCAAAAACGCCCTGCTGGCAACGCAACAGTTACAGTAGCTCATAGCCGGACTTCAAATTTAGCGGCTCTAACAAAAGAAGCTGATATTATTGTTGCAGCCTTAGGAATTCCAGAATTTTTGACTGCAGATATGGTTAAAAAAGATGCTGTTGTAATAGATGTTGGAATTACAAGAGTTCCAGATGATTCAAAAAAGCGAGGTTATAGAATTGTCGGAGATGTACATTTTGATAGTGTTGCAGAAAAAGCTAGTTATATTACGCCTGTTCCTGGAGGTGTGGGCCCAATGACCATTGCAATGCTTTTGAAAAACACTCTGCTTGCACGACAAAGAGCAGAAGCCCACTAATATATTACTTTGCAAAAAGCTGATTCGGATTTTTAAAGGCCTTGAATTCTAATGCATTTCCAGATGGATCTAGGAAAAACAAAGTCGCTTGTTCGCCCACTTCGCCTTCAAAGCGAATGTAGGGTTCAATGATAAACTGTATACCTTTTTGTTTTAATTTTTCAGCAAAATCATGAAATGTCTGCCAGGGCAAAACCACACCAAAATGTGGAACAGGAACTTGCTTTCCGTCCACTTCGTTGCAATGGTTTTGATTTTCATTTTTTGGCTTATAATGGATGACTAATTGGTGTCCAAATAAATTAAAATCTACCCAATGTGTACTGCTTCGCCCTTGAGGACATTCCAAAATATCTGCATAAAATTTTCTACATTCTTCCAAATTCCAAACTGGAATGGCGAGATGAAACGGACTTATTTTTGTAGATTTTACCATGTTTTTTTAGAATTTTTTAGCAAGGAATTCAGTGTTGTTAATTCCTCCTCAGACAGTTCTCTGTATGTCCCCAAAGAGCTTTTTAAATGGATATTCATAATTCGCGTTCGTTGAAGCGATTTTACTTCGTATCCAAGATATTCACACATTCTTCGGATTTGTCGATTTAGCCCTTGAGTTAGAACAATTTTAAAGGTTTTTTGACTTATTTTCTTAACCTTACATTGTTTTGTTGTCGTATTTAGAATAGGCACTCCGCTAGACATACGCTCAACGAAAGTCTGGGAAATGGGTTTGTCTACAGAAACAATATATTCTTTTTCATGGTTATTACTCGCTCGTAAAATTTTATTGACAATATCACCATCATCTGTCAATAAAATTAACCCTTCGCTATCTTTGTCAAGTCTTCCAATAGGGAAAATACGAGTTGGGTAGTTTATGTAATCGATAATATTATTTTTTTCAACTCGAGTATCGGTAGTGCATACAATTCCTACAGGTTTGTTGAATGCAATGTAGGTGCGTTTGACTTTGGTGTTAAAAATTTGTTCTCCATCAACTTCAACAATATCATTTGGTGCAACTTTTGTTCCCATTTCTGGAACTATTCCATTGAGGGTTACCCGCCCTTCCTCAATTAACTTATCGGCAACTCTTCGAGAGCAATATCCAGCTTCGCTAAGATATTTATTAAGTCTTTTTAAGCTTTCTTCCATGGTGTAAAGGTACAAAACTTTAGTCCTTTAGAAAGTCGATTATATGATCAATAACTTGTTTTCCTTTTAGGCCATGACCAAGACCTTTTGTGGAAACTAACCTACTATTTTTGAAGTTAGATTGTATTTCAATTGCATCTGAAAATGGAATCACAGGATCATTTTCATCGTGAATAATTAAACCTTTCGAATCCATATGTTTTATAAAATGGGAAGTATTAAAATATGTGGAAGGTTGATTAAATTTTCTCTGAATGCAAAGTTCTAGTCCCTCTGAGATTTTAGTGTTGTAGCCCATTAGTTTTATATAATTATTCAATATTCCAGGAAAACCAGATGGGACACCCAAAAACACTACTTTTTCACCAAAGGTATAGTTATTGTTTTTTAAAAAAAATGAAATCGCCATGCCTCCAACAGAATGGCCAATAAAGAAATTAGGTTTAAAATTTTTCGAAACAACTGTTATGAATTTTGAATACAAAATAGCATTGAAACTTGAGCTGCCAGAAGCACCATGAGCAGGTGCATCTAGTGCAACAATATTATATTCTTCTTGTTGCAGTCTTTGAATAATATTCTTCCATCTTCCAGAGTTGCTTTCCCAGCCATGCACCAATAATACTGTATCTTTTTTTCCTTGCCAATGGTAGGTTTGAATTGGAATATTATTATAATAAAACACTTCTTTTTTTGCTTTTTCCAGAGTTGGATGAGGTGCTTTTAAACGTCCTTTTAGTGGTGCAGAAAATAAATTAAGCGCCCATTTTGATGCCAAAGAGGTGTTGAAAAAACTTAAAAAATTTAAACACTGACCTACAAATTTTGGAATGAATTCATTCATTTGGTTAATCTATTTTTTTTAAAGAAAGGTTTTAAATTTGGATTTAATACCATTGAATGAAAAAATCTTTAATTTTTGCAGTTGGAGGAATAGAAATAACTTCAATTTTCTTACTCATATCGTAGCGTAAATTTTCTGGTAATTCGTTCTTATCAATGGTAAAGTAAGCATTGATTTCATCAACTGAAACAATTAAATTTCTAAGCGTGTTTTGAATACTAGAAATAGTGTAATTTGCTGTTACGCCTTTAAAATCAGAAAGTTTATTAAGACCTTTTTTTGTTTTGTAACGATTGTCTAAGATTCTAACATTTTGAATTGTGGATAGCGAATCTAGAGCCTCTTTTGGGCTGAGTTCCAATAATAACTTTTGCGTTCCTTTTTCAAAAACCTTAATGATGTTGGTGTTTCCAGTAAATTCATCACCATCTATAAATTGACTTAAAGAATCTGTTTCAAAAACACGCTTCAAGTCCTTTACTTTTGTTGAATCATTGAGTTCTCCAACAGAGTGTTTGGTAATTAAAAAAGGGTCTGGAGAAGAGTTACAAGCGGTCAAAAAAAATGTGAATGCAAAAAAAGAAATCAGTAAATTTTTCATGGCTAATTTAAATTGGGTACAATACTAAACGACTTTTTTAAGAATTCCAAATACAGCTCTTATAAATGTTGCGCTTGTAAGCACTTTAACAATAGGGTTTTGTCGTTGCGATCTCGATTTTGATGATTTTCTTTGAGGTGCTTCTGTTTGAGTTTTATTAATTTTATTAAATTTTGCTGATAAGATTTCATATGCGCTATTTCTGTCAACAAGATCATTATATTTCAAACTCAGTTGAGAACTTTCATTGAGAGCAAACAATTCAGCAGTTGAAAGAATATCCATCCGACTTTTTGGCGCTTGCAATAGGGTAGATGCCAATGGAGTAGGACGTCCTTTTTCATCCAATACAGTCACAAGTGCTTTTCAAATTCCCATAGAAGTTAGTGTTTTTTCAATATCAAAAAATTCAGTTTCTGGATAGTTTTGTGCTGTAAGTTTGATGGCTTTTCGGTCCTTGGCTGTAAAAGCCCTAAGCGAATGTTGTATTTTTAAACCCAATTGCCCCAACACATTATTTCGAATATCTGTAGGATTTTGAGTCACAAAATAAATGCCAACTCCTTTACTTCTTATAAGTTTGATGGTATGTTCAATTTGGTGTAATAATACCTTTGAAGCTTCACTAAAAATCAAGTGTGCTTCATCAATAAAAAGGACAAGTTTTGGTTGACTCAAATCGCCTTCTTCGGGAAAAGTTTCATATAATTCTGTCAATAGACTAAGCATAAATGTGGAAAACAATTTTGAACGATCTTGAATATCATCCAATCGAATAATATTGATATAGCCTTCCTCTTTTTTATTAGTTCTTATGAGGTCATTAACATCAAAACTTTTTTCTCCAAAAAACAGATCTGCGCCTTGTTGTTCAAGTTCAATGATTTTTCTTAAAATCGCAGCTGTTGATGCTTTCGAAATTCTGCCATATTCTTTTTGAAATTGTTCTTTTCCTTCATTGGTTGCAAAATTTAAAACACTTTTAAAATCTTTTAAATCTAACAATGGCATGCGCTGGTCATCACAGTATTTAAAAATGACAGCTACAATTCCAGCTTGTGTGTCTGTAAGATTCAAAATTCTTGATATCAAAATAGGACCGAATTCACTTACAGTTGCTCGTAGTCGTACCCCGTTTTGTTCTGATAATGACAAAATTTCAACTGGAAAAGATTTTGGATTAAAAGAAAGTCCAATGGCATTTTGGCGTTCATCAATTTTTGGATGTCCTAGGCTTGGTTTTGCCAAGCCACTCAAATCTCCTTTAACATCCATCAATAAAACAGGCACACCTTTTTCGCTCAAATTCTCGGCTAATACCTGCAAAGTTTTTGTTTTTCCAGTTCCTGTTGCTCCTGCAATTAAACCATGTCTATTCATGGTTTTTAGGGGAACTTTGACAAAGCAATTTGTTAGAGTTTTAGAGTTAAGCGTTGCAGCTCCTAGGGTAATAGACTTAACCTTAAAAGTATACCCATTAATAATGTGTTTGAAAAAGTCGTTTTTTGAAGTCATAACAAAGTAGGTTTTGGTAAAAAAAAATGAAGTTTTCTTACTATAACAAAAATCTGTAAACTATTTTTGCATTCTATGTTAAAATCTGAAATTCAAAAGCGGGTTTATGACGGTGAAATGCTTCCTCTTATGGAAGCTTTTTATACGATTCAAGGCGAGGGCTATCACAAAGGGACAGCGTCCTATTTTATTCGTATAGGTGGATGCGATGTGGGTTGCCATTGGTGTGATGTAAAAGAAAGTTGGAATGCCGAAACTCATCCACCAACTTCAATTGAATCTATAGCGACTCAAGCTGCAGAATTTAGCGATACCATTGTAGTAACTGGCGGTGAGCCATTGATGTGGGATATGAATCCACTAACCGATTTATTAAAACAAAATAACCTCAAAACACATATTGAAACTTCTGGTGCTTATCCGTTATCGGGGCATTGGGATTGGATATGTCTTTCACCAAAAAAGCGAATGCTTCCAAAGAACAAAGTGTATTCCAAGGCAAATGAACTAAAAGTCATTGTTTATAACAAAGACGATTTTAAATTTGCAGAAGAACAAGCCGAAAAAGTATCGCAAGATTGTATTTTATACCTACAGCCCGAGTGGAGTGTTCGAGAAAAAATAGCTCCTTTTATTGTAAAATACGTTATGAATCATCCAAAATGGAAGATTTCTCTTCAAACGCACAAGTATTTAAACATTCCTTAGCTATTTTCTTCTATTTTCTTACATATTAAAACATAAACTTTATTTTTACGTTGATTTAGTTCCGATTTATTAATTTTTTAATCAATATTTGTTTCAATATATAATTAATATATCATTTTATGTTTACAATATGAAACTTTAAAATCATATTTGCATATAATTTTTAAACAAGATATCATGTGTGGCATTGTATGTGCATTCGATTTGAAACAAAATAGTGAGGATTTAAGGCCTCAAATACTAGAAATGTCTAAAAGAATTAGGCATCGTGGTCCAGATTGGAGTGGAATTTTTGATAATGATAAAGCGATAATGGCACACGAGCGCCTCGCTATTGTTGATCCTGCTTCAGGCAAACAACCTTTGTTTAGCCCAGATAAACAATTAATTTTAGCAGCAAATGGTGAAATTTATAATCACAGAGCGCTAAGAAAACAATTTGAATCAACTTATGATTTTCAAACACAGAGTGATTGTGAAATCATTCTTGCACTCTACAAAGAAAAAGGAGTTGATTTTGTAGATGACCTAAATGGTATTTTTGGATTTGCTATTTATGATGTTGAAGAAGACGCCTATTTTATTGCACGTGACCATATGGGAATTATTCCATTGTATATTGGATGGGATCAAAATGGAACATTTTATGTTGCCTCTGAACTAAAAGCCTTAGAGTCTGTATGTACAAAGATTGAGTTATTTCCACCCGGTCATTATTTCCACAGCAAAGATGGTAAATTTGTACAGTGGTACAAAAGAGATTGGAAAGAATACGATGCTGTAAAAGACAACGAAACGAGTATTCAAGAAATAAAGGGAGCATTGGAAGCTGCTGTTCATAGACAGCTCATGAGTGATGTACCATACGGTGTATTACTATCAGGTGGTTTGGATTCTTCAGTCACCTCTGCTATTGCAAAAAAATATGCCCAAAAAAGAGTAGAATCTGGAGATACTACAGATGCTTGGTGGCCACAATTGCATTCATTTTCTGTTGGATTAGAAGGCTCTCCAGATTTGGCTGCAGCACAAAAAGTAGCCGATCATATTGGAACGGTGCACCACGAAATTAAATTTACAATTCAAGAAGGATTAGATGCCATCAAAGATGTAATATACAACCTCGAAACCTATGATACGACCACTATTCGTGCAAGTACACCAATGTACCTAATGGCAAGAGTGATCAAATCTATGGGTATAAAAATGGTGCTTTCTGGAGAAGGTGCCGATGAGCTTTTTGGAGGCTATTTGTATTTTCATAAAGCACCAAATGCAAAAGAATTTCATCAAGAAACAGTCCGAAAGTTAGACAAGCTTCACATGTATGATTGTCTGCGTGCCAACAAAAGTTTGGCAGCATGGGGAATTGAAGGGCGAGTTCCATTTTTGGATAAAGAATTTATGGATGTCGCTATGCGAATTAATCCACAAGATAAAATGATAAATGGAGAACGTATGGAGAAATGGGTGGTAAGAAAAGCTTTTGAAGACATGTTGCCAGAAAGTGTTGCTTGGAGACAAAAAGAGCAGTTCAGTGATGGTGTTGGCTACAGTTGGATTGATACCTTAAAAGAAATTGTTGAAAAAGAAGTTTCCGATGAACAAATGAAAAATGCACATTTTAGATTTCCAGTTCAAACGCCGCTCAATAAAGAAGAGTTTTATTACAGAACAATTTTTGAATCACATTTTCCAAGCGAAGCAGCAGCACTTTGTGTGCCACAAGAACCAAGCGTTGCATGCAGTACAAAAATAGCATTGGAATGGGATGAAGCGTTTAAAAATTTAAATGATCCAAGCGGAAGAGCCGTTGCCAAGGTTCATGATAAAGCATATACCTAAAAAAATAGACTCAAAATAAAAGAGTCTAAGCCTTTATTTTTATTTTTTGATTTTAAGTATTTTGTTTAAAAATCAAAAATTGAATTTAAGGGCTTTTTCTTTGCTTTTAAGCTGCTTTTTCAAATCTCAAGAATTGTTAATAATTTAAGCTAAATTCCCTTAAATACACTTTAAAATCGTTGCTCTAATATTTATATTTGTTAGGCACACAATAATTGTATGCGACTAACAGATAAAAAACCATAAAAATGAGTGAAGATATAAACAAAAATCAATATTCTGCAGACAGTATTCAGGCCTTGGAAGGAATGGAACACGTTCGTATGCGTCCTTCCATGTATATTGGAGATGTCGGTGTCCGAGGATTACATCACCTTGTATATGAAGTCATTGATAACTCCATTGATGAAGCCCTTGCAGGACATTGTGATAAAATCACAGTAACTATTAATGAGGATAATTCTATTACCACAGAAGATAATGGTCGTGGTATTCCTGTTGGATTACATAAAAAAGAGGGCGTTTCTGCTTTAGAAGTGGTTATGACTAAAATTGGTGCTGGTGGAAAATTTGATAAAGATTCCTACAAAGTTTCTGGTGGTTTGCACGGAGTTGGTGTGAGTTGTGTGAATGCATTGTCTTTAAATTTGAAAGCAACGGTACTTAGAGAAGGTAAAGTTTGGGAGCAAGAATATGAGCGTGGAAAAGCAATGTACCCTGTAAAATCTACTGGATCAACAGATAAGCGTGGTACTATTGTAACGTTTAAACCAGACCCACAAATATTCACACAAACTTTAGAGTACAACTACGAAACATTATCGAGTCGTATGCGAGAGTTAGCTTTTCTTAACAAAGGAATTACAGTCATCATCATAGATAAAAGAGAAAAAGATGATAAAGGAGAATTTATTACAGAAACCTTTTATTCTGAAGAGGGGTTGCCAGAATTTATAAAATATTTAGATGCAACTAGAGAGCCAATTATGCAATCTGTTATTGCCTTTGAAGGTGAAAAAAATGGTATTCCAGTAGAGGTCGCTATGATATATAATACGTCCTATGCTGAAAATTTACATTCATATGTTAATAATATCAACACACATGAAGGCGGAACTCATTTAACAGGATTTAGACGTGGTTTGACACATACTCTCAAAAAATATGCAGACGAATCGGGCATGTTGGATAAATTGAAGTTTGATATTGCTGGAGATGATTTTAGAGAAGGTCTAACAGCAATAATTTCTGTAAAAGTAGCCGAACCACAATTTGAAGGACAAACAAAAACAAAGCTAGGAAATAGAGAAGTGTCTTCTTCTGTAAGTCAAGCTGTCTCTGAAATGCTGACCGATTATTTGGAAGAACACCCGGAAGATGCTAAAACCATTGTTCAGAAAGTTATTCTTGCTGCTCAAGCGCGTCATGCTGCTCAAAAAGCACGCGAAATGGTTCAACGCAAAACCGTGATGAGTATTGGTGGCCTTCCTGGTAAACTTAGTGATTGCTCAGAGCAAGACCCTGCAAAATGCGAAGTTTTTCTTGTTGAGGGAGACTCCGCAGGTGGAACAGCAAAGCAAGGAAGAGATCGTGCTTTTCAGGCAATTTTGCCACTTCGTGGAAAAATTCTAAACGTAGAAAAAGCCATGCAACATAAGGTTTTTGAAAACGAAGAAATTAAAAATATTTTTACAGCACTTGGTGTAACCATTGGAACTGAAGAGGACAGTAAAGCTTTAAATCTTTCAAAATTACGTTATCACAAAATTGTTATCATGTGTGATGCCGATATAGATGGTAGCCACATTGCAACTCTAATTCTTACTTTTTTCTTTAGATATATGAAAGAATTGATTGAAAGCGGTCATGTATATATCGCTACTCCACCTCTTTATTTAGTCAAAAAAGGGCAGAAAAAACAATATGCATGGAACGATCAAGAACGTGATACAATTGCTGAACAATTTGGCGGAAGTGTAAGCGTGCAGCGATACAAAGGTTTGGGAGAAATGAATGCAAGTCAATTGTGGGATACCACTATGAATCCAGACTTTAGAACCCTACGTCAAGTGCAAATAGACAATGGAACAGAAGCCGATAGAATTTTTTCTATGCTAATGGGGGACGATGTACCACCACGTCGTGAGTTTATTGAAAAAAATGCAATCTACGCCAATATTGATGCATAATTCACGTTTAACTAAATAAAAGTAGTATGAAAATTCACAAGCTTATAATAATTGCCTTATGTGTTCTAGGTACAAAAGCTACGGCACAACAAAGTATAAATGAATTACTAGCAGCAGGAGTTGCTGATACTCAACGCTTTGCAGAGAGTTATATTGCACCCGCTTCAGAAGGTTTGGTCTATGCCATTTCGAATGGATGGTTTAATAATGCCAAATCTCTTCGAAGATTTGGCTTTGAAATTTCCATTGTTGGAAATGCAAACTTTGTTGATGATAATAGAACATCCTTTAAAATGGTTGCCTCTGATTATGAAAACATTAGGTTTCAGGATAATAGCTCTAGTAAGAATGTGCCAACAGTTTTTGGAAATTCAGAGAGTCAAACCGTGGTTTTGACCTATGATGACCCAATTTTTGGAAATCAAGAAATTGAAGTTTCACTTCCAGGTGGGATTGGGTCTTCGGAAGCAAATCTCGTTCCTACAGCTTTTTTACAAGCAAGTTTTTCACCTCTAAAAGGAACCCAAATAAAGGCACGATTTATACCAAAGCTAAATTTTAGTGATGCAAGTCTAAATGCTTTTGGTGTTGGACTTCAACAAGATCTTTTGTCGTGGCTTCCTGGCAAAAAAGTATTGCCAGTTGCAGTTTCTGGAGTTATTGCATATTCAAGTTTAAAAAGTGAATATGATTTTACCGCTACAAATGTCGTAGAGGGCGACAATCAACAAATGACACTTGATGTAAATTCAATGCTTTATCAAATGGTTGTAGGTACAAAACTCAAAATCATCAATTTTTATGGGGCTTTAGGGTATGTAAGTGGATCCACAAAAACCAAATTATTAGGAACATACAAAATTGTAGATGGCAGTGTAAGCTCCGATGAGATTGTAAATCCAATCTCAATAAAAAATAAAATATCAGGGATGCGTACTACTCTTGGTGCAAATTTAAAACTAGGTTTTTTTGGTATCAATGCAGACTATACCTTTGCAGAGTATAATAGTGCATCACTTGGAATAAATATTGGGTTCTAAGAAATAATTAAAACATTTTTAAATTAAAATAAATAAACAATGAAAATAACTGTTGTAGGTGCAGGTGCCGTAGGAGCAAGTTGCGCCGAATATATTGCCATTAAAAACTTTGCTTCTGAAGTTGTATTACTGGACATTAAGGAAGGTTATGCCGAAGGAAAAGCAATGGATTTGATGCAATGTGCATCCTTGAATGGATTTGACACAAAAATAACAGGTTCAACAAACGATTACTCCAAAACTGCTGGAAGCCATATTTGTGTTATCACATCTGGTATTCCAAGAAAACCAGGAATGACTAGAGAAGAATTGATTGGTATCAATGCAGGAATTGTAAAAACAGTTTCTGAAAATCTCGTCAAACACTCTCCAGAAACGGTACTTATTGTTGTTAGTAACCCAATGGATACGATGACCTATTTGGCACATCAAGTTACAGGATTACCAAAACACAAAATTATTGGAATGGGAGGGGCTCTAGATTCTGCTCGATTCAAATATAGATTAGCAGAAGCTCTGGAAGCACCAATAAGTGATGTTGATGGGATGGTAATTGGAGGACATAGCGATGTTGGTATGGTACCTCTAATTTCACATGCTACAAGAAACAGTATTAAAGTTTCTGAATTTATATCACAAGAACGATTAGAACAAGTAAAAGAAGACACAAAAGTAGGAGGGGCTACGCTTACCAAACTTTTGGGAACTTCTGCATGGTATGCGCCAGGCGCTGCAGTAAGTGGATTAGTACAGGCCATTGCTTGCGATCAGAAGAAAATATTTCCATGTTCAACTTTACTCAATGGCGAATATGGTTTGAGTGATTTATGTATTGGGGTGCCAGTTGTTCTTGGTGCTAATGGTATTGAAAAAATTGTAGAAATAGAATTGAGTACCGCCGAAAAAGAGCATCTTCAACAAAGCGCTGAGGGTGTAAAAAAGACCAATGGTCTTCTAAATTTGTAAGCCTTCAAAGATTATTAAATGGCAAAAAATAGAAAGCATCACAATTTTGTGGTGCTTTTTTTATTAAAATAAAAAATCTATTGGCAAATCACTTCGTAAATCATATATTTGCTCGTTTACAAAAATAAAGCAGAACAAAACAATTCAAAATGCAAAATAAAGGATTAGTAAAGTTATTTGCCCTATTGTTTGGATTGGTAAGTATTTATCAATTATCATTCACATTTAAGGCAAACCAAATTGAAGATGAAGCAAAACAATATGCCATCAATAAAATTGCAGAAACAGAAACGGATTATGATTCAAAACGTTCAATAGAACGATTGAATTATTTAGATTCACTCAAAACTCAAGAAGTATTCAATATAGGAGTAGCGGCTTACAACTACGACGAAGTCAAAGAAAAAGCGATGAATCTTGGTCTTGACCTTAAGGGTGGAATCAATGTGATACTTCAAATTTCTGTGAAAGATATTCTTGTAGGATTAGCTAACGAAAGCAAAGATCCTACCTTTAGAAAAGCACTTAGCGATGCCGAAGAACTTCAAAAAGACAGTCAAAACACCTATTTAGAAGACTTTTTTACCGCATTTGAAACTATTGATCCACAGGCCAAATTGGCTTCGCCAGATATTTTTGCCAACAGAACACTTAGTGATGAAATTACTTTCAACATGAGTAATGATGAGGTAAAACCAATTTTATCTGCAAAAATTGATGAATCTATTATTTCTGCTTTTGAAGTTTTAAGAAAACGTATTGATAAATTTGGTGTAACTCAACCCAATATCCAACGTATTGGAACTTCAGGACGAATCCTAGTAGAATTACCAGGAGCCAAAGAAGTTGAGCGTGTAAAAGGGCTGCTTCAAAGTACAGCACAATTGGAGTTTTGGGATGCCTATAAAGGTGATGAATTTGGAAATTTCTTATTTCAAGCCAACGAAGTTTTAAAAGAGGTTGTACAAACTTCAATCGAAGATGAAACTACTTCTGAAGCACAAGAAGATGCAATTTCTGATATCATTGGCGATACAGATGCAGAAACTGGAGAAGATGGAACGGTCAATCCTTTAATTGATTTGATTCGTGCACCTGGATATTCAGGAGGCCCAGTTTTGGCTTCTTTTGAGGCTAAAGATCAACAAAAAGTTTCAGAATATTTAAATAACCCAAAAGTTAGAGCACTACTCTCCCCAGAGCAACGCTACGTTAAGTTTGTTTGGGGCATTCCTCAAATACAACAAACCAACGAAGAAGACACACAAAGTATTGAGCTTGTAGAACTTTATGCGCTAAAGGGTAATAGAGAAAACAAACCACAACTGAGTGGTGCGGTAATTACTGATGCACGACAGTCATATCAACAAAATGGAAATCCAAGTGTTTCTATGCAGATGAATCTAAAAGGTGCAAAAATCTGGGAACAAATGACCGGAAAAGCCTTTAATACAGGCGGTCAAATTGCTATTGTATTGGACGATATTGTGTATTCTGCACCTGGTGTAACATCAGGGCCTATTGCAGGAGGAAATTCTGAAATTTCTGGATCTTTCACACTCAATGAAGCTGTAGATTTGGCAAACGTATTGCGTGCTGGTAAACTACCTGCTTCTGCAGATATCGTTCAGGCCGAAGAAGTAGGGCCTTCACTTGGCCAAGAAGCTATTGATAGTGGAATGAAATCTTTCTTAATTGCTTTGACATTTGTATTGCTATGGATGATTTTTTACTATGGAAAATCAGGGTTATTTTCTAATGTAGCTTTATTGCTTAACATCCTTTTAATCCTCGGGGTCTTATCTGGATTAGGAGCAGTTTTGACACTTCCTGGTATTGCAGGTATTGTACTTACTATTGGTATTGCAGTTGATGCCAACGTACTGATTTATGAGCGTATTCGAGAAGAATTATACAAAGGAAAAGGTCAAAAAGAATCTGTACAAGATGGTTTTTCAAATGCATTGTCATCAATCCTAGATGCAAACATTACGACTGGACTTACCGCCTTGATTTTATACACTTTTGGAACAGGTCCAATTAAAGGATTTGCAACAACCTTATTAATTGGTATTTTAACTTCATTATTTACCGCTATTTTTATTTCTAGATTATTGATTGATTGGTATTTGAATCGAGGAGGAAAACTTGATTTTTCTACTGGAATGACAAAAGGGTTGTTCCGTTCCATCAACTTAGAATTCCTAAAGAAACGTAAATTAGCTTACATCATTTCAGGAACCATTATCATTGCTGGATTGGCATCACTTTTTACTACTGGACTCGATCAAGGAATTGATTTTGTTGGAGGGCGAACCTATACCGTTCGTTTTGCACAAGACATGAATACTGAGGAAGTCAAGTCAGCAGTAAACGATGTTTTTAACAGTGCTGAAGTCAAAACTATTGGTAGTGCTAATCAATTGAAAATTTCTACAAAATATAAAGTCAATGAAAATTCTGCAGAAGTTGATGCTGAGGTACAAGAAAAATTATATGGTGCATTGGTACCATTCTTGCCAGACGGTACAACATACAAACAGTTTATTGATGCAGAAAATAATATTGGAAAAATGTATTCTGGAAAAGTAAGTCCAACAATTGCCGATGACATCAAGCGTTCATCTGTTTGGGCTATTTTAGGATCACTTATTGTAGTTTTCCTGTATATTTTATTAAGATTCAAAAAATGGCAATTTTCACTGGGTGCAGTAGCAGCTGTATTTCATGATGTATTGATTGTATTGGGAATTTTCTCTATTGCTTGGAAGTTTTTACCATTCAGTATGGAAATCGATCAAGCATTTATTGCAGCTATTCTTACGGTAATTGGATATTCCTTGAACGATACTGTGGTAGTTTTTGATAGAATTCGAGAATATATTAATGAGCATTCGAGTTGGGATTTTGGAAAAATTGTAAATAGCGCCTTAAACAGTACTTTGAGTAGAACCTTGAACACCTCATTGACAACTTTAGTTGTGCTTTTGGCCATGTTCGTTTTTGGTGCAGATTCATTACGCGGATTATTGTTTGCATTAATTGTAGGTGTTCTTGTTGGAACATATTCTTCGGTATTTATTGCAACTCCAATTATGCACGATACACTTAAACGTTTAGATAAAAAATCTAAATAAAGACTTTACAAATCAAAAAAAAAGCCACTCGATAGAGTGGCTTTTTTTTGTTAAAACATATTTTAATTATGAAGCTTTAGTTTTATGAAAAAACATAAAATAAAGCCCTATAAGTATAAAAGGAATACTAAGAACCTGTCCTGTGTTCAATCCTAAAATCCAATCTTCTCGGCCATCAACTTGTGCAATTTTAAATTGTTCAACAAAAACTCTAACCGCCATAAGCAAGAGTAAAAACAATCCAAAAAGAAACCCTTCTTGTTGTCTTTTGTTGGTCTTCCAATACAAAAGAAATAAAATTAAAAACACAAAAATATATCCAAAAGCTTCGTACAATTGGCCAGGGTGACGAGGGATGGAGTCCATATCTTTAAAAATGATAGCCCATGGTAAATCCTCACTTGCTGGTTTTCCAATCATTTCAGAATTAAAAAAATTACCAATTCTAATAAATATTGCACCCAGTGCACAAGGAATCACAACACGGTCCAAAATCCACAAAACAGACTTTTTAAGTATTTTTTTATTGTAGATATACATGGAAATAATCATCCCAATGGCCGCTCCATGACTAGCCAAACCTCTAAAGCCCGTAAATTCAAAACCTCCGCTAAATTTGAAGGGTAAAAACACACTAAAAAAATCCTCTCGAAATAATTCTGATTGATAAAAAATAACATGACCCAATCTAGCCCCAATCATAATTCCCAAAACAGAATACATAAACAAACTATCCATTTTGCTTTCTGATTCTCCCTCATTTTTGTAGATTTTTTTCATGATTTGAAGTCCAAAAATGAAAGCAATCATCCACATTAAACTATAGTAATGAATTTTGAAATCCCCAAATAGTCTAATTCCGTCCGATGCAGGTTCCCATACAATTTGTAAAAAATTCATAATGTTGTTTTGTTTTTGGTTGTAAATATAAAGAAATGAAAGAGATTGGAAAGGGTGTCTGACTTTTACTAATTATTATTTTTTGGAACAGGATCATGTCCAGATCCTCCCCATGGGTGACATCTAAAAATTCGTTTTATTCCCAAAAAAACGCCTTTCAAAAAATGATGCTCTTGCAATGCCTCTACACAATATTGAGAGCATGTTGGTTGAAATCTACAACGTGATGGGAGTAGTGGAGAAATCCATTTTTGATATCCCTTAATTAATGTAATTAATAAATTTTTCAATAAAGTCATAAACTTATCCTACAGAAAAAGTTGTTCCATCTTTACCGTCTTTTAATTGAATTCCGATTTCGGCCAATTGATCCCTTATTTGATCTGAAAGTTCAAAGTTTTTTTGTGATCGAGCTTCATTTCTCATCGAAATTAGAAGTTGAACAATGTCTGCAAGTTTATCACTAGATGATTCTGTTGAGGTTTTTTGAAGTCCTAAGATATCAAAAACAAACGCATCTAGTGTTTTTGTAAGTAATTTTAGACTCTCTGCATCAATAGTATTTGTTCCATCTTTTATTTGATTGATATATTTAACAGCACTAAAAATTTCAGCAATTAAAATCGGCGTATTAAAATCGTCATTCATAGCATTGTAACAGCTTTGTTTCCAAGCTGAAACATCAAAATCTGTCGAAACTTTTGATGCGGATAATGATGAAAGTGTGTCAAGAGTATCCATTAATTTTTGAAATCCTTTTTCTGAGGCCAAAAGTGCATCGTTACTGAAATCTAATACACTTCTGTAGTGGGCTTGCATCATAAAAAACCGAACAACAGATGGTGAGAATCCTTTGGAAAGTTTGTCAGTATCACCACTAAGAATCTCTGCAGGTAAAATATTATTTCCTGTAGATTTTGCCATTTTTTGACCGTTTAGTGTTAGCATATTGGCATGCATCCAATAGTTAACCGGGTTGTGATTGTGCCATGCTTTTGCTTGTGCGATTTCACATTCGTGGTGAGGAAATTTTAAATCTAAACCACCTCCATGAATATCAAATTGTTCGCCTAAATATTTGGTACTCATAGCAGTACACTCTAAATGCCAACCTGGAAAACCAATACCCCATGGCGATGGCCATCGCATAATATGTTGTGGCTCAGCTTTTTTCCAAAGGGCAAAATCTTGAGGGTTTTTTTTGTCAGACTGACCATCAAGCGCTCGTGTGTTGTGTATGAGATCTTCTATTTTTCGGCCACTCAAAACTCCATAATTATTGGATTCATTGTATTTGATAACATCAAAATAGATTGAGCCATTGGCTTCATAAGCAAAACCGTTATCAATAATTTCTTTTATAATTTCAATTTGTTCTACAATATGTCCTGTAGCTGTAGGTTCTATACTTGGTGGAAGAAAATTGAAAGTATTTAAAATGTTGTGAAAATCTACAGTGTACATTTGAACTACTTCCATAGGTTCTAGTTGTTCTAATCTTGCCTTTTTTGCAATGCGATCTTCACCTTGGTCCTCATCATTTTCTAAGTGCCCTGCATCGGTAATGTTTCGAACATAGCGCACTTTATAGCCTAAATGTTTGAAATATCGAAAAATCATATCGAAAGACATAAAGGTTCTTACATTGCCTAAATGAACATTACTGTACACTGTTGGGCCACAAACGTAGAGTCCAATATGACCTTCGTTTATAGGCTTAAACACTTCTTTTTTTCCAGTAATGGAATTGTAAATTTCGATTTTATGTTCCTCAAATAATTTCATTTGATGGCTAATGTTTTTAGAATTTTGTGCTCAATTGAATGTAATCCAAAAACTCTCTTTTAGTTTCTTTGTTTTTGAATTTTCCACCAAACTCACTTGTTACTGTACTACTCTCAATGTCTTTAATTCCCCTAGAATTAACGCAAAGGTGTTTGGCATCAATTACACATGCAACGTCTTGTGTATTTAAAACATTTTGAAGCTCTTTTACAATTTGAATTGTAAGACGTTCTTGAACTTGTGGTCTTTTTGCATAATAATCTACAATTCTATTCATTTTGGATAATCCAACAACAGTTCCGTTAGAGATGTAAGCCACATGTGCTCTTCCGACAATAGGGAGTAAATGATGCTCGCAAGTTGAATAAACTGTGATGTTTTTTTCGACAAGCATCTCGCCATAGTTGTATTTATTTTGAAATGTAGAAGCTTTTGGTTTTTTCTCTGGGTCAAGTCCACCAAAAATTTCATTGACAAACATTTTCGCAACTCTGTTTGGAGTGCCCTTAAGGCTATCATCGGTAAGATCCAACCCAAGTGTTTCCATTATGTGTTTGACATCATCTTTTATGATATCAATTTTTTCTTCATTATTCAAAAGAAAAGCGTCATTTCGAATTGGTGTATCGGAAGATGTTCCAATATGATGATCCCCAAGGTTGTCCGCTTCAGTAGAGTTTATCTGTATTCCCATTAATTTGATTAAATAATTGTATTCTAAGTTGTAATGACAAAGATAGTTATTTTCTCTCTTTGAAGTTATAATTTATGATTATTAACAGATTTTTAGAGATTATTGAAAATATTTTTTTAACTTTATGTTGTAATGATTATTAATTTAATCTGTACAATTAAACCAATTTTACTACACTAGTAAATTATCGAGTTTTCTTGATGATTTTCTTTTGTGAGCCAATTTAACTTTTATGAAAGCACTATTTTTCAATATTGTCTTTTGTGCATTCGTTTCATTTTCCTGTTATGGGCAAAATTCTAATGTGCCTAAGAACTCTCTAGGTGTTATTAAATTTAACACCAATACAAAAACTCCATTTTCCAATGATGAGCTCAATAAACTTCAAGAAGTTTATGGCGCAGCTCTATCTAAAGAAATTCTCAATCGTCCAAACCGTGTTTTAGGCATTAAAGAAATTCTAAGAAACAGAGTTGTCATTAATAAATTTTCTGAAGCTGATCACAAAAAACCATATCCGCTACTCTCGGAAGTTTCTCTTTTTAATGCCTTTGTTTCTAATCTTAAAAGAGATCAATTTTTTGACCCAACAACTTTCAATCCGTTGAAATACAACTTTCCTTTTCATCGTAAAGGATATCAATACTACAGAGTCGATAAAACCGACTACTTCATTTTGATTAAGCCACAGCACTACAACAATTAACCATGAAAAAAATTACACTAATTACACTTTTAATTGCATTCTCTGGGCTTTATGTTTCAGCGCAGCAGCGTACATGCGGCATGGAAGAGCATATGGAGGAGCTGATGAAAGACCCTGTTTTTGCTAGACAATGGGCCGAAAATCAAAAAAAGTTTAATGCTGAATTGTTGCGAAGACAAAATATTCAGCAAAGATCTATCATGGATGAAATTGTAATACCTGTTGCTGTTCATTTTCCAGAAGCATTAGAGACAGACCGTGATTGTTTGGAAGCACTCGCACAAAATCAAATAGACATCCTTAATGGGGATTACACGGCTACAAATCCTGATGCTACTCTTTGGAACGTTGCAAGTGGTTTTTATCCTGGTGTAAATCATGGTGTTGCCAATATAAAATTTTGTATTGCCACTTCAAATCACCCCGAAAATACAGACGATGATTTGGTAGAAGGGGGACCAGCAGTTACTATTGGTTATGATTTTGGTGGGGGAGCAGAGGTAGACCCTTTATGGGGAGGTTATATGAACTTTCTGATTAAAGATATTGGTGGTGGATTATTAGGGTTCTCTCCTCTGGGTGGAAATATTGCAGCGGGTCAAGCAGTAACAATGAATTTAGGGGCTTTTGGCTCAGGAGCAGGTTGTCCGGACTCAGGTATTGTACCTGGAGCACCTTATGATCTTGGGAGAACTACAACTCATGAATTAGGACATTTTTTTAATTTACAACATCCTTTTTCTGGATCATGTGCTACTGATGACGGTATTGCTGATACACCAAATATAGTTGATCCAAATTATGGCTGTCCAAATCCTGGAACTATTAACGGTTGCGAAGATGGAGAGTTTGCGCTCACTATGAGTTATATGGACTATGGTAATGATGCATGTCTGTACATGTTTTCAGAAGGTCAAACAGATGTTGTAGATGCTTATGTTGCTACACTTGAAGCCCAATTTAAACCAAATACAGTACCAGTTTGTGTTGAAACACCAATATATACAATAACAGATGGAACAATAGAAACTTGTAATGGGATTTTTTACGATTCTGGTGGTGCTGACAATAATTATTCAGATAGTGAAAACTATACTTTTACCATTTGTCCTGATACTGAAGGTCAAGTCATACAACTTGACTTTACCTCTTTTGAAATACAAGCAAATACTGATATTTTAAGTATTTATAACGCTGATAATGCAGATGATCCAGCAACCTTAATAGGGGACTTTTCTGGTTATGATGTGGCTGACGGTCCAGGGACGATTATTGCAACCGGAACAAATCCAACAGGGTGTTTAACCATTGTATTTACAAGTAATGATGGTGCTAATTTTAGTGGTTGGCAAGCCAATATTTCTTGTCAAGATCCACCTGCAGAATGTCAAACTATTTTATCACAATTGGATACTGCATCTCCACAACCAGATGAAGACGGAATTATTTTAGTTTGTACGGGTGAAGAAATTACCTTAACTGGTAGTGCAACTTTTTCAGAACCAGGAGGTGGAGATGGTGCAACATATCAATGGGAAACAGGAGACGGAACTGTCATTGACGGCCAAACAGCAACTTTCTCTTTTGATGAACCAGGAGTCTATGTTGCTAACCTAAATGTTTGGGATACTAATACCAGTATTTTTCCAGAAGGATGTAAAAACACAAACCTTATTAATCAAATTATAAAAGTTAGTACAACACCTGATTTTTCAGAAACTATTCCAGCTACAGATCCTCTTTGTTTTGGAGATTCAACAACAATCACAGCGATTGTAAACCCAACGCCTTATTACAATGAATGTACACCACCAGAAAGTGAAGTGACATTCCTGCCTGATGGAAGTGGAGTGTCTTATGAAACTTCAATAATAGTGGATTGTTTCGACTCAGATCAAACTCTTGATGATATTAATCAATTAGTTGAGATTTGTTTAGAGTTAGAGCATTCCTATTTAGGCGATTTGGATATTGAAATAATTTCTCCATCTGGTCAAACAGTTGTTCTACAAAATCAAGGAGGTGGTTCAGCTAACCTTGGAGTACCGTGGGCTACCGGAACAGTTGATGGAGAGTCTTCCAATACTACACCTGGTGAAGGCTACTTATACTGTTTTGTCCCAGGCAACTCATACCCAACGTTGGTTGATGGAATTCAATCAGGCGGAACTTTCCCCAATGGCGATAGTACAACAGATACATACACTGACAGTTTTGTTCCTGCTGGAACTTATTCATCGGATGAAACTCTTGATGGATTAATTGGGTCTTCATTAAATGGAAGTTGGACAATCAGAATCACTGATAATATTGGTTTAGACAATGGCTATATTTTTTCTTGGAGTTTAAGCTTTGATCCAGCTCTTCAACCTGCAAATCTTTCGTTCACACCTGAAATCGTCTCAGGATATTGGGATGATGATCCCACAATTATAGAAACCAATGGGGATATAATTACAATTGCACCAAGTACTGAGGGTCAATTTTGTTATACATACACCGTTCTCGATAATTTCGATTGCGAGTATTCATTCGAAGTTTGTGTTGATGTACTCCCTGAAATAATTTATGATACTCCAACAGATCTTCTGATTTGCGATCAACCAGCACCACCATTTATTTTTGATTTATCTCAAAATGAAGAGACAATGCTTACGCCTACTCCAAATCCTGATGATTATGTAGTTACATTTCATAATTCTCAAGAAGATGCAGAAAATGATGTTAATGCTATCGCTGATATCATTAATTATGGTGGAGTTGACCAAGAGGAGATTTTTGTTCGATTCGAATATTTAGATTCAAATTGTTTTGAAATTGAATCTTTTCTACTCAAACTTATCGATTTACCTCAAATAAATTCAGTTGATGATTTGGTTTTATGTGATGATTTATCCAATGATGGTATTGAGGAATTTGATTTAGAACAACAGACAATAGATATTTTAGGAGGTCAATCAGCAACAGATTATGTGGTAACATACTATACCACTTTTGAAACTGCTGAAGCTGGAACAGATAATCTAGTTAGCCCTTATTTGAGTACTTCAGATGAACAAGAAATTTATGTTCGTGTTCAAAGTGCTGGAGGAGGAGGTTGCTTTATTGTCTCTCCCACTCCATTATTCAATTTAATAGTCAATAACAAAGCGACTGCCACCGCGCCAATTGATTTAACAGATTGTGACACGAGCGCTACTGGGGCAGTAACTTCAACATTTGATTTAGAGCAG
>CAXPPN010000036.1:0-37914 GCA_964219345.1 Aeromicrobium sp. | reverse complement strand
TGCCATATGGTTTTGTCCTTGTCTTCCGTGCGAACTTGCCGCAACTGGACAAACGGTTTCGCATGGTGCATGATTACAGTGCTGACACATGATGGGCTGAAAAGCCACTTGAGGATTTTCAGATGGTGATTCCATTTCACCAAAAGTGCTTAATGAACTTCCTAATCCTTTAATTCCATCTTTGGTTTCATTATCCCCTTCAAAAGTTTCATCTGAAGAATAGTAGCGGTCAATTCGCAACCAATGCATATCACGACTTCTTCGGATTTCTTCTTTTCCAACTACTGGAACATTGTTTTCGGCGTGACATGCAATCACACACGCACCACAACCTGTACAAGAATTTAAATCGATTGAAAGATTGAAGTGATGTCCAATGGAACGATCAAACTCATCCCAAAGATCAACATCTGGAGAACTCACTGGGGTTTCAATATGATTTAGTGAAACTACAGGGGTTGGATTCCAATGTTCTGCATCTTTAGTATTAAAAATTTCTAAGGTGGTTTCTTTAATAATATCTCCACGTCCCATCAATGTATTGTGCAATTGCACACAAGCAAATTCATGTTTACCACCAACTGCTTCTATTGAAACGGATTGTGTTGAATCAAAATTTTGATAAAGTGGATAGGCATTTACACCCGTTTGCATTTCCTCTTTTAGTCCTGCACTTCGTCCATACCCAAAAGATAAACCTACTGTCCCTCGAGCTTGCCCTGGTTGAATAATCACTGGTGCTTTTACAGTGGCTCCATTTACAGTTACATTGGCGTAGGTTCCATTTAAGCCACCAGTAGCATCATGACTGCTTTCTTTAAAGAAATTACTTGCTTCTAAATGTAATCCTAATTCTTTAGCATCTGCTTCAGAAACAGTAAGATAGTTATCCCAAGTTGTTCTTGTTAATGGATCTGGAAATTCTTGTAGCCAAGGGTTATTGGCCTGTTGTCCGTCACCCATTCCTGTTTTAGGATAAAGTGTTAATTCAAAGTCCGAAGATTTCGCTTGCGCTAAATTCTTTACAGCACTGCTAATGGCAATAGTTGTATTAGCCGATGATGTTGTGTCAAGTGTTACAGATTTTGAAGCTGTAAATACACCATCATGAAGTGCATCATTGAAAGAAGCACCGCCTAAAACATTTGAGTTCCAATAAGATTTTAGATAATCATGATATGTACTTGTATTTCCGTTAAGTGTCAAAAGTACATCTTGAAATTGTTTGGTGTCAAATAATGGTCGAATTGTGGGTTGAACTAATCCATAATGTCCTGATTTTGTTTCCAAATCACCCCAAGATTCTAAGTAATGTGGAGCTGCTGCTACATATTCAGAAACAGATGCTGTTTCATCATTTTTCATAGAAAAAACAACTGAAAGATCTGTCTTTTTCAATCCTTCTAAAAAGGTTGTTGCATTTGGTAAAGTATATGCTGGATTTACTCCAGCCATGATAACTGCACCAACTTTACCTGCGTTCATATCAGCTATAAGTTTAGAAACTAGAGCATCGTTACCTTGACGGGTTAAAATTGTTGTTTTTGGATCAAATGCTTTACTTTTTAAAAATGCATTAATTTCTAAAACCAAACTCTGAGCATCAACATCTTGAATTCCTGTTAGAACAACACCATTCGATCCTGCTTTTAACAGTTCCCTTGCTGCAGCATCTACCGCAGATTCAATATTTGCTGGTAAAGCAACATTTACAGAAGTTCCTGTAAGTTTCCCATAAAGTCTTGCAAGTGTACGCTTTTGCTGAGATGGTTTTAATGGAACACGTTTGTCGGCATTAGCTCCAGAAAGTGTCATGTTTGATTCAAATTGAATATGACGTGACATGGTTCCATTTTTTGGAACACGCCCTTTGGCATATGCAGCATCAAATCCTCCTCCTTGCCAGTCACCAAGGAAATCTGCACCTACAGAAACAATTGTTTTTGCTTTTTCAAAATCATAATTTGCAAGACCTCTACGGCCATACTTTGCTTGATAGGCATCTGCTGCTGCAGATTCTGAAATGGCATCATAAACTACATGAGAAACATTCTCATAGTTGTTTTGAAATTCCGAAATTAATTTTGAAGTACTCGGGCTCGCAAAAGTTTGAGTTAACAACACAACTTGTTTTTCTGAACCTTTTAGAGTTTCAAGTTTTTCTCCTACTTCTTTGTAGAAAGCGTCCCAAGTAATTGCTTCACCTGCTTTGGTAGGGCCTACAACACGCTGATTATCATACAAATCTAGAACAGAAGCTTGCACTCTTGCATTGATACTTCCACTAGCTTTAGCTAATGAATTGGACTCCACTTTGATTGGCCTTCCTTCTCTAGTTTTAACCAATAAACTTGCAAAATCGTATCCGTTTGAGATTGCTGTTGCATAGTAGTTTGCAACGCCTGGAATAATTTGTTCTGGCTGAACAACATACGGAATGGACTTTATTACCGGTCCTTCACAAGCCGCCAAAGAAGCTGCGGCTGTACTAAATCCAACGTATTTTAAGAAATCACGACGCGTTGTCTCTGAAGATTCCAATGTGGATTTGTCTCCCAAAAACTCATCCACAGGAATTTCTTGAACAAACTCCTTGTGTTTTAGCGTCTCAACAGCAGAGCTTTGGCTCGGGTTTAGCTCCTCAACACTTTTCCAGTATTTCTTGTTTGATGACATATATTATAGTGTTACTTAAGTCTTTTAATAATTTTAATAATGGCATTTTCCACATTCCAATCCTCCCATTTGGGCGGCTGTAAGCTGTTCTACTCCATATTTTTTAGAAAGTGCTTCATGAATTTTTTCATAATAGCCATTGTCTTTTACTTTCACATTTGTTTCTCTGTGACAATTGATACACCACCCCATTGTAAGCGGTGAATATTGATACATAATCTCCATCTCCTCCACTGGTCCATGACATGTTTGACACTCTAAACCTGCAACAGAAACATGCTGCGAGTGGTTGAAATATGCAAAGTCAGGAAGATTATGAATTCTAACCCATTTTACGGGTTTTGTTTTTCCTGTATACTTTTGCTCTGCATCATCCCATCCTACGGCATCGTACAGTTTTTGGATTTCTCCATCATAGAATTCTTTGCTATATTCTTCAGTTGCAGTTGATGGTGCAACTTCATAAATAGATTTATGACAATTCATACAAACGTTTAGAGATGGAATTCCAGAATGTTTACTCACTCGAGCAGAGGAATGACAGTATTTACAATCAATCCCATTGTCACCTGCATGAATTTTATGTGAATAATGTATCGGTTGAATCGGCTCATATCCTTGATCAACTCCAACTTGCATAAAGTATCCATAAACAAAATATGCGCTTGAAAGCAAAAAGAAAATTGCTGTCACCAACAATAAAAATTGATTCTTTAAAAATGCTTTCCACAGCGATGGACGCTTTACGGCTTCTTGAATTTCTACTTCATTTGCTTCAGCAAAACGTCTTAGTGTTTTATTTACTAAGAATAGCCCTAGAGCAAGAAGTGCAAAAAGAATGGCTAATGCGCCAAGAATAATATCTTTTGAAAGTCCTCCTTCAGTGCTTGTAGGTGCTTTAGTCGTAACCGTAGATGCAGCTGGAGCGGCTTTATCTTGTGCAGTGTATGCAAGTATATTTGAAATATCTTGGTCTGAAAGCTGTGGAAAAGCTGTCATTGCAGCTCCATTGTACTCGTTGTAAATCTTGTTGGCATATGCATCACCAGATTTAATTACAGCAGCACTGTTTCGTATCCAGGCATTGAGCCAATCTCGGTCAAGGCCTTCATCTTCGCTCAATCGAGTTTCAACATAGCGAAGTGCTGGTCCTGTCATTTTTTTGTCCAACTGGTGGCACGCAGCACAGTTGGCATTAAAAAGAGATTTCCCTTTTGCTGGGTCCGCTTCTTGTGCCTGTAAAGGTGTACAAAAAATTGAAAAAAATACAAGACTCAAAAAGATGAGTTTCTGGAGGGGCTGAAGGTTGTTTACCTGCTTCATATCAACGTTTGGAGTGGTTTCTAAACTTTGGCGCAATTTTTTCATGCAATAAGATAAAAATCTATTAACAAAAATTTATGCAAAAATAAGACATACGGACGATTATTAAAATGATAGATTATGCTAAATTTTAATTTATATTCATTCTAAATAATATTCGATTTTTGTTTTAATTTTAATCATTTACATTTGTAAAATCAACAGTGAAATATGAAACATTATTTATATAAGTTATTTTTTATAACTACTTTATTTTCAACACCTTTATTTGCACAAGAGGGAATTGTAAAGATTCAAAAAAGTGAAGCGCTAAATCGCTTATTGGCTTTAAAAAAGGAAGTCAATAATTCTAAAAATTATATAAAAATTCAAATTTATAGTGGGCCAAGGTCTGGTGCAGAGCATACTTTGGCCTCTTTTCGGTCTGCTTTTGTAGGCTACAATTCGGAAATGAAATACGAGACTCCAAACTATAAAATTTGGATAGGGAATTTCAGAACAAAAATAGAAGCCGACCGTGCATTAAAAGTTGTTAAAAAAGAATATCCAAATGCATTCCCTTTCACTCCAAAACAAAATTAAGTTTTAAGAATTTGAAATTGTTGACCTACAATTTCTTTTTAACAGCAACTTCTTGAAACGCTTCAAACACATCTCCTAGTTGGATGTCGTTGTAGTTTTTAATTTGCATTCCACAATCATAACCTTTTGACACTTCTTTTGCATCGTCTTTAAAACGTTTTAATGATGCTAATTCACCTGTGTAAATAACAACACCTTCTCTAATGATACGAATTTTGGAATTCCTAAAGATTTTACCATTGGTAACCATACATCCAGCAATTGTTCCAATTTTTGAGATTTTAAATGTTTCTCTAATCTCTGCAGAACCTGTAATTTCTTCTTTAAATTCAGGAGATAGCATTCCTTCCATGGCATCTTTCAAATCATTTATAGCGTCATAAATAATGGAGTACATTCGGATATCAATTTCTTCTTTTTCGGCAATTTGTCGAGCATTACCCATTGGCCGAACATTAAATCCGATAATTATGGCGTCTGAAGCTGAGGCTAAGAGCACATCACTTTCAGTAATTGCTCCTACTGCTTTATGTATGATATTAACTTGAATTTCTTCAGTTGATAGTTTTTGGAAAGAATCTGTAAGTGCTTCAACAGAACCATCTACATCTCCTTTTAATATAATGTTCAATTCTTTAAAATCACCAAGTGCAATACGTCTTCCAATTTCATCTAATGTAATATGTCGTTGAGTACGTACAGATTGTTCACGTTGTAATTGTGTACGTTTTGCAGCAATTTGCTTGGCTTCTCTTTCGTCTTTGAAGACATTGAATTTATCACCTGCTTGTGGGGCGCCATCCAAGCCAAGTATAGAGATTGGTGTGGAGGGACCAGCTTCGCTGACTTCATGTCCTCGTTCGTCTTGCATGGCTTTGATTTTTCCACTATTTTTTCCTGCAAGGACATAATCTCCAATGCGTAATGTTCCAGCCTGTACTAAAACTGTTGAGACATAACCTCGGCCTTTATCCAAAAAGGCTTCAACTATGGTTCCAACGGCAGCTTTATTTGGGTTTGCTTTAAGTTCTAATAATTCTGCTTCAAGAAGTACTTTTTCTAATAATTCTTGTACACCGTCTCCATTTTTTGCAGAGATATCATGAGATTGAATTTTTCCACCCCAGTCTTCAACCATAAGGTTCATATTGGCAAGTCCTTCTTTTATTTTATCTGGATTTGCAGTTGGTAAATCTACTTTATTTATTGCAAAAACTATAGGAACGCCAGCGGCTTGAGCATGCGAAATTGCTTCTTTAGTTTGTGGCTTAATGTTATCGTCTGCGGCAATAACAATAATGGCAATATCTGTAACTTGAGCACCTCTTGCACGCATTGCAGTAAAGGCCTCGTGACCAGGTGTATCTAAAAATGCAATCTTTTGTCCAGAAGCTAATGTTACTCCATAGGCACCAATATGCTGTGTAATGCCTCCTGATTCTCCAGCAATTACATTTTCTTCTCTGATATAATCGAGTAGTGATGTTTTACCATGATCTACATGTCCCATTACTGTAACAATTGGAGCACGTTCTAGTAAATCTTCCTCCTTATCTTCTACCTCTTCAATAATTTCATCTATGTCTGCGGTTACAAAATCAACCGTATAACCAAATTCTTCTGCAACAATTGATAGGGTTTCTGCATCAAGCCTTTGATTCATAGTTACCATCATGCCCAAAGACATACAAGCAGATATAATTTCTGTAACTGAAACGTCCATCATGGTAGCAACTTCATTAGCGGTTACAAATTCAGTAACTTTTAGTGTTTTGCTTTCTATTGCTTGCTGTTCTAAGTCTTTTTCTGTTTGCTGACGGTGTTGGTCACGCTTATCTCTTCTGTATTTTGCGCCTTTCCCTTTGGACGATTTCCCCTGAAGTTTTTCTAGTGTTTCTCGTACTTGTTTTTGAACTTCTTCTGCTGTTGGCTCAACTTTTGGAACACTAGGTTTTTGATTTCTTCCTTTATTCAAACGAGGCTTTTGAGCTTGATTTCCTCCATCAACTTTACTAATTCTTTTGCGTTTTTTCCTCGAATCTGAATTTCGAGACTTTTCAGATTCTTTTGTTGATGAATCCTTTTTTGGTTTGTTAAATTGAGACAAATCAATAGTTTGACCTGTTGATTTTGGACCTGATAATTTTGCGTATTGTGTTTCTACTTTTCCAGATTTAACATCCCCTTTTGAAGTCTCCTTGGCAGGCTCTTCATTGGTTGGTTTTGGCGGAGACTTTTCAACTTTCTTTGCTTCATCTTTTTTTGGTTTCTCTTCCGCTTTTGGCACTTCGGGTTTTGGTTTTGGCTCAGACTTAGGTTTTGCTGGATTTAAATCAATTTTTCCAACTTTTTTTGGGCCTTCAAAAGTCGTTTTAGCTTTAATTACTTTCTTGGCCTCTTCTTCTTTTTTTCGAGCTTCCTCTTCTTCTCTTTGCAAACGCAAAGCTTCTTTTTCTTTTTGCTTTGCTTGACCAACTTCTTTGGAGGCAACTTTTTTGCTAGCATCAGTTTGAAACTCCCCTGAAAGTAATTCGTATACTTCAGCAGAAATTTTAGTGGTTGGTCGTTTTTCAATTTCAATGTTTTTTGACTCCAAAAAGTCAATAGCACGATCCATTGAAATGTTCAACTCCCTCAATACTTTACTTAATCTAATGATATCAGCCATAAATTGCCTTCGTTATTTTTTTTCTATTAAAATTTGGCGCAGATGATGTAATCTGGGTGCCAATATAATTAAAATTTTAATCTTCGAATTCTTCTTTTAAGATTCGAATCACATCGTCTATTGTTTCTTCTTCTAAATCTGTACGCTTTACAAGGTCTTTGACATCCTGTTCCAAAACACTTTTGGCAGTATCCAAACCTGCTTTTGCAAATTCATCAATAATCCACGCTTCGATTTCATCAGAAAATTCTGAAAGCTCAACATCTTCTTCAACACCTTCTCTAAAGACATCTATTTCGTAACCCGTAAGGCGTCCTGCAAGACGGATATTATGTCCCCCGCGTCCAATTGCTTTACTAACTTCTTCTGGTTTGAGAATTACCTCTGCACGTTTGTTTTCTTCGTCAATTTTTATAGAGGTAACACGTGCAGGACTAAGAGCTCTGGTAATATATAACTGCAAATTGTTTGTATAATTTATCACATCTATGTTTTCATTGCCTAATTCTCTAACAATACCATGAATTCGTGATCCTTTCATTCCAACACAGGCGCCAACAGGGTCAATTCTGTCGTCGTAAGAGTCCACAGCAACTTTTGCTTTTTCGCCAGGGATTCTAACCACATTTTTAACAGAAATAAGCCCATCAAATACTTCTGGAATTTCTTGTTCAAATAATTTTTCCAAAAATGCTGGTGCTGTTCTTGACAAAACAATATTTGGTTTGTTACCTTTCAGCTCTACACATTCAATAATTCCACGTACGTTTTCTCCTTTTCTGAAAAAATCTGATGGAATTTGCTTGTCTTTTGGTAAAATTAATTCGTTGCCTTCATCATCCAATAAAATTACTGCACGATGGCGAATATGGTGTACCTCAGCAGTGTATATTTCTCCTTCAAGATCCTTGAATTGCTTGTAAATATTGGTATTGTCGTGTTCTTGAATCTTCGAAATTAGATTTTGACGTAAAGCCAAAATGGATCTTCTCCCCAAATCAAATAGCTTTACTTCTTCCGAAACATCTTCACCTACTTCAAAATCGGGTTCAATTTTCTGTGCTTCACTTAATGAAATTTCTTGGTTTTCATTTTCAACCTCGCCATCTGCAACAACAATTCTATTGCGCCATATTTCCAAATCTCCTTTGTCGGGATTAATAATGATATCGAAGTTGTCATCGTCTCCAAATTTCTTTTTTAAGGCATTTCTAAAAACATCCTCTAAAATGGCCATAAGGGTCACACGGTCTATGAGTTTATCATCTTTAAACTCCGAAAACGAATCGATTAATGCTAAATTTTCCATAATATAGTTCTTCTCTTAAAATACTAATTTTACTTGCGCTTTTTCTATGTTTTGGTACGGTATTGTTGCCATTTTTTGAACTGTTACTTTGCCTTTCCCAATGGGTTTTGGCTCTCTGGCTTTCCATTCCAAAACAATTTCTTTTGTATCTGCAGCTGTTAATACCGCTTCATATTTTTTATTTTCTACAGTTTTGAGTTTTAGCGTACGTCCAATATTTTTTTTATACTGGCGGTGGTGTATCAAAGGCGTTGTTGCTCCTGCTGAAGAAACTTCTAATGAAAAGTCTTGCTCCTCGCGATCAAGGTTGTGCTCTATGGAACGACTCACATACATACAGTCTTCTACCAAAACACCCTTATCCCCATCAATAATGATACGGATTTTGTTTCCCTCCAAAATTTCAAAATCAATAAGAAACAAATCGGGTCTTTTTTCAAGGCCTTCCTCCAAAAACTCTTTTACACTGTCTCTAAACATTTGGTATAAAAAGAGGGGACTTTTCGTCCCCTCACTTTATTTTTTCCGTTCTACGCTGCAAATATAAGGGATAAAAGAGAATTTATGCAAGTTTTAGCGCACTTTATTGAATTATTTTTTCAAAATAAAAAAGCTTCAACATAAGTTGAAGCTTTTTTTGTTGGCCCACTAGGGCTCGAACCTAGACTCTTCTGGACCAAAACCAGACGTGTTGCCAGTTACACCATGGGCCATTCTCGTAATGAGGATGCAAATTTAGAACAAAACTTTGGTTGCACAAATATTTTTTTAAAATTAATATTTAAATCTAATTATTATTAAATTCGCCATGTACTACAAATTTATGACCATGGCGAATTTTAATTTTAAACAATGGAACCTCATTTTGGGATGGGTTGCATTTGGTATCGCATTTCTAACCTACACTTTAACTGTAGAACCGACTGTTGGATTTTGGGATACAGGAGAGTATATTTTAACCTCTTCCAAACTTGAAGTTGGCCACCCGCCTGGAGCGCCATTGTTTCAAATGTTGGGTGCATTTTTCTCTATTTTTGCTTCAGAACCTGCGCAAATCGGGCTTGTTCTTAATATGATGAGTGCTGCTGCTAGTGCTTTTACTATTCTTTTTATGTTTTGGACTATTGTTTTGTTGTTACAAAACATAGCTGGTAAAGAAACTGAGCTTAATAGCAATAAAAAAGCCGCTATTTTGGGAGCTGCTTTTGTGGGGAGTCTATCTTTTGCATTTACAGATTCTTTTTGGTTCAATGCAGTAGAAACAGAAGTGTATGCGATGGCTACTCTAATAATGGCCGTAATGTTTTATTTAGGGCTTCGCTGGGAGGCGGATATGAATACTCCAAGAGGCAACCGCTGGCTGATTTTGATTTCTTTTATTGTAGGACTTTCATTTGGTGTTCATTTTATGGGGCTTTTAACTATCCCAGCCATAGGTCTTTTGTACTATTTCAAGAACTATAAAACCATTACACCAAAGAATTTTATTCTTGCAAACATCGTTGTTATTGCCATTTTATTGTTTGTTTTTAAACTCCTAGCGCCAAATATTTTACGTTATTTCAGTGCACTTGAAATTTTCTTTGTCAATAGTGTTGGATTACCTTTTAATTCTGGAACTATAATTGCATCTCTAATTATTTTTCAAATTGTCTTTTATGGATTATATGTGTTAAATAAAACAAATTCTGAAAAACCAAGCTTTACAAAAAAGGAATGGTGGTGTTATGCTTTTTCTGTTGTGATTTCAGGTACATTAATTGGTCATTATGAGACTGCTATTAGTTTATTGATTTGTTTGATTTTATATTTCATTTTAGGATTTATTTACAATCTTATGAATCTTAAAAATTACTCAAAAAAGTTAAACACTTTTTTACTTTGTTTAACTTTTTTGATGATTGGATTTTCTTCATGGCTGATGCTTCCCATTCGTGCCAATGCCAATGTCCCAGTCAATGAAAACAACCCCTCCAGTGCGCGTGAATTATTGGCGTATTATAATTTGGAACAATACCCCAAAACACATTTGTTTTATGGGCCACAGTTTACCGATCAATATGCTGGATTAGATGAAAATCAACCTTATGTTGATGATAAACCGAAGTATGAAAAAGATAAAAAATCTGGGCGCTATGTCGTTGTGAATGATTACGAAAATGCGATTCAAAATTATAATAGTGATCATGGGTCACTTCTACCACGAATGTGGAGCGGCGAACATGCCGAAAATTATATGATATATTCTGGAGCTCTGGAGTTTTCTATAAAACCAGAATATAGCATGCAAAACGAACTTCGTGGACTCGTAAACAACTTCAGAAAAGCAATTGCCGAAGGTGAAATTGATTATGAAGGCTATAATGATTTTCTAAAAACTTATGGACGTTATTTGGATATTGAAAAACCGTCATTAATTGATAATATTTATTACTTATTTGATTATCAAATTGGGTATATGTATTGGCGCTATTTTATGTGGAATTTCTCTGGACGTCAAGACGATATTCAAGGAAAAATGGATTTGCATGGCAATTGGCTTACAGGAATCAATTTTATTGATGAATATCTCTTAGGTATTTCTCAAAAAAATCTCCCAAGCGATGTTCTAAACAATAAAGCTCGAAATACGTATTATTTACTTCCATTATTATTGGGGTTAATCGGTTTGTTTTTTGTCTTCAACAGAGATAAAAAAGTCTTTTGGAGCATGTTGGTGTTTTTCTTATTCACTGGAATAGCCATACAGGTCTATACCAACGTTAGACCCTTTGAACCTCGGGAAAGAGACTATTCTTTGGTAGGTTCATTTTATGTCTTTGCGCTTTGGATAGGGGTTGGAGTTTATGCACTTTTTGATAAATTCCAAACATTTAGCAAATCCAAACTTATTGCACCATTAATAAGTGTTTTATGTCTTGTTGCTGTTCCTGGAATTTTAATTAGTCAAAATTGGGATGATCACGATCGTTCCAATAGAAGAACAGCTCATGCAATGGCCGTAAATTATTTGGAATCCTGTGCACCAAATGCTATTATTTTTACGATTGGAGACAATGATACATTTCCACTTTGGTATGCACAAGAGATTGAAGGAATTCGAAGAGATGTCCGTGTGGTATGTACAAGTCTTTTTAATGTGGATTGGTATATCGATCAAATGAAACGAAAGGCCTATGATAGCGATCCAATACCATCAAAACTAACACACGATCAATATAAATGGGGAACTCGTGATTACATCATAAAAGAAGTGGTGACTAAAGACACGCTAGAAATTAATCAATTTATGGATTTTATTTCTAGTGATGACGAGCGAACAAAATACGGCTATATTTTAGAACAACAAGGTTATCAAACTAAAGGACAACGTAACCAAGATTTGAATGCAAACTATGCCCCTACAGAATATGTCAGAATCCCTGTAAATAAAGAAGCTGTCCTAAAAAATGGCGTTGTTGCAGCAAAAGATGCGGATAAAATTGTGGACTATATTGATATTAAAATTACGGGGCAAGCCATTATGAAAAATCGTATGATGATGCTCGATATCATTGCACAAAACAACTGGGAACGTCCCATATATTTTAGTGGTGGAGCCTTTGGTGATGACGATTATATTTGGATGAAAGACTATTTGCAATTAGATGGAATTGCATACAAACTTGTTCCTATAAAAACTCCTATTCAAAAAGGAAGTCCATTTATGGGGCGAATTGATACCGAAAAAATGTACGACCTCATTAAAAACTGGGAATGGGGCAATAGTGGTAATCCAGAGGTGTATCACGATGTTGAAACTCGAAGAAATAGTATTACATACAGAGGGCATATGGCGCGATTGATTGAGGATCTTATTAATGAAAAACAACTAGACAAAGCCGAAGAAATTACGGAGTTGGCGATGGAAAAAATGCCCGTTGATATTTTTGGATACTACACTTTCCTTGAACCATTTATAGGAGCTTATTATGAAGTAGACGCAAAAGAAAAAGCACGAGAGCTCTATCAACAAGTTGCAGTGAAATATCAAGAAAATCTTAACTATTTTGGTCAAGTTTCCGATGATAATCAATCCAAATATATTCAAAATGTCTATTTCGATATTGAACGCTACAAAGGTTTAGTAGACACTATCAGTTTATATGAAGACAAAAATTTCATCAAAGCTGAAATGGAAAAATTCAATGGATATTTACGTCTTTTCACAGGGGAAGAATTGTAAGACAAGTCCAATCTCAGCATATAAGTGTAAAAAATTACATGTGATTTTGCATGAGACCAATGATAGTATTGGCATCAAGCTCTCCACTTTGTCGCCATTTCATATCACCAGACTTATAAATAATGAGTGTAGGTAATCCTTTAATTCTTAGGGCTTCAGAAAGGGCTTGATTTTTGTCAACATCTATTTTTATGACTTTGGCTTTATCGCCAAGTGCAGCAGCCACGTCTCGAAGTACATCGTGCATGGCATTTGAAGCTTCGTCCCACTCAGTAAAAAAATCGAAAAGAACAGGAACTTCAACATCTATTAATTCTCCAAATTTGGACATGATATTGCATTTAATTTAATGATTTGATATAAATTATGTTAAATCATCTAATACAATATTAAAAAAAGAAAATTAAATCAAAGTAATTTTTTTATTTATTTAAGGAAATTACAGGTTATTTAACCGCTTCTTTACCCTTTTTTAATGTAATCACCGTGATTTCTGGCCAAATCCCCACTCGCCCTGGAAAAGCCAAAAATCCAAAACCACGATTAACATTAAGATATTGCCCCGCTTGTTTATACAATCCTGCCCAGTATTTATAGCGCCATTTTATGGGACTCCATTTTACTAATCCAGGAATTTCAATACCAAATTGCATTCCGTGGGTATGACCACTAAGGGTTAGATGATAGTGGAGCTTATCTTTTGTAACTTCATATTCCCAATGCGAAGGGTCGTGGCTCAGCAATATTTTAAAGTCTTCTTCAGAAACCTGATAGGTTGCCTTTTTTAAATCCCCCTTTTGCTTAAAGCCTTTACCCCAGTTTTCTACGCCAATTACTGCGATTCGAGCACCATTCTTTTCTATATATTTCGCTTCATCCAAAAGTAATTGAAATCCCATCTGCTCTTGAAGTTTCAGCATGTCTTGAAAGTTTTTTTCTTTGTCTTCTTTTGACGGCCAGCGCGTATAATCTCCATAATCGTGATTCCCTAAAACAGAAAATATTCCATCTTTGGCACTTAATTTTGAAAATGTTGCCTTCCAAGGTTCCATTTCAGAAGTTTTACTATTGACCAAATCGCCTGTAAACATAATCACATCTGATTCTTGTTCATTAATTAAGTCTATAGCATAATCAATTTTTGCTTTTTTGTCAAAACTTCCACTGTGGATATCGCTTATTTGTGTGATTTTATAGCCGTCAAATTCGGGTGGTAAATCATCATAAAACAAAGTATATTTGAGAACTTTAAAATTATATTTCCCTTTTGTAATTCCATATAAAATTGACAAAAAAGGAATAGCCGCAACCCCCAAAGCCAGTTGTCCTATGACTTTTCTGCGACCTTTAAAAAAGGGAGCACTTGTAGTACTATGTGAAGTGATTTTATTAAAAATTGCTTCGAAAAGACGAAAAACATCTTCCCCAAACATAACAGCAATTAGGATAAATTTTGGAACATACAAAAGTACAAATAAAGCAAAAGCTGTATAAAATTTATGATTGATTCCTGAAGACCGATCAAATGTAACTGATTGATATACAATATTGCCCAACACTAGTATGGAACAAAGAACATAAATTGAGGTTACCCAAGGGTTTTTTGTAACACTCCTAAAGCTTTGAAGTGCATAAAAATCAAGGGCTAGAACAATTCCAATAAAAATTAGAAGTCTAATCATTTTTAATAAACTTGGCGCAAAAATAGTGTAAAACTTCTTCATTTAAATATGTAATAAATAATTTAAATACAACTATTGACTTAGGACAAAAAAAATCAATACTTTTGGTAGAAGTTAATTTTTCACATTAAGTGAAGCCATTTTCGAACAACTATTGGCTTTGATTTTAAAGACCTAAAAAATGAATTGTCTTTATTAGTTTATATAATGATAAAGTCCTGCAGTTTAAATGCAGTATATGTTAGCTTTAACTATTAACACATTATCAGTAGGTTTACAAGGTCTTTATCGATTATAACACAACAAACTAAAATTTATGAGTACAAAAAACAACCAATCCGCATTAACAACTTTAGTAACTGTCTTTTTCTTTTGGGGATTTATCGCTGCTTCTAACGGGGTTTTTATCCCTTTTTGTAAAACATACTTTAATATCGATCAATTTCAATCTCAACTAGTCGATTTTGCATTTTACGGCGCCTATTATTTAGGTGCATTATTTCTTTTTGTTGTATCCAGTAGTATTAAAAAAGATGTTTTGAATAATTGGGGCTACAAAAAAGGTATTATTTATGGGCTACTCGTTTCTGCTCTTGGCGCATTGCTTATGTACCCTTTTATTGATGGAGCACAACAAGGTGATACTACTGTCTTTTATCTAGTACTTTTAGCGCTTTTTATTGTAGGTCTAGGGTTTTCATTACAACAAACTGCAGCAAATCCATTTGTGTATTCATTAGGAGATCCCAATAAAGGCTCACAACGTTTAAATCTTGCGGGGGGAGTCAACTCTTTTGGAACAACCATTGGCCCTATAGTGATTGCGCTTATTATTTTTGGATCCACACCTTTATCTGGAGATGAGCTAAATCAAATGATTAAAAATAATGAGATTACATTAACCACTGTTCAGCTTTTATACATTGGAGTTGGGGTTTTATTTTTGGCGGCAGCTGCACTTTTTCACTTTTCAAAAAAATTAATAAACACAAAATCAAACGATAGTTTTGAACCCGCAAACAAAGCCAAAAATACACTTGTTGGGCTAACTATTATAATTGTTGCTTGTTTTGGAGTGATTTTTAACACTTATTCGAGTGGCAAAGAAGCTACAGTGGCTGTTGAAAACACAAGGTTAATATTACTCTTCGTAGCTCTTTTAGCCGTTATTGGAAGTGTGTTCTTTGCCAATTCAAGGGCCTCTAAAAACCCAAAAGGATGGGGCGCTATGAAGTACCCTCAACTGGTTTTGGGTATGCTGGCTATATTTACATACGTTGGCGTGGAAGTCACTATTCAAAGTAACTTAGGAGAACTTTTAAAATCTGTTGCAGATAAAGTTAACAACTTAAACCCTCTAGGGCTCAAAGTGATGAATGATGCCGAAATTGCACCGTTCATTTCACTATATTGGGGAGGATTAATGATTGGGCGATGGGTTGGTGCAATTACAGTTTTTAATCCAAGTAAAGGCCTCAAAAAATGGTTGCTTATTCTTGTTCCCTATGTTGCTTTTGGAGTTATACTTTTAGTTAACTTTGGAAAATACTCCTCAAATGAAATTCTTTTGTTTAGTATTTGTGTTGCAATTCAAATTGGTGGATTTTTCTTAGCAAAAGACAATCCAATTGTTACTTTAAAAATCTTTAGTATTCTTGGTGTCTTAGGTATGTTAATTGGTGTTTTTGCTTCTGGACAATTAGCCATATTTGCACTTTTATCAGGTGGATTATTTTGTTCTATAATGTGGCCATGTATTTTTGCACTCAGTATTACAGGCCTAGGAAAGTATACTGCACAAGGGTCTGCATTTTTAATCATGATGATTTTAGGTGGTGCTATTATTCCTCCGCTTCAAGGAAAACTAGCAGATATTTTTAGTATACAATCATCATATTGGATTGCTGTTATATGCTTTGTTTATTTATTGTTCTACACTTTCAAAACAAAATCTGCATTGAAAAAACAAGGGCTTTAATCTCAAGATTTAAAAATGAAGAGGAGAAAATTTATAAAAAACGCATCATTAACAGGGCTTGGGATAACTGTTACTGGAACTTTGAGTAGTTGTATTGAATCTTCTGAAAATAATTTATTTAAACAAAAAACTAAGCCCAAAATCCCTGTTGTTATTGCAACATGGAATGTAAAATCTGCTACGGCTGAAGCTTGGAAAGTATTAATTAATGGCGGAAGTGCACTAGACGCTGTTGAGCAAGGTTGTCGAACAGAAGAAGCTAATGAAAAAGGGCAATCGGTTGGCAAAGGTGGGCTTCCAGATAGAGATGGTAATGTAACTTTGGACGCATGTATTATGAATGAACAAGGAAATTGTGGTTCTGTTGTTTTTATGCAAAATATAACCCATGCCATATCTGTGGCACGTAGAGTAATGGAAGACACTCCACATGTAATGCTTGCAGGAAAAGGCGCTGAAAAATTTGCAATTTCAAAAGGATTTAAAAAAGAAAAATTACTAACTGAAGCCTCTAAATTAGCATGGCAAAAATGGGCTGAAACAAGTCAATATAGTCCAATAATAAATATCGAAAACCATGACACTATAGGCATGCTAGCCATTGATAAAAACGGTGATATTTCAGGGGCATGCACCACAAGCGGACTGGCCTACAAAATGAACGGTAGAGTTGGAGACTCCCCAATTATTGGATCAGGGCTTTTTGTAGATAATAATGTTGGAGGTGCTGTGGCAACAGGGCTTGGAGAAGAAGTTGTAAAAACCGTTGGAAGTTTCTTAATCGTAGAACTTATGCGTCAAGGGAGAACACCTCAACAAGCCTGCGAAGAAGCCATCAAGCGAATTGTTGATAAACCCAACAGTCAATACAAAAATTTTCAAGTAGGATATATTGCTGTAAATAAACAAGGTGAGACAGGAGCCTACTCTATTCATCAGTGGTTCAGTATGACAAAATATCAAAACGGGGAAAATCAAAATATTCAATCCGATTATTTTAATAAAAATTCCTAAAGTAATAAACAATGGCGAAGCAAAAACGCTTATTCCTTCTTGATGCTTATGCTCTTATTTTTAGAGGCTATTATGCGTTTATCAAAAACCCAAGAATCAATTCTAATGGACTAGACACTTCTGCCATTTTAGGATTTACAAACTCTCTATTGGATGTAATAAAAAGAGAGCGTCCAGACCATTTGGCCGTTTGTTTTGATAAAGGAGGAAGTACAGATCGACTCGAAGTTTATCCAGAGTACAAAGCAAATCGAGATGAAACCCCAGAGGGAATTAAAGTCGCTGTTCCATATATCCATAAAATATTGGAAGCTATGCATATTCCAATTATGGTTAAAGACGGATATGAAGCTGACGATATTATTGGAACATTGGCCAAAAAAGCAGAAAAAGAAGGTTATCAAACTTATATGGTAACACCGGACAAAGATTTTGCTCAACTCGTCAGCGAAAATATTTTTATGTACCGCCCAATGTTTGGTGGTGGTTATGAAACTTGGGGTATAGAAGAAGTCAAAGAAAAGTTTGAAGTTCAAGACCCAAAACAAGTCATAGATTTTTTAGGAATGAAAGGCGATGCGGTTGATAATATTCCTGGTCTTCCTGGAGTAGGCGACAAAACAGCAAAAAAATTTATTAATCTCTATGGAAGCATGGAGGGCCTCATTGAAAATGTACACGAGCTCAAAGGCAAAATGAGAGAAAAAGTTGAAGCCAACGCAGAACTCGGACTGCTTTCGAAAAAACTAGCCACAATTTTATTAGATGTCCCTGTCGATTTTAATGCTAAAAACTTTGAGCTAGACGAGCCCGATCATGAAAAAGTAAATAAAATTTTTCAAGAATTAGAATTCAGACGTTTAATAGAAAATTTCAAAAAAACATTTGCAGTAAATAAGGCCGATACTAGTGATACTGATGAAAATACTTCAGAAAAAATAACCCCAAAAATCACAAAAAATACAACAGCAGGTACAGGTCAATTTTCACTTTTTGATGCCCCTATTGAAGAAAATTCAGTGGTTCCAATATTTGAAAGATCAACTATAAAATCGGTCGCACACTTTTATCAATTTATTGATAGTGATTTTGCTTTTGATTTGTTTTTAAAACAACTTTTAGAAAAAAAATCGGTGTGTTTTGATACCGAAACCACATCCCTCAATCCTCTTGAAGCTAAGCTTGTTGGAATTGCTTTTTCTTGGGAAGCACACAAAGGTTTTTATATTCCTTTCCCAGATGAACAAGAAAAAGCTCAGCAATTAATTGAAAAGCTTAGACCCTTTTTTGAAAACGAGAATATTGAAAAAATTGGTCAAAATTTAAAATATGATATTAAGGTGTTGCACAAATACAATCTTTCTGTTGAAGGCCCTTTGTTTGATACCATGATTGCACATTATCTTATCAACCCCGATATGCGTCATAATATGAACATTTTGGCAGAAACCTACCTCAACTATACGCCTATGGCTATTGAAGAGTTGATTGGAAAAAAAGGGAAACACCAAAAATCGATGCGTAGCATAAGCTTAGAAACGATTACAGAGTATGCTGTTGAAGATGCCGATATTACATATCAATTAGCTCAGCATTTCAAGATTGAAATGTCTGATGCAAACACACTAAATCTATTCAATTCTATAGAAATTCCTTTAATCAAAGTACTGGCTTCTATGGAATTAGAAGGAATTCGACTTGATGTTGATTTTCTAAAAAGTCTATCTTTAGACTTAAATAATGACATCAAAACCCTCGAACAGAATATTTTTGACAAAGCCGGGGAGGTTTTTAACATTGCATCACCAAAACAACTAGGTGTCATTTTATTTGAAAAATTAAAACTCGTTGATAAACCTAAAAAAACAAAAACAGGGCAATATAGCACTGCAGAAGATGTACTATCTTATCTGGCTAAAGATCACGAAATCATCCGAAATATTTTAGAATATAGAGGATTGGCGAAGCTAAAAAGCACGTATGTTGATGCTCTTCCTGAGCAAGTTTTACAAAGTACAGGACGAATTCATACAGAATATCTACAAACGGTTGCAGCCACTGGGCGTTTGAGTAGTATCAATCCAAATCTTCAAAATATTCCCATACGAACAGAGCGTGGCCGACAAGTTCGAAAAGCATTTGTCCCTCGAAATAAAGACTATATATTACTTGCAGCAGATTACTCTCAAATTGAATTACGTGTGATTGCAGCCCTAAGCGAAGAAGAAACCATGATTGAAGCGTTTAAAAATGGAGAAGACATTCATGCTTCTACTGCTTCAAGAGTTTTTAATGTGCCATTGTCGGAGGTTAATCGTGAACAGCGCAGCAATGCAAAAACCGTCAATTTTGGAATTATTTATGGTGTTTCTGCTTTTGGATTAAGCAATCAAACAGATTTAAGTAGAACGGAGGCCAAAGCACTTATTGACACCTACTATGCAACTTATCCAAAACTACGAGCGTACATTGCTGATCAAATTGATTTTGCACGAGATAATGGTTATGTAAAAACAATTTCCGATCGGCGTAGATATTTAAAAGATATCAATTCTAGAAATGCTGTTGTTCGGGGTGCTGCTGAGCGTAATGCTGTAAATGCACCTATTCAAGGTAGTGCCGCAGACATCATCAAAATTGCAATGATTAATATTTACAAAAATCTTAATAAAGGAGATTTTAAAAGTAACATGCTGTTACAAGTGCATGACGAACTTGTTTTTGATGTTTACAAACCTGAATTAGAAAGTATTAAATCGCTAATTAAAACAGAAATGGAAAATGCATACACAATGGTTGTACCATTAGATGTTGAACTAGATATTGGGAAAAATTGGTTAGAAGCACACTAAAGTTCCAATGCCTTCTTTACGTCATTATCCATTAGCAACTCTTGAGGATTTTCTAGTGCTTCTTTTACAGCGACTAAAAATCCAACCGATTCTTTTCCGTCTATAATACGGTGATCATACGAAAGTGCAACATACATCATAGGGCGGATTTCTACTTTACGGTCTACAGCAACTGGTCTTTCAATAATATTATGCATCCCCAAAATTCCACTTTGTGGAGGATTGATAATTGGTGTAGATAACATACTTCCAAACACACCTCCATTGGAAATCGTAAATGTCCCTCCTGTCATTTCATCAACAGTAATTTGCCCATCTCTAGCACGAATCGCTAGACGTTTTACTTCAGATTCTACCCCTCTAAATGTTAAATTTTCAGCATTTCTTATAACAGGTACCATAAGTCCTTTTGGACCAGACACAGCAATACTAATATCACAGAAATCATATGAAATCATTTCTTTTCCGTCTATCATAGAATTTACTGCTGGAAAGAGGTTAAGTGCACGAACAACGGCTAATGTAAAGAAACTCATAAATCCAAGTCCTACTTCGTGTTTTTCTTTAAAGGTCTCTTTGTATTGTTTTCTAAGTTCAAATATTGGCGACATATCAACTTCATTAAAAGTCGTTAGCATGGCCGTTTCATTTTTGGCAGACACCAGTCGTTCTGCAACTTTTCTTCGTAACATAGAAAGCTTAGAGCGAGTAACTCCTCTTCCCTCAATATCAACTTTTTGTCCCATTGATGGCACTGCTTTTACAGCATCTTCCTTAGTAATGCGCCCATCTTTTCCAGTACCAGAAATTGAAGTGGCACCAATTCCTTTTTCTGCTAATATTTTTTTGGCAGCAGGACTAGCAGTTCCTGTTGCATAGGTATTCTCGTTGCTAGGTGCAACAACCGAAGTTGTAGGGGTTTGTTTTGGTGTATCTAATTCAGCAGATGTTGAATCATCACCCTCGGGTTTTGTAGCACTGGTGTCTATAAGGCAAACAACTGCTCCTACCTCAACAGCATCGCCTTCTTCTGCTTTAAGGGTGATTGTCCCACTAACTTCTGCAGGAAGTTCTAGTGTAGCTTTATCGCTATCAACCTCAGCAATGGCTTGGTCTTTTTCGACATAATCGCCGTCTTGAACTAGCCACTCTGCAATTTCTACTTCTGTAATAGACTCGCCTGGGGAAGGCACTTTCATTTCTAAAATCATTCTATTTTATTTTAGTCTTTTTTCTTTGATTGTCTTTTGTTTTATCAAAAACAAAATCTATAATTTCTTGATGTCTTCGCTTCGATCGTGTTGAGCTTCCTGCTGCTGGTGCACTATAGCTTCTTCTTGATGCTACACGCCAATTTTTTGAGGCGTCAATATGCATCAAAATATGGGCATAAGCACCCATATTTCTAGGTTCTTCTTGCGCCCAAACAATATCATCCACGTTTTTATACTTATCTAAAATTTCTTGAATTTCTGTTTCAGGGAGAGGAAAGAGTTGTTCTATTCGAACTAATGCAACATCGTTTCTGTTCTGTTGTTCTTTTGCTTCTAAAAGATCGTAATAAAATTTTCCCGTTACAAAAACAAGTGTACTAGTTGACTTTGAAGATGCCAAATCATCATCAATTAATGGTTTAAAACTTCCATTTGAAAAGTCTTCTACTGTTGAAACTACCTTTGGATGACGTAATAAACTTTTTGGTGTAAATACAATAAGTGGTTTTCTATACTTTGCTTTTAATTGTCTTCTTAAAATATGAAACATATTGGCTGGTGTGGTACAGTCAGCAACAAACATGTTGTCTTTTGCACAGAGTTGTAAATAGCGCTCCATTCTTCCAGAAGAATGTTCTGCTCCTTGACCCTCATAACCATGTGGCAAAAGCATTACAATACCGTTGGGGGTTTTCCATTTATCTTCACCACATGAAATGTACTGGTCAATCATAATTTGAGCGCCATTACTAAAGTCTCCAAATTGAGCTTCCCAAATTCCTAGTGTGTTGGGGCTTGCCATAGCATAACCATAATCAAAACCTAGTACTCCATATTCAGATAATAAAGAATTATAGATATAAAATTTGCCTTGTTCTGAACTGATATTATTCAAAAGAATCACTTCTTCCTCACTGTCTTCAACTTTTACAACAGCATGACGATGCGAAAATGTACCTCGTTCTACATCTTGACCAGAAATTCGAACATCAAATCCTTCTTGAAGTAGAGAACCATAGGCCAAATGCTCGGCCATGGCCCAATCTAGTTTATCTTGATCAAACATTGTTTGTCGAGATTGAACCAATCGTTCAATCTTACGAATAAATTTTTTGTCGGTTGGTAAGTTGGAAATAACCCCTGCAATATGCTTAAGTTTTTCTTTTGGATAGGTTGTATCTACAACTTCCAACATATGATCTGCTCGTGCTCTGGAAAAATTAGTCCATGCCTCTTGCATAAATGGGGTAATGACTGTCTTGTCTTCTTTTCTTGAATCTTCTAATTCAGATTCTAGGCTCGCTTTATAGTTTTGTTCAGATTGCTTGATATAGTCACGGTCAATAATTCCTTCTGCTATCAATTTTTCAGCATAAATATCACGTGGATTTTTGTGCTTTGCAATGGCTTTGTACAGTTTAGGTTGAGTAAAACGTGGTTCATCACCTTCATTATGACCATATTTTCTGTAGCCCAATAAGTCGATAAAAACATCACGTTTGAATTCCATTCTAAAATCGAGCGCAAAACGTACAGCATGTACTACAGCTTCCACATCATCGGCATTGACATGCAATACTGGGGAAAGTGTAACTTTTCCAACATCTGTGCAGTATGTACTTGAACGAGCATCTAAATAATTTGTTGTAAATCCAATTTGATTATTAACAACAATATGAATGGTTCCATTGGTTTTGTAGCCATCGAGTTTGGCCATTTGCACCACTTCATAAATAAGTCCTTGTCCTGCTATGGCCGCATCTCCATGTACAACAATAGGTAAAACTTTACTAAAATTATCGCCATAGTACTGGTCTTGTTTTGCTCGTGTGATGCCTTCAACAACCGCCCCAACCGTTTCCAAATGTGAAGGGTTTGGTGCAATACTTAAATTGATTTTATTACCATTATCCGTTAAACGATCGCTAGTCCAGCCTAGGTGATATTTAACATCACCATCAAAGACTTCTTCTTCGTAGTCTTTTCCGTCAAACTCACTAAAAATATCTTTTGCAGATTTTCCGAAAATATTAGTTAAAGTATTCAATCGCCCTCTGTGAGCCATCCCCATAACAAACTCTTTTACTCCCATTGCAGCTGCTTTTTCTACAAGCGTATCAAGAGCAGGAATTAGAGACTCATTACCCTCAAGAGAAAATCGCTTTTGACCTACATATTTGGTGTGCAAAAAGTTTTCAAAAGAAACAGCCTCGTTTAGTTTTTTTAGAATATGTTTTTTTTCATCAGCAGAAAATTGCCCATGATTATCATTCTGATTTAGTTTATTTTGTATCCATTGAATTTCTTCGGGTTGACGAATATACATGTATTCAACTCCAATGGCATCACAATAAATTGCTTCTAAATGCTTGCGAATTTTTTGAAGGGTTTGTGGTCCAATCCCCAAAATTTCACCAGCATTAAAAACGGTATTTAAATCGTTTTGATGAAGTCCAAAATTTTCAATTTCTAATGTTGGTGCATATTTACGACGCTCACGTACAGGATTGGTTTTTGTAAAAAGATGACCTCTAGTTCTGTAGGCATCTATAAGTTTTACTACTTGAAATTCTTTTTGTACATGCTCGGGGACTTGAGTACTAACACCCTCTATAACTTCTCCATTGAGGCCATAATTGTCGCTCCCAAAATCGTATCCCTGAAAAAATGCTCTCCAACTAGGCTCTACGCTGTCTGGATCTTGCTGATATTGTTCGTACAAATCGGCAAAATAAGCGGTGTGTGCTGCATTTAAAAAAGAATATTTGTCCATCAATTTATTCGAATCGATTTAAAAAATTAAACGATATAAAATATAATTCAAAAATACAACTTTTAGTAAAACCTAATAATCTTTTTATGGTTTTATATTAGATAAATATTAGTGTTTTTTGTGACTTATGAGGCTCTATTCATCAATTGCATTCCAAAATTCTTGAGCAACTGTTTTTTTGTAGATTCAATTTGAAGTTCATCCAAAACATTAAATGCTAGTTTTGTGTAGTCTTCAATGGCTGTTTTGGTGGCAAGAGCTGCACCACTTTCCTCAAAAAGTTCCAGAACTTGTGATACTTTTTCATTAGTGGAGAGGCTTGTCTTGTTAAATAAATTTTTTAAAGTGGATTTGCAAGAGTCTGTTCCAAGCTCCATAGCTTTGAGAAATAAATATGTTTTTTTATTTTCAATAATATCACCACCAACTTGTTTTCCAAACAATTTTGGGTCGCCAAAAGCATCCAAATAGTCGTCTTGCAACTGAAATGCTATGCCTAAATACCGTCCAAAATCATACACCTTTTTTTGATCTTCTACAGATGCTCCTGCTACTATAGCGCCCATTTGCATGGCAGCGCCTACCAAAACTGCAGTTTTGTATTCAATCATTTTTATATATTCTGGAATAGTAACATCAAAACGTGTTTCAAAATCAACATCATATTGCTGTCCTTCACAAACTTCCAAAGCTGTTTTACTAAATAATGTAGTGAGTTGTTGAAACTGGATAGCATTGTAGGATTCAAACAATTGATACGCCAAAATAAGCATGGCATCTCCAGATAAAATCCCGGTATTTAAGTCCCATTTTTCGTGTACAGTTTGTTGGCCTCTGCGCAATGGAGCTTTGTCCATAATATCATCGTGAATCAATGAAAAATTGTGAAAGACTTCTATGGCTAAAGCAGCATCCAAAGAAGCGGAGACATCACCATTAAAACAATCTGCAGACATTAGAGTAAGGGTTGGCCTCAATCGCTTTCCTCCCAAATTTAGAATGTACTGTATGGGGGCATATAAATTTTTTGGAGTTCTTGGCTTGTTGTAGTGCTCCAAATGAGTAACAAACTGTTTTTGATAGTGTTCTATAGCTTTCATCTTAACAAAAATAGCAGATTTCCAATATAAAATAGACCTAAGGTTGAACAAATGTTAAAATTTTACAAAACTTTGGAAACTTTTATTGTTTTTTAGGTTTCCATTTATATCTTTGCCCTCCTTATATTATGAAAGAAAAAATTATTAAAAAATCTGAAGAACTGTTTTTGACCCTTGGGTTCAAGAATGTGACTATGGATGATATTGCAACTGGACTTGGTATTTCGAAGAAAACCATATATGCTCATTTTTCAAACAAAACCGAGCTTGTAAGTGCCGTAACATTTTCTGTACTAGAGTATATCTACAAAGGCATTGAACAAATCAAAAAAAATGCCATCAATCCCATTGAAGAATTGTATGACACGAAGTTATTTTTAATTAATTTTTTAAAAAAGGAACGTGTTTCTGCTCAATATCAACTAAAAAAATATTATCCAAAGATTTTTGATCAATTGCAGGTCAAAAAATTTCAAAAAATGCACTCTTCTGTTGAAAATAGCCTAAAAAAAGGCGTGGAGCTACAACTTTTTAGACCAGAAATTGACACTGCATTTATATCAAGAGTTTATTTTGTTGGGATGACAGGAATTCGAGATACCAGTGTGTTTTCTGAATCAATGTTTGATAAAAACTACCTCATGGAAAGTTATTTGGAATATCACTTGCGTGCTATTGTGACCGAAAACGGACTCAAACTACTTAATAATTATGTTAAAAAAAATAAATCCTAATATGCTTAGAATAATCGCCCTTTTTCTGATGCCATTTGGTATAATTGCTCAAAACGAGCCTGTTGTACTATCACTTGAAAATGCCATTGACTATGCTTTTCAAAATAATATAGCAGCAAAAAATAGTGAAAGTGATGTGCGTTTGGCACAACTTCAAAAATGGCAAACAACCTCAACAGGACTTCCTCAAATTAGTGCCAATGTGGCCTACAACAATTGGATCAAGCAGCAAGTATCTTTAATTCCTGCTGAATTTTTTGGTGGAACACCAGGTCAATTTACAGAAGTTGCTTTTGGTACTACACAAACAATGAATGGCTCTGTAACACTAAATCAAAAAATATTTGACGGTTCTTATCTTGTAGGATTACAAGCCGCAAAAGTGTATTTTGAAATCTCTAAAAACGCAAAAGAAAAAACCTTGTCTGAGCTTAGAAAAGCTGTTGTAAATGCTTATGGAAATATCCTGATGACAGAAGAAAATCTTAAAATCATCAATTCAAATATAAAGGTGGTAGAGGAAAATATTTCTGAACTACAAGAAGTGTACAAAAATGGGATGATTGAACAGGAAAGTGTAGAGCAACTTCAACTCACTTTATCTGGACTTGAAAGCAGTAGAAATTATAATCTTAATCTAAAAAAAATTGCCTATCAAATGTTTAATTTGACCTTAGGGCTTGACATTAATACTAAAGTTCAACTTACGGATTCGCTTGAACAATTGGTTTTGGTAACTCAACTAAAAAACTTAGAAAATGTAGATAGTAGTGCTGAGGATGTGATTGATTTTAAAATTGCTAAAAATGATTTTCGTTCTAAAAAATTATTACTTAAACTCGAGAAAAGTAAAGCACTTCCAACAATAAATGCTTTCATTAATGGGTCTTATGCTGGCAATAGCAACGAATTTGATTTTTTGAACCGTTCACAAAAATGGTTTGGTGCTTCGCAGTTTGGGGTTAATATGTCTATCCCTTTGTTTAGTTCTTTTGGGAGATCATCATTAACGCAAAAGGCAAAAATCAATTTAGAAAAGTCTGAAAGAAATTTGAACGATGTTAGACAAAAAATAGAGCTTGAAATACAACGTGCAAAAAGTGATTTAAATTTTGCTTCTCAAGATTTAGACACCAAAAAACATGCGCTAGAACTTGCCAAAAGAATTGAACAAAAAAATCAAATAAAATTCTCAGAAGGAATGGCGTCTAGTTTTGAGTTAAGTCAAGCTCAAACACAACTTTATTCTGCGCAACAACAATATATTCAAGGGATGCTTAACCTTATTAATACCTATGTCATCCTAGATACACTTGTAAACCCAATCGAAAATTAAAATTTAAAAAATGATTAAAACCAATACTCAAATAGTCATGAAAAATATAGTATTATTTTCCCTTTTTGCACTGTTTATTGCTTGTGGAAAAACAAACAAAGAACCTGCTTCGCTTACAAAACTGAAAGTACAAAAAAGTGATTTAATTTCACAAATTGACAGCTTGAGTCTCATACTTAAGTCCGTTGACATAGAGATTTCAAAATTGGATACACTGAAGCGATTTACTCCAGTCACCGCATTTTTGGCCGAAACACAAATTTTCAATCATTTTATTGAAGTTCAAGGAACTATTGAGGCCGATCAAAGTGTTGAACTCTATCCAGAGAGTGGCGGTAACATTACAAAAATATATGTAAAAGAAGGTCAAAAAGTAGCTAAAGGTGCTGTTTTGGCGCAAATTGATAATTCCATTATTGAAAGTTCAATTGTTGAGCTACAAACTCAATTGGATTTAGCAACAACAACTTTTGAACGTCAACAACGCTTATGGAATCAAAATATTGGCAGTGAAATGCAATTTCTTCAAGCAAAAGCCAAAAAAGAAGGTCTAGAAAACAGCCTGAAAAGCATAAACGCACAGGCCAAAAAACTAAAAATTGTTGCTCCTTTTTCAGGAATAATCGATGAAATTTTTGGAAAAGTTGGGGGTCTTGCAGTACCTCAAATGCCTGTACTTCGGCTAGTGAATCTAGATAAAATACATGTTGAAAGTGAAGTCACAGAAACCTATTTGAAATCTATAAAAAAAGGCACTGAGGTAGAAATTAATTTTCCATCCTTAGACAAAACAATGACATCCAAAGTTACTCAAGTTGGTAATTTTATCAATCCAAACAATCGGAGTTTCAAGGTACGTGTAGATCTCAAAAATACTAATAACGACATCAAGGCAAATTTACTTGCAGATGTCAAAATAAAAGATTTTCAGGCTAATGGTATTGTGCTACCAACAACCATTTTACAAAAAGATAGATTAGGTAAAACATTTGTATTTACACTAAAAAAAGATGGGGAAGTTTATACAACCCAAAAAACATATATAAATGTACAAATGTCCTACAACAATCAATCGTTTATCTCGGAGGGGTTAGAAAAAAATACGCTTGTGGTAGACAAAGGATCACGACTTATAAAAGCAAATGAAATAGTAACTCTTGTTGATTAATTAGATATGAGCGCAAAGACAAACAAAGAATTTAAGCTCTCTTCTTGGGCGATTTCAAATAAATCAACAGTCGCAGTAATTACATTAATTGTTGTTCTTGGTGGGTTACTTTCTTACACCAGTATGCCTCGAGAGAATTTTCCAGAAATAATAGTACCACAAATCTATGTTGGAACGCCATACCCTGGAAATTCTGCATTAGATGTCGAAAAACTGATTACAAAACGACTCGAAAAAGAAATAAATTCCATTACTGGAGTTGATAAAATTACCTCAAACTCCATTCAAGGATACTCGAGTATTAATGTTGAATTTAATTTTGACATTACCCCTTCTGAGGCGTTACAAAAGGTCAAAGATAAGGTCGATATTGCAATGGCAGACAAGGATTTTCCAAAAGATTTGCCGACAGAACCTAGCATCACCGAAATGAATTTTAGTGAGCAAATGCCTATTATGAACATCAATCTTTCTGGAGATTTTTCAATGGATCAACTTAAAGAATATGGTGAGCATTTGGAAGATGAGATTGAAAAATTAGCTGAAATTTCTAGTGTAGATATTCGTGGTATTCAAGAAAAAGAACTGGAAGTTGCTGTTGATTTATATAAAATGGAAGCTTCAAAAATTAGTTTTAATGACATAGAAAATGCAATAGCTTATGAAAACCGAAGCGTATCTGGTGGCGATATTCTAGAAAATGGAATACGACGAACTGTTCGTGTGGTCGGAGAATTTAAAGATCCTCTGGGAGTACAAAATATTATTGTTAAAAGTGAAAAAGGCAACATTGTTTACCTGCGTGATATTGCAGAAGTCCAATTTAAAGAGCAAGAAAAACAAAGTTACGCCAGAGAATATTCACAGCCTGTTGTGATGCTAGATGTCAAAAAAAGAAGTGGACAAAATTTACTTAAAGCCTCTTCAAAAATAGATGCAATAATTGAAGAATCTAAAGCAAGTGTATTTCCAAACAATCTGGTAATTTCAAAAACAAACGATCAGTCCAACGATACAAGAACCATGGTAGCCGATTTGGAAAACAGCATCGTTCTTGGAGTTATTTTGGTCGTTGCAGTGCTATACTTTTTCTTAGGGTTTAGAAATGCATTATTTGTAGGAATAGCAATTCCGTTATCAATGTTTCTTTCCTTTATCATCTTAAGTTCAATAGGGGTAACCCTCAACACTATGGTATTGTTTTCGCTAGTTATTGCACTGGGAATGTTGGTAGATAATGGTATTGTGGTTGTAGAGAACGTCTATCGTTTAATGGACGAAGGCATGCCTCGAATGAAAGCTGCAAAACTTGGTGTTGGCGAAGTTGCTTTGCCTATTATTGCTTCAACGGCTACAACCCTAGCCGCATTTTTCCCTCTTATTTTGTGGGACGGTATTATTGGAAAATTTATGCAATGGTTGCCCATAACACTTATTATTGTACTCAGTTCTTCGTTGTTTGTGGCATTGGTCATCAACCCTATGTTGATTTCACTTTATATGAAAATTGCACCAAAAAAAGACAAAGTAACATTCGTCAATAAATTGGAAAATATTTATGAAAAATTCCTCATAAAAAACTTAAAAGGCAAAAAACCATATGCTATTGTTGTTGGTACATTTGCGTTGCTTTTTGTAGCCATTGGGCTTATGAGTACTTTTCCGCCCAAAGTTTTGTTTTTCCCAAATACTGAAGCCAAACAAGTGTTTGTATTTTTAGAATATCCTATTGGAACAGATATTGAAGACACCAATTTGCTTTCCAAAAGAATTGAAGCAGATATTGAAAATCACTTGAAAAAATATGAAAAAGACGGGGAGAATTTTTTAGTAACTTCTGTTATTGGTCAAGTTGGCGAAGGCACTTCCGATCCGAGTAAAGGGCAATCGGGTGGAAATACACCAAACAAAGCAAGAATTACTATTGATTTTGTAAAATTCCAAGACCGCCAAGGTGTTAGTTCTGAGCAAGTTTTGATTGATATTCGAAATGTCATAAATAATTATCCTGGTGTAAGTATCGTTGTGGATAAACCTGCCGACGGACCTCCAACAGGCTCTCCTATTAATTTAGAAATTAAAGGTGATGATTATGAGTTAATTCTAGAAACGGCCAACAACTTAAAAGCATTTATAAATGCGGCCAATATTCCAGGAATTGAAGAACTAAAACTCGATATTGATCAAGGGAAACCCGAACTATTAGTCAGTGTTGATCGACAAAAAGCAAGACGACTCGGTGTTTCAACAGGTCAAATTGGCGCCAACCTTAGAACAGCGCTTTATGGAAAAGAAGTGTCTACATACAAAGACTTAACAGATGATTATCCCATTAACATCCGTTTGAATGAAAAATTCAGATATAACAGAACAGCATTGTTAAATCAAAAAATAACATTTAGAGATCAAGGCAGTGGACAGATAAAACAAGTCCCAATTTCGGCCATTGCCACGACCGAAAACCAATCGAGTTTTAGTGCTGTAAAGCGCATTGATTTGGATCGTGTGGTAACGCTTTACTCCAATGTCCTTAACGACTATAACCCTACGCAAGTCAATGACAATATTCGTGAATTGATAACGGATTTTGAAATCCCAAAAGGCGTCAATATCAACTTTACTGGCGAACAAGAAAAGCAAGCCAAAGAAATGGCTTTTCTAAGCAAAGCTCTTCTTATTGCGGTATCTATTATATTTCTCATTTTAGTGGCACAATTCAACTCAGCAACAACACCAATTATTATTTCTATATCGGTGTTTTTAAGTCTAATTGGTGTCCTATTTGGCTTACTTATTTTTAGAATGGATTTTGTGATTTTGATGACAATGATTGGAATCATTTCATTGGCTGGAATTGTGGTAAACAATGCCATAGTTCTTATTGATTATATCAATTTGATTATTGCTAGAAAAAGAAAAGAATTGAACCTTAATTCATCTGAAAAACTCAGCTCTTCTCAGCTTTTAGAATGTGTGGTTGAAGGCGGAAAAACACGTCTTAGACCGGTGCTTCTTACAGCAATGACTACAATTTTGGGACTTTTGCCATTAGCACTTGGAATAAATATTAATTTCAAAACACTGGTGACAGAACTGAACCCTAATTTTTATATAGGTGGAGAAAATGTAGCTTTTTGGGGACCAATGGGCTGGGCCATTATCTATGGTCTTACTTTTGCTACCTTCCTCACTCTGGTTGTTGTACCAATTTTGTATTATTTAATCAATAAAATAAAAACCAAAAAAGTGAATGTTGCCTCTTAGAAGTCCTTTCTTTTAATATAATAATGTTAAATTTGCCCAACTAAACGAATTAAATGTACAGAACGCATCATTGTGGTGAACTTAGAGCATCACACATCAATAAAGAAGTTACCCTTGCGGGGTGGGTTCAAAAATCTAGAGACAAAGGATTTGTGGCTTGGGTAGATTTACGCGACCGCTATGGCATCACTCAACTTGTTTTTGATGCGGATCGTACTGATGAAAAACTGATGGAAGTGGCCAGAAATTTAGGCCGCGAATATGTCATTCAAATTACAGGAACAGTTATTGAACGGGCTTCTAAAAACCCAAATATCCCAACTGGTGAGATTGAGATACTTGTTTCAGAACTAACCGTTCTTAACGATGCAAAATTACCTCCATTTACCATTGAAGATCAAACAGATGGTGGCGAAGAACTTCGAATGAAATACCGCTATTTGGATATTAGAAGGAATCCTGTAAAAGAAAATTTGATTTTCAGACACAAAGTCACACAAGAAGTTCGCAACTATTTATCTAAAGATGGTTTTATTGAGGTGGAAACCCCTTATTTAATTAAATCTACACCAGAAGGCGCAAGAGATTTTGTAGTGCCTAGCCGAATGAATGAAGGACAATTTTATGCACTACCACAATCGCCACAAACGTTCAAACAGCTATTAATGGTTGGTGGTATGGACAAATACTTCCAAATTGTCAAATGCTTTAGAGACGAGGACCTACGTGCCGATCGTCAACCGGAATTTACGCAAATTGACTGCGAAATGGCCTTTGTAGAGCAGGAAGACGTTTTAAATACCTTTGAAGGTTTAACACGTCATTTAATTAAAGAAATAAATGGGGTGGATGTCGCAGAATTTCCAAGAATGACCTTTGATGAGGCCATGAAACGTTATGGCAACGACAAACCGGACATACGTTTTGGAATGGAGTTTGGCGAACTTAACGAGGTTACACAACATAAAGATTTTAAGGTATTCAATTCGGCCGAATTAGTGGTAGGTATTGCAGTTCCAAATGGAAATTCATATTCCAGAAAAGAAATTGATCAACTTATTGATTGGGTAAAAAGACCACAAATTGGCGCTTTAGGTATGGTTTATGTACGTTGTAACGAAGATGGTACTTATAAATCTTCTATTGATAAATTTTATGATCAAAACGATTTGGCCAATTGGGCAAAAGCTACAAATGCAAAAGCCGGTGACCTTATTTGTGTACTCTCTGGCGAAACTAACAAAGTCCATGCGCAACTAAGCGCATTACGTATGGAAATGGCAGAACGATTAGGCTTAAGAAAACCCAACGAATTTGCACCCCTTTGGGTTGTGGATTTTCCTTTATTGGAATGGGACGAAGATACTGAACGTTATCATGCTATGCACCATCCGTTTACTTCGCCTAAACCCGGACAAATAGAATTACTAGATTCCAAACCCGGAGAAGTCAAAGCCAATGCCTACGATCTTGTCCTTAATGGCAACGAAATTGGTGGTGGTTCTATACGAATACATGATAAAGAAACACAAGCACTAATGTTTGACCATTTAGGCTTTACCAAAGAAGAGGCCAAAGCCCAATTTGGATTTTTAATGAATGCCTTTGAATATGGTGCACCGCCACATGGTGGAATTGCTTTTGGTCTAGATCGATTGGTGGCCATTTTGGGTGGCCAAGAAACCATTCGTGATTTTATTGCGTTTCCAAAAAACAACTCTGGTAGAGACGTCATGATTGATGCCCCTGCGCCTATTGACCATAGTCAATTGGACGAACTTGGGCTGAAAACAACATAAAAATTTCAACTCATGAAATATCTTATTTGGTTTCTTTTTATTTGTGCCATTGGTAGCATAATTTTAGGATTTTGCATCCCCGATTCTCATACCACAAATGCCACCATAAAAGCGCAAGACATAGCACTTTCACAAAAAAAACTTATTGGCTTTGGCGTTGCAGGTTTGTTTTTTATTGTATTTCCTCTATTTTCCTATTACCACTGGAAAGACAAAAAGGCCTCGGACTATATGCTTAATAAAGAAAATCTTGATAAAATGAGAGATTTTGAATAAACTTAAAATTAATTCAAATTACGTTTTTGGATAAAAAAGCGTTTTAATATTTCTGATGCTTCTTCGGCTAATAGCCCCCCAACGATTTTTGTTTTTGGGTGTAATGAGGTTCCCATTGTTGTAAACCCTCGTTCATGGTCTTTGGCACCATAGACCACTCTAGAAATTTGACTCCAATAGAGCGCTCCAGCACACATTTGGCAAGGCTCTAAGGTAACATACAATGTACAGTTTTGTAGATATTTCCCTCCTAAGAAGTTAGCAGCAGCAGTAATGGCTTGCATTTCGGCATGGGCAGTCACATCATTTAGAAGTTTGGTTAAGTTATGCGCTCGTGCAATAATTTGGTTATCGACCACAACAACAGCCCCAACAGGCACTTCGCCTTTTTCAAAAGCCATTTCGGCTTCCGTTAAGGCTTTTTTCATAAAATAGGCATCATCAAATAGTGCTTCCATAATATCATCTCAGCATTAAATCTTGATTATCAAGCAAAAATACAATTTCAATCTTGTATTTTTGTACTGTGCAAAAAAAATTAATACACCATATCAATCATCCACAAGATTTGCGAGGCTTAGCAAAAGAGGAGTTGCCACAACTTGCTCAAGAATTAAGAGCATTTATCATCAAAATTGTGGCTTCCAAAGAAGGACATCTAGGCGCAAGTTTGGGAGTCGTGGAACTCACTATTGCATTGCACTATGTTTTTGAAACACCAGAGGATATACTGCTTTGGGATGTTGGCCATCAGGCATACGTGCACAAAATTTTAACAGGAAGAAAGAACATTTTTGATACCAATAGGCAATTAGGTGGTATTAGTGGTTTCCCAAAACGTAGCGAAAGTATATTTGACACTTTTGGAACTGGTCATGCTTCAACATCTATTTCTGCGGCACTAGGAATGGCCATTGCAAGTCAACTCAAAGGGCTTCAAAAACACCATATTGCAATCATTGGAGATGCTTCTATTGCTGGTGGAATGGCTTTTGAAGGTTTAAATCATGCCGGTGTTACCAAGGCCAATTTGTTGGTGATTTTAAATGATAATGCCATTGGAATTGATCCAAGTGTGGGGGCACTCAAACAATATTTAACCAATGTCAAAAAAGGCACACAAAAACAGGACAATATTTTTGAAGCTTTGAATTTTGATTATTCTGGCCCTTTTGATGGACATGACCTCGATGCTTTAGTTTTAGAATTGGAACGTCTAAAAAAAGTTGAAGGGCCAAAGTTTTTGCATGTGATTACCACCAAAGGAAAAGGTCTAAAACAAGCCGAAGACAATCAAGTAGTCTACCACGCTCCTGGGAAATTTAATGCCAAAACTGGAGATTTAATTCCTTCCAATAAAGCGCATCTTCCGCCTAAGTTTCAGGATGTTTTTGGAAAAACTCTTGTAGAACTCGCTAAAGAAAATAAAAATATTGTAGGAATAACTCCTGCTATGCCAACCGGAAGTTCTTTAAAATTTATGATGGAAGCTTTTCCAAAACGCGCTTTTGATGTTGGAATCGCCGAACAACATGCCGTCACTTTGGCTGCAGGTATGGCAACACAAGGATTAGTTCCTTTTTGCGCCATATATTCCACGTTTTTACAACGTGCATATGATCAAGTGATTCACGATGTTGCATTACAAAATTTACCCGTTATATTTTGTTTGGACCGTGCCGGACTTGTTGGTCAAGATGGGGCTACACACCACGGTGTTTTTGATATTGCCTATTTGCGTTGTATTCCTAACCTGATTATTGTTGCCCCAAGAAATGAAATTGAACTAAGAAATATAATGTATACGGCACAGCAAGGATTGGAACATCCTATTGCCATACGTTACCCCAGAGGGCATGGCAAGATTTTGAATTGGAAACAGGATTTTGAGACGATGACTATTGGAACAGGAGTTCAGCTTCAAGAGGGGCAAAAAATTGCAGTGCTTTCTGTAGGTGCTATTGCAAATAATGTTCAAAATGCTATTGAAAACTTAGAAATCGCTCATTTTGATATGCGTTTTATAAAACCCCTTGATGAACGCTTATTAAAAGCTATTTTTAAAAATTACTCTACCATTGTAACCGTAGAAAATGGAACAATTCATGGGGGATTTGGAAGTGCTGTTTTAGAGTTTGCAGCGCAGCATAACTTTAAAAATCCCATTTATACTAAAGGCATTCCAGATGAATTTATAGAACATGGTACCACTAAGGAACTGCAAAGACAGCTAGGACTTGATGATGATGCACTAAGAGTTTTTCTAAAAACCCTTTAGAACGTCAACCCCTTGAGTTTTTTATACATCAATACCGCTTTACTATCGGAATAGGAGGCGACCACAGAGCATACGCCCATCAAACGTTTATACAACTTCTGGTGCTGAAGTTCCATATCTTCTGGAAGTGATTTCATTAAAAGATTATCGTAACTACTGGCTTTGTTTTCATGACAATTATTCACCGCTGTTGTAAATCGTAAAAGCAATTCATTGATAATTTCAAAACCAGATATTTCTTTGTCGATAACTTCTTTTGCATTATAAATTCGCTCTATACTTAATTTTATAATGTCATTTATTTGGGCTTGGTATTTACTTTTTTCTAGTAGTGAAACATCAAAAGTTCCATTTAAAATTGCAGTTTCATTTTTTATAAAAATAGCTACGGCATCGTCAATAAGAGTTCCAATGGCCAAAGCTCTTAAATAGCTTACTCTAGCTTGTGTTGTTGGAAGCGCGTTATATTTTTTGGTTTGAATGCTGTCTCTAACCAAGTTAATTAAATACTCTAGCGCAAATTCCTCTTCAATAAGACCTAAATTAATTCCATCTTCAAAATCAATAATGGTATAGCAAATGTCGTCTGCGGCTTCAACCAAATACGTTAGCGGGTGTCTTACAAATTGATGGTCATTAGGGTTTATTTTTAAAAGTCCTAGTTCTTTTGCGACTTCCAAAAATATGTTTTCTTCGCTTTGAAAAAACCCATACTTTTTTGAAGCAATGTGTGGGGTTGGCTTTTTGGGGAGCGAAGCTTTCGGATATTTTGTAAAAGCGCCTAGAGTCGCATAGCTCAGGCGTAAACCTCCAGGTTGACCTTCCAAATCTTGAGTTAAAATTTTAAACCCATTGGCATTGCCTTCAAAATCACAAAGGTCTTGATATTGTTTGGGCGTTAGTTCTTTTTTAAAATGTTGTCCAACACTATGTTTAAAAAAATGTCCAATGGCCTTTTCTCCAGAGTGACCAAAAGGTGGATTTCCTATATCGTGTGCTAATGCCGCTGCGGCAACAATAGCCCCAAAATCATTGGGTTTATAGCCATGTATTTCTTGCAACGCTGGGTGTTTTTCTAAAATTTTTACACCCGCTTTTCTTCCCAATGACCGCGCCACAACACTTACTTCTAGACTATGCGTCAGACGTGTATGTACAAAGTCAGTAGACGAAAGAGGGATCACCTGAGTTTTGTCTTGCAGGCTTCTAAATTCTGTAGAAAAAATAATACGGTCATAATCGACATCAAATCCCAATCGTGTTTCGTCTTGTTCGTTACGCAAGCGTTTGTTGGTATCCCCTTGTCGTTTTAAGGATAATAATTGTTCCCAATTCATGCTATTACTCATGTGTGCAAGATAGTAATTTTCAATGTTAAGTTAATGTTTCAAATTGGATGATTTTAGTCAATTTTCATAACAAATAGATAATAGTAATGTAAATTTCAATTAACTAGTTTGGCTTGAAAAGGCATTTAATTTGCATTTTAATTAAATCAAAAAAATATTAAAATAATGAAAAAATCAATCGGAGCTTTTTCTGTTCTTACAACAATAGCTTTATTTAGTTGCTCATCAAACGATGACAATGGTTCAACAATAGGTCCTTCAGACCCAACAGTAGTTTCTGTTAGTGGATCAATCACTGCGAATACAACTTGGAC
>CAXPPN010000035.1:0-28769 GCA_964219345.1 Aeromicrobium sp. | reverse complement strand
TTACACTAAATATCCTGTATTTGTGAGTTTTATTTTAACCCTTTTTTTTAGCTTAACGATTAACTCAAATCCTGAGCTTGTCAAGGATCAATATTTTACATTTTACCATGAAGATAAATTTTATATTGTCCAAAAAGATTATGTTTATGAAACCCTTGACGGAAGCACGTTCAACTCATGGTCTCATGGAGTCATTTTTTCTCATTATGATTTTAATCCATTAAATACTAACGAAGGAGTTTTTTTGGTTTCTGATGGTGGAGGAGTAGTTTACTGTTTTAAAGATAAGTCTATAAAAAGAATTGATGATTCGTTTGAACATAGAAATAAATATAACTCTTATGATTTTATAATAGGCAGCAAAATTTTTTCATTTGGGGGTTATGGCCTGTTTGATGATAACAATATGATAACTCAATTTGATCCTGAATTTAAGGAATGGTCTGAAAATATAACTAAGTCAAAAAAACCACCAAAACAAAGAAATTCAATTGGCCAAGTAGTGGATTCAGTTTTGTATGTTGGAGGGGGTATTTCAAAACACGTTAATAAAGATCTTAAATTATCAAAAAAAAATCAAAATGACTTTTGGCAATATGATTATGGAAAAAAACGATGGGATTATTTGGGAAGTGCAAACAGAATATTTTCAGATTTATCAAACAATGAATACTACATAAAAAAGTTAGTTAAGTTTGGTAAAAACACACTTTTAATTACTCAAGCTAACGTTTGTGAAATCGATATCAAAGACAATAAGCTCATTCAATATAATGAGTTTAATGAAAATGTATTATTTGACGTAGATCAAATTATTTACAATCCATTTACAAAATTATTTTTTCTCACCAACTTAAATCATGAAAGCAACACATTAGACTTTCTAATAGTCAATCGTGATAAGTTACTTGGAAAAAATACAGTATCATTTAAACTTTATAAAAATGCTTATTCCTGTTACTTTATTGCTTTTATTTTAGTTTTTTCCATTACATTAATATTAATATTCAGAAGAAAAAACAATAAAATTGATATCATTAATAACAATTTGTCAATTATAAAAAATGAGTTAAGCAGTCATGACTTTTTTATTTTCGAAACACTCCTAAAACATCATCCAAATCCTGTCCAATTCCCTGCTCTTTTGTCTGAATACGAACCTCATTTGTCCTATGAATCTAGAGTAAAAAAACTTCGCCTTTCAATGTCAAATATTGACAAAGTAATTAGGAAATACACTAAAAAGCGAGCATTGATATTCAGTAAGAATAAAAATGATAAAAGAATCAAACAGGTTTCTTTATCAAAATAATTTACAAGAAAAATTCTTCATCTTTATCAATAAATTTTTATTATGTTTCGAAATTAGCTCAATGGGGTGTACAAAACCCACAACGATCGTTGTGGGTTTTTTTGTTTTTGATTAGTTGTTGGTTAAAGTTTAGTAAGCTGAATATCCTGTATTTGGGTGTATAATATTAATACCATCTGTACCTCCATCTAGGAAAGGAACCATTGCACCAATTACAGTGTCTTCGGTTTGTCTCCAATTTAAATAAGCAGCATATTTATCATTGGTTTCCCAATTAGAAACAACCCAAATTGTGTTGGTGTTCTCATTGATCGTCATTTCTAATGAAAGACAGCCGTCGTATGCTTTTGTGGTAGGAAGGCCACCATCACTATTTAAAATTTCAAGAACATTGTCTAGTTTACCGTCTTTAACTTTTAATGAAACGATCACTAAATTTTTTGGATAAACCGCATCAAGCATGCCCCCAAAATCAAAAAAGTCGCCTTGTGCATTAATTAATCCATCCTCATCAAAACCAAAATACCAATAGCCTTTTAAGCTTAATTCTTTTTTGGTTTGAACTTGCGTCCCTGTCCATACACCATAGGTACGAACACTTCCATTTAAGTTTCCTAATGTATCGCACCCTGGGAGCCATACTTCTGGAGTATACTTGACATTGTCAAAGGCCATATGATATCCTTTAATATTGGCCATAAATTGGTCATAACCCATTTTTTCTGAACCATACATAGACGTTTCGGCAATGATATCTTTACTAATTAGTGCCGCTTGTCCATCGTAATCTTCAACCTCGTGTAACGCAAACATTTTTTTTGCAGTTTCAAGATTCTTTGCATAATCAGGATGTTGTTGTTGCATACAACTTGTAACAAAAATAGTTGCCATGAACAATGAAAAGATTCTTTTCATAATTTAAAGTATTGGTTAATAAAGGATTAAATCTATTAAATTAACTTGTAATTCACAACTAATTTTTTTTTATATTTATGTTATTAACCAAAAATAAAAACTTAAAGAAATGAAAAAAACAGCATTGATAAGTATGTCTTTGATTTTAATGACTTCGTGTGCCATTAGTATCGGAAACTCAAAAAAAACATCGCCACCACCTCCAACTCCAGAAAAAATTGTAGAAGTGGATAGAGAAGTTGGCTATTTAAAAACGCCAAACAAAACTTACACGGCTTCTTCTGGAGATAATTCTGTAGTAGAATTGTGGGACAAATACATAGAAGTTCATAACAACAGAAATATTGATGCAATTATGGAAATGGAATCCGATAACATTCAAATTTGGGGACCAAATGGAGAATATATTAAAGGCAAGGAGGCACATGCAGCATTTTTGGCGCAATGGTTTGATGGAGCAAACCCAAAATGGAATACATTTTTCTCGTTTCCAATGAAAGTTAATGATTTGGAAGCTCAAAAAGACGGGCAATGGGTAGTCACTGGAGCACAAGTTACAATGACCGTTGAGGGTCAAGAAATGAATTTTATTCACTTGTCAGATATATATATTGAGAATGGAAAAGTGAATAAATTTTATGTGTATCAGCGACTTCCAGCTTCAAAACAATAGCTTTATACAATAATTTATTTATAAAAAAAACCACTATTAGGTGGTTTTTTTGTTTTATAGATTTAGGGTTTAAATGATTTTAAGGATTATTTTTTAATAATTATTTATTTATTTAATCAACTATTGATAAATCTTTAATTTTTGTAAAAAAATTAAAGCTTGTGTTTTTATTAAAAAATTAATTTATAGTTTTACGCAAATTATAAATGAATAATGATTGCACTTCAATCGATATTAATTCTAACGCCATCGTATACTTTACCGAGTAATGCTCCTTTGCGTCCGCGCTCTAACCGCCGTCGCCCTTAGGGTGTATTTATAATTTTGGAACTTAGGTGAGTCCGGTTCTTTTTTTCAACAACTTTTTTTCAATTCTAATTTTAAAAATCTATTGATAATGAAAATAATTATCACAGATAAATCACATCATATTTATGCTCATGCGATTTGTGCTACCATTGAAGATGCTGCACAAGTTAGGGGTACTGGAATTGCAAAACGCTCTCCAGATTATATTTGTTCCAAAATGGAACAGGGCGATGCTGTTATTGCTTTAGATGGCGATAACTTTGCTGGATTTTGTTATATAGAAACCTGGGATCATGGTAAGTTTGTAGCCAATTCGGGACTTATTGTACATCCTGATTATAGAAATCAAGGTTTAGCAAAAAAAATCAAAAAGGTCATTTTTGAACACTCCAGAAAAAAATATCCAGAGTCAAAAGTATTTAGCATAACTACAGGGTTGGCCGTTATGAAATTGAATACAGCTTTGGGTTACAAGCCTGTTACTTTTTCTGAACTCACCAAAGAGCCCTCTTTTTGGAAAGGATGTCAAACATGTAAAAACTATGATGTATTGCAGCGTACTTCTCAATCGATGTGCTTGTGTACAGGGATGTTGTTTGACCCAAAACAGCAAAAAAAGAAAAGTAAAACAAAATTTAATGCATCAACTTTTAAGCGTCTAAAAAGTATCAAGCAAGCGCTTTTTCTTAAAAAACAAAACAATGAATCTTAAAAATAAATTAGTATTGGCCTATAGTGGAGGACTTGACACTTCGTATTGTGCAGTTCATCTTTCTCAAGACCTCGATTTTGAGGTACATGCTGTTAGTGTCAATACAGGTGGTTTTACTCAAAATGAAATTCAATCTATAGAATCTAAAGCCTACAAAATGGGCGTTTCTGTATTTAAAAATATTGAGGCAACAGAGCAATTTTATCAAAAGGTAGTAAAGTATTTAATTTTCGGAAATGTATTGAAAAACAATACTTATCCTCTTTCTGTTAGTGCCGAACGAATCATTCAAGCCATTGAAATTGTAGAATATGCAAAATCTGTAAATGCCAAATATATTGCACACGGAAGTACGGGGGCAGGAAATGACCAGGTTCGTTTTGATATGATTTTTCAAATTTTGGCGCCAGAAATTGAAATCATTACCCCAATCCGTGACAATGCTTTGAGTAGAGAAGAAGAGATTTCTTATTTGAATTCTAAAGGGATTGACCTGTCTTGGGATAAGGCAAAATATTCCATTAATAAGGGACTCTGGGGTACAAGTGTTGGCGGAGATGAAACCTTAACTTCTAATTTGGCTTTGCCAGAAGAGGCTTATCCTTCAGCAGTAAAAAATAATAATGAAACTCTGGTAAAACTCAGTTTTATAAAAGGCGAGTTGGTGGCTATTGATGGTATTGAAAATACTCCAATTGAAAATATTCAAAAGCTTAACGAATTAGCATCAACATATGCTATTGGAAGAGATATTCATGTTGGCGACACTATTGTTGGCATCAAAGGGCGAGTAGGTTTTGAAGCGGCTGCGGCTTTAATCATCATAAAAGCACACCATTTGTTAGAAAAACATACGCTTTCAAAATGGCAGTTGCAACACAAAGATAGTATGGCTAGTTATTATGGGATGCATCTTCATGAAGGGCAATATTTAGACCCAGTGATGCGCGATATGGAGTCCTTTTTTGAGTCCAGCCAAGCTCACGTTACTGGTGATGTTGAGGTTGTTTTAAAACCTTATCATTTTACGCTTAATGGGGTTTCTTCTCCCTATGATCTTATGAAGTCTGAATTTGGAAGTTATGGCGAAAAAAACACAGCTTGGACGGCAGATGATGCAAAAGGGTTTATCAAAATCACGGCTAATCAAAATAAAATTATTCAAAACGTAAATTCAAAATCATGATAGAAGTTGGTATTATTGGTGGCGCAGGATACACTGCAGGAGAGTTGATTCGATTACTATTAAATCATCCAAAAGCAAGACTTAACTTTGTGTATAGCACCTCTAGTTCTGGGCAGAATTTAAGTACGATTCATCAAGATTTGGTAGGAGAATCAGAGTTTAAGTTTTCTAATCAAATTAATTCAAGTGTTGATGTTTTGTTTTTATGTTTAGGGCATGGAAATTCTAAAACATTTTTGGAAAACAATACATTTTCAGATCATACAAAGATTATTGATTTGAGTCATGATTTTAGATTGAATGCGTCTGCTAATTTTCAAGCTAAACAATTCATATACGGACTTCCAGAATTGAATAAAAATAAAATTATAAATGCAAATTACATTGCAAATCCTGGCTGTTTTGCAACAGCTATTCAATTAGCACTTTTACCGTTAGCTGCTAAAAATATGATTCAAAGTCCGGTTCATATTAATGCAGTTACAGGGGCTACTGGAGCAGGAACCAAACCTTCTGCAACAACTCATTTTACATGGCGTGATAATAATTTTTCACATTATAAAGCTTTTGAGCATCAACATTTATCGGAAATTAAAGAGTCATTGATTGCACTACAAGAAACTTTTGACTCAGAGCTCAATTTTATACCAAATCGAGGAAATTTCTCTCGTGGAATTTTCGCAACCTTATATTTGGAACTAGAAGAAAGTTTGGAGGACATTATATCACTTTATGAATCATATTACAAGAATGCACCATTTACTATTATTTCAAAAAATGAGGTTCATCTCAAACAAGTTGTAAACACCAATAAATGTTTACTTCATCTTACAAAACACAACAATAAATTACTAATAACCAGTGCCATAGACAATCTTTTAAAAGGGGCATCAGGACAAGCAATTCAAAATATGAATTTGATGTTTGGCTTTGAAGAACAGGAAGGATTGAAGCTAAAGGCGAATTATTTTTAATCAATTTTAATATGAAAATCGCAATTATAGGAACAGGAAATTTAGGGCGATCTATTGCCAAAGGGCTAATTATAAACAATGCAATTACGTCGTTGTATTTGACACGACGTAGTTTGGATAATTTAAAAGAATTTGATGGCTATAAAAACGTGCACTTGACAACGGATAACAGCTTAGCCGTACAACAATCCGATATTTTGATTTTTGCAGTACAGCCAGCGCACTTACAATCTATTTTAGAATCAGTTGCGCCACATCTCACAGAAAAACATATTGTGATTTCAACCATAACTGGATTTTCAATTTCTAAAATTGAAAGCATTGTTGGTGCACAACATCATATCATTAGAGCAATGCCCAATACAGCAATTGCTGTTGGTAAATCCATGACATGTTTGTGCTCTAACAATTCTGGAAAAGCAAGAATTTCTGTGGCGGAAGCTATTTTTAATAGGTTGGGAGCAACAATATGCATTCCAGAAGAACAGATGCAAGCGGCAACTGTAGTTTGTGCTAGTGGAATTGCCTTTTGGATGCGTTTAATTCGAGCCACTACACAAGCGGCCATTCAGCTTGGCTTTGATGCCGAGGATGCACAACGTTTGGCCATGTACACCAGCGAAGGTGCAGCTCAATTATTAATCAAAAATGGAAATCATCCGGAGCAAGAAATTGATAAAGTGACGACTCCCATGGGATGTACTATTGAAGGATTAAATGAAATGGAACACAAGGGTTTGAGCTCTTCTTTGATTCAAGGAATGGTGGCGTCATTTCAAAAAATTAATGTTATTAAAACCAATCAGGTATGAAGTTATTTGATGTTTATCCATTGTTTGATGTCACACCAGTTCGAGCAAAAGACGTCAATATTTTTGACAAAAATGGAGTTGAGTATTTAGATTTGTATGGTGGTCATGCAGTGATTTCTATTGGGCATTCTCACCCAACCTATGTTCAAAATTTATCAGAACAATTAAATCAAATAGGATTTTATAGTAATGCCGTTAAAAACCCATTACAAATCCAATTAGCAGAAAAACTAGCAATAGCTTCTAACTGTAATAATTATGAATTATTCATGTGTAGCTCAGGTGCAGAGGCGAATGAAAATGCCTTAAAGTTAGCCTCGTTTCACACTAATAAACCTTCAATTATTGCTTTTGAAAATTCGTTTCACGGGCGTACTTCAGCAGCTGTTGCAAGTACGGATAACCCCAAAATTGTAGCCCCATTAAACGCACAACAAGACGTTCAATTTTTGGCTTTAGGGGATTTAAAAGCTGTAGAAACAACTCTTCAAAAAGGGAATACTTGTGCCATTATTATTGAATGTATTCAAGGGGTAGGTGGATTAGATCAAAGTACGACAGCGTTTTATCAAGGACTAGAAACACTTTGCAAAACTTATGGCGCCGTACTAATTGCTGATGAGGTACAATCTGGATTTGGGCGAAGTGGCGATTTTTTTGCTTTTCAAAAACATGGAATTACGCCACACATTATTTCCATGGCTAAAGGTATGGGTAACGGATTTCCTGTTGGTGGAATTTTAATTCATCCAGAAATTCAAGCCTCTTATGGACTTTTGGGAACAACTTTTGGAGGAAATCATTTGGCTTGCGCTGCGACTCTTAGTGTTTTGGAGGTTTTAGAAACTCAAAATTTAATGCAAAATGCACAACACATGGAGATTTATTTTAGAGAAAAAGCCAAAGAAGTTCCTCAAATTCTTCAACTTAAAGGGCGTGGGTTGATGCTAGGGTTAGCGTTTGATTTTCCTGTGGCAGAACTAAGGAAAGCACTTCTTTTTAAACATAAAATATTTACGGGGAGCTCTAAGAATCCAAACTTAATTCGCATACTTCCACCTCTAACCATTAAAAAAGAACATATTGACACCTTTTTTAATGCATTAAAACAAGAATTATGAATCAATTTTTAAATATAGGAGATATTTCAAATTTGAACACAACAGTTCAAGATGCTATTGCTTTAAAAAACAATCCTTTTGCGTACCATTCACTTGGGAAACAAAAGACATTGGTGCTGCTTTTTTTCAATGCTAGTTTACGTACCCGTATTAGCACAGAATTGGCGGCTAAAAATTTAGGTATGAATGTTATTGTCCTAAATGTTAGCGATGCGTGGCAATTAGAGTTTGAAGAAGGAGTTGTTATGAATCTTGATACTTCGGAACACATAAAAGAAGCTGCTCAGGTGATTTCTCAATATGCTTCAATTATTGGAGTTAGAGCGTTTCCAACCTTAACGGATAAGGCAAAAGATCAATCGGAATGGATTTTAAATGCGTTTTCTAGTTTGGCTTCAGTTCCTGTAATCAATATGGAAAGTGCAACTGCACATCCATTGCAAGGCTTGGCTGATGCTATCACTATCGCAGAGCAACGCCAACAAAAAAAACCAAAAGTAGTTCTATCTTGGGCGCCACATCCAAAGGCGCTTCCACATGCTGTTGCAAATTCTTTTTTACAAACAATGCAGTTACAGGATGTTGACTTGTGTATCACTCATCCCGAAGGCTACGATTTAGACCCAAAAATAATTAAGGGCACACCAGTTTTTTACAATCAAGAAGAGGCACTTCAAAATGCAGATTTTGTTTATGCAAAAAATTGGAGCAGCTTCAATGATTATGGAAAAATTTTAACTCCAACATCTGATTGGATAATTACTAAAGATAAAATTGGTGAAGCCAAATTTATGCATTGTCTTCCTGTTCGCCGAAACGTAGTTGTGGAAGATGCTGTTTTGGATAGTTCTCAATCCTTATGTATAGAGCAATCCAACAATCGAACATATGCTGCACAAATTGTACTAAAACAAATTTTAGAATCATTATGAAGCAGGCATTAAAAATTGTAAAAATAGGGGGTCATATTCTTGATGATTCAAAAGCAAAAAAAGAATTTTTAACTCAATTTGCTGCAATTGATGGGTTAAAACTGCTGGTCCATGGTGGTGTAAAATCAGCGACTGCATTATCAAAAAAAATGCAATTGGATGTTCAAATGGTTAATGGACGTCGGATAACTGATGCTCAAACACTAGAGGTCATTACTATGGTTTATGCGGGAAAAATTAACACTTCAATTGTCGCCATGTTGCAAGGATTGAACTGTAATGCCGTAGGGTGCTCTGGTGCTGATGCAAATTCAATTCAATCTGTAAAACGGCCCGTTTCAGAGGTTGACTATGGCTTTGTGGGGGATATTCAAAAAGTGAATTCGGAGTATATTTCAATATTGTTAACTGCAGGTTTAACTCCTGTTTTTTCTGCTATTACGCACAATAAAAAAGGGCAATTGCTCAATACCAATGCAGATACAATTGCCGCTTCACTCGCAAAATCCTTAGCTGATATTTTTGATGTTACACTATATTATTGTTTCGAAAAAACAGGAGTTTTAGAAGATAAAAACAATGATAATTCAGTCATAAAAATAATTGACAAAGTTAAATACAAAGACCTTGTAAAATCTGGAGTAGTTTCTGACGGGATGTTACCAAAATTGCAAAATTGCTTTGATGCACTCGAAAATCAAGTTTCAAAAGTTTGTATCGGTCAGCCAAGCATGCTTTCCGATCATTCAAATAATTATACAACGCTAACGCTATGATGACTATAGATTCTCTAACTCAGTCAGCTATTGAGCTATTAAAAAACTTAATTCAAACACCTTCTTTTTCATCTGAAGAAGACGCAACCGCATTGCTTTTGGAGCAGTGGTTTCAATCTTTTGATATTCCATACAATCGTCATCAAAATAATGTTTGGGCCACCAATAAAGCTTTTGATGATTCGAAACTAACTCTTCTATTAAATTCTCATCATGACACTGTTAAGCCTAATAGTGGGTACACTAAAAATCCATTTGACGCACACATTGAAGATGGGAAGCTCTATGGTCTTGGCAGCAATGATGCAGGGGGATGTTTGGTGTCGTTGTTGGCGACATTTACTTATTTCTATCATCAGGAATCATTGGCCTATAATTTAGTTTTTGTAGGTTCAGCAGAAGAAGAAAGCAGTGGCTTAAATGGCCTTAATAGTATGCTTAGTATTATTCCAAAAATTGATGTTGCAATTGTTGGAGAACCTACTCAAATGCATTTGGCCATTGCCGAAAAAGGGTTGGTTGTTTTTGATATTAATGTTTTTGGAACACCAAGTCATGCTGCTCACCCTAATACTGATAATGTACTTTACAATTCAATACCTATTATGCAGTGGATTCAGAATTATAAATTTGAAAAAACTTCTGACACTTTAGGAAAAGTAAAAATGACACTAACGCAAATCAATGCTGGACAACAACACAATGCTGTTCCAGCAAAATTATCTATGGTGGTTGATGTTCGTGTGAATGATTGCTATTCTAACCAAGAGGTAGTAGACATCATAAAAGAACAGCTGCCAAATGCTGAAGTTTCTCCAAGAAGTACAAATTTAAATTCTTCTTCTATTCCGAAAAATCACCCATTGGTTATTGCTGGAACAGCGCTAGGTAGAGAAACTTATGGCTCTCCTACGCTTTCCGATCAGGCGGTGTTAAGCTGTCCTTCTTTGAAATTGGGGCCTGGAGACAGTACAAGATCCCATACTGCTGATGAGTTTATTTATGTCAATGAAATCGAAGAAGGTATAGCAATATATATTCAAATATTAAAAAATATAAACATATGAAACTTTGGGACAAAGGCTTTTCTATTGATAAAACTATCGAAGCATTTACGATAGGAGACGATCGTGAAATTGATTTGTATATAGCTAAGTATGATTTACAGGCTTCTTTGGCACATGCAAAAATGCTGGCCAAAACAGGAATTCTGGATCACAATGAGTTATTGCAAATTGAACAATCTATTCAACATTTACAAAATGAAGTTGAGAACAAAACCTTTAAGATTGAAGATGATTTTGAAGATGTTCATTCTAAAATAGAGTTTGAATTAACTCAGCGTTTAGGAGACGCAGGAAAAAAGATTCATACTGCACGATCAAGAAATGATCAAGTTTTGGTGGCTTTGCAATTGTATTATAAAGACAATTTGATGGTTCTTCAAAAGCAAGTTAGAGCCTTATTTGATACATTGTTGAATTTAGCAGAACAGCACAAATCAGAGTTATTGCCAGGGTATACACATCTTCAAGTTGCGATGCCATCGTCATTTGGACTTTGGTTTTCTGCTTATGCTGAAGCGTTGATTGATGATGTTATAATGCTTCAATCTGCACAAAAAATTGTAGACCAAAATCCATTAGGTTCTGCAGCTGGTTATGGGAGCTCTTTTCCAATTGACCGCGAAATGACTACTAATTTACTGAACTTTTCAGATTTAAAATATAATGTAGTTGCTGCCCAAATTATGAGAGGCAAAAATGAACAAATTGTAGCTTCTGCCTTAGGAAATTTAGCATTTACACTTTCTAAGTTCGCAATGGATATTTGCTTGTATATGAGTCAGAATTTTGATTTTATCAGCTTTCCAGAAAATCTTACTACTGGGAGTAGTATTATGCCTCACAAAAAAAACCCGGATGTATTTGAATTGATTCGTGGAAAATGCAATAGTATACAAGGGTTATCATCTCAAATACAAATGATGACTAATAATTTACCGAGTGGTTATCATCGCGATTTTCAATTGTTAAAATCCCCTATGGTTACTGCATTTGAAACGCTAAAAACAGTATTTTCTGTTTTTGATTATGGATTACAACAAGTTGAAGTCAAATCTGTTGATTTGAAAGATGAAAAATATAAGTATTTGTTTACTGTAGATAGTATCAACTCATTGGTGCAAAATGGAGCAACATTTAGAGAGGCTTATCAAATAATTGGCGCTCAGGTTCAAGATGGGACTTACCAATGTGAAACACGACATAATCACACGCATATTGGAGGTATAGATAACTTAGCCTTGGACAAAATCAAGGCCAAGTTTCCAAAATGTGATTAATCTTTAGTGTTTCTTAAATCTGTATTATAAATTAAGCCGAACTGCAAAAATGTTTTAGCAGTGGTTTGTACTTCTTGACGCAGTAACCCCACTTGAAAGTGGATATTACTTGCATACTGATACCCCAACCCTCCATAGAGTCTGTTGCGATCAAAAAAGCTGCGTTTATCATTGATAAATAATTCGTCATAAATACCTAAGTACAATGTCCCTGTTTCAATTTTTTGTTTGTTAAGAGGGACAAAAACCATTAAGCGGTATCGAAAGCGCATTTTAAAGTCATCTTCAATAAAGCGTTCTTCCACTCGATATCGATGTTCAAATTTGACGCGACCTATGGTGTTAGTGGTCAAAAATTGTTGCCAAATTCGGTGTTCTTCAACTTCTGGGTTTTTTTGTTCAGATTCATAAACATAGTTTCCAATATGTGCATATCCAAACGTTGCCGAAGTGTTGGGTTTAAAATGATAATTCAATCCAGTTCGAAGTAAAAGTTGTTCAATATTTGTTGGGCTTATGGTGTGATTTCGATACTGTGCTTCAGAGTGAATGCTAAAATTATCACTGATTTTATTGGTGCCAAAATACATGAGCCAATTGCCTGTATCATTTTGAGCCGATAAAAACATTGACCCCCAAAAAAGGAGGCCAATGCTATATGTAAATTTGATTTTCATGAATTAATAAAATGTGACTTCACCAGTTTTGATGTCATACATTCCACCAACGATTTCAATCTCCCCGGCATCTTCCATATCTTTAAGGACTTGACTTGATTTACGAATATTATCAATAGTCATGTAAACATTCTTTTTTGCTACTTCATTAACAAAATCGATATTTGCTGAATTTCTTAAACTTTCGTCTTGTGGTTCAGTTACTGCTTCAACAGCTGGTTCAATTTTGTTGATTAAAGTTGTTAGGTTACCAAGACGGGCATGATCACATGCACCTTTTACAGCGCCACAAGCCGTATGTCCCAATACAACAACTAGTTTTGTACCTGCTAACTTACATGCAAATTCCATGCTTCCAAGAATGTCTTCATTTACAAAATTTCCAGCAATTCTTACACTAAATATATCGCCGATGCCTTGGTCAAAAATAAGTTCGGATGAGACTCTAGAATCAATACAGCTAAGTATAGTAGCAAATGGAAATTGCCCAGTACTTGTTTGATCAACTTGCGTCATAAGATTTCGATTTATTTGTTGACCTTGAACAAAACGTGTGTTTCCATCAACCAATGCATTTTTTGCGAGTTGAGGTGTCATTTGATCTTGTGTGTCTTTTGTGTGTGCGTTCATTGTTTTATGTTTTGAGTTGTTTTACTTTATCTTAAACTTTAGGTTGTAATTTAAAAAAATCTGAAAAGCTTTCTGGGTTGTTAACTGTACCTCGTTCAGAAATTAATGTGATATTAATATTTCGGTTTTTAGCTTTCAATGAAAAATCATCTAAAATTTCAATAATATCATAATCTAAAAATCGTGTTTTTCGTACATCAATTTCTAACTTGGTATCAGCGGAGATGTGCTCTAGCTCATTCAGAATAGCGCCTTTATTAATAAAAGTTACTTCTTCTGCTAGGGTCATTTTTAGTTTTTGTGTACCATTAGTTTTGTCTTCTATGTGAAGAAAGTGTGAATTTTGGTAGCTCTTAATTAGTATTACAATAATTCCAACGGCTAGTCCTAATCCAATTCCTACTAACAGATCTGTAAAAATAATACCTAAAACAGTTACAATAAATGGTATGAATTGCTTCCATCCTTGTTTGTAAATAGTAACAAACAAGGCTGGTTTTGCCAATTTATAACCTACTATAAATAACACCGCTGCTAAAACAGCTAGTGGAATTTTATTAAGTAGCTTAGGGATGATTAAAACTGAAATTAGAAGTAAAAATCCATGAATAATGGCCGAAGCTTTTGTACGACCTCCTGATTGAATATTTGCAGAACTTCGCACAATCACTTGTGTTATAGGCAACCCCCCAATGAGTCCAGAAATAATATTTCCTGAACCTTGAGCGATAAGCTCTCTATTGGTAGGAGTTACACGTTTTCTAGGATCTAATTTATCAGTGGCTTCAACACACAGTAGGGTTTCTAAACTTGCAACAAGTGCAATCGTAAACGCAGTTACCCAAATTTGTGGATTGGTGATTTGATCAAAGTTTGGAGAACTGAATTGCCCTAAAAATGATGATAAATCTTCTGGTGTAGGAACACTTACTAGCATACTCTGATCAATTGACCATGTAGTATTGTCTTTAGTCATTATGTAGTATATTATTCCAACAGCTACAGCAACCAAGGGGCCTTGAACAATTTGAAATACTTTATGTAATTTAGATAACCATACATTCCAAATGATGAGTATAGCTAGGCCAACACTAGCAACAAGAGTTGCTCCTGGACTAATGTAGTTGAACATTTCTGTAAAACTCGCATTTGCAGCAAGAGTCTTGTCATAACCAAAAAAATATGGAATTTGTTTTATAACAATAATTATCCCAATACCTGTAAGCATTCCTTTGATGACAGACGACGGGAAGTAATAGCCAATAACTCCTACTTTAAGAACACCAAAGGCAACTTGAATAATTCCACCAAGAACAACTGCTAAGAGAAAATTTTCAAAACCTCCTAAGGTGCTTATGGCTACCAAAACAATAGCAGCTAAGCCTGCAGCAGGGCCACTAACTCCAATGGTAGAGCCACTAAATGCACCAACAACAATACCACCAACAATTCCAGCAATTAGACCAGAAAAGAGAGGTGCACCACTCGCAAGTGCTATTCCCAAACATAAGGGGAGTGCAACAAAAAACACAACTATACTTGCAGGGATATCTGATTTTAAATTTTTAAAAGGACTTAAATGATTCATTTTAAATAAAAGTTTGTCTTTCTATAATACCTGTTAATAAATAAGAAAGAAAGGATTAATAATTGATTGTGCTTCGCATAAGCACGATGGTTTTGAGGGAAGGATTTTATCTTCCACAGCCATTAAGTATTATCTTCTTCTGGTGGTGGAAGATGAATATCAATACTTACAATAGGTTGTTTTTTTATTTGATAGGACGGGAAGTTTTTAGAGAAAAATGTTGATTTAGGTCTTATAAAATAGTGCTGTTTTAATTGCTTTTCTTGTTCGTTTTCTTCAAAATCAATTTTGTCTGTTTCGCTTGAGTCAGATGTGTCATTCCATTCTATACTGTAGTCAAAATCAAAATTTAATACAAATGCTTGCGATAGCGTTTGAAAGCCAATGGTTGTTGCCAATATTCCACAAATAATGACTCGAAAAAAGTTGATTTTTGAAAATAGCTTTAGCATTATTTTAGGGTATTAAAAACAAGGTTTGTATAAAAACGAATTATATTGTTTTGACCTTCTTCTACATCTGTTAGTGATGGAAGGTGTTCTGCAAAGTAACGTTGATGATGAGCGCCTTCAATTATAGTAGATACAAGCATATGAGGGTATTTATATTTTGGATTAAATTCCAATATAAAATCGCTTACACGTTGTACGACTTGTTTGTAGGTTTTATAAAATCCTTTTTCATTTTCATTATCTACATCTTTATTGTGATAAATTTTAGAAGATTCAGTAATGATAATTCTATTAAGTAAAATTTCATTAATAAAAGAAAAATCACTGTCTTGTTTTACATCAGCTACTAGCAATTCTACGGCTTTATTTATTTTATCCTTAGCCTTGTTAAGGTTAGAGGTTTGTAAAACAATTTTATAATCCATCCAACTCCAGTACCAATTTAAAAGGTAAACCAATAACATGTGTTTATTGGAAAAATAACGATAAACAGAACTTTCATTAGAGCCAATAGCATTCCCTAGTTTTTTGAATGTAAACGCTTCAAATCCGAGCGCATTTATCATTTCAATACTTTTGGAAATTATGTGCCTCCCAAGCTCCGAAGATTCGGGATCTTTGACATAAAAAGTACTGCTAATTTTTATTTGAAGATTTAAGTTTTCCATAGTATTGCGCGGCAAATATAATAGTAATACTATTAGAAATTCTTAAAATTTCCACAAAATTTTAAAAAAAAAGCGTGTTTTTTTTGGGCAAAATTTCCCGAATATTACGTCAAATGGCCGTTTGTTACATGACCCTTGCATTAACGAAAAACCTGCTTTATATTTACAATGTAATTTAAATATCTTATTTAAAGTTAAATTGGTTAATTTTTGGTGAAAACACTGCTTTCGGGCAGTGTTTTTTTTTGCAACATTATTTTTTTGTCATTTTTGAGTCTTTTTTTTGGTCAAATTTTAAATTATATTTTACATATATGATGTAATACTAATTGTAAAGTATGTTGCGCTAGAATTATTAATAAAAATCTTCACAATTTATTTATAACTCAACCTGTATAATTTTATCTCAATCTGTAAAATGGTATTTATTCACATTATAAATACGTCTTATAAAACTAAATAGGTTTCTTTGTTGTATAGGCACATTTTTATGTTTGTATGTTTTTGAATGTTAAATTTTATAAACACATTACCTAAAATTTGTATTTTGCGTTTCATAAAACAAAAACTATTTTAACTTTTTAAATTATAATCTACTCAAAAATGAGGTTATTTTATCCCATACTTATTTTTCATTGTGTAATTTTTTTGAATGCACAAGAGCATCCACCTGTTATGGCTTTTTCCCCTGAAGTGTACGGTGCTGAAAATCAAAACTGGAGTGTTACACAATCCGAGGATCAAAGGATGTATTTTGCAAACAATTCTGGCCTTTTAGAATTTAACGGCTCCAAATGGAATCGGTATTCTGTTCCAAACAACTCCATAGTTCGCTCTGTCAAAGCAGATGGTATGAAAATTTATAGTGGAAGTTACATGGATTTTGGTCTCTGGCAGCACAATCAATTTGGGGTTCTCGAATATAAATCTTTGGTTGAAAAGCTAAACTTATCTATTTTAGAAGAAGAACAGTTTTGGAATATAGAAATTTTAGATGATTGGATTTTATTTCAATCCTTATCTAGAATTTATATGATAAATAGAGTTTCAAATGAAACAAAAATTATTGAATCTAACTATGAAATTCTAAACATTTTTAATGTCAACGGTATTATATACTTTGCAAAAAGGAATAATGGTATTTACAAAATTGTGAATGGTAGTGAGGTTTTGGTAAGCAATCATCCAAAGCTAAACTCCTCTAGATTGGTTGGGATTTCGAATATTGATAATAATTTACTTTTTATTACTGCAGATAATGGGTTTTATTTTATAGAAAATAATGTTGTTAAACCATGGGTCTTAAACTTTGGTATAGACTTTAATGATTTAACAATTTACAGCTCAACTCAGTTAAAAGATGGAAGTTTAATTTTGGGGACAATATCCAATGGCCTTATGCACATTACTAGGGATGGACGATTAAAATATAGCCTAGATTATGAAAAAGGATTAAGTAATAATACTGTACTTTCAATTTATGAAGATAAAAAAGGTAACCTTTGGTTAGGCATGGATATTGGTATAAGTCATATAAATCTTTCTTCCAGATTTCGAATATATAATGATGCTAAAGGACAAATAGGAACTGTTTATACTTCTATTGTTCACAAAGGAGATTTGTATTTGGGAACCAATCAAGGTCTTTTTGTAAAGTCAAGAAATAATTCTGGAGATTTCAATTTTATTGAGGGGACTAGTGGTCAGGTTTGGACATTGAAAGTAATTGATGAACAACTTTTTTGTGGTCATGATTTAGGAACTATGATTATAAAAAAAGGAAAGGTAACAACTAAAATTACTGAGGCCAATGGCACATGGGATTTTAAAAAAATAAAAGGTTCAAATTTTGTTCTTCAAGGCAATTATTCAGGGCTTCATGTGTTGGAAAATAAATCAGGGGTATGGAGATATAGAAACAAAATTGAGGGATTTGACATTTCTAGTCGATTTTTTCATTTTTCCAAAAACAAACTGTTTGTAAATCACGAGTTGCGTGGGCTATACGAGTTAGAAATTTCTAAAGATTATTTAAAAGTTGTTAACTCCAATCTTGTGGAGTCTGTTTTAAGAGGTAATGGATCAAATTTTATAAAATTTTCTGATGGATTTTATTATACGTCTTCAAGTGGTGTCTATCAATTATCTGAACTAACAGGAGCTTTTGTAAAAGCACCTGTAATTTCAAACATTTTAGAAAATTATAGTACCACATCAACATTATTAGATGTGAATACTACCGAACATATTAAATGGTGTTTTGCAGACAATAATATTCTACTGATGAGTCCTGGGAGCTTGAGTAGTAAGCCAAATATTGAGGAAATCCCTGTCTCTTTGTATAATTTTAAGAAGGTAGTTACTGGATTTGAAAATTTGACAAAAATAAATGACGCGGATTATTTGTTAGGGTCCTCAAACGGATATTATATTCTAAAAGGGGATGCTCCAAAACAAAACAACTCACAAACAATTCATATAAATACAATTGAGGCCAATATCAACAATGAGCCGAAGACTAACTTGAGTTTATTAGAATCTCCATCTTTAAATTATAATAACAACAACCTTAGTTTTAACTATAGTATTCCACAGTATGGTAATATTGTTGATATTAATTATAGCTATAAATTAGAAGGGCGCTCTGAAAACTGGTCTTCATGGGAATCAAAAAGCAGCCAAGCTTTTGAAAACTTAACCTATGGGAAATATATTTTTAAGGTAAAAGGGAAAATTGGAAATACAGAAACTACAAATGAATCTTCATTTCCATTCATTATAAAGCGCCCTTGGTACATATCTAATGCAGCTATCGCTTTCTATGTAATTTTGATTTTATTACTTTCTGTAATTATTCATATTGTATATCGAAGGTACTATAAGCGCCAGCAACAAAAATTATTACTCAAATCTCAGAAAGAGATGGCATTGAATGAATTGGAAAATAATCAAAAATTAATGCAGTTAAAAAATGAAAAGTTAGAACTTGACATTGAAAACAAAAACAGAGAATTGGCCATCTCTACAATGAGTTTGATTAAAAAAAATGAGTTTTTAAACACTATTAAAACCGCAATTAAACAAGAAAACACACCTCAAGGAATAAATAAGGTAATTAGAATTATTGATAAAAATATAAATAACACAGATGACTGGAAGTTATTTAAAGAAGCTTTTGATAATGCTGATAAGGATTTCTTGAAACTTGTAAAACAAAAACATCCAAACCTTACACCAAACGATTTAAAACTTTGTGCGTATCTTAGACTAAATTTATCATCAAAAGAGATTGCGCCACTACTCAATATTTCACCAAGAAGTGTAGAAGTAAAACGATATCGTTTGCGGAAAAAGATGAATTTGCCGCCAAAATCGAGCTTAGCAAATTATATTCTTGATTTATAAGATGTAATATTTATTAAAAAAAACTATACACTACCCCAACAAAATACAAATCTACTACATCATTTAACCCTATCTAATTTTTTTAAGGCCTCATTTCTTATCATAAAAGTAACAAATATTTACCTGTTGTGCATTTTTTTTAAAGATGTATAATTTTTGTAGCGGTAAAATTTTAGACCTCTACAATTTGTTATGATAATTTTAACAAAAACAAAACAAACCAAATTTTATGAAAAGAATAATTTATTCCTTGCTGATAGTCGTTTTGTGCTCTTCATATGCAGTAGCGCAAACGTTTTCAGTTTCTGGAACAGTAAAATCTGACGTGGATGGAATGCCTTTACCTGGTGTTAATGTCCTAGTTAAAAACACAAACAATGGTGCTGTAACAGACTTTAACGGAAACTTTTCTTTGACCAATGTCTCTGAAAATTCTGTAATTGTCTTTACATACGTTGGCTTCAAAACTCAAGAGCTTTCGGCATCCGCAAACATGCAAGTATCACTTAAAGAAGACAACGAGTCTTTGGATGAAGTTGTACTTATTGGATATGGATCGAAAAGCAGAAAAGATCTAACGGGTTCTGTTTCCATGGTAAAGTCAGAAACCATTGAAAAATTAAAACCAGTTGATGTTGCACAAGCCTTACAAGGAAGATCTTCGGGTGTTTCTGTAACTACAGCCTCTGGTTCACCTGGTAGTGGATTTCGTGTCTTAGTTCGTGGTGTAAGTAGTAACGGAAGCAATGATCCTTTGGTTGTTGTAGATGGTTATGTAGCATCGATGAATAGTGTAAATCCAGATGATATTGAATCATTAACAGTATTAAAAGATGCTCAAGCAGCTATTTATGGTATTGAAGGTGCAAATGGGGTAATCTTAGTAACTACAAAAAATGGATCCAAGAATGCTGCACCAAAAGTATCTTACAACTTTTACTCAGGTGTACAAGAAACTTCTAAAAAATTATCGTTACTTAATAATGTAGAATATGCTGCTTTATTAAACGAAAGTTATGCAGCTAATGGGGAATCAATACCTTTTCCAAATTTAAATAACCTTTCTAACAATACCGATTGGCAAGATAACCTATTTGGTGATGCTATGATTACAAATCACAACATTAGTCTTTCTGGTGGTACGGATGCAGTAACATACTATTTGAGTGCTTCGCATCTTGACCAAGAGGGGATTATTGCTAGCGACAAATCAAATTTTGTAAGAGATAACATAAAGTTAAGTTTAGGAATTGATGTTACTGAAAAACTTAAAACAACTTTAAACTTAAATTATTTTGCAAATGAACGCAAAACAATTAATGAATCAGGTTTAGGTTCTGTCCTTTTTAATGCCATTAGCTATTCACCAATATATGCCTTGGATCAGGAAGATATTATAACTCCTGGTACTGCAAATATTCCAGCAGGATGGGCTGGTTTTGGAAATGAAATCATTAATCCATTTTCTCAAATTAGAGACACATACAACTCTTATTTTGGAAGCAGTATAGAAGGAAATTTCCAATTGGAATATGAAGTAATTGACGGATTGACGGCAACTTCAAGAATTGGATTTAAAACCTACAGCGATAAAGCAAAAACTTTTTCACCTATTGTAAATTATGGTGCAGGTAAAGTTTTCAATACAGACAGAAGTACTGTAAGTCAAAACAAACAACAATACAATTCTTACACTTGGGATAGCTTTTTAAACTACAAAAAATCATTCCTTAAACATCATACTGCAGAGGTTACTTTAGGTATGGCGGTAAGAAAAGACTGGGGTGATGGATTGTTTGCTACGGGTTACGATGTTCCCAACAATTCTTGGGAATTTGCTGATATAGCCCTTACAACCGGAACAAATGAAGGTAAAGAGACTGGGTCGTATACATATGATAATAGACTATTGTCTTATTTTGCACGTTTGCAATATGATTTTAAAGGAAAGTATTTACTTTCTGCAATGTTGCGTAGAGATGCATCATCTGCATTTGATAAAGACTACAGAGTTGATTACTTCAAATCTGTTACAGGAGGTTGGAAAATTTCAGAAGAATCTTTTCTAGAAAATGTTAGTTTTCTTGATTTCTTGAAATTAAGAGCATCTTATGGAACACTAGGAAATCTGGTAGGAAATGATTTGTATAGAGCAACCCTAAGTGGAGAAGCCACTTATGTTTTCGATAACTCATTAACAAACGGAACTGCTTTAGGGCCATTACCAAACCCTGTTGCCTCTTGGGAAACTGCAGAGAAGTTGGATGTTGGTCTTGATGCCAAGTTGTTTAACAACAGTTTAGAAATTGTTGCCGATTATTTTGTTGAAGATCGTGTAGACTTATTAATTCCTGGGTTACCATTTACTGGGATACTAGGAGCAACAGCGCCAGGTTCTGGAACACCAACTGTTAATGCTGGAACAACTCGAATAAAAGGTATTGAATTAATGTTGAACTATGGAGGAGACATTAATGATAATTTGTCTTATAATGTTGGTTATAACGTCACAAAACTTGAAGGAGAGGTTACAGAAATTCAAGGTAACGTAGCTCTAGAAGGTGGTTCATTTGGGATTGGTCAATTAGCACCATCTCGAATGGAAGTAGGAATGCCAATAGGCTATTTTTATGGTCTAAAAACTGATGGTATTTTTCAAACCCAAGCTGAAGTTGATGCTCACCCATCTCAAGCAGGTTTAGGAAATGAAGCACAACCAGGAGATTTACGCTTTGTAGATGTGAATGGTGATGGTGAAATTGATGCAAATGACCGAACTTTTATAGGGAAGCCAATTGCAGATTACATTATGGGATTCAATATTGGAATCAACTACAAAAACTTTGATTTTTCTGCATATGGATATGCAGAGCTAGGTAAAGAAATGGTGCGTAACTATGAAAGAGATCAGAAAAATGTAAATAGATTAGATTACTATCTTGATCGTTGGACAGGCCCAGGAACAAGCAATGAAGTTCCAAGAGCTACAACAGGTGCAACTTCAAACAAATTATTCTCAGATTTCTTTGTAGAAGATGCTTCTTTCTTACGTATTCAAAACATTCAGTTAGGGTACAGTTTACCTGCCGATATTGTTGAGAAAATAGGGATTTCTAAATTTAGAATTTATGGTTCTGTAAATAATGCCTTTACATTCTCAAAATATAAAGGATTTGACCCTGCAGCCACAACTGGTGATGCTATTGGTGGTGGAATTGATCCAGGATTCTATCCTGTGACAAGACAATACCTTTTAGGACTTAATATTTCATTTTAAAATAGAGCATGATGAAAACAATAAAAAATAACATATTTACATTAGTAGTGGGATCACTACTTGCACTAGGACTCTATTCTTGTACAGATAAATACTTGGATGAGGAAGAGAACTATCTTATAGATTCAGAAAGCTATTTTAATTCTGAAGATGACTATTACATGGCACTTGTTGGTGCATACGATATGCTACAAGCAACATATGTCAACAACTTATTAGGTGAGATTGCTTCTGATAATACATTATGTGGAGGAGAAAGCGCTACTGACGTTGTTGGATTCCAACAAATTGATGACATGACCCATACACCAGTAAACAGCAATTTGAGAGATGTTTGGAACTGGATGTTTGCAGGAGTAAAAAGAACAAACTACTTCTTAGAATTCCAAAATAAAATTGACTTTGATGGCCGAGTACAAATGATTGCTGAGGTTCGTTTTTTAAGAGCATATTTTCATTTTGAATTGGTGAAATGGTTTGGAGGAATACCAATTAAAAATTACAATGACGCACTAGCTGGAGGTGGAGCACGTTTTGTTCCAGGAGACGAAACAAGTATCCCACGCTATTCTGTTGATCAAGTTTATGCACTTATTGAAAGTGATTTAAATTTTGCTATCAATAACCTAGAATATAGCGCGCCACAAGTTGGCCGAGTAACTAAAGGTGCTGCTCAAGCATTATTAGGTAAAGCATATTTGTATCAGGATAAATTTACAGAATCTGCAACTGTTTTAGAAGATCTTATAAACAATGGTCCTTATCAATTGGTTGATGATTATTCAGAAATTTTTGAGCATGACGGAGAAAATGGTGTAGAATCTGTTTTTGAGGTTCAATATACAGATGCCGAAGGTGCTGGATTTGGATGTCTTCAGTGTAGTGAAGGAAATGTAGCTGTTGGATTTATGGGAATTCGTAACCATACAGGTCCGTTATACGATTCTGGATACAGCTTTAACGTTCCTGTTCAATCTGCTTATGATGCTTTTGATGCCGATGATTTACGTCGAGATGTTTCAATCTTAGATATCGTTGCATGGGCAGCAACAACAGGGGCAACATATGTTGAAGGTTATGAACATACAGGATTCTTTAATCGTAAGTACTTACCTAGAAAAGGAGATCAAAATATTGGGGATCAAAACTTAACGAATCCTAACAACTACAGATCTATTCGTTATGCAGATGTTCTATTAATGGCTGCAGAAGCTAACAACAGAGGTAATCTAGATGATACAAAAGCATTAGCATACTTGAATCAAGTTAGAGAGCGTGCATTTGGAGATAGTAGTCACAATATATCTACTACAGCAGCTGCACTAACGGATGCCATTCTTGAAGAAAGACGCTTTGAACTTTTGGGTGAAGGACACCGTTTCTTTGACCTAGTAAGAACAGGTAGAGCTGCTCAAGCCATTAACGGCTTTGTTCCAGGAAAACATGATTTATTCCCAATTCCTTTTGAAGAAATTCAATTTTCAAATGGCAATTGGAGTCAAAATCCAAACTATTAAAATTTAAACTATGAAATCAATTAAAAATATACTTAGTTTACTTGTCATTGTTACAACCCTATGGAGTTGTGCCGACGATGAAAAAAATGTAAACTTAAATAATGTTCAAGCGCCTTCTGCACTGGCTATGGCGTTTGATGTTACTCAAGACAATACAGGGTTGGTAACCATTACTCCAACTGCTGAAGGTGCAGTATCTTTTGATATTGCACTAGGTGACGGAACTGCTGAGGCTGTAGAGCTCGAAAATGGTCAAAACACTTCTCACACTTATGCAGAAGGGACCTATACAGTTACCGCAACTGCATATGGAATTACTGGACTTTCAACCTCTTTGAGTCAAGAATTAGTTGTGTCTTTTCAAGCGCCTGAAAATTTACAGGTAACAGTTGAAAATGATGCTGCTGTATCAAAACAAGTTAACGTTACAGTTACAGCTGACTTTGCAATTACTTTTGATGTATATTCAGGTGAAACAGGTGTGACAACGCCTGTAACTGCTAATATTGGTGAAACTGCAATAGTTCAATATACAGATGCTGGAATTTATGACATCACTATTGAAGTAAAAGGTGCCGCAATCCAAACAACAACATATATTGAAGAGGATTTTGAAGTTACAGAAATTTTAGCACCAATAGCTGCAGCACCAACACCACCAGCTAGACAGCCTGAGGATGTTGTTTCAATTTACAGCGATGCATACACCAACATAACATTGTCTGAACTAAACCCTAACTGGGGACAGTCAACAGTTTTGACTGAAGTTCAGGTTGAGGGTAACAATACTTGGTTTTACAGTAATTTAAATTATACAGGAATAGTTACAGATTATGGTAATCCAACAGATCTATCTGCAAAAGAATTTGTACATTTTGATTATTGGACTCCAGACGCAACACAATTAGGTTTAAAGATTGTTAATACATCTTATGCAGATGGTGACCCTCTGAAAGAGGATATAGAAATTGTTGATGATATCGTTATAGGTGAATGGAGGAGTGTTGAAATTCCTCTAGAAGATTACACTACTGATTTATCTGGTGTAACTCAACTTTTGTTTGATTCAATGGGCTCTGGAACTCCAATTGTTTATATAGATAATCTTTATTTTTATAAGCAACCTTCAAATTCAACAGCACAGGTTATAAATTTTGAAAGCGGATATACATTAAGCTCATTTGATGGAGGCGATATTTCAGTTATTGCTAATCCAGACACAAATGGGAATAGTTCAGGTAATGTTGCACAATTAGTTAAAGGTGCAGGACAGCCTTGGGCGGGCTCAAAAATTACTCTAGACAATCCGTTTGATATATCAAATCCAGTTGTTACAGTAAAAGTATGGTCTCCAAGAGTTGGGTTAAATCTTCTTATGAAATTTGAAGATGACGTGCCGTGGCCTAACGTTACTGGATCTGCTGAAATTACAGCAACAACAACTGTAGCCAATCAGTGGGAAACCTTAACTTTCGATCATTCAGGAATAAGTTCTAGTATAGATTGGTACAATATGGTACTCATCATGGATAATGGAACTCAAGGAGATGGTTCAGCAAATTACACGATTTATTTGGATGATTTTACTACTTCACCTGCACTTAATTTTGAACCACAATATTCAGAATTAAGCTCTTTTGACGGTGGTGATATCTCAGTTATTACTAATCCAGATACAAATGGGAACAGCTCTGGTAATGTTGCACAAATGGTTAAAGGAGCAGGCCAGCCTTGGGCAGGTTCTAAAATAACTGTTCCAGCACCATTTAGTGTCACATCAACATCTACTGTCACAGTAAAAGTATGGTCTCCAAGAGTTGGGTTGAATCTTCTTATGAAATTTGAAGATGACGTGCCGTGGCCTAACGTTACTGGATCTGCTGAAATTACAGCAACAACAACTGTAGCCAACCAATGGGAAACTTTAACCTTCAATCATTCAGGAATAAATGAAAGCATCGATTGGTACAATATGGTACTCATAATGGATAATGGAACTCAAGGAGATGGTTCAGCAAATTACACTATCTATCTAGACGATATAACAATAAATTAATTTTAAAAAACTATGAAAAATTTAAAATATTTATCAATACTTTTTCTTTCACTGCTTGTGTTTACAGCATGTGAAGAAGATGAACATGATTTTGGACCAATTACTTCTCCAACCAATGTACAAGTAAGTGCAGAAATTGCTGGTGCAGATGCCACCAACGTAAATGGGGATGGTACAGGATTTGTGACATTTGCAGCTACTGCAAATGGAGCACTTGCATACCAATTTAATTTTGGTGATGGAAACTCGGAAACAAACTCTTCTGGTGTTGTTACACATAGATATACACAAGTTGGAGTAAACTCTTACACCGTTATTGTTAGTGCAGTTGGTACAGCAGGTGTTTTATCAAGCACAACTTTCGATATTGACGTGTATAGTTCTTTTGAAGATGCAGAAGCAGAAACATTCCTAGCTGGAGCTAATGAAGGGGACAGCAAAACTTGGGTTTGGGATGCAACTGCTACGGCTTATTTAGGATTAGGTCCAGTAGAAGATGATTATGGCAATTTAGACTTTTCATGGCCTAACTGGTGGAACTCTATTCAACCAAACGATGCTGAAAAAGCTTGTATGACAGATAGTAATGTATTTGTATTTACACAAACAGCTAACGGTTTAACTTTTGAGCAAACTGCTGGACCATCATTTGTTCCTGGAGCATATGCTAGTTTAATTGGTGTTGCGGGCGATACATGTCACGATGAATCAGTAGCTACAACAATGTTTGGAGTGAAAAACGTTTCATTCTTTCCTTCGTCTTCAAAAGCTGCGCTCGAAGGAGCATATGATGGAGAACCCTACCGTCAAACTAGCTTTAAACTTTCAGACGGCGGATTCATGGGCTGGTATGTTGGTGATGTAGAATATGATATCATTTCTGTTACTGCCAACACACTTCATGTACGTTGTATACAAGAAGGAGGTACTTTTGCATGGTATGCAAAGTATAAGGCTCAGTAAATTTTTTTAGTTCAATAATTGGGGCAGATATTTTTATCTGCCCCATTATATCTTTCATTGTTATGGTAAAAAAATTCACATATCTATTATTCTTAACTATTCTCAGTATTTCTACGATATTAGTTTCGTGTTCCTCTGGTGGAGACGAAGGTTCTAATAACAACAATAATAACAACAATAACAATAATAATAATCAATCACCTTCAAATTTAGTGGCTAATGTTACTATTCAAGGTCAGAGCGAGGACGAGCCTTTTGGTGATGGTTCAGGGATTTTTTCGGTAACAGCAACAGCAACTAATGCCGTAAAATATGGTTTTAAAGTTGGAAACAGTGGCTCAGAAACTCAAAACTCTACAGGACAGTTTTCGTATACACTAACAGATTTAGGGATTAATCAATTTCCGCTATATGTATATGCTTACTCTGCTAGTAATGATAGAATATCAACGATTGAAAATTTAAAAATTTTCGTTGTAGGTAATGGCGGTTCTGGCAACAATGATGTTTTGGTTTGGTTTGATGAATTTGATGGTACTGGCGCAATTAATACTTCTAAATGGACTACAGAAACCGGAGGCGGTGGATGGGGTAATCAAGAGGAACAAATTTACACTTCAAGTACAAATAATGTAAAAAGAGAAGGTGGAATACTTAAAATCAAAGCTATTAAAGAATCTAATGGGTCATATTCTTCTGCACGCATCAAAACTCAAGATAAATTTGAGTTCAGATATGGCTACGTAGAAATCCGTGCAAAGTTGCCTTCATCGCAAGGGACTTGGCCAGCGCTTTGGATGCTTGGGGCAAATTTTCCTGAAGTTGGTTGGCCACAATGTGGAGAAATTGACATTATGGAACAGTTTCAAGACAAAAACAAAGTAAAATCTACATTACACTGGAAACTGCCAGATGGAGAACGTGGAGAGTATGGGTTAGATACCTCAAATACAACTTCTGATGATTGGCATGTATATGCAATGGATTGGACTCCAACAAGTATCACAACATACTTAGATGGGAACGAGTTTTTTACTATGAATATTTCAGGAGTAGAACCCTATTATCCATTCAATGAAGAATTCTTTTTCATTTTTAATGTTGCAATGGGTGGTACACTCGGCGGTGATATAGATCCAAACTTCACTGAGGACATAATGGAAGTAGATTACATTAGGTTGTATCAGTAAAAATGAAAAAAGTTAACCTTACATTTTTCACAATAATTAGTTTTTTTGTGTTCAATTCTTGTGACTCAAAATCAAAATTATCGACAGTCGATGAGCGGGTAAATACCTTATTAACTCAAATGACTCTCGATGAGAAAATTGGTCAAATGAATCAATATTCTAGTTTTTGGGATGTTACAGGGCCTGCTCCAAAAGAAGGCTCAGCAGCCGTACAATTTGAGCAACTTAAAAACGGACTTGTAGGGTCAATGCTTAATGTTCATGGTGTTGAAAATGTATA